>JBBRPY010000006.1:0-85144 GCA_038227375.1 Dehalococcoidia bacterium
ACACGACGCAATCTTAGTGTGCGTTCAGGCTTGATATCGTCCGCCGTCAGAGCGTATATGGTGTCGCCTCGAAGGAGGAGGCACCGATGCAATCCACCATCACCACGTTCGACAACAGTGCTGAGGGCTGGGAGCGTAGCCTCTACGCCTTCCTTGCCGAGAAGCAGCGCCGCAGCGGCAGCCGGCGCACGGTCGAGGGTTACAGCCGGATGCTGCAACACTTCTTCGGCACCGTGGGCAAGCCGCCAGATAGGGTAACGAGCCAGGACGTGTTCGCTTGGGGCTACGGCGTCGGCCTCTCGGGCAAGCAGCCATCCTCGGTCACGATCGGCGCGCGTATAGCGTGCCTCAGCAGCTTCTACCACTTCCTGATCCGGATGAGCGCCATGACCTCGAACCCCTGCGACGCGATCGAGCGGCCGCGCCTGCAGGTCGCGCCGCCGCGCGGACTGAGCGCCGACGACATCCGCCGCCTGCTTGCCGTGATCCCCGAGACGCCGGTTGGCCTCCGGGACCGGGCGATCATCCTGACGCTGACGCTCACGGGCCGGCGGCGCGCCGAAGTCTTGAACATGGTCACGGGCGACCTCACCGTCGAGGACGGGAAGACGTGGTACCGCTATCGTGGCAAGGGCGGGAAGACGGGCAAGCGCGAATTGCCACAGCCCGCGTTTGTCGCGATCACGGGCGCGCTACGGGCGTTCGGACTCGACATCGCGACCATGCAGGCAACCGCCTCGTTGTGGCCCTCCAGCGGCGACCAGACGCGCGGAGTGACGTCCGGGACGTTCTACGGCAACCTGCGGCGCTACCTGAAGGCGGCGGGTCTCCCGCTCGCTGGCGTGCACATCTTCCGCCACTCAGCGGCAAAGCTACGGCGCGACGCGGGTGAGTCCATTGAGAACGTCAGCCGCTTCCTGGATCATTCTTCTCTCGCGGTGACGAGCGTGTACCTCAGGCGGCTGGAGGGCGAGTCGGACGGGAGCTGGGGGAAGGTGGCGGCAGCCATCGGGGTCTAGCGCCCGATCGGAACCGTCTTCATTCCACTTTCGTCTCGCAGGGCACCCAAATCTGGCTCTAACGCTGTGGTTAGCCTCGGTCGAATTCGGAACTTGTCATAGCACGTTTGCATTTCGGTAGAATGACCAGTCTCTTCTCTCCGATTCGCAGCAGGAGGCGTGTGCGTGACAAAGCATCGCGTGCTCTCGATTAAGAAGTTGGTGTTCGCGGTCCCTTGGGACCTCTTCGTACGGTACTTCGAGGGCTTGGCTCCGGCGGCTCGCCCGAACGACTGGGCATTCCTCAACCCGGGGATGATGGAGGAGTTTCTCCAAAATCCGGAGAACGAGGGCGCCAGCGCCATCGCCGAGGACTTCAACCGAATCAACGACCTCTGCGCCAAAGGAGCATACCTCCTGTATCGGGCGTTGGAGAACTACAGCATTGACCGAGGCGATGGCGACCGGGACGAGAATCCGCTCGTCCTCTCAATGCGGTTGTTTCTCGACGACCGTGTCGCCTTCGAGTACGCATGGAGCCTGTATCTCCTGTTCTCAGGCACGACGAAGACATGGGAGTTCATCTTTCCAGCAGGGCCGCTGTCAGCGCCTGATGATCGGATCGACCTATTGCGCGCATCGCTTCAAGGCTGGTTTCAGAACCATCACGAGGGGCAGCAATGCGAGATCAAACGGTTCTTCGATGGCGATGGACTCGTAATCAGGATCACCCGCGGATCGACGATCAGGACGGTGGCCCGATGGCGCGAGAACGAGGTCACGTTCGAGGCCTTCCGTCCCGCGAGCGAAGACATCATCGTCTACGAACCCGAGCGCTCACGGCTTCTTGTGAAGACGCGCTTGCGGCGGGATCGCGAGTTCTACGTCCATCAGTTCGCGGAGTACATCGCGCAGGACCCTGAACTCGGGGATCGCGCCCTCGCGACCAAGATCTTTTCGCTCGCGCCATTCCAGAACGACTCCTTCGATTATCGCGGCGACGGGGTGATTACCGCCGTCTCCCTTGTGGAGATCGTCGTCGCGCTCGGCGATCTGTCCGATCAAACAGTCGTGATCCGTGGGACCGACGTGCGCTCGTCACTGGACAGCGAAGTGGGCGGCGTGCCGCTCCGCACGGCGGACTGGCTCAGAGTGGCGCTCCGGTTTGAATTGAAGCTGGAGACCAGGCGCAAGCCGCACACCGTGACGATCCACATCGAGCCGCCGGGCTGTAGTGACCTCACCGAGAAGTCGTACTCCAACCTCGTCGAAGGCCATCTTCGACGTGAGCACGTGAAGCTAATTTGATCCACGACCTTCTGTTGCAGTTAGAACAGTCTCCGGCGCGCGTCTTCTATGAACGCGAACTCCGCCAACGGTTCAGCGGCGAGTTCGAGACTTGGAGGGAGGCGCGCCTCATACGGCACGCGGCTCGTCCCCGCGGTGTCCGCGAGCTTGTCCGAAACAGCCGGCAGATGATCGCGGTTACCCACGATGATGGCGCCGTCCTGGGATTCGATTCGGAGAACTGGGCTGAGTCGCCGATTTCCTTCGACACGACCGAGGTCGAACCTTGGGAGGCCAATTGGAAGGTCCTCGGCGCTCAGTTTCGCACGGCGAACGGCCTTCTCTCGTCCTACGCCGAGTTGCATCCCCGGCTTCGCTTTCTCGGCCGATCCCCGGTGTCATCCAAGGCGATGGTCCTCGCCTTACTCGACTCACACGTTCGCGCGCGCACGCTCCTTACCGCACTCCCAAGCCTCTTGCCGGACCGCTATCCCCTCATCGATGTGTGGTGCCCGACGTTCGAGCCGGAGCCGATGCTCGCGAAGTTGCTCGAAGGATCGGGTATCAGATTTCACCTGCTCGATCCGGGCCGACCATTCGAGATGGCCGCTACAGACGCCGTGGCGCAATACGCCTTCCAGCGTCACGGACCGATCTGGGCCGTCACCTTTGATGGTCATGCATCCACGCTTGGTCACTCGAAGGGCATGGAATACATCGCTCGCCTCCTAGCCCGACCGGGCGACCAGATCGGCGCGTCCGAGCTATCGGCGGCCGCGCCTGTCCGATCTACGCGCGCAACTGTGGTCGATCGCGAGACCCAGGATTCTGTGCAGGCACGAGCACGGGAGATCGACGAGGAGCTTCAAGACGCCCAACTGCTCGGTGACAACCAGCGACAGGTGCGTCTCCGAGAGGAACTCGAGGCGATCCTAGATCAGAGGGTTCGCGATACGAAGATCGGCGGCCGTAGCCGCGAGTTCACCGACGACAGCGACCGAGTACGTTCCTCCGTTCGCCGGGCGATCGATAGGGCGCTCAAGGCAATCTCCAAGCAGGATTTTCCCGCTGGCGATTTCCTCCGCGCGCAGATCGACACCGGACACTCGTGCCGGTACAGGACTGCGCCAGAGATTTTCTGGATTCTCTAGATGTTCCATCAGTTGTCCTGGTTGTTCCACCGTTTGTCACGCCTTTCCTAGTGAACACATCGAGGAAACGGCCTGACAGCCTCCCGTCGCTCACCGCCCACTAGGGCGCGTAGCTGACTCCCGTCGAGGTGCCATTTGTCAGGCCGGCCCTCGACGGGGGTTTGACTATGCCGCGGGAGCAGCGCACTCGCCGCCTTGACCCATCGGCTCGATCAGAGCGTGTATGTACATCGCCGGCGACCGAACAGGCGTCGTCGTCAGCGGTCGAGCACCTCTGCCGCGAGTGGGCGGAGGTAGCGAAGGCGATCTTGATCCGACGAGAGGCAGCGAAGTGAAACGGAAGGTTCAGGGCACGCGGGTCGCGGCGTACACGCGGGTCTCCGACGAGAGCCAAGTAGACGGCCATTCGCTCGACGCCCAGCTGAGTGAGATCACGCGTTGGTGCGAGCAGAAGGACTTCGAGCTCGTTGCAGTGTTTACCGACGCCGGGATCTCGGCATACACAGACAAGATCGAAAAGCGCCCCGACTTTGTGGGGTTGCTCGACGCGGCGGACGCAGGCGCCTTCGACATCGCCGCAGTGCACACGCTGGACCGTTGGTCCAGAAACTCGGCGGTCTTGGCCGAGTCGCTCCAGCGCCTGGGCAAGGCCGGCGTCGGGTTCGCCTCGGTGACCGAGCAGCTCGACTACACGACGCCAGCCGGGAAGATGATCCTCACGACGCTCGGTGCGGCGCAGGAGTTCTTCTCGTCCCAGACGGGCGTGCACGTCCGGAAGGCGCACCGAGAAAAGGCGTCCAAGGGGATCGCCGTTGGACCAGCGGCGTTCGGGCTCATGCGCCCGGAGGCCGGAGCACCGTTCCGGCCCGTTCCTGAGGAAGCCGCGGCAGTCAATGAAGCCTTCGTGATGCGCCGGAGCGGCGCGTCGTACGGACAGATCGCCGCCTGGCTCAACGACCAGGGGTTCCGTACCCGCAAAGACCGCCGCTTCACAGGCCACGCCGTGAAGGACATGCTTGGCTGCCGCCTCTACATCGGTCTGGTGCGCTGTGGCGACGAAGAGTTCGCGGGCAAACATGCCGCGATCGTTCCGCGGGAACTTTTCGATCGAGTGCAATCACTCAAGAAGCCCCGCGGACAGGCTCGGCTCGTGCGGGGTGCCCGCGGAGTCGCACAGTCAAGGATCGGCTGCCTCAGATGCGGCAACGCACTGCACTCGGATCGCCAACACCGCACCGGGCTGGCGATGTATCGCGAGCGACACGCGAACGATTGCGTTACGAACAACCATGCTTGTATGGCTGGCCCGGTGGACGACCAGCTGGGTGCGCTGGTCCGGGCACTGTCGATCCCCGATGACTGGCGCGAGAGGATGGCGACACTCGCGGTGAGGCGCGGCTCTAAGCGGGTCGATGTCGCAGCCCTGGAAGATCGAAAGCGCCGCATCCATCAGGTCCACGAAAACGACGGCTATGCGGACGACGCGACGTACCGGGCTAAGCTCGCGGACGTCGAGGCGCAGATCCGCACGGCGCAGCCGGCGCCGATGATCAGGACCGCGGAGTGCGTCGCCCTGTTCAAGGATCTCACGGCGTTGTGGGGCGAGGCTACGCCCGAAGAGCGCTCGCGGCTCATCGCCCCGCTCATCGAGAGGATCTACATCGACGTGGAGACCAGGCGGATCGGGGCGATCACGCCGGCGGAGGGATTCGGCACGCTGCTGCAGGACGTGCTGGAAACATCGGACTGGTCCGCGTGTTTCCTGCTTCCTGCGGAAGCTGCGAACCAGCCCGAGTGGTGGACTTGGTGGAGACGGGGGAGAATTGAACTCCCCGTCCAGGTGAACAACGCCCTGAGTTTGCTACAAGCTTATCCCTGCAGTTAGATCTCGCCCCGTCCGTCCGCTGAGGGCCCGTGCGGACGAGGCCAACCGATGGTCTTAGGCACGCGGCATCGGTGTCGCGCGTGCAGCGCCCCGGGCAAATCGTCGCTCATTCTCCGCCCGCCGGGGTGAGACGAAGATGAACGTCACTGCCTAGGCAGCGAGGGCGAGTTGTCGTTCGCCGTTTATGTTTTGGTCACCTGGATTAAGGAGATCGATGACCACCCTCCGCCTGCAACTCAGATCCGCCGCCCCCTGTCGAGCCCTTTCGTCCCCACGAGGCCGGTCACCCATGATACCGCACTCGTAGGGGCGTGGCGTGTGTATGGATGACGACAGTCGGGCCTGCTGCGGGAGATGCCGATGGATACGGACGACCAATGACAAAACATAACGACAAGGACTTTCGCAGCCGTGGCTGACGGAACGGGTAGGGAAGGGGGCCGTGTGCCGTGGCCGTGTCGCCGACGTCATGAGGGCCGTGGCGTCATTCCGAACGAGCGTGCGTCGAGGCAACCGCGACGCCCAATCTGATGTGTGTGTATCCGCCACGCGCGGCCCGTATGACATAACGGCGAGGGGATCCGAGATTGAGAAGGCTCGAGCCATGACGGGGAGCGGTCAGCGTTGCAGTCGCCAGGGCAGGACGCAGGTACGCAGCGGCTACCGCTGCCGCTCGCGCAGCGCGCGCTGGATGTCGCGGTCGGCCTCGCGCTTGGCGATCGCCTGGCGCTTGTCGTACGCCTTGCGTCCGCGGACGAGCCCAAGCTCGATCTTCGCCTTGCCGTCCTTGAGATACATGCTCAGCGGGACAACCGTCAGGCCGCGTTCGCCCATCGCCCGCACCCATTCGCGGATCTGGGCTTTGTGCAGGAGGAGCCGGCGGGGGCGCGTCGGCTCGTGGTTCTGATGGCTGCCCGCGGCGTACTCGGCAATATGGGCGCCATAGAGCCAGAGTTCGCCCTCGAGCGGGCGCGCGTGGGCTTCGCGAATGTTTGCGCCGCCCGCGCGAATCGATTTGATTTCCGTGCCGGTGAGGCTGATGCCCGACTCGAGACGCTCCAGGACCTCGTTGTCGTGAAACGCCTTGCGGTTGGTCGCGATCGGTTTGATCTCGGCCATCGCGGGCGGCTAGCCGCTCGCGCGCGTCGGCGTGCCCGCGACTTCGGTGGCGGGCTGGGGCGTCAGCGCGGTCGGTGGCGTCGTGTCGGTGCCGCGCAAGACGTCGAGCGCCTTGAAGAGTTGCACATCGCGGCGCGCGTCGATGTCGTCGTTCGAGAGCTGCACGGGGATGTCGGGCCGGATGCCGACGCCTTCGATCAGTGTGCCGTCCGGCGTCAGCCAGTTCGCGACGCTAATGTAGAGCTGGCCGCCGTCCTTGAGCTTGGTCGCCGTATTCACGGTGCCTTTCCCGAACGACTTCTCGCCGACGATCGTGCCGCGGCCGTTGTCGTGCAGCGCCGCCGCCAGCACTTCGGCGCCGCTGGCGCTGAACCGGTTGAGGACCATCGCGACCGGGATCTTCGTCGCTATGCCGCCCGCGGTAGAGTTGTACTTCGTCTCGCTGCCGTCGCGCTCGCGCTCGGTGAGGATCGTCTTCTTGTCGTCGAGAAACTTGTCGGCGATCTGCGTCGTCGTGGAGAGCAGGCCACCGCGGTTGTTCCGAAGATCGAGGACGACGCCCTTCTTGCCGCTGGTGACCGCGTCCTGAAGCGCCTTTTGCATCTCGTCCGCAGTCAGTTCGGTGAACTCGCGGATGTGGATGTAGGCGACATCACTGATGTCGGCGCCCGAACCATCTCTGAGCGCGCCGCCCGGCGGCTGCGTGGACACGCTCTCCGTCTTGATCTCCGCCCGCTCGATGTCGAGCGTCTCTTCCTGGCCGTCGCTGTGGCGGATCTTGAGCTTCACGCTGGAACCGGCCTGTCCGCGGATCCGCAGCGTCGCTTTTTCCGTCGACCAGCCTGAGGTCGATTCGCCATCGACCTCGAGGATCGCATCGCCAGGCTTGATGCCGGCGCGCTCGGCGGGGGTGTTCGGGAGGGGCGCCACGATGACGATCTGGCCGTTCTGCGAAGCGACGGTGGCTCCGATGCCTTCGAATTTTCCGGAGAAGCCGACGCTCGTCTGCACCGTCTTCGGATCGACATAATACGTGCCGCTGTCCGGGAACGTCTGCAGAAGTCCCGTGATTGCCGCCTGGTAGAGGTTTTGGTCGTCCACGAGGCTGGGATCGACGTACTTGTCCTTCAACAGCTTCAGGATCTGGTTCAAGTTCGAGAAGTCTTCGGACGGCGTCGCGCTGCCGCTCGCGGCGGCCGGATCGCTGGCGGCCGACGATGACCCCCCGTCGCCTCGCAGGACATAACCGAGGGCGCCCGCGAGAATCAGGATCGAGACGGCGAGGAGGCCAAATATCGTCCAGCGGGCAGCGTTGAGCATGACGGCGGGCGGCTCCTTGTGATGATGGGCTGCGTGCTGCGCCGCCGGTGGGTGCGCGATCGGAAGTCTAGCACTCACGCGATTCGGCGCACCAACGGCGGCGGGGCCACGCGTGCATCGCTACGCCACCTCGCCTTGGCCGCGGCGACCGCGTTGCGCGCGCCGCTGCGCCTTCATTTCGTACAACCGGCCGTCCGCGATCTGTAGCAATTCGCCCGCCGCCTTCGAGTCGTCCGGGCATACCGCGATGCCGATGGAGATGCCGAGCTTGACCCGCTCATCGCTCGTGCTCATCGCAGCGGCGTGTTCGATGCCCGTCGCCAGCTTCTCCGCCGTCGACCGCGCTTTCTCGATGTCGGTGTTGGGAAGGATCACGACGAACTCGTCGCCGCCGTAGCGCGCGCCGATGTCGCTGCCGCGGATCTGCCGCGCGATCACCTCGCCCACGAGGCTCAGAAATTTGTCGCCGATGATGTGGCCGTAGGTGTCGTTGACCTGCTTGAAGTTGTTCATATCCATCAGCAGCACCGTTAGCGACTGCCCATAGCGGATGGAGCGTTCGACCTCGTGGGACAGTTGCTCGTAGAAGTAGCGGTGGTTGTAGAGTCCGGTCAGCGCATCCCGGTAGGCCATCGTCCGCAGCCGCTGGCTGAGCTCCTCGAGGTGTCCCGAGTACGCGCGCTCGAGGTCGACGTGCGTGCTCCGGGAGTGCGCGGAGAGATAGATGCCGTAGGCGGCGTAGGCGACGACAGCGATGATCTCGACCGCCGTGTACGCCGTTCTCGACATAACGGCAGGACTCAGCGCGATGATGGCGATCGTACTCAGCAGCAGCAGCGCCCCGACCGCCTGCACCGCTCGCGTCGACGGGCGGCCACGGGCGTGCGCACCGGGCGCAGGGCCGATGTCGCTGAGGATGCTCAGGTGACGTTCGTTGGCCATTGTGGGCCGGATGGACCGCTAAACCTGGGCCCAATCAGCGTACCGTCGGCGGAGTGCGCGCGTTCAGACAGCGCGCTCGTGCTCGCAAGCGGCATTGGCGTCGATTTCCGGCGTCCTCCAATAGCATTATCGGTATCCCTTAAGACCGCTTGAGGTTGGCGAAGGCGGTCCGATGCACGCGAAGACGCTGCGGAGCTCGGCCGCCTCCGCCGAAAACCCGAAGCGTCTCAGAAGGCTTTGCGCCCAGAATGCACCGCGGACACAGACGTCACAGAATGTCTTGCGTCGAAGCTCACGCCAAGCGTAACGCTACATAACATCTATAGTGCGAAGTTATGAGATGTGGACATCGGCCTTCGCCCGAGCACTCGTCACCGTGGCTCGTCGTTCAGTCGTTGATGGTGCTGCGGTGGGCGCCCCGGAGGATGTCGATCACGACGGACAGCGGCGCGCTCTCATCGTCCAGGCCGCGTTCCGATTCCACAATGTCGACCAGTGCCGTGCTGGGCGTTCCGTCCGGCTGTCCCGCATCCGGCGACGGCGCCAGCGCGCGGAGCCCGACGCTGTCGCGCCAGCGTGAGATCATCGCCGCCGTCGACGCGTGCAGTTCGCCTGCGTCCATCGGGTCGTCCTTCGAAGCACCAACGCCGATCTCACGGAGCCGCGTCGCCTGGACGTCCGGGAGCTTGGGCAGGCTCACTCTCGGCAGTTCCGGCATCGACAAGGATGGCATGCTGACCGAAGGCATCGTTATGTCGGGCAGTTGCCGCCGAAGCGCGGGCGTCAGTGAGAGCGCCAGGCCAGCCACAAGGGTCGAGATGACGAACACCGGGTTCATGCCGTCCCATGCCGCCGCCAGCGCGAGAGCGGCGATGATGGCGCTGATCGCGTAGGTCCGGGCATGTTCATGCGGGATCAGGCCCGCGAGCCGGCGCCGATCCGGACTGGCGCCCGGCACGTCTGCTGCCGCCTCCGGGAGCGGTCGAGTCGATCGCCTTGAGGAGATGGGCTTGATCATCCCCTTTCGGATGAGCACGTCATCACGAAACGCGTCGTATTGTTCGCGCAGCCGGGACGAACCGACGACGCCGTAGGCCTCGTTCAGCTCGTCGAGCATCCCGCGTGCCCGCGGGTCCGTCGGCGCCAGTGACTGATAGGTGCGCGCCAGATGCCAGTAGGCCTGATCGACCATTGCGCCGTCCGCGCGCGGCGTCAGTCCGAGGATCTCGTAGTAGTCGCGGTCACTCATCTCGTCCCACCTCTGTTCTGAAGTGCGGGGACATCTCGATCAACGCAGTTCCCGTCCGTGGCGTTTCCCACGCGGGTTGACGCCGCCACCACGCGCCGGTCGTGGCGCACCGACAGCGGATGCGGATATGTCCCGCCTCCCTATCGAAGCATCGGCAGCGGTGGCGCGCTTCTGTGGGCGAGGTTATGTCAATTCCCAATTCTTTCGTCCGGGCACCGAGATGCCCAGCCTCGCTGAACGTTTCTGTGAAATGGAAGGCATCTGAGGCGGACGAGGACATCTGTGTTTTCTGTGGACCACGACGGGTCAATGATTGGGGAGGGAAATCAATGCGTACGAGCGATCCGGTCATCGACTGCCGCAAGCAGGTGCTGTTCTCCTGCAGTGGCTGCGGTTCTCCGCTGACGCACGACGACTTCTTTGAGCTCGGGTTGCGGTTGCCGGACTCCGGAGAGTCCAGAGACGAGTATTGTGAATCCGAACTGATCGACGATGTGTCCCACACCCGCTGTTTGCGCAGCCGGGCGAGCTGAGCCCAGCGGAGATTGACGGAGGGGCGGTGGGGCGATAGCGTGAGTCGCACCCTCAAAGGGGAGTAACTGGCCTGCGGAGATGCAGGCAGTCCGGATCGCCAGACCCGGCGCGAGCCCGGTCCGGACAACCTCGCGATGCGTGCGGGGGCGGTGAGACCTTTGATGACATCTGTCATCAAGGGTCTTTTTCGTGAGCACGGAGGCCGCGCGTGGATATCGGGAAGTGGCGCTGGCCGATCGTCATGGCGTTGGCTGCCTGGCCCGCCGCAACGCTCCGCCTGGGCCTGTGGAGCACGAGCCAGCCCGTCGAGACGCTGCTGTACGGGTTGGCCATCGTGTCCGCCGCGTTTCTGCTGACGTGGTGCGCCGAGGCGGCGGAGCGCGATGTCCCGCGCACACTCGCGCTCGCCGGCCTGGCGCTGATCGCCGTGCTGCCAGAGTACGCCGTTGATGTGACCTTCGCGTGGAAGGCCGGCAAAGATCCGTCGTACGCCGCGTTCGCCACGGCGAACATGACCGGGGCCAACCGCCTGCTGATCGGCGTTGGCTGGGCGGCGGTGATGGGCATCTTCTGGTATCGCACGCGGCAACACGTGCTGAGGCTCGACCCGGTGCACCGGACCGAAGTCGGCATTCTCGCGATCGCCACCATCTACTCGTTTATCATCCCGCTACGAGGTGGCATTACGCTCTTCGACGCGGCGTTTCTGGTCGCGCTCTTCGCGGCCTATGTTTATCTGGCTTCGCAAGGCGAGCTCGAAGAGGAGTCCGCGGTGGTTGGGCCGGCGGAGCATATCGCTAACCTGCCCGCCATGCAGCGGCGGATCGTGCTGGTGTTGCTGTTCCTCTATGCAGGCGGGGCGATCCTGATCGCCGCCGAGCCGTTCGCCGACGGATTGATTACCACTGGCGCGAGTCTGGGCGTCGATGAGTTCTTGCTGGTGCAGTGGTTGGCGCCCCTCGCGTCGGAGTTCCCCGAGTTTCTCGTGGCGGGCCTGCTCGCCTGGCGCCTGCGCGCCGACGCCGCGATGGGTGCGCTCGTCTCTTCCACCGTGAACCAGTGGACGCTGCTGATCGGCTGCCTCCCGATCGCCTTCGCGATATCAAGCCAAAGTATCAACCCGCTGCCGACGGACGCGCGCCAGGTGTCGGAGGTACTGCTGACGAGCTCGCTCGGGCTGATGGGGCTGACCTTGCTGATCAACCTGCGGATCTCGTTGTTCGAGGCGGCTGTCTTGGGTGCGCTGTTCGTGGCCCAGTTCGCGACGCCGCACTCGATCGCGCCGCGTGAGGTCTTTTCGGGCGTCTTTCTGTTTGCCGCCGCCGCATTCTTTGCGAACCAGATCAGGGGAATGCGTCGGTATGATCGGCCGGATGGCACGGGTCTTGCCGAGCCGTCCATCGATGAGGCGGGCTCGGGTTAGCGGATCCGATGTTGGATATTGGATGTTCGAGCACGTAGAGCGCGAGCTTCCGCGAACGAATTTGCTTCCGACTTCCGATTTCCGACCTCGGCTTCCCAGCGAACGCGAAGAGGAGGCACCAGCTGACCGACGAACAGGACCGGTCGCGCGCGCTCTTCGCCCAGGCGCAGGCACTGCACGCCGCTCACGACACCGCGGCGGCGACCGAGCTGACCCGCCGCGCGATCGAGCTTGACCCGGAGAACGTCGGCGCGATCGAGCACCTGGCGACCGTGCTGATCACTCGTCGCCGGAAGTACGACGAAGGTCTGGAGCTGATCGAACGCGCGCTCGCGCTGCGGTCGGACGACGCCGGGCTGTGGTATTCGCTGGGGTGGCTGTACGAGTTCGCGGCGCACGAACTGCATCGCCGCCCCTTGCCATGCCAGCGCGATCCGCGCACGTTGTACGAGCGTGCCGAGGAGGCCTTTCGTACATGCCTGACGATGCACCCGGAGGGCAAGCTCGAGGGCGATGCGCAGGACCTGCTCGACCACGTCGAGAACACGCTGCGGGCGCTTTGATGCACCGTCGTGGTGCAGCGAGCGGAGGCAACCCGCGCGCACATGCGTACGCACTCGTGGTGTGCTTCCAACGCTTCGGTACTTCTTGTGTTCGCGGCTGATCTGGTGGCACCCCGCCCCGCACCGCCGCGGCCTCACCGCACCGCGGCGAGTCTTCGACCGGCCCCCTCCACGCGGTGGCGAGAGGAGTTTGGCGCGCGCGATTCGATGCCGCCGAGGCCCTACGAGACAGACCGCACGCACACAGTTCACGATCGGCCATCATCGCCCCACTACACTCCCGATGCCCGTGACGGGCGTGCACCCATCGGTTGGCGTGATCGCGACCCTCCTGCTGTTACCATGCGCCTAGAGCGAGGCATCTGCTGCGACCACCGGTTGCCGCCTGTTTGTCGGCGCCGTCCGCCCTGCGCAGCGCGCTCTGTCAGAAGGAGAAGGACGTTGGCATGAGCATTGAGTCTCGTTATGTCGACCTGCACCCTACCTCGCTCCGCCTGCATCAGCGGGCCGGCCGCGTCTTCCCCGATGGTGTCACGCACGACATGCGACGTAGCACGCCATTTCCGTTGTACGTCGCGAAGGCCGCCGGCGCCCGCAAATGGGACGTCGATGGCAACGAGATCATCGATTACGTGATGGGCCACGGAGCGCTGCTGCTCGGGCACCTACATCCGGAGGTCATGGCGGCGGTGCAGGCGCAGTTGGCGCTCGGCACCCACTACGGCGCCTCGCACGAGCTCGAGGTGCGTTGGGGCGAGCTCGTGCAGCGCATCGTCCCGTCGGCGGAGAAGCTGCGCTTCACGTCGTCGGGCACCGAGGCGACGATGATGGCGCTGCGGCTCGCGCGCGCGTTCACCGGCCGCGAGAAGATCCTCCGCCTCCACGACCACTTCCACGGCTGGAACGACAGCGTCACCGGTCAGCCGCGCGCCGAAGAGACCGTCCCTGTGTCCCCCGGGCTGCCGAAAGGCATCCTGGACGCCTCTGTCGTCATCCCACAAAACGATATCGATGCGCTGGAGCGGACGCTGGGCGAGGACGGCGGCCTGATCGCGGCGATGATCTTCGAGGGGACAGGCGCGCATTGGGGCACAGATCCGATAGAGATCGAATACGTGCGACGCGCCCGCGAGCTGACGACTGAACTGGGCATCGTGCTGATCTTCGACGAGGTGATCACGGGCTTCCGCGTGTCGCCGGGCGGCGCACAAGAAGCCTACGGCATCACGCCGGACATGACGACGATGGCGAAGATCGTCGCTGGCGGCCTGCCCGGCGGCTGCGTGGCGGGGCGCGCGGACCTGCTCGACCAGATCGCGTCGGGCGGCCGCGCGCAGGACCGCATCGCGCATCCGGGTACCTTCAACGCGAACCCGCTCTCGGCTGCCGCCGGCTCCACCTGCCTGGCGCTGATTGCCGACGGCGCGCACCAGGAACGCGCGGCCGGTACCGCCGCGGCGATCGCGCGCGGCATGAACGAGATGTTCCGTTCGGAGTCCGTCGCGGGCGCCGTCTACGGGCAATCGTCGATGCTGCACATCGCGCTCGGCATGGAGCGCCAGCCACCGGACGGCTACGGCTGGGGCTGGCACGCCCTCCCCGCCCAGCCGCCGCGCGTGCCGACGGTGACGTTCACGGCATTCCGCCTGGCGATGGTGAACGAAGGCATCGACCTGATGGGCGACGGCATGATGGTGTCGTCGGCGCACACCGCGGACGACGTGGAGCGCACCGCCGAAGCACTGCGTGCGGCGCTGCGGGAGATGAAGAATGAGAAGATCGTGGCGTGACTTAGCCGCGGGCAGGTATTGACGATCGCGTACGCCGATCGCGCCATCCCGCCCGAAGGTATCGGCGTCAGCGCGGCCGCGGCCGGTTACGGCTCCGGGAACGTCACCAGCGACGTCGTGCTCTCGATGCCGGGCACGGCGCGGATCTTGTCACTGAGGATCGGCGGCACGTCGCTGAGGGACTCCACCTCGAGTTCGATCACGAGGTCGTATGGTCCCATGACCTCGTGCAGCTCCTTGACGCCCGCCACCCCCTGCAGCGCTGCCACGACGGCCTTGGTCTCGCCCGGGTTCGTGACTACGAGTACGTATGCTTTGATCATGGTTGCCGCCTCATGCGCTATCCACAGACTGTTTGCACAAGCTGCCTGAAGGGAGATGCAGGCGCTTTGTCAAAGAATGCCCGCCTCGCGTGCAGGTTCCCCGCGGAAAAGGCTGCTGCCGTTCCTACTACGTACAATCTTCGGCAGGCAGCGTCAATCGGCCGGCGTTACGGTATGCATCGCGAGGACCTGGCAGCACGGAGGGCGGGACGAGATCCGTCGAAGAGGTCGGGGCTTCGGTGCGACTGTCGGTGTTCCGAGAAATTGTCTACTCAAAGGAAAGGGGAGACAGCTCGCCACCACGAAACAGGAATCGCGCGGCGAGGTCCAGAACAGGAGGCGGAGGCTTCGGGAGGGTGCCTCGTGGGGCACTTTGTGAATTGACTTACAAGCACCTCGCTGTTAGCATTTTGGCGGACCTGGGCAACGGCGATGCGCGCCGATGCGACGTGCGCGCGAGCCGAGCATGCCGTCCGGGCGGGAGAGGATCGCTTGCCGTTCCAAGCTCTGCTCGACAACTATCTCGCCGTCTTCCTGGCGGTGATCATCGGGTTCATTCTCGTCTCCACCGCGCTGATCGCTGCCCGCGTCCTCGCCCCGTACTCCAAGGAAGCGGGTAAGTCGATCTCGTACGAATGCGGCATGCTGCCGATCGGGCGAGTACGCGCGCAGTTCCAGGTGCGCTACTACCTCTTCGCCATCCTCTTTCTCATTTTCGATGTCGAAGCCGTGTTCCTCTTCCCCTGGGCCACCACGGTCGGGCTTGCCGGCAAAGCCGCCTTTTGGGAGATGGTGATCTTTATTGGATTGCTGGGCGGCGGCCTCGGCTATGCGTGGAAGAAGGGGGTCCTCCAGTGGAACAAGTGAGGGACGCCGTAGCCGTACGTGAAGTCTCGACGGCCGTGCCGGAGACCGGCCCCAAGACTGTCGAGGGCGCCCCGATCGTCGTCCCGAAGCGCGAGCAGACCGGCGTCGAGCGCGAGGCCGAGCGCCTGACGCCCGTGCCCTACGAGCCGGGCGTCGCGCTGTATCGCCAGATCCTGCCGGGCATCCTGCAAGTGCCGGCGGATGCCGTGCTCGCAGCCTCGCGAAAGTCGTCGCTCTGGCCTATGACCTTCGGGCTCGCCTGCTGCGCGATCGAGATGATCGCGACCTTCATGTCGCATCACGACCTCGACCGCTTCGGCATCGTGCCGTGGCCATCGCCCCGCCAGTCGGACGTGATGATCGTCTCGGGCACGGTGACCAAGAAGATGGCGCCTGCCGTCAAGCTGCTGTACCAGCAGATGCCCAACCCGAAGTGGGTGATCGCCATGGGGGCGTGCGCCACGAACGGCGGCCCGTACACGCGCTACGACCGCGTCCTGCAGGGGGTAGACAAGGTTATCCCAGTCGACGTCTACGTGCCCGGATGCCCGCCTCGGCCGGAGGCGCTGATGGACGGCATGATCGCCCTTCAGCACAAGATCATGGAAGAGCGCAGCAAGTAGATGACGCCACCAGACGGGCAGGATCAGGAGCCTCAGGACAACGCCGGCAAGGCCTCGATCGATCCACCACCGCCTGCCCCCGAAGAGGCTCCGGCCGAGAAGGCGCAGGCCGAGGGCGCCTCGACGGACACGGCAGCGACCTCGCCGCCTGTGGACCTCGGACCGCGCACCGGCGGCGACCAGCCGAGCCCGGCGACCATCCCGGACGCCGCGACCGTGCCGGCTCCGGCGCCCGCAGCGACGGATGCGCCGATGACGGCAAAAGCTCCAGAGCAGAAGGCGGCATCAGAATCTCCGCCGTCGCAGACCGGTACCCCGGCGGGCGAACAATTAGCCGCCGGCGCGCCTGTGCCAGCGGCGGCCGCGCCGAAGCCCGCGGCCGAGCGTCCGGCACGGCCGGCGCGAGAGGCGGAGCCAAAGGAAGCGCCGCGCGTACCGCCGCCAGCGGGCAGCATCAATGAGCTGCTCGCGAACGCTGTTCCCGGTGTGACGATGAAGGCGTATCTTGTTCCCTCTGTCGTTGGCGAGTCGGTCGCCGTCGACGTTGGGCGCGACGACCTGCCTGCCGTGATGACGGCCGCTCGCGACGATCCGCGGCTCGACCTCAAATATCTGAGGAGCCTCTCCGGCATCGACTGGCAGGAGGAGGGGCTCGAAGTGGTCTACCACCTCTGGTCGTTCACGCGGCTGCACGCGCTGACCGTGAAGACGCGCGTCTCCTACGCCGACCCGACCGTGCCGAGCATCACGGCGCTCTATCCGGCTGCTGATTGGCACGAGCGGGAGACGCGCGACATGTTCGGCATCAATTTCGCTGGCCACCCGAACCTCGTGCCGCTGCTGCTGCCCGAAGACATGACCGACCACTTCCCCCTGCGCAAAGACAACCCGCTGCAGGAGATCGAGGAGTGGCAGGGAGACAACCTCCGCGATGGCGCCGGCGAGGGAGATGAGTAGCGATATGGTGCTCGATTCCGCGCTCGAAGTCATCGACATGCCGATCAACATGGGCCCGCAGCACCCGAGCACGCACGGCGTCTTCCGCATGGTGCTGCTGGTAGACGGCGAGAAGGTCGTCGACGTCACGCCCCACATCGGCTACATGCATCGCGGCGGCGAAAAGCTGATGGAGGCGATGGATTTCCGTCAGGGCATCGGCTACGCAGACCGCACGGAGTATCTCGCGCAGTTCAGCGCGGAGCTCTGCTACTGCCTCGCCGTCGAGCGGCTGATGGAGATCACGGTGCCCGAGCGCGCCGAGTTCATCCGCGTCATCCTCACGGAGCTGAACCGCTTGAGCAGCCACTTCATGTTCATGGGCGCCTTCGGTATCGATGCCGGCCTCTTCGGCACGAGTTTCACCTATGCCTTCCGCGAACGCGAGTACTTACAGGACATCTTCGAAGAGGTGTCGGGCGACCGCCTGATGTACGCGTACTTCCGTGTCGGCGGCCTCGCGTGGGAGGTCCCGGACAATTTCGTCGCGCGCGTGCACGAGGTGCTGCTCAAATCGCAGCAGGGCATTCGCGACCTCGACGACCTTCTGACGAAGAACGAGATCTTTATGGCGCGTTGCCAGAACATCGGCAACTTCTCCGCCGACCAGGCGATCGCCTACGGCGTCAGCGGACCCATTCTCCGCGCCTGCGGCGTGAACTGGGACCTGCGCCGCGACGAACCGTACTCCATCTACCCGCGCTTCAAATTTCAGATCCCCGTCGGCAACTACGGCGACGTCTACGACCGCTACCTCGTGCGCCTCGAAGAGATGCGGCAGTCGATCAGCATCGTCGAACAGGCGCTGGAGCAGATGCCGCCGGAAGGGCCGATCGTGCCGGAGAAGATGCCGCGCCGTCTGCGCACGCCGCCGGGCGAGGTCTACGCGAAGGTGGAGTCGCCGCGGGGCGAATGGGGCGCCTACCTGGTGTCGAAGGGCGGCGATAAGCCCTACCGGCTGAAGATGCGCTCTCCCTCGTTCTGCAACCTGTCGGCCCTTCGGGAGATGACGATCGGTCAGTACCTGGCGGATGCCGTGATGATCCTGGGCTCGATGGATATCGTGCTCTGCGACGTGGACCGGTAACGCGGATGTTGCTTTCAGCGCCTGGGCTCGACATTCACCCGTTTTTCAGCGCGCTGATCGGGCTGTTCGCCATCACGCTGCTGATGACGGTCGCCGTCGCCTACGCCACGTGGTACGAGCGGAAGGTTGTGGCGAAGGCGCAGCAGCGGCTCGGGCCGACGCGCACGGGTCCGTTCGGCCTTCTGCAGCCGATCGCCGATATGGTGAAGCTGCTAGTCAAGGAGGACCTCCGGCCGGCGTCGGCGGACTTCGTCACCTTCGAGCTGGCTGTGTTCGCCATCTTCATTCCGGCGTTCCTCGCGTTTGTCGCGGTGCCGTTCACCGCCGACTGGGTGATCAGCCCGCTGCCGCTCAGTCTCCTCTACCTGCTCGCCGTCTCGGGCCTCTCGTTCATCGGTTTTCTCATGGCCGGCTGGGGGTCGGACAACAAGTACGCGCTTCTCGGCGCGATGCGCGCGGCGGCACAGCTCATCTCGTACGAGGTCCCGTTGATTCTGGCGATGATCGGCGTTGTCATGGTGGCGAGGTCGGTCAACGTCTACGATATCATCCTCTTTCAGGACAAGATCCCGCTGATCATCTGGCAGCCGCTGGGGTTCGTCATTTTTCTGACGGCGTCGATTGCCGAGCTCGAGCGGCAGCCGTTCGACATCCCCACCGGAGAATCCGAAGTCGCCGGAGGCGTCTTCATCGAATACTCCGGCATCCGCTGGTCGATGTTTCAGCTCACGTCGTACGTGAACATGTACGTCTTCAGCCTGCTCGGAGCATTCATCTTCCTCGGCGGCTGGGAATGGCCGTTCGGGCGCGACGTCGGCTGGGGGTACCAGCTACTCCTCACCGTGGTGAAGATGGCGCTGTTCATCGTGTTCTATCTCTGGGTGCGGGTGTCGTTTCCCCGCATGAGGGTGGATCAGCTCATGTCGTTCGCGTGGAAGGTGCTGATCCCGTTCGCGCTCGTGCAGATCTTCCTCAACGGATTCATCATCGTCTATGATCTGCCGGATGTGTTCTTGTTGCTCACGTCGGGAGCGGCGACGGCGGCGCTGATGATCGTGGTCTACCGCGTGGTCCGCGTGGAACCGCGGAAGCCGCTTCAACTTTACAGTAATGCGCCCGCCGTTGTGCCGGCGAGGAGTGTGGTCTGATGCTGGGCATCTTGAAAAGCATGGGGATGACGGCGCGCGCGGCGTTTCGCAAGCCGGTCACCATCCAATATCCCACGGTCCACCGGGAGATTGCGAACCGCGACCGCGCCTTTCCGATTCTGATCTGGGACGAAGAGCACGACGAACCGTTCTGCACCGGCTGTCACGCCTGCGAGCGCGCCTGCCCGGTCGAGTGCATGACGGTCGTGATGAAGGACAACCCCAAGCAGGCGGCAGGCGAAAGCAAGCGCCGCAAGATCATCGACGAGTTCTGGATCGACTATGGGCGCTGCATGCGCTGTAACATCTGCGTCGAAGTCTGCAACTTCGAGGCGATCGGCATGAATAACACCTGGGCCGGCCACGAGCTGTCGCGCTACGACCGCTCGGAGCTCGTCTTCGATCTCGATCAGTTGCTTGCGCAGTCGAAGGCGGGGAAAGTGGAGCCCGGGCTCAGGGCATGACCGAACTCTTCTTCGACCTCATGGCTGCAATCGTCATCGCCGGCGCGCTCGGCACGGTGCTCGTCCGGAATGTGGTGTACGCGGCGCTCTTCCTGATCATGTCGCTGATGGGTGTGGCCGGCGTCTATATCCTGCTGTCCGTGGAATTTCTGGCGCTCGTGCAGGTGCTCGTGTACGGAGGCGCCGTCACAGTGCTCATCCTCTTCGCGCTCATGCTGACGCGCGCGTCGGACGTGAAGGAACGGCTCGACGGCGACCAGAAACCTCTGGCCGCCGTCGCCGCGATCGCCCTCTTCGGCATCTTCGTGGCGATGGTCAGCCAGACGACCTGGCCGCGCAACGCCGGCGAGCTCACCGTGGTGCCGTTCGACGCGATCGGCCTGGCGCTCTTCAACCGCTGGGCAGTGCCGTTCGAGGTTGCGTCGGGCGTGCTGCTCGTAGCCCTAGTCGGCGCCATCGTGCTTTCGATGGAAGAGCAGGGGGAGCGGTAGTGGAGATGGTGGACGCGGGCGTTTCGCTCCAGCACTACATCGTGCTCAGCTCGCTGCTCTTTTCGATCGGCGTCTACGGTGTGCTCGCGCGCCGGAACGCCGTACTGATCCTGATGTCGGTCGAACTGATGCTGAACGCGGTGAGCATCAACTTTGTGGCGTTCGCGGTATACACTGCGCCGTCGTTGTTCGTCGGGATCATCTTCGCGATTTTTGTGATCACGATTGCGGCGGCGGAAGTCGGACTGGCGCTGGCGATCGTGCTGCGGGTGTTCCGGAACCGCGGCACGGCGAACGTCGACGAGATCAGCACGCTGAAGTGGTGATCGCAGCGTAATCGCGATCGACGGCGACGCACCCGTGCGAGGGTGCGCGGCCGGGAAACGGACGCGCGCCGGATGCCGGCGCAGCATAAGGGGAGCAAGAGCCATCTTCGGATTCGGCATGGATGACGTATGGGTGCTGCCGGCGTTGCCGGTGGCTGCCTTCGTCATCCTCCTACTTCTCAGCCCGCGCCTCCCCCGCAAGGGCGATTGGCTAGCGATTGCGTTGATGGCCGCGACGTTCGTCCTGGTGCTCGCGGTTGCACGCGACCTGCAGAACAACATCGACAAATACAATCATTTGCTCATCTCCTGCAATCAGAACTGCGTCGGCGTCGCGCGCAGCTGGCAATGGTTCAACGTTCCCGGTTACATCGAGATCCGCATGGGCACCTACGTCGACCAGATCACTCTGGTGATGCTGTTCGTCGTCACCTTCGTCGCGCTGCTGGTGATGATCTACTCCACCGGCTACATGCACGGCGACCGCCGCTACGGCTGGTTCTACGCCATCGTCTCGCTCTTCGTGGCATCGATGCTCGCGCTGGTGTTGGCGGACAATCTGCTGCTGCTCTACTTCTCGTGGGAACTCGTCGGCCTCTGCTCGATGCTGCTGATCGGCTACTACAACGACCGCCAGTCGGCCGCCGAAGCGGCGAAGAAAGCATTCATCACGACAAGAGTCGGCGATGTTGGACTGCTGATCGGCATCATCATCCTTTTCACCCAGACGCACACGTTCAACATCCAGCAGATACTCGCGATGGCCGAAGGTGGCGAGATCAGCCGGCCGTGGCTGACCGCTGCGGCGGTCTGCATCCTCGCCGGCGCCTGCGGGAAGTCCGCGCAGTTTCCCCTGCACGTCTGGTTGCCGGATGCGATGGAGGGCCCGACGCCCGTCTCGGCGCTGATCCACGCGGCTACCATGGTCGTCGCCGGCGTCTATCTCGTCGCGCGCATGCTGCCTCTGTTCGAAGTGGTGCGCGGGATGCCGGAGCTGATCACCGGCCTCGGCCTGATCACGACGATGCTGGCGGCGTTCGTCGGCCTCGCGCAGCGCGACATCAAGCGCGTCGTCGCCTACTCCACGCTCAACAGCCTCGGCCTGATGTTCGTCGCGCTTGGCTCCGGCGCCGTTGGCGCGGCGATGCTGTACCTGCTCACGCACGCATTCTTTAAGGCGCTGCTTTTCCTGAGCTGCGGCTCCGTCATCCACGCGACGGAGGAGCAGGACGTCGACAAGCTCGGTGGCCTCTGGGAAAAGCTGCCGATCACGGCGCCCGTCTTCATCATCGGCGCGCTCGCGATGGCAGGATTGGTGCCCCTCTCCGGCTTCTGGGCGAAGGACGAGATCCTCGTCGGGGTGCGCAACGGCCAGCTCAACACGTTCGTGCTGATCGTCGCCTTCATCTCATTGCCGATTACGGCGCTCTACATGGCGCGCGTCGTGCTGCTGACCTTCTTCGGCAAGCCGAAGGACCAGCACGTGTACGACCACGCGCACGAATCCGCGCCGGTGATGACGGCGCCGCTCGTGCTGCTCGCGGCGCTGACGCTGGTGAGCGGCTTCGTCGTCTTCGAGGGCGTGGGCAAGGCGCTCGGCTTTCACAGCGGCTGGCTCGGCTTCGTCTACAACTTGCGCGAGGGTCCGGAGGAGTACGCCGTCAACTGGGGCAACTCGATCCTGTCGGTCGTGCTCGTGAGCTTCGGCCTCGTCGGGGGCTTCGCGATCTGGGGTGGCGAGGCGGAGCCGTCGCGGCGCGCCGCCGCATTTTCGCCGCTGGCCTATCGCGTGCTGGTCCATCGCTTCTATATCGATGAGCTCTACCAGTTCGTGGTCGATAGAGTTGTGCTCGCCGCCGGCCAGGTGGTCGCCGTGTTTGACCGCGCAGTGGTGAACGACTCCGGCGTCAACGGCACGGGCGAGGCCACGTCGTTCCTGGGATGGCTTGGCAAGTACCAGCAGACCGGCAAGCTGCCCAACTACGCGGCAGCGATCGTCATCGGCGTCGTCGTCGTGGCGGCTGTCGCCTTCGGCTACAGGGGTTAGGAGCGATATGCACTCGGGCTACTGGCTCGCCGCCACCGTCTTCCTGCCGCTGATCGCGGCTGCGGTCATCGTCTTTATCCCCGACGATCGCAAGGATGTTGTGCGCTGGCTGAGCGCCGCCGTCGGCGCGGCGCTGTTCGCGCTGTCGGTGTATGTTTTCTTCGCCTACGAAGTGGACCGCGGCGGCGGCTACCAGTTCTTCAAGCGGTTCGACTGGCTCGAGAACGTCGCCTTCCTCGGGCCGCACGGCATCGCACTTACCTTCGGCATCGATGGCATCGCCGCGCCGATGGTGCTGCTGACGGGCATCGTCGCCTTTGGCGGGGCGCTGATCTCCTGGAAAATAGAAGACCACAACAAAGACTTCTTCGTCCTGTTCTGGGTGCTGGTCTCCGGCGTCTATGGCACCTTCGTGGCGCTCGACCTCTTCATGTTCTTCTTCTTCTACGAGGTCGCCGTCCTGCCGATGTATTTGCTGATCGCGGTGTGGGGCTCAAGCAGCGTATTCGAGACCTTCGCGCGTACGAAGGAATACAGCGCGATGAAGCTGACGATCATGCTGGTCGCCGCTTCGATCCTGATCTTCCTGGGCATTTTCGCCGTCTTCAACGAGGCGGGCGCAGGCACGTTCGACCTGCAGACGCTCTACGCCGCGCAGTTCGACGAGAACTTCCAGAAGCTTGTGTTCCCGCTGTTCGTCATTGGCTGCGGCGTGCTGGCGGGCCTCTGGCCCTTCCACACGTGGTCGCCGGACGGCCACGTCTCGGCCCCGACCGCCGTGTCGATGCTGCACGCCGGCGTGCTGATGAAGCTGGGCGCTTTCGGCATCATCCGGCTGGGGATACAGCTCCTGCCCGCGGGCGCGACATTCTGGATGCCGGGGCTTATGATCCTTGCGACGTGCAACGTCGTCTACGGCGCGTTCGCCGCGACGGCGCAGCGCGACTGGAAGTACATGATCGGGTACTCCTCCGTCAGCCACATGGGGCTGGTGCTGATGGGCCTGGCGACGATGAACGTCATCGGCATCAACGGCGCGGTCCTCCAGATGTTCGCGCACGGCGTGATGACCGCCACCATGTTCGCCATGGTCGGCTCGGTGTACGACCAGACGCACACGCGCGACATGCGCCTCTATAGCGGGCTCGTCAACCGGATGCCCCTGTTCGTTTTCTTCATGGGAGTTGCCGGACTGGCGTCGCTCGGCCTGCCGGGACTCTCCGGCTTCATCGCGGAATTCAACATCTTCGTCGGCGCCTTCCGCACCTACCCCTGGGCGGGCGCCCTCGGCATCTTCGCGGCGATGCTCACCGCGGTCTACATCCTGCGCATGATGTCGATGGCGTTCTTCGGTCCGCTCGACGACCGCTGGGGAGCGCTCCGCGAGATGACGTATCTCGAGCGAGGCACCGCGGTGATGCTGCTCGGGGCGATGCTCTTCATGGGGCTGTACCCGGCGCCCTTCATCGACCGCATACAGGAGAGCGTCCGCCTCCTGCCGGGGGTGTCATGACCAGCGGCCTCAATCTCGACTACACGCTCTTCATCCCGGAGTACCTGCTCGTCGGGCTGGTCGTGCTCGTCGTCGTGCTCGACCTCTACGTGCCGCAGGTGCGCAAGACGTGGCTGTCGTACATCGCCGCTGCCGGGCTCGCCGCGATCGGAGTCGTCTCGCTCGCCTGGATCGACAAAGAGACAGATTTCGCGCGCATCGTTTCGATCGATAACTACACCACCTACTTCCGTGTGTTCTTCATCGCCATCGCCGCCGTGGTCTGCCTGGCGTCGGGCAAGCTTGTCGAGGATAAGTTTCGTCATCCCGGCGAATACTACGCGTTGATCATCCTCTCGACGATCGGCGCGATCGGCATGGCGGCGTCGCGTGAGCTGATGACCGCGTACCTCTCGCTGGAGCTGTTGAGCTTCAGCCTGTACATCCTCGTGTCGTTCGAGAAATTCAACGCCCGATCGAACGAAGCTGGGCTGAAGTACCTGCTGTTAGGCGCCTTCTCATCAGCCATGTTCCTCTACGGCATGAGCTTGATCTACGGAATCACCGGCTCAACCTACT
Organism: Dehalococcoidia bacterium; assembly: GCA_038227375.1. Taxonomy (GTDB): domain Bacteria; phylum Chloroflexota; class Dehalococcoidia; order DSTF01; family JACRBR01; genus JALYKW01. The sequence goes on from JBBRPY010000006.1 coordinate 24,705, forward strand.
ACAGCGACATCGCGGACAGCCTGAGCAAGGGCACAACCGACTACAGCTTCGCGCTGCTCATGGGCCTGGTGCTGATGATCACGGGGCTCGGCTTCAAGGTGGCGGCCGTGCCGTTCCACATGTGGACGCCGGACGCCTACGAAGGCGCGCCCGTCGCAATCACGGCGTATCTCTCGACGACGTCGAAGGCCGCCGGGTTCGCGTTGCTGCTGCGGCTCTTTGGCGCATTCCAGGTCGTACACGACGACTGGAGCTGGATGATCGCCGGCATCGCCGCGGCGACGATGATCCTCGGGAACCTCGTCGCGCTCCAGCAGCACAACCTCAAGCGGCTAATGGCGTACTCGTCGATCGGCCAGGTCGGCTACATGCTCATGGGCATCGCCGGGCTGTCGCACGACACGGCTTCGGCGCTCGTGCTGCACATGACCGGCTACATGATTTCGAACATGGCGATCTTCGTCGTCATCATCGCCTGGTACAACCTCACCGGCACCGACGAGATTGCGGACTTCCGCGGCATGCGAGAGCGCGCGCCGCTGCTCGCTGGCGTGCTGGCGGGCGCGCTGTTCTCGCTCGCCGGGCTACCGCTGTTCGCCGGCTTCGTGACGAAGTTTATCCTCTTCCAGGCGGTCACAGACGCCGGCTACTACTGGCTCGCGGCGATCGCGATCGTTACCAGCGTCGTCTCGCTTTACTACTATCTGACCGTGATGAAGCAGGCCTTCGTGATCAAGCCCGCGGAGGGTGAAGGCGCGCTCGACGTCCCGCTGCTGATGAACGGCCTCGCCGCCGCGCTCATGCTTGGTGTCTTCTACGTCGGCCTCTACCCTCAGCAGCTCTTCGACGCCATCGACAACGCCACCGCCTTCCTGTTCGTGTAGGCCCGCCGCGCCGACTTCATGGTGAACGTCTTCGTGCCGCAGGGGCTGCACGAGCGGTAGCGCGCGCTCGTCCGCCGGCGAGCGTTCGTCATCACCGACGGTGAGCTGCGTGCTGGATGCTTGGCTGCGCCCGCTGTCGTGCTGCCGCCCGCGCTTAACGCGTTAGCGCGCGTCTCCGACCGACCAGAATCATCAACAGACCCGTCGTTGCTGCCGCGAGCGCGAGAACGGTAGGCGGAATCGGAAACCGAGTGGCGCCTGTGCCGGTGTTCGGGAGACTCACGGTCCCGATGCGGGGAACTGCACGAGCACCCGCCACCAGGCTCGTCGGCGAGCCGGAGTTCGCGGCACCATTCGGAACCGCTGGTGAAATTGAGGTGCGCGTCGGAGTGACGATCGCGCTCCGCGAAGTGGCAGCCGTGGAGGCGGGCGATGCGCTGGTTGGAGTTCGAGTCGCCGCGAGCGTGCCGGTTGCAACGTCTGTCGGAGTTCGAGTCGCTGTGAGCGTCGCCGTAGGCGTATTCGTCGGCGATTGGGTCGCTGCTGTCGTCGCGGTAGGAGTTTGCGTCGCCGTGACCGTCGCAGTAGTAGGAGTATTCATCGGTGTCGCCGCAGGTAAGGAGAGCGCCCACACAGCAGTCCCGCCGCCTTCGACGTAATAGATCCGGCCATCACTGCCTACGGCGGCGCCGCCGCCGTAGTCTGGTCGCGGCAGCGTTGGCCCAAACGACCAAGTATCGGCGACCGGATCGTATATCTCCACCGAGCCGTGTATCTGCTGGTTGCCTAAGCCGCCGAATACGTAGATGCGGCCGTCAGGGCCAAGCACCGCCGCCGCGTCAATTCTGGGTACGGCTAATCGAGCCAGACTTGACCAGGCGTTGGTGCGAGGATCGTAGCGCTCGACCATGTTGAATGCCGCGGATTGGTCCCCGCCGCCGATCGCGTACACGCGGCCCTGGGCATCGGCAACGACCGACAAACCCGCTCGCGCGTACGTCACGCTGGGGGCAGCGGACCACGTCGCGCTGAGCGGGTCGTACGCGAGCACCGAATTGAGAAAATGATCATTGGTGGTGCCACCCACGACGTAGATCTTCCCGTCACGCGCGAGCGCCGCTCCCGCCGAAAATCGCGCGTCCGGTTGCGACATGCCAGCCGTCCAGGTGCCGGTGTCCTCATCATAAATGAAGGTTTCGTTCCGATTGCCCCAAGGGCCTCCCCCAAAGGTGTAGAGTCGTCGGTCGGCTCCGCTGGCCACTGCTGCGCCGACGTGCGACAGCGGGATGCGCGGTATTTCGGACCATTGATCGGTTGCTGGAGAATACGCGTACGCGCTATCCAGGACGGCTCCGTAATCCGCCAGGCCCGCAATAGCGTAGATCCGGCCATCGTTTCCGGCGACGACATTTCGACCGATAACGGCGAAGCTCACGGGGATCTGTGCTACCAGCGTCCACGTCGGGCAGACGCCACCCGGGAAGGCATCACCGGCGCACGCGGTTGCGAGCGTCGCGGTCGGAGTCGGGCAAGCGCCGCCGCACGGCGTGGAGGTCGGCGTCGATGTCGGAGTAATCGGCACCCTTGCAGTGGTCGGGGTAGGCGTGCGAAAGCTGATTGACGTCGGAGTCGGGCAGGCGCCGCCGCACGGAGTGGAGGTGGGCGTCGATGTCGGAGTAGTCGGCACGCCTGCAGTGGTCGGGGTAGCCGTACGAAAGATGATTGGCGTGGATGTTGGAGAGGCGTTGTCCGCTGCAAACGCCGAACCATGAGCCGCAAGCGTAGTCTGTGCAAGGCCAATCGTGACGAGGACGATTGCCACGGAAGTAAGCATGAATAGGGCACAAAGTGGGCGGCGCATCGGACTCCTCAGGTCTGTCACGCTCGATAAACTGTGCGCACGACACCACGCGTCGCATCGATGCTGCTCGGAGTCTGCTGCCAATCAGCAGAGCGCATCGAATCGACGCCGACCCGCGGACACCACGAGTTGCACAATGGTATCACGCGTTTCCCGACGTTGGGGTGCCCACGCCGGTTCGTGCGGCGGCAATCGCGGCTGATTGCCGTTGGCAGATTGTCATACAATGCGTTACATTTGGGGGTAGCCGTGCTGGTCGTACGTGAATTGAATTGGACGCCCTCCAATGTCGCTCATATCGCCAAACGCGGCATCCAGCCGCGGGACGTGGAAGACGTTTGTCAAGCCGCACACATCGTCCGCCAGGGCTACGACCAGCGAATTATGATCATCGGACCGAACAGACGGTATCGCATGATCGCAGTTGTTCTCGATGCAAAGGGTGACGGCGTCTATCACCCAATAACAGCTCGACCGGCGAGCCGCCGAGAACGAAAGCTCTACAGCGAGGAGATGGCGCATCATGGCCACGAAGAAACCGGCTCGACAGAAGATTGACCCGATACCGGAATTCAAGAATTACGCCGAAGAAGCCGCGTTCTGGGAGACACACGACCTGGCGGACTACTGGGATCAGTTCACACCCGTCAAGATCCGCTTCGCGAAGAACCTCTCACAAGGGATGACGATCAGGCTGGACCTCGACACCACGGTCAAGCTGAAGTCCGAGGCCGCGAAGAAGGGCATCGGCCCGACGACCCTCGTGCGGATGTGGGTGCTCGAACGGCTGCAGGCACAGGAGGGCGCAAGGGTGAGCAACCCGGCAAAGTCCTCGTCGCCGCGCAAACGCAGCGCACCGTCGTTGTGATCGCGGCGACTACGGCATGCCGTCGCGGCGCCCGATTGGGGAGTTGGCGATAGGCTGGCCAGTGCTAACGACCACAAATCCTGCGCCACATCAAGACCCGCGCCAGGCGCCACGTGCCTGAGGTGCGCCGGACGATCATCCACGCCGACCTCGACGCCTTCTACGCATCCGTCGAGCAGCTCGACAACCCGGAGCTCCGCGGTCGCCCCGTTGTCGTCGGCGGCGCGCCCGAACAGCGCGGCGTCGTTGCCGCCGCCTCGTACGAGGTGAGGGCGTTCGGCGTCCGGTCCGCCATGCCGATGAGCCGCGCCCTGCGCCTCTGCCCCGATGCTGTCCGCGTGCCGCCGCGCTTTCCGCGCTACGCCGAGATGTCGGCGCAGATCATGGTCATCTTCCGCGCGCTGACGCCGCTCGTCGAACCGCTGTCGCTTGATGAGGCGTTCCTCGACGTCAGCGGTTGGGTCGCGGACGGCGCGGACCCGGAGCGGATCGCCCGCGAGCTGAAGCAGGAAGTGAAAGAACGGGTGCAGCTCACACTCTCCGTCGGCGTCGGCGCGAGCAAGAGTGTGGCGAAGATCGCGTCCGATCTGGGCAAGCCAGACGGGCTCGTGGTCGTTCCCCCGGGCACCGAAGCGGGCTTCCTCGCGCCGCTGCCGATCCGTGCGCTCTGGGGCGTCGGACCGAAGACCGAGCAGGCGCTCAGGCTCGCCGGCGTCCGCACGTTCGGCGATCTCGCCCGGCGCGGCACAGCAGATGCCGAGCGCCTGCTGGGATCTCATGGCGCATCCTTGCACCTGATGGCGCGCGGTATCGACGACCGTGACGTGGAGACCGAGCGCGAGCGCAAGTCCGTCGGTGCGGAGACGACCTTCGCGCAGGACCTCTCCGACGGGTCAGAGCTGCGCCGCAAGCTGCACGAGATCGCGCGGGAAGTCGCTGTGCGGCTCGATCAGACGCACGCGCGTGCGCAGACGGTTGCGCTCAAGCTTCGCTACGCACACTTTCGGACGATCACCCGGCAGTCGAGCGTGAAGCCACCCGTATCGAGCGAGGCCGAGATCGCCGCGATCGCGCAGACGCTGCTCGATGCAGTCGTCGCCGAGGGTGACCGCTTTCGCCTGCTCGGCATCCAGTGCTCACGGCTGGTCGAAAGTGGCGCACAGGGCATCCTCTGGCAAGACGAGGCAGCGAGTCCCTAGTGCGCGCTGTACCGCGCTATCACGCAGGTACGGGGGGATCCTCACTTCGCGAGGTGCCATACCAAAACGAACGGCATGCCGATGAACGCCTGCCGGGTGGCCTCCGGAAACACGCGCATGCTCGGGAATATCTTCAGCGTCTCCTCGACCACCGTCGGTTCGATGCAGGCGCGAAGCGTGAATCCCGCCGCCAGGAATGCGCGGACGTAATCGCTCAATTGATGCGTGAATCCAGCAACGAACGGGATGCCCGGACTACCGTCGCCCGAAGGAAAGCCCGCGACACCACCGGTCACCTTCCATACCGGATGCATGTCGGACAGCACGGCTTGGCCGCCGGGCTTGAGCACGCGAGCGAATTCTCGGAACACCGGATCGAGCACCGGCACGTGCTCCAGCGCCAAGGCGCACGTGAGGACGTCGATGCTGGCATCGTCCACTGGCAGCGCATCCAGACGGCCCTTGCGGAAGTCCGCGTCAGGGATCTTGGCTCGAGCGATCGCGAGCATCGCCTCGGTGGCGTCAACACCGATGACGCTGTGCCCCTGCACTTTCAGAAGCGCGGCGTGCCGTCCCGTCCCGCAGGCGGCGTCGAGCGCGACGCCGGGCGCGATATCGGCAAGAAGCGCCCGAACAACGGGCTCTTCCGTCTCGATCGCCGGATTGGGACCGTCGTAGTGCGGCGCCCAAAGGGCGTAGCCCGTCTCGACATCGTGTTCCGTGACGGGCAGTTCGAGCGAATGAGGAAGTTCGTCGAATCGATGGAGAATGCCGCGAATATCCGGGAGCCGCTGATGTGCTACCGAGGGCTGTGTGAGGCACGTGCGGATCATCGCCAGTCCCTGCACCGCAAGGAAGTATTCGCCCACACGCAGTGTCTCGGTCCGCTCGGTCACACGGCAGGATAGTGGCGAGAAACGCTGTCAGGCAATTTCGTTGGCGATACGTAAGCGGGCGCGAGCAATGCGACGACCGTTGCAACACCATGCCCAGAGGCGGCCATCTCGAGGGACGCTACAGCGCGGACGGCTCCTTGGTCGTTCAGATCAGATCCGGCCATCTCCGTCCGCGGTTGTCGATGCCCGCGACTTGCCGAAGGTGCCGCCGGCGATCTTCTGCTAACAGTCCTTCGATAGCCGACCTTGGCGACAGACCGAGCTCAAGAAGTCTCAATCCCTTAATCCCTAGATCGACGTTTGTATGAGCTTGGGTCGCGATGGCCCCCACTCCCGTCGTGGCATGGGGTACGCCTGAGCCGACGAACGGGACGGCCGTAGCCGCGGCCACACCAAATGCTGCACTATTCGGATCACGAGCGATGATGCTGAGCGTCATGCGGTTCCTCGATCGAAGAGGCGATTTTGCGCGCAAACGACGAGATCGGATGGGCAGGGCGTGCCCCGCCTTACCCCGCCGCGACGATGCGGCGTTCCGCGAGATCTGCGTACTCCGGCACATTCTCGATGAGCAGCCAGTCGCGCTGATGCTTCGCCGATGCGAGCGCGAGCGTGCCGGCGCCGCCGAAGGGGTCGAGCAACAGCTCGCCCGGGTGCGATGCCAGCAGGACGGCGCGTTCGAGCAGCGCCAGCGGCTTTTGCGACGGGTGCTTGCCCTCGACGCGCTCCTTCTTCCCGGTCACGGGGAACTCCCAGAGGTTGCGCATCTGCTTGCCGCCGTTCATCTCCTTCGCATCCCAGTAATTGAAGGTCCAGCCGGTGGCCTTTGCCGGCGTCTCGTTGACCGCCCAGATGATCTGCTCCGTGCTTTCGGTCAGCATGCGGGCGGTGATGTTCGGCTGCGCGTTCGGCTTCGACCAGATCACGGAGTTCAAGATGCGCCGATCCAATTCGTGCTGAAGGATGAATCCGAGCTGGTAGATGTTGTGGTACGAGCCAAACACAAGGATGTTGCCGTTCGGCTTCACCACGCGTGAGACCTCACGGAGCCAGGCGACGTTGAACGCGTAGAACTCGTCTTTCGTAAACGCATCCCAGTGCTCCTCCATCGTCACGTGCGACGAGAACGCCCAACCAAGCCCGCTCTTCCCTTTCCGGCCGCTGCCTGAGCCGATGTTGAACGGCGGGTCGACGATGCAGTGGTCGATGCAGCCCGTCGGCCAGGCCGCCATCACCTCCATGCAGTCGCCGGTGATCACCTGATTCGGCTCGGGCCCCCCGCGATCGAAGCGCAGCGGCGCCTTGATGCTGCGCCTGGAGCTTCCGGTGGCCGGCGTAGCTAGATGAACCATGAGCTCAGTAGATCGCGCCGTGATCACGCCCGGAATAGGGGAATACCCTTGATCTGGATGTTGGATGTTGGGGGCTGGATGCCGGATGCCGGATGCCGGATGCCGGATGCCGGATGCCGGATGCCGGATGCCGGATGCCGGATGCCGGATGCCGGATGCCGGAGGGGCGTCGTTCTCGACGGCACGTCCCAGAAGCGGACGCCGATGGGCGCCGGTAGAATGGCGCGTGGTGCTGGAACCTAAATCCCTCGCGCAGTGGATCATCGAGATACGCGAGGGTCTCGTCTGCAGCCGCTGCGGCGTCTATGTGGGCAGTCTGGCGCCAAAACGATACCTGCCGCCACCCTATCCTGTCGCGCTCGACAAGATCACCTCTGACGACGAAGTCGAGGCCCTCATCGGCTTCGAAGCGCACATGATCGGCCGCATCCGGGCGGGCAACTTCCGCATCAGCCACCCGCAGGTTGATGGCCGCTGCGCCAGCTTCCGCGAGTGGATCGAGAGCGACGACGACGAAGTGGAGCCGGAGGTCGAGGCGTAGCACCTCGCGCCCGTCATCAACGGAGCGGTCTGACGTTGCAAGGCGGCTTCGCGCTGCCGGCCTTCAGACGCAAACATCACCTGGAGCGAAGTCTGGCGCAATGGCGCAGTGATCCATACGAAGCCATGCAAATTGCCAATATCTGCCCGTCGGGGCGATAGAACGTCGAAGGGGCGCGTTGTAGAATGTACTCAGGAGAGCGCATGGACGCACCGGATGCCACCGATCGCCGTCTTCAGCGGCCTCAGCCGGAGGTGCGTTTGGGACAACCCGCATGCCCGCGCTGCCGGAAATCCTTCACGGCGAGCTACTGGCATGGCGACGTGATGGTCCAGGCGCGCTGCCTGAGTTGCGACCTGAAGTGGCCGCTGCCGGATGTCGTCTGAGAAACGCCCCGTAATTGTGTACCTGTACAGGCAGAATGGATGATTTGACGAGATGGTGAAGGCACGAGAAAAGTCCAATGCGGTGCTTGTCCGGGATGACGCACGCGAACTGCGTCAGCCAGCCGCGCTGATCCCCGCCCCGGCCCCAAAGCCCGAACCGGAGGAGCCGCTGGGGGAAACTCCGGACTCCGTAGAGCTGTATCTGAACGAGATCGCCCGGTACAAGCTCCTCCGGCCGGACGAAGAGGTCTCGCTGGCGAAAGAGATCGAAAACGGCCGCATCCTCGACGAGCTCAGCGACGCCTACATGGAAGAGCACTTGAGCGCCCCGAATATAGAGCAGCTGACCGTGCGCCTCTTCCAGTCATTGGACGAGGGGCTTCGCGTCGTGCGGCGCTCAAAAGTGCTCAAGGGCTTCCCGCAGCGGGCGGGCTACGCCGATCAGCTCAATTTCCCGCTCCTCCGCGAGAGCATCCAGGACCGAATGGATGAGGAGGCCGAAGAGCAGATAGCGACGAACACGAAGCGAGTTGTCGGCCAGCTACGCCAGATGCTAATCACGCTCGCCGTCGCGCAGCGGATCTTTCCCGACACGGCGTACAAGGCGTTCGATGAGGCGATGACGATCGTGCACGATGGCACGACGCGCGTCACCGATCGGTCGCTCGCCGCGCGGCTCAAGGTGCTCGTGCCGCACATGCTGGCTGCGCGATACACCGCGCAGAAGGCCGAGGAGCACATGGTGAACGCCAACCTCCGCCTGGTCGTGAGCGTGGCGAAGAAGTACGCCGGCCGCGGCATGCCGCTGATGGACCTCATCCAGGAGGGCAACGGCGGCCTCATGCGCGCCGTGGAGAAATTCGAACATCGCCGCGGGTTCCGTTTCAGTACCTACGCCACCTGGTGGATCCGCCAGGCCGTGGGGCGGGCGATCGCCGACAAGGGCCGCACGATCCGGCTGCCGATCCACATCACAGAGCTGATCTCGAAGTACTCGCAGGCGCGCGAGCGGCTCTTCCAGCGCCTGGGCAGGGAGCCCAAGACGAGCGAGCTGTCGAAGATGATGGGCATGCCGCCGGACAAGGTCCGCGAAGCCGCACGGGCGCTGCGGCAGTCGGTCGTCTCACTTGAGACGCCGGTGGGCGAGGAAGAGGAAGGCACGCTCGGGAGCGTCCTCGAAGACGTGATGGCGCCCTCACCCGAGGAGGAAGCTGGCCGCCAGCTGCTTCGCGAGCGCGTCCGGAACGCACTGGACGTGCTGACGCCGCGCGAGCGCACCGTCATCGAGCTGCGCTTCGGCATCAAGGATGGCCGGCCGCGGACGCTGGATATCGTCGGCAACGAGCTGGGCGTCACGCGCGAGCGCGCCCGCCAGATCGAGGCGCAGGCGCTCGAGAAGCTGCGGCGGTCGAACGGCAACCTGCGCGGCGAAGGCGACTTCTGATACCGCAGCCCGATCTTCCGATCGCGCGTGCCTCGCCCATCGAGCCCTCCTGTTGATCAGTTGAACGCGCGTCGTTCGAACGCGGCGCCGCGCAGTTGACAGAACATTTGTGCCGCCCGTTGCTCATCACCCGTTATACTGGGCCTCAGGGTCGAAGATCGTGCCGTCCCGGCGAATCCGTAGTGTTCTGACACGACGCGTGGCCCCGCAAGGCCCGGGAGACAGCAGCATGGTATTAGGCAAGCTCCGCCTGATCGGCGCCCCACTCGACGACGAGATGCAAGACCCCCGCCGCACGCCCGAGGGGCTGCCGCTGACCTTCCCGCAGATGCTCGATGACAACCGGCGCATCTGGGGCGATCGCATCCAGTGGCAGCAAAAGGTCCGCAGCGACTGGCAGCGCATCTCCTACGCCGAGGTCTACCGGCGAAGCCACGATCTGGCTGCCGGGCTCGTCGCGCTCGGCCTGAAGCACGGCGAACGGGTCGCGCTCGTCGGGGAGAATAGCATCGAGTGGGCAAGCGCGTACTACGCGATCGTCCTTGCGGGCGGCGTCGCCGTCCCGATCTACTACGACCTCAATCCGAGTGAAATCCGCGACATGATCGAGCACAGCGGCGCATCAATCGCTGTCGTGTCGGCGAAGATCTTCGCGAAGACGGACGCGCTGCCGGGTCAGATCCGCACCGCGGTGGTGATCGGGGCTGTGGATCCGGCAGACGCGCGGGCATCCGGCGTCGGCACGCGGCCGTTCGGTTTCGACGTAGTGCCCATGCACGAGCTAGCGGCTCGGGCCACCGCCGACAGCCGGCGAGCGCTCGCCGCCACGATTGTGGAACCGGACGACCTCGCCTCGGTCGTCTTCACATCCGGCACCACCGGCGGCATGAAGGGGGTGATGCTCACCCATCGCAACTTCATGGCGAACATGCGCTCGATTCGCGGCTCGATCCCGTTCACCGACCGCGATCGTCTGGTGATGGTACTGCCGATGCACCATGCGTTTCCGTTCACCGTGGGCATGGTCGTCGGCGCGGCCGTCGGCGCTGAGCTGACGTTCGAGAACGACCTGCGGCGCATCCGCGACCGCATGGCCGAAGTGAAGCCGACGCTCTTCCTCGGAGTGCCGGCGCTGTTCGAGCTGATGTACCGCAACATCGTGCATGGCATCGAAGCGCAGGGCCGTCTGGAGAACTTCGAGCGCGGCGCCCGCATCGTCGAAGCGACGAAGCAGCGAACCGGCATCAACATCGGCCGCATCGTCTTCCGCGAGCTGCACAAGCGGTTGGGCGGAAGTCTGCGATTCATGGTGAGCGGCGGCGCGGCCCTGAACCCGCAGGTCGCCCGCGACTTCGCCCGCCTCGGCGTGCCGATCATCCAGGGTTGGGGACTGACGGAGTCGGCGCCCGTCTTGACGGCGCAGCGCTGGAGCCCGCGCAAGTTCTACATGTCGAACTACTACGAAGACCACTTCGGGACCGTCGGGCCCGCCCTCGACGGCGTCGAGATCGGCCTCATCGACGTCCCCGAGAAGGAGCTGTACGTCCACCTCCACGGCGAAGGAGAGCTCGTCGCACGCGGCGAAAATATCACCCCCGGCTACTGGCAGTCGCCCGAAGCGAGCGCGGCGATCAAGGTCGACGAGTGGTTGAGGACGGGCGACGTCGGCCGCATCGACGAAGAGGGCAACATCTGGATCACCGGCCGGAGCAAGTTCGTCATCGTCCTCGATTCGGGCGAAAAGATCCACCCGGACGAGATCGAAGAAAAGATCGCCCGCAGCCCGTTGTTTACGGACATCGTCGTCATTGGCCGCAAGGTGCGCGGCAAGGCGCAGGCGTGGGCGGTGATATACCCCAACCGCGATGCGATCACGGAGCAGCTTGGCAGCGATACGCCAACAACTGACGCCATCCGTCGCCTCGTGAAGGCGGAGATCGATGCGAACGAAACGGACGTCGCGCAGTACAAGCGGATCAGCGACTTCATCCTGACGGACATGCCCCTGCCGAAGACGGCGCTGCGCAAGGTCGCGCGCGGTCAGATCGCCGACAGCTACGGGTTCGACCTCGACCGCTGGGAGCAGTCGTGGCGTGAGTACGTGGAGGCTTCCGCAGCGCCGCCGCTCCCTGAAGGCGCGGACGAGGTGCTGACCGCTTGAACCCAGCCGGGCGATCGAGGTCAGATAGAAGGAGAGGCTCCCGTATTTGGGAGCCTCTCTCGTTGTGTAAACTCGCGTGCCCAAGACCGCAGTTGCTACGGGGCGATTGCATCCACTGGTTGACCGGCGTCCGCCTGATCGGCGGCGACATCGCTTCCGAGCTGCCGTTCGATTGATGTCCCGGATGCCGTCGCGCCCGACTTCGTCACCGTCACCGACCCGCTCTTGATGAAGATCGGCGCCAGCACCAGCGTAATCGTCGCTAGGAGCTTGATCAGCACGTGCAACGACGGCCCCGCCGTGTCCTTGAAGGGGTCGCCGATCGTGTCGCCGACCACGGCCGCCTTGTGCGCTTCGCTCCCCTTGCCGAGCACGTTTCCGTTATCGTCCTTCAGTCCGCCGGACTCGATGAACTTCTTCGCGTTGTCCCAGGCGCCGCCACCGTTGTTCAACACCGTCGCCATGAGGATGCCACCGATCGTGCCGATGATCAGCACGCCCGAGACGGCGAGCCAGCCCGCAGCGTGATTCGCCGTGTAGGTGTTGCCTCCGATGCTGGTGACGACGGTGTCATTTCGAGCGAAGCGAAAGATCAACCCAACCACGATCGGCATCCCGACAGCAAGCACGCCAGGGAGCACCATCTCGCGCAGCGCTGCCTTCGCCGTTATGTCGACCGCGCTCGCGTAGTCGGGGCGCGACGTGCCCGCCATGATGCCGGGGTCGGAGCGGAACTGGCGGCGCACTTCTTCGATGATAGCGCCCGCGGCGTTGCCGACGGCGCGAATCGCCAGCGAGCTGAACAAGAACACCAGCATGACGCCGAGCAGGCCGCCGACAAAGACGTCGACCTTCGACAGGTCGATTGGCAGCTCCGCTGTGAGTGGTATTCCCAGGCGTTCCTTGACCTTGTCGAGATATGCGGAGAAGAGTAGAAACGCCGCAAGGCCGGCCGAAGCGACCGCATAGCCCTTGGTCAGCGCCTTCGTCGTGTTCCCCACTGCGTCGAGCTTGTCCGTGATCTCGCGGGCACTCTCCGGCGCACCAGACATCTCCGTGATGCCGCCGGCGTTGTCCGTGATCGGGCCGAAAGTGTCCATGCTGAGGATATAGGCAGCGGACATCAGCATGCCCATGGTTGCCACGGCGGTGCCGAAGATGCCAGTCGTGAATGGCGGGATCGCCGGACTGATATCGGCCTGGGAGCCGAGCGCGAACGAGCCGACAAGCGCGAGGCCGATGGCGATCGCGGTCAGCGCCGTCGTCTCGAAGCCGACGGCGGTGCCGATGATCACATTCGTCGCGGGGCCGGTGCGCGATGCCTGCGCGATCTCCTGCACCGGCCGCCACGAGCCGGCGGTGTAGTACTGCGTGATGTAGACGAAGGCGATGCCGGTCGCGATGCCGACGAGTCCGCAGAAAAAGAACCAGTACCAGGCATCGCCGAGCATGACCTTCGTCGCGATGAAGAGACCGATGACGGAAAGCGCCGAGACGACGTAGAACCCGTAGTTGAGCGGCGTCATCGGGTCTTGCTTGCTGCGCGGTGAGGCATCGGTGAAGAAGGGCACCGTCGTCAGCCCGACGATGGCAGCGATGATGCCAAACGACCGCAGCACGAGCGGGAACATGATCCATTCGATGTCGCCCGTCACCTTGAAGATCGCGACGCCGAGGATCATCGCGCCGATATTTTCGGCCGACATCGATTCGAAGAGGTCGGCGCCACGGCCGGCGCAGTCACCGACGTTGTCACCGACGAGGTCAGCGACCACGGCCGCGTTTCGCGGATCATCCTCGGGGATGCCCGCCTCCACCTTGCCGACGAGGTCTGCGCCGACATCAGCGGCCTTCGTATAGATGCCGCCGCCGAGCTGCGCGAACAGCGCCACAAAGCTCGCGCCGAAGCCAAACCCGACGATCAGGAACGGCGCGATCTCGGCAGGATTGTCGAGGATGCGGCTGTAGACCAGGAAGATGCCGGAGACACCGAGGAGGCTCAGCGCCACCACCAGGAACCCCGAGACGGCGCCGCCGCGGAGCGACACGGTAACCGCATCCTTCAGGCTTACCTGCGCGGCCGCCGCGGTGCGGACGTTGGAGCGCACGGCGATGAACATGCCGATGTAGCCCGCGAGCCCCGAGCAGAAGGCGCCGACGAGGAAGGCGATACCGGTGAGGAGGCCCTCCTCCCAGCGGCCGATCACTTCCTTCGTGGCAAACGACACCTGGCCGTTTTCGAACTGGATCGGCTTCACCCCGTCCGAGATCGACCCGACGATCACGGCGACAGCGACAGCGGTGACCACCGCGAGGATCGCAATCGTCCGGTACTGACGCTGGAGGAACGCCATCGCGCCCTCGAAGATCATGCCGGAGATTTCGCGCATGGCGTCCGTGCCGGTGTCTCGGCGGAGGACATCGTAGGCCAGCCACAATGCGAACAGCACTGCGGCGGCGCCCGTCACCGGGACCAACCAAACCAGCGTCATCGGCGTCTCCTCCCACTCGCAGATGGCGAGTTACGTCGTAGTCCAGACACACAAAAGGAGGCGCCAGGCACCTCCGTCAGAGCGGGCCAAGTCTAACTTGCGTCCAACTCACGATCAAGATGAGCGGCCAGCGACTCACCAGCATGTCCAACGCACACCGCCTTCGTCCTGCCCACCGACCAGCCGACGCATCAGCAGCGAGACGCGCGGCGAACCACTTTGTGCCCGAAGAGCGCTGTGGTAACATCTTGCATAAGCCGGACCGGTCGGGAGCGAGAGACCGTGGGGGTCTGTCGCTGATCTCCGGACGGCTGATTTTGTCTATTAGGGAGGCGCATCTCGTTGGCGGATTTGACTAGCAGCGGAGTCGCAGACCCGGTCGCCGCGGAGACCGAGGACGACTCCGCCTTCACCATGCAGAACTGGCTGGATTCCGGCTCGGACTTCAAGACGCTTCGCCGCGGCGAGGTGCTGGAGGGGACGATCATGGGGATCCAGCGCGACGGTGTCATCGTCGACCTCGCGTCGAAGTCCGAAGGGCTGATCCCGCCGCACGAGATGCACTCTATGGGAGCCGACCCGCTCAGCAAGGTGGCCGTCGGCGAGAAGATTCTCGTCTACGTGATGCAGCCCGAGGCTGACCAGGGGCAGGTGATCCTGTCGGTGGACCGCGCCCGTGGTGAGCGTGGCTGGCGTGTGCTGCAGACGCGGTTCGAAGAAGGCGAGGCGTTCGACGGCGAGGTCACGGGCTACAACAAGGGTGGTCTACTGGTGAACGTCGAGGGTGTGCATGCGTTCGTGCCCCTGTCGCAAGTGGTGGGCGTGAGACCGGACCCGGACGGCGAAGGCGGACTCGCGTCGGCCGTCGGCAAGCAGTTGCGCCTGAAGGTGATCGAGATCAACCGCCGGCGCAACCGGGTGATCCTCTCGGAACGCGCCGCGCTGCAGGAGTGGCGTTCGCAGCAGAAGGACCGCCTGCTCGCGGAACTCAAGGAAGGCGAGATCCGCAAGGGCCGCGTGTCGAGCGTCCGCAGTTTCGGAGTGTTCATCGATCTGGGCGGCGCGGACGGCCTCGCGCACCTGAGCGAGGTCTCGTGGGACCGCAATAAGTCGCCCGAAGACATGTACCGTATCGGCGACGAGGTCGACGTCTACGTGATGAAGGTCGATCCTGAAACCAAGAAGATTGCCCTGAGCCTGCGCCGCGCCCAGCCGGAAGAGTGGGACCTGATCGTCGACAAGTATCAGGTCGGCCGTGTCGTCCCCGGCATGGTGACGAAACTCGTCACCTTCGGCGCCTTCGCCCGCATCGAGGGACCGGTCGAAGGGCTGATCCACGTGTCGGAGCTTGTGGACCGCCGCATCGCTCACCCGAAGGAAGTCGTCCGTGAAGGCGATCTGCTTCCGCTGAAGATCGTCCGCATCGAACGCGACCGGCACCGCCTGGGGCTGAGCCTGCGGGACGCACGCGACGACGGCGAGAAGATGGGCTTCACCTTCAGCGACGCCGGTGAAGTGATCGCCGTCCCAGACGACGTCCGCGAAGAGTTCGAGCAGCGCGAAGGGGTCGTCGTCCCCGAACGCAGCGCAGCGGATCGCACGAGCGATGCGCCCGAAGCGGCTGCGGAAGTCCGGGACGCGCCCGTGGACGCAGCCCCGCCGCGCGTAGCAGAGGCCGCACCCGCAGCACCACCGCCGGCGCCTCGTGCGCCGGAGGAGCCGACGCGCTCTGCGATGGCCGAGGCGTTCGCGGCTGCGGAAGCGGTCGTCGCCGGGGACGCCGACGAACCAGCAACAGCCGAGGCCAGCATGCCTCCGGAGGCGTCCGATGGATCCGCCGCCGCGATGGACTCCGTGCCCGATGTCGCAGCGACCGACGCCGGACCGACGGAGAATGCGCCCGCAGCGACGTCTGCCGACGCACCGGGAGAAGCGGCCCCGGAAGACGCGGCCGCGGACGAGGCTCCGAATGCTTCCGAAAGCTCGGACAGCACCGCCGACCTCACGGAAGAGCCGCAAGACACGGCGAGCAACGCTCCCAAAGGCGGTCCAGCCGACGGCGACGCGAAGGGTTAGCCTTCTCGCGCGTTTCCGATCGTGATGTTGGCGCGGACAGGGCGCATGCAGACCGTGCATCGGCGCTTCGGTACGCGGCGGAGAGGGGCCGAGGCGGTGCGGGGACAGCGAGCGCGCCCCTGGCCTAGCAGCAACGAAGACAAACGCTCACGAAGCCTGGAAAAGCATCGAAGCCATGCTGTCGGGCGCGCTCGCGGGGAGAGACGGATCCATGACGGAGAAGATCGCACTCCACCGGAACGAGGGAACGTCGATCTGGATGCTCGGTCACCTCATGACGTTCAAGGCGACTGGCAACGAGACCGGCGGCGCGTTCGCCCTCGTCGAGCAGGTCGGCGAGCCGGGCACCGGAGCGCCACCGCACATCCACCACGACGAGGACGAGTTCTTCTATGTGCTGGAGGGCGAGGCCGTGTTTACGTTCGGCGACCAGACGATCAAAGGTAGACCGGGCTCGTTCATCTTCCTCCCGCGGGACATCATGCACACGTTTCAGAACGTCGGAACGACGCCCTGCCGGATGCTGCTCGGAGTGACGCCCGCGGGGTTCGAGAACTTCTTCGCGGAGATGGGTGAACCGGCGCCGGCCATGACGACGCCACCGCCGGGTCCGCCGGACATGGAGAAGCTCATGCGGCTCGCGAAGAAGTACAACAACGAGATCTTGCTTCCGCCGACGGCCTGAGCCATCTCATATCGGCTCCGCTTCGGCCTCGGGGACGCGGCACCGCCTCTGGCCCGAGCGCGCGCCCGCCGTTCGATCTCACCGCAGCAGCCCTGCTCCCAAGCGTCGCCCGGACTCCGCGATCTGTTCGCTTCTGCGGATCTGACGGCGCTGCGCTCCACGCTGTAGCCAGCGTGCTCACGCCGGAGCGACGAACCTGCGAGGTACACTGGTCACAGCGAGCGCGACGAAGGAGTGTTGATCGCGAAACGCCACACTGCGACGGTCATCGTCACACGATATGGGAGCGGCGAGGAGGAAGATCAGGGGGAATGCCGCTCGCCGCACGGCCACCATCGCCCGACGTTACAAAAGCGCGCTGTGACGGAGTTGTAGCGGACGCCGACTAGACGAGAGCACCATCATTGTGCTATGGTTATATAGAGTTATCATTTAGACGCTGGAGCGTGCCATGGCTGACCGATTCGACAAATTCACAGAGCGCGCGCGGCGGGTCCTGACACTCGCTCAAGAAGAAGCGCAGCGCTTCAACCACAACTACATCGGCACGGAGCACCTCCTCCTCGGCCTGGTCCGCGAAGGCGACGGCGTCGCCGCCAAGGTGCTGGCCAATCTCGGCGTCGAGCTGAACAAGGTGCGTTCCGCGGTGGAGTTCATCATCGGCCGAGGCGACCGTGCCGTGCTGGGCGAGATCGGCCTGACGCCGCGTGCCAAGAAGGTGATCGAGCTGGCCGTCGATGAGGCGCGCCGGCTGAACCACCACTACATCGGCACCGAGCACCTGCTTCTCGGCCTTGTCCGGGAGGGTGAGGGTATCGCGGCGGGCGTGCTCGAGAGCCTCGGCGTGAACCTCGAGCGGGTCCGCGCGGAGACGACGCGCATCCTCTCGCAGAGCATGCCGCAGAGCGCCGGCACGGGCGCTCGCTCGTCCACGCGCACCCCGACGGTCGACCAGCTCGGTATGGACCTCACTCAGGCCGCGCGCGCGGGCAAGCTCGATCCCGTGATCGGCAGGTCGAAGGAGATCGAGCGGGTCATCCAGATCCTCTCGCGGCGCACGAAGAACAACCCCGTGCTGATCGGTGAGCCCGGCGTCGGCAAGACCGCCATCGCGGAGGGGCTCGCGCACCGCATCATCGCCGGCGACGTGCCGGAGACGCTGCAGGGCAAGCGGCTGCTCACGCTAGACATCGGCTCGCTCGTCGCCGGCACGAAGTACCGCGGTGAGTTCGAGGAGCGGCTCAAGAAGGTGATCGAGGAGATCAAGTCGAGCGGCAACTGCGTCCTCTTCGTAGACGAGCTGCACATGCTGGTCGGCGCCGGCGCCGCCGAGGGCGCGGTCGACGCGGCGAACATCCTGAAGCCGTCGCTGGCGCGGGGTGAGTTGCAGTGTGTGGGCGCCACCACACTCGACGAATACCGCAAGCACATCGAGCGCGACGCCGCGCTCGAGCGCCGCTTCCAGCCGATCGTCGTCGAAGAGCCGAGCGTGGAGGAAACGATCGAGATCCTCAAGGGGATCAAGGAGCGCTACGAAGAGCACCACAAGCTGATCATCTCCGACGAAGCGCTGACGGCGGCCGCCGAGCTCGCTTCACGCTACGTCTCCGACCGCTTCTTGCCCGACAAGGCGATCGACCTTGTCGATGAGGCGTCGAGCCGTGTGCGCATCCGGCGCTCCGCCACACCGCCGTCGCTCAAGGAGGCATCCCGCGGGCTGGAGTCGCTCCGGAAGGAGAAAGACGCCGCGATCTCGTCCCAGCAGTACGAATACGCGGCCGAGCTTCGCGACCGCGAGGTGAAGCTGCAGGAGAAGATCGAGGCGCTGGAGCAGGGCGTCGAAGTGCAGCGCGAGGGCGAGAAGCCCGTCGTCACGGAGGAGGACATCGCCGACGTCGTGAGCATGTGGACCGGCATCCCGGTGGCCCGCATCGCCAGCGAAGAATCCGCGCGGCTCCTGCAGATGGAAGACGTGCTGCACAGCCGGGTGATCGGTCAGGACGAGGCGATCACCGCGATCGCGAAGTCCGTGCGCCGTTCGCGCGCCGGCCTGAAGGACCCGAAGCGCCCGATCGGTGTCTTCATGTTCCTCGGGCCCACAGGCGTCGGCAAGACGTACCTGCCGCGCGTGCTGGCGGAATTCATGTTCGGCAGCGAAGACAACATGATCAAGCTCGATATGAGCGAGTTCATGGAGAAGCACAACGTCTCGCGGCTCGTCGGGGCGCCCCCCGGCTACATCGGCTACGACGACGGCGGGCAGCTCACCGACACCGTGCGGCGGAAGTCGTACTGCCTGATCCTGCTCGACGAGATCGAGAAGGCGCACCCGGACGTCTTCAACCTCCTGCTGCAGATCTTCGACGACGGTCATCTGACCGACGCGAAGGGGCGCAAGGTCGACTTCCGGAACACGATCATCATCATGACCAGCAACGTCGGCTCCGACCTTATCCGCAAGGATTCCGCGCTGGGCTTCAATGTCGCGAAGGACGAGGCGAAGACGGCCGAGCACGTGTACACGAAGATGAAGGAAAAGGTGCAGGAAGACCTCAAGCGCGTCTTCCGGCCGGAGTTCCTGAACCGCATCGACAGCCAGGTGGTGTTCCACACGCTCGCCAAGGAGCACATCCGCCGCATCGTCGACCTGCTGCTGCGCGACCTGGAGAAGCAACTGCTGCTCAAGGGCGTGTCGCTGGAAATGTCGGAGGCGGCGAAGGACTGGCTCGGCGAGAAGGGCTACGACCAGGTGTTCGGCGCACGGCCGCTACGGCGCGTCATCCAGAACGAGCTCGAGGACCGGCTCTCGGAGGCGTTGCTGCAGGAGCGATTCGGCCCCGGCGACACGGTACTGATCGACGTGCAGAACGACGAGGTCGTGCTCGACAAGCGCGCCCCCGAGCCCGCAGAGCCCGCGCTGACGTAGAGCCACTCCCCCCACGGATCGACGACATCAAGAGCCCCTCGCGTTTCGCGAGGGGCTCTTTGTTACCCGCCGCACTGACTTAAGCTAAGCGAGGATTCTTCTAGACTCATCGGTCCGTACCTGTTAGAATGCGCCCAAGCAGCAAGCTGGGGGCAGCATGTTGGACGAACGGGGCGAACTCTCGGAACGCGAGACTCAAGTGCTGGCGCTGGTCGCTCAGGGCTATCGCGACGCGCAAATCGGCCAGAAGCTGTCCATCAGCCTGCGCACCGTGAATCATCACGTCGGCCGCATCCTTGAGAAGCTGGGCGCCGCCAACCGCGCTGAGGCCGTGGCCATCGCGTTCTCACGCGGCATCATCACGGGCCAGTAGTACCTCGCCCGATAGGTAGTTTTGCCCTATACAGCAGGCCTGTCGAGGACTACGATAGCGCCAAGATGTGCGACTCAAGCGAACACCCCATAGCGATTCGAGGCAAATTCGTCGGTCTTCGGCCGGTGTGGCCCGACGACCATGCCCTCATGTTCGAGTGGTGGACGAACCAGGACGAAGTGCCGCTCTGGACGTCACAATTCAGAGGCATCACCACGTTCCAGCAATTCATGCCGATGTTTGAAGGGTGGCTGCGGGAGGGCGTCACCTTCATGCTGGTCGATCTTGCCGGCGGCACGCGGTTCGGGTTTGTGCGCGCCTACAACATGAACCTTGTCGACGGCTGGGCGTGGTGGCAGGGCTACGTCATCCCGTCGCACAGAGCGCGGGGCCGGATGGGCGAATGGGTGCCGCTGGTGGGACGATACCTCTTTGAACAGTTCCCTATCAGGAAGCTCTGCGCCGAGATCTTTGAATTCAACCAGGAAGTCCGACGGCTTCACGAGAAGCTCGGATTCCAACTCGAGGGAAGACTCAAGCAGCACACCTGGTACCGCGACCGATACTGGGACCATCTCTTCATGACTCTGTCCCGCGAGGCGTTTGGAGACTCCATGCAAAAGTACGGTTTCATTCGGCAGGTGGAGGACGATCTCTCCAGCGAAACTGAGACGAGGGCGGATCGCACAGCAGTCGGTGCATGAACTCTGCAGATGGCACAGAGGTGACGCATGAACAAGTGGTGGCGTATCAGTAGGACGAAATTGATTGCGATCGTGGGCATCCTGATCATCGGGAGCACGGCGGCCATCTTCTGGAGCCAGTCAGGGACCCAAGGGAAGGAGCCGAGCTCGCGTGTCGAACGGCGGGACGTTGGCCCGTCGGGACAACCCGGACCGATCGACGTGATCGTGCCGAACTTCCCGGCGGATCCCGGGCCTGCGCAGACGAAAGGCCCGTATCGGCTCTTGCCGTACGGTTACGTTGACCCGCCGCCCTATGTTTACCCGACGGCGAAACCTTGTAGCCGGCCGATCGTCGACGGTTCGGATCCTCGCGTGGCTCGGACTGCGAAGTTCTACCTGGAACCGAGCTACACCCCTCCGGGCTTCAGCCCGCCGACGGTTCGTGCGACGGAGATCTGCGGGACTGAGGTGGGAGAACTTCAATGGGTCTTTGAAAGCACAGCGTCCAAAAACCCAATAGAGATGAATATCTGGAAGCCCGATCTGCCGTTCGACATTCGAATACCACCGGATGACAGCTGGGCGACGTTGCAGGACGGTTCGATCAATAACGTGCCGGCCATCTTCCTGCGCGACAAGCCCGGACAAGGAGGGGGTCAGGCCCTCTACCTGATTCTTAACGGCGATACGCTGGTCAATATGTCCGCCGCGAGCGCGGTGGATTTCAGCGAACTCGTCAAGATCGCTTCGTCGCTGCAATAGCACGGCTGCAAGCCAACTCGAAGGGAGCAAAGGATGCGTCGAGGCACGAGAGTACTCATGAAGGCTGCTGCCGTTGCCGGGACGGCGGCCCTCGCCGCTGGTGCATCCGCCGCGCAGGCGGAAGATCACCATCTCCGCGTGCTGGTTGGGCTGGCGACCTATGACGCCAAAGCTGTCTTTTGGTCGGACGGTGACTACACACAATTCAACTCGGGCTCGTGCCGCCCGCCCGGCGGAACGGGGGCCTGGTGGCACTGTGATGATGGGGTGGGCCGGCCCGGCGCTCGACCTGCTGAAGGGCGATGGGAGCGTCTCGGAGGCGTTCGGCGGCTGCCTGCCGCCGCAATCCGTGGGAAACGTCTGCGGTACCAAGGTGCTGTTTCAGGCGTACAACCTGTCGCCCAGCGCGCCACTTGTCGCGGAGATACATAGCCACGGCACCGCTTGCAGCGGCGTGAGCGTCTGGATGTTCACACCGGAGGATCGGACCAACTTTTTCGCGCGGTTTGAGTTCGTCCACATGGACGAGTCCATGGTCGGTCAGACCTTCATCATCCAGGGCGGCTTCACAGCCTTTGAAATGGGGCGGGTGAAATTCCCGGATTGCAACGCCACCGGCGCGCATTTGCACGAGAGTGGCGGGCCGGAGGGCTCGATCGTCGCCAAGAACTCAGCGCTGACAGCCCCTTGCTCACTGGGCGGCTACTGCTCGATCAGCCCCACCGGCGACTACACCAACAATTGGATGCACGACCTCTCGTGGCAGACGTTCCCGACAGCGACTCCTGCTCCCCCACCCACACCCGTCCCGGGCGGTGGTGGAGGCGGCGGCGGTGGGTGGAAGTGATATGACCACCACTAGTCGCGACTCCGAAGCGTCCATCCAGTCCACGGTGCTGAACGCTATCGCTGTGATCAAGAATATCGCTCCCGCCACGGTGTCGCTCGATAGCCGGCTTCTTTCCGGGGATGGAGCCGTCCCCGGATTGGACTTCGATTCTCTCGACGGCTTTGAACTTGCGGTCGCTGTTGAGGAGGAGTTCGGCCTGGAACTCGAAGAAGATATGGACCTCTCTCGCCTGGTGACCGTCGAGGATGTCGCCCGGTTCATCTTCACAACGCTTGAGGGCCGCCCTTGAATCCGGTCGCTCGCCGGCGCGTCGTCGTCACGGGTATGGGCGCGCTGACGGCGTACGGCGTCGGCGTCGGGCCACTCTGGGCCGCAGTCAGCGCGGGCCGCTCAGCCGTCACGAATGCTCCGGCCAGCCTCGCCGGTTCGTGCGCGGCAGCGGCTCCCGTATTGCCATCATCCTACGAGGGGCTACTCGATCGCATCGAGCGCCGCCGGCTGATTCCCTTCACGCAGTTTGCGCTGCTCGCTGGCCGGGAGGCGTGGGCGTCGGCGTCCGCGTGCGGCCGGAAGATCGCGCATGCGGATCGCACCGGCGTAGTGGTTGGTACGGGGAGCGGCGGGTTCGCACAGGGTCCGGAATTCGTGGAGCCGTGGCTCGGTCGAGGAGTTCGAGGGTTGGATCGACTCAGCCTGATCAAGACGCTGCCTGATGCGGCTGCGAGCTATATCAGTATCGATATGGGCTTTGGCGGACCGGTCCTCACATGCGGCGCGTCGTGCTCATCCGCGACGCAGGCAATCGGGGTCGGGGCGGACATGATCCGCGCAGGCCGCGCCGACGCCGTCCTGGCGATCGGCACGGAAGGTTGGATCACCTCGTTTGGTGTCGCAAATTTCTCGGCATTGCATGCGGTCTCTCGGCGCGAGTGCCGCCCCGAAGAGGCAAGCTGCCCGTTTGACAAGCGCCGAGACGGGTTCGTCCCCGGCGAGGGAGCAGGCGCGCTGGTGCTCGAGGGGTTGGACACCGCACTTGCGCGATCAGCTCCGATACTCTGTGAGCTGGCAGGGTTCGCATCGACTGCAGATGCCCACCACCAAATGGCGCCGCGACCAGACGGGGCCGCGGCAGCGCGCTGCATCGGACTCGCGCTGTGTGATGCGCATCTCCCGGCTGGTGCCGTCGACTATCTGAGCGCGCACGGGACTTCAACCACGTTGAACGACCGCGCGGAGACCAACGCCATAAAGATGGCGTTAGGCGGGCATGCTCATAAGGTCGCCATCAGCTCGGTGAAGTCGATCATCGGTCACACATTGGGCGCGTCTGGCGCCATCGAGTCGATCACGGCGATCAAGGCGATGCAGGATGGGCTCGTTCCACCCACCATCAACCTGGAACAGTCCGATCCTGATTGCGACCTAGACTACGTGCCGCTGGTAGCGCGTCGAGCGCCAGTTCGAGCGGCGCTGAAGACCAGCTTCGGATTCGGTGGTCAAAACGCCTGTCTTGTGTTCCGCAGATTCGAGGAGTGATGCGCCCCGATTAAGTTCAGGTTACGCATGCGCGCCCCTCGCCGGCCGCTACGTCTTTCGCCCCGCCCACCCCGATACACTAGGGGCGAATACGGGAGCGTGAGCATGCAAGACGACCAGAAGGCGTACGTCCTGACGACGTGCCGCGACCATGACATCAAGTTCGTCCGGCTCTGGTTCACGGACATCCTTGGGTCGCTCAAGAGCTTCGCGATCACGGTGGAGGAACTGGAGGAGGCGCTCGACGAGGGGAAGACCTTCGACGGCGCGAGCATCGAGGGCTTCGCGCGCGTCGATGAGTCGGACATGGTGGCGATGCCCGATCCGTCGACGTTCGCTATCCTGCCGTGGCGGCCCCGCGAGCGCGGCGTCGCCCGCATGTTCTGCGACGTCCAGCACCCGGACGGCTCCTCCTTCGACGGCGACCCGCGGTTTGTGCTGAAGCGGCAACTGAAGCGCGCCGCCGACCTGGGCTTCACGTTCTATGTCGGGCCGGAGCTGGAGTTCTTCTACTTCAAGTCGTCCGACGCGCCGGAAGGTCTCGACAAGGGCGGCTACCTCGACCTGACCCCACTCGACATCGCGAGCGACGTGCGCCGGCAGACGGTGCTCACGCTCGAGGACATGGGCATCGGCGTCGAGTACAGCCATCACGAAGCGGCGCCGAGCCAGCACGAGATCGGCCTGCGCTACACCGACGCGCTGACGATGGCCGACAACGCCATGACCTACCGGCTCGTCGTGAAGGAGGTGGCGCTGGCGAACGGCGTCTACGCCACCTTCATGCCGAAGCCGCTCGCCGCGGAGAACGGCTCTGGCATGCACACGCATCAGTCGCTGTTCAAGGGCGACCAGAACGCCTTCTTCGACGCGGACGACGAGTACCATCTCTCGCCGATCGCGAAGTCATACGTCGCCGGGCTGCTGCGGCACGCCGCGGAGCTGACGCTGGTGACGAACCAGTGGATCAACAGCTATAAGCGGCTGGTGCCCGGATACGAGGCGCCGGTCTATCGCACGTGGGCGCGCCGCAACCGCTCGGACCTGATCCGCGTGCCCCAGTACAAGCCCGGCAAGGAAGTCTCCACGCGGATCGAATACCGGGCGCCGGACGCCGCATGCAACCCCTATCTCGCATTCGCGGTGATGCTGGCGGCGGGGCTGGAGGGCATCGAGCAGGAATATCCGCTTGGTCCGCCGACAGAGGAGAACGTCTTCGAAATCGGCGCCGAAGAGCGGGCGCGGCGCCAGATCGAGACGCTGCCCGGAAGCCTGAAGGAGGCGATCGAGGCCTTCGCCGCGAGCGAGTTCGCGCGGCGCGCCCTGGGCGACCACGTCTTCGAGAGCCTGCTCCAAAACAAGACCATCGAATACGACGTCTACCGCCGCCACGTCACCGACTTCGAGATGGACCGCTATCTGGCAGTGTTGTGAGTTGATGGGCTAGCTGTTGTTCCCGTGGTCAACAGCGACGCCGAAGTGCCTTTTGTGGCCGATGAACCTGCGCACCCAGGAGCAGGCCGCCTCGAATTGTGATGAACAGGCCAGGTCCTGCTGTGTCCCGGAAGCCGTCGACGATGCCTGGGTCGCGCCAACGGATCTCCGCGAGAAGATAGATGGCTGGGACGCCATCGCGGCTGCCGCGGTTCACGATCCCCGCACGCCATTCCGAGGGCTAGGCTGATGAGACTTGCCGCGAGCAATATCGTTCGAAACGGGCATTGGGCTCCTTCGCTGTGCGTCCATTTCACCTCTGCATCGCCTCACCGCCGCTCGCGAGCGCGTGGAGTGCATCGCCGGTCAGGCGGTAGGTGGTCCAGGCGTCCATTGCCTGCGCGCCGAGGGATCGGTAGAAGGCGATCGAGGGCTCGTTCCAGTTCAGCACGCTCCAGTCGACGCGCCCGCAGCCGCGTTCGGTAGCGATCTGCGCGACTCGCACGAACAGCGCCTTGCCATGCCCGCGCCCGCGATGCTCCTCGAGCACGAACAGATCCTCGAGGTAGATGCCCGGCTTCGTCAGGAAGGTGGAGTAGTTGTGCAGATAGAGCGCGAATCCGACGGGCGCCCCGACGTCCTCGGCGATCAGCGCTTCGAGGTAGCGCCGCTCGCCGAAGAGGTGTCGGCGCAGCGCGCCCTCATCGATGTGCACCTGGTCGGCGATGCGCTCATACTCCGCGAGCCCGCGCAGCAGGCTCACAATCGCGGGCACATCATCGGGCGTCGCGTCGCGAATCATGCGGCGATCGTAGCAGACGTGCACCGTGTGCGTTGGACTCCCCGGGAGCGCATCGCGGCTCCGAGATTGCGGGTGCACGTGCCGTCGCGCATCGCGTAGCGTTGCCGTACTGTTGGGAAGAAATCGCGATTGCAAAGCAAGAGGGAGAGCCATGACACCGGACGAACAGCGGACATTTCTGGAGGAGCATCGGCTGGTGATCGTCGGCCTGCCGCGCAAGCGAGGCGGACCGCACATGTCGCCCGTGTACTACACGCTCGACGGCGGCGACCTCCTCATCTCGACCACCGCGGCGCGCTGGAAAGCGAAGGCCGTGCGGCGCAACCCGGCGATGTCGCTATGCGTCCTTGGCGAGGAGATGCCCTTTCCGTATCTGCTCTTGTATGGCGCCGCGGTCATCGAAGAGGAGGGGGCGGCTCAGTTGATGCGCAGGATCGGCGAGCGGATCGCCGGCAATCCCATCCCGGATGCAGCGATGCCGGCGATCGAGCAGCGCGCGATGACGGAAGGCCGCGTCGTGCTGAGGTTCACACCGGACGAGACGCAACCCTCTTGAGCTGACGTAAGACACCGGCCGGCGCGCGGCGAGCCCAGTTGGACCGGGAGTTTCGACCTGCGGATCTTCTGCCGGGTGACCGACCGCAGATTCGGCGGCTGTTACCATGATGCCTGATGCTCTACTGCGAACACGTAGCCAAATCCTTCGGGCGCGTCGATGTGCTCGACGATGTCACCTTCATCGCGAGCGCGGGCGAGCGCGTCGGCATCGTCGGTCCGAACGGCGCCGGCAAGTCGACGATCCTGCGGCTGCTCGCGGGAGAAGACACTCCGGATGAGGGCGCCGCCGGCCATCGCGGCGGCAGCCTTGGCTTCCTGAAGCAGGAGGCGGGTCATGACCCCGCACGGCCGCTGCTCGACGAGATGTGGACGGCGTTTCCGGAAGCGCGGTCGGTCGAGCGGCGGCTACATGAAGTCGCTGGCCGCATCGAGGGCAGCGGCGGCGACATCGGCGCACTGATCGATGAGCAGGGCAGCCTCTTCGAACAATTCGAGACGCTGGACGGTTACCGCATCGACGCCCACATCGGCCGCGTACTCGATGGGCTGGGCTTCGCGCCGGAGGACCGCGGCAAGCTGTGCGGCGACTTCAGCGGTGGCTGGCAGATGCGCATTGCGCTGGCCAAGATCCTCGTCCGGCGTCCCGACCATATCTTGCTCGACGAGCCGACCAACCACCTCGACACCGCCGCCCGCGAGTTCCTGGCGGAGGAGCTGACGAAGTACAAGGGGACGCTGCTCATCGTCACCCACGATGCCGAGTTCCTCGACCGCGTCGCGACGCGCATTCTCGACCTGCGCGACGGGCGCGTCGAAAGCTATACCGGCAACTACAGCGAATACCAGCGTCAGAAGGCCGAGAAGCTTCAACAGCAGGACCGCGCCGCCGCCAGGCAAGAGCGCGAGATAGACCGGCAAGAGCGGTTCATCGAGCGCTTCCGCGCGAAGTCTTCGAAGGCGACCGCCGTCAAGAGCCGGGAGAAGGCCGTCGCGAAGATCGAACGCATCGATCGCACTCGCAAAGACGCAGAGGTGCACTTCCAGTTCAGCTCCAGCGGCCGAACGGAGCGTGAGGTGCTGGTGCTCGAAGGCATCGGCCACGCTTACGACGACAACGTCGTGCTGATCGACGTGAACTTGCGGGTGGAGCGCGGCCAACGTGTCGTGCTCGTCGGTCCGAACGGCAGCGGCAAAAGCACGCTTCTGCGCATCGCTGCCGAGATCATCGAGCCGACCCACGGGCGGGTCGGTTGGTCGGAACGCGCACGAAAGCAGTACTACGACCAGCATCAGGACGAAGTGCTGGACCGCGAGGCAACGGTGCTCGAGGAAGTGCGGTCGGTCGCGACGGCAGAGCCGGACGTCCGCCTGCGTACGGTGCTGGGGCAGTTCCTCTTCCGCGCCGACGACGTCTTCAAGACCGTGGCGGTGCTATCCGGCGGCGAGCGAAGCCGCGTCGCCTTGGCGAAATTCCTGATTCAGCCGACCAACGTGCTGCTCCTGGATGAGCCGACCAACCACCTCGACCGGACGACGCGCCGGAAGTTGATCGAAGCGCTCGAGCGCTATGACGGCACGATCATCTGCGCGAGCCACGACCCCGCCATCCTCGAACGCGTCGCCACGCGCGTGTACGAGATTAAGGACGGCGGTTGCCGCGAACTGCTAGAGCACCGCAGAGATCACGCCATCGACTGAGTCAGCGATGATCGGCAGCAATACTGCACCGGTCACGCGGGCGTGAGGCCGTGTACCGACACCGCGTAGTCGCCTCCCGACGCCCACGGCTCGCGATCCCAGGTGGAATATCTCTCGGCGAGTTGCAGGCCAGCGGCCGACGCCAGAGCATCGTACTGGGTAAGCGTGAGGCGGTCTCGCACGAGCTGAAAGCCAGCGATCAGCACGCCATCCGGCGCGAGGTGGCGGCGCATGTTCTCGACGACCGTGGCTTCGCTGCCCGGCGCCAGAAAGATCATCACGTTGCCCGCGAGGACAATCGCATCGAACTGGCGGTCGAGGTCGACGGTCGCGAGATCGCCTAGCAGCCACGGCACCGACCGCGACTTGCGCCGCGCCGTTGCCAGCATCTGGTCATCGATGTCCACGCCGACGACTTCGATGCCGCGCCGCGCGAGCTCACGGCCGACACGGCCGGTGCCGCAGCCACCATCGAGCACCGACCGCGGACGATAGCGCTCGACGAAGGCCGCTTCGCCATGCACGTCTTCGCCGGCAGCGGCGCGGTCGTCGTAGGTCGCATCGTAGGCATCGCCCACGACCGGGCGGCCCGCAAGCCAACGATTCTGGTTGTCGTCCGGCGTCGTCATCTGGACGCTCTCGCTGACCGAGTGATCCCCAAAACCCATATGACGGTCGCCGCGTTGATCGCCGCTGTGATCATGGTGCGTGAGCCGCATCCTTCTGGATCTTCACCGCCGTGCCGTAGGCGCAGATCTCCGTCCACGTGGAGCCGATCTCGGACGTGTCGAAGCGCATGGCGAGGATCGCCGTCGCCCCCTTCTCCTCGGCTTCGGCGACCATCCGCTCGATCACCTGCGTGCGGCTGTCGGTGAGAGCCTGCGTCATCGCCTTCAGCTCGCCGCCGAAGACAGAGCGCAGTTGCGATCCGAGCTGCGACGCGGCGTTTCGGGAACGCACCGTCAGCCCGAAGACTTCCCCGAGCACTTCGGTCACTTCGTACCCGGGGGCGTCGTTCATCGTCGAGATAAGCATTGCTCCCTCTCATTCTGCTGCTTCACAATAGCCGAGGCGCGGCAACCACCTCGCCGTCTTCCGCCGCCGTCAGGCACTCCGCGTCGTCATTCTGCACCGAATTCACACGTCGCGACACGGGCGTCGCCACCAGCGCATCCGACGCGGCCGGCGCCAGCAGTCCCGTCAGTGCCTTGGCGTAGGCGTCCTGCTCGGCGTCGCGCGATGGCAGGTGCAGCCACTCGTCGACGCGCTCCGGCGGCAGAATGACGGGCATGCGGTCATGGATCGGCGCCACAGCCGCGTTCGCGCCCGTCGTCAGGATCGTGAACGTCCGCTGCCAGGCGCCGGTGCGGTCGTGCCAGGATTCGTAGAGGCCGGCGAAGAGCAGCAGGTCATCGTGCGGAGAGTGAAACCAGATCGGACGCCGGTCCGCCTTCGTGCCCGTCCATTCGAAGAAGCCATCCGCGGGCACGGCGCAGCGGCGACGCAGGTACGCGTCGCGGAAGGCCGGGCGCGACGCCGCGCTCTCGCTGCGCGCGTTGATCTGCTTGAAGGCGCCCTTTGCGTCGCTCTGCCAGCTGTTCACCAGCCCCCAGGTGGCGGGGAGCAACTGCCGCTGCTCCTGCTTCTCCCGCAGGATCCAGTGCTGGTCCGTTGGGGCGATGTTGAATCGGGCTCGGTAGGGCGGCGCGTCAGCCGGCAGCGCCTCGGCGTCGAGTGAGGTCGCGAGCTCTCGCGGATCGCGGCGCGTCAGGGTGAATCGCCCACACATCGTCCTTCATCCTACCGCGGTCGGTGCTGTCCGTTCCTCGCGCTCCGAATGGTCAGCGTCGACGATGGTGGTGGGTATGCGTCAGACAACGCAGACCGGCAAGCAGATCGGCTATGCCAATCTCGCCGTCGGCGTCGATGTCATAGCGCACGTCGCGGCTGTCCGTGACCAGCCCGAAGGCGATCGCGACAACGTCTCCGATCGTCACCCGGCCGTCGCCGTCGATGTCGGCGCGCGCGCAGGCCGTCTGTGGTTCTGGCGTCCGCGTCGCGGTCGGAAGCGGGGGCACAGGCGTCGCCGCCTGGGTCGACGTGCTCGAGGGAGCGGCTGTTGGAGTCTCCGTCTCGGCCGCTGTGTCGGTGCTCGTTGCGGATGGTTGGCTCGTCATCGTCGCCGTGCTCGTCGCGTCTGGGGGCGTCGTTGGTGTCGGAGTCGTGGTTGCCGTGCTCGTCGGCGTGACGGTCGTAGAGGAGCTCGTAGTCGGCGTCGTCGTCGCTTCGCTGGTGATGGTCATGCAGGCATCTCTCGACGTTGTCGGCAGCGGGTCTCCGTTGACGGTGGCCGTTTCGACGAGGCCCAGTTGCATGCAGCTCGGACCGGCGGCCAGCGGCTTGAAGCGGAGCGTCGCGAGCACGCCGTCGCCCGAAGCGCCGGCCGATATCGGCCCGGTCGTGTTGCAGCCGAGGCGGATGGTGTGTTCTGAAGGGATGATCTGGCACGAAGCAACGCGGTTCGTGCCGGCCAAGAAACTGCCGAGCGTGTACGAATCAAACGCCAGCGATGACGAATCAAAGAGGAACTGGAACTCGAAGGCGCCGATCTGGTTCGCGTTCTGGACAACCACATCGACCGATACCAGCGTCGCCGTGAGGGGCTGGCTCGCATTCTCCTGGATCCCCGGCTGTGCGGGGTCCGCATCGATGCTGATTGTCGCTGCGGTGGGTGCCGCTTGCGCGGCGGACGGTTGAGCCGACTGAGTACCGCGCGCGACCGCCAATCCGATCAGCACCATGGCAACGATGCCGATGCTCGCACGGAACCGCCGCGCGCCGAATACACGTCGTTGTGGCATGATCCGCCTCCACCATAGCCCGAACGCACGCTGATGCGTCCGGGACGCCCCCGCAGCCCCCAATCACAAGCATCCGCTGCTTGGCAGGCGCCGTCAAGTCACAAATGCAGAGGGGCTTGCCGCAAGCTCTTCCCCGTACAACAGGATGCTCTGAACGCACGACCCGTCCGGCCTTTCATTCAACGGAACTCGAAGAGAAGACGATGCACCGGCGTACACGGGCCAGGTTCCTGTTCCGTTGAGTTCGTGGGTACCGCGTGGGCATGTGGAGTGGACTTCCCCTCCGGACCGTCTCCGACCGGGGTCTCCTCAAAATGTTTCCACCGCCCTCGTCCGGGAGAAGGAGGACTTTGGCGCAAGTCGGGGCGAACCTGGCTTTGGGTCTAATGTTGGTAGGCGACAAACCGAACACCCTCGGCCGCCAGTAGAGGCTCACGATTGTCCTCGCGACGAAGCCAGCCGGTGCCGCACGGTGTGCTTGACGATGTGACGCTGCATCGCTATGCTCCGACCACAACCGCATATTGATGATGAGGTCGCGGCGAAGCCGGTGAGATGCCGGCGCTGTCCCGCAACTGTATCTCCCGCAACCGGCGGGAGGAGCCAGGTCGACCGCCCCTCATCCACCACGCAGGCCTTCGAGGAAAGGGCGCGGGTCCGCACGAATCACGTCCGGCCCCTGTCCTTCACGACAGGGGCTGTTCATTTCTCCGAAGGTGCTGTGTAGGCAGCGAGTCGAACAAGAGAGAGGCAGAACCGTGACGACGAAGATTTGGATGAAAACGCTGTTCGCGTGCCTCGCGATAGCGATGGTAGGCGCCGCCTGCAGCAGCAGCAAGACCACGAAGACCACCGTCAACGACAACCCGACCGAAATCCCGGTGACGCCGGTCGCGGCGTATCCGATCAACCTCCAACGCAGCGACGGAAAGGCGTTATCGGTAGCTGCCGCGCCGGCTCGTATCGTCTCGCTCTCGCCTGGCGCGACCGAGATCCTGTACGCGATTGGCGCCGAGGCTTCGCTGGCAGCCGTCGACAAGGACGCAGATGTTCCCGCCGGCGCGAAGAATTTCCCGACGAAGGTGGACGCCTTCGAACCGAACATCGAGTCGATCGTCGCGCTCCGTCCGGACCTGGTGATCGCGGCGAGCAACACCGGCGGCATCGTCGCGAAGCTCGATGAGCTGAAGATCCCGCTGCTGTATGTCGACATCAACAAAGACGTGAAGACGATCGACGATATCTTCGGACAAATCACGCTGCTGGGACGCATCACCGGAAAAATAGGCGCCGCGCAAAGCCTGGTCGCCACGCTCAGCGAGCGCCGGAGCAAGGTCGAGACGGCCGTGGTGGGCATTTCCTCCGCCAACGCGCCGAGTGTCTACCACGAGCTGGACGCGACGTTCTTTAGCGCTTCGAACAACACCTTCATCGGCGACATCTATCGCATCCTGCACATGCAGAACATCGCAGGCGACGCGGGCGGCGTCGCCTACCCGCAGCTGACGCAGGAAGCGATCATCGCCGCCAACCCGCGCCTGATCGTCCTCGACGACGAGGCCTTTGGCGTCACGGTGGACTCCGTCAAGGCGCGCCCGGGATGGTCGGCCATCAATGCGGTAAAGAACAACATGGTGTTCGGCATCGACCCGAACATCGTCAGCCGCCCGGGCCCACGGATCATCGACGCGCTGGAGGCGATCGCCAAGGACGCTTACCCGAGCCGGTTCAAGTAGCGATGCAGCTCGCACGCCCCCGCGCGGCCGCCATCGCATCGGTGCGCATCCCCGCCGCCGTCACCTGGCGGAGTCTTGCCCCCACGTACGCGCTGGCGGCGCTCGCGACGCTCGCCGTGGCACTCTTCGCGATCAGCTGGGGGACGGTGCAGATCGCGCCGCAGACGACGGCATCGATCATCATCGGGCACCTGCCATTTGTCTCGACGGGGACGCACAGCGCCACGACCGATGCGATCATCTGGCAGGTGCGGCTCCCGCGCGTGCTGCTGGCTGGACTCGTCGGAGCGACGCTGGGGTTGTCCGGCGCCGCCTACCAGGGCGTGTTCCGGAACCCGCTGGCGGAGCCATACCTCATCGGCGTCGCCTCGGGGGCGGCGGTGGGCGCCACGCTGATCATCATTTCGCCGCTCTACGTCGCCGCCTGGATCTTCAGCCCGATGCCCCCGGCCGCGTTCGCGGGAGCGCTGATCGCGGTCGTCCTCGCTTACGGACTTGCGCGCACTGCTGGCAGGGTCGGCGCGACGTCGCTCATCCTTAGTGGCGTCGCCGTCTCATCGATGTGCACGTCGTTGGTGACGTATCTGATGCTGACCTACAACACGCGGACGCTGGCCATCCTCAACTGGCTCCTCGGGGGATTCAACACAGCATCGTGGGCGAAGATCGCCATCGCAGCCCCGTACATGGCGATCGGCAGCCTGCTGATCCTGCCATTCGGGCGACTGCTGAATGTCATGCAGCTCGAAGAAGATGACGCACGCCAGCTCGGAGTCGATGTCGAGCGCATGAAGCTCGTCGTGCTGGCGCTGGCATCGCTCGCCACCGCGGCCGCTGTTTCGGTGAGCGGTCTGATCGGGTTCGTGGGTCTGATTGTGCCGCACGCGGTGCGCATGGTCTGGGGCCCGGACTATCGCCGCCTCCTGCCGCTGTCGGGCTTCTTCGGCGCCTCTTTCCTGATCCTCGCCGACGTCGTTGCCCGGAGTATCAACCCTGGCTATGAAGTGCCAATCGGCGTCGTCACAGCGCTCGTCGGCGCTCCGTTCTTCCTCTATCTTCTCCACCGCCAGAATGGCGCGATGCCGGAGCACGCCTGATGCTGTCGATCCGGCGCCTCTGCGTGAGTTACGGCGCGCACCAAGTGCTACGCGATGTTGACCTGTCGGTAGCACAAAGCGAGATCGTTGCCCTGATCGGCCCAAATGGCTGCGGCAAGACGACGCTGCTCCGCGCGATCACCGGCGTCGCCGCAATCCGCGGCGGCGCCATCGCGATCGATGGCGACGATGTGCAGTCGATGAGGCCGAGCACCATCGCGCGCCGGGTCGCCGTGGTGCCGCAGGCGGCGGCGCTGCCCGGTGGATTCACCGCGTTCGAGGTGGCGCTGATGGGCCGGACTCCGCACCTGCGCCTCTTGCAGTCGGAAAGCCGCCGCGATCTGGCGATCGTGCAGGCGGCGATGGAGCGCGCCGATTGCTGGGACCTGCGCCAGCGTCCCGTTGACGAGCTATCGGGCGGCGAGCGGCAGCGCATCGTCATCGCCCGCGCGCTGACGCAGGAACCGGAGCTGCTCCTGCTCGACGAGCCAACATCGCATCTCGATCCGAGACATCAGGTCGAGGCGTTCCGATTGCTGCGAGAATTGTGCCAGGAACGGCAGCTCGCCGTCGTCGCCGTCGTGCATGACCTCACGCTCGCCGCGCTCTTCGCCGACCGCATCGCCATGCTCTCTGGTGGACGGATCGTTGCCTCTGGAGCGCCCGGCGATGTCCTCAGCGAGGAGATCGTCGAGCACGTCTACGGCCTGCCGGTGCGCGTGCTCGCGCACCCGGAATCGGGACTACCCGTCGTGGTGCCAGACGGCGGTATCACACGCCGCGGCGCCGAACGGCGCGCTCTGTTGGCGACGCCATGACCGACACCCAAGACGCGACTGAGCCGGATGCGGGCGCAGGTCGGCAACCGAAGAAGGCGCTCGTCGTAGTGAACACAGGTAACGGCAAGGGGAAGACGACGGCGGCGCTGGGTGTACTCTTCCGGGCCTGGGGTCGCGGCTACAACGTCGTCATGATGCAGTTCATCAAGAGCACGACGTCGAACTACGGCGAGACCAAAGCGGCGAAGAAGATCGGTATGGAGGTGATCTCGCTCGGGGGCGGCTTCACCTGGCTCTCGAAGGACATCGAGAAGGACAAGGCCCTCGCGCGCGAGCTCTGGGGGCAGTGCACGGAGAAGATCGCCTCGGGCGAGTACGATGTCGTCGTGCTCGACGAATTCACCTATCCGCTCAGCTATGGATGGCTGGCGACAGCGGAGGTCGTCGAGTTCCTGAAGACGCGCCCGCCGCGCACGCACGTCATCATCACCGGCCGCGACGCGCCGCAGGAGCTCATCGACTACGCCGACCTCGTGACGGAGATGCGCGAGATCAAGCATCCGTTCCAGCAAGGCCTGAAGGCGCAGCCCGGGATCGAGTTCTAATGCGCCCGCGCGGGATGGGTGCCCTGCCGGTCGAGGAGTTCGGCGAAGGCGAGCGCAGATGATCCCGATTCACGACAGCCCGAGGTCGCGATCGCTCCCGATCGTCAACGTCGCGATCATCATCATCAACTTCGCGGTCTTCTTCTATGAGGTGGCCGTGAGTCAGCATCAGGTCGGCCTGCACATGACGGGGTTGGACCGATTCATCTTCCACTGGGGCAACATCCCCGCCTGCACGCTCGATGCCTACGGGCGAGCGGTCGCGACCGCGGCGGCGCATAGCCGCACCTGCGCCAGCCAGCCGTCGCCGCAATGGACGATGATCTCCGCCATGTTCATGCATGGTGGCTGGCTGCACATCCTCGGCAACATGCTGTTCCTCTGGATCTTCGGCGACAACGTCGAGGACGCGATGGGCCACGCGCGCTATCTCGTGTTCTATCTGCTCGTCGGCGTCATCGCCGCCTTCACGCACATGCTGGTGAATCCGGATGACCTCACTCCGGCGGTGGGCGCGAGCGGGGCGATCGCCGGAGTGATGGGCGCGTACATCGTGCTCTTTCCGCGCGCGACCGTCGCCGTGATCATCCCGATCTTTTTCTTCATCCCGTTCCCCTTGCCCGCGTTCGTGCTGATCGGATTCTGGTTCGTCGCGCAGCTCTTCAGCGGGTTCTCGTCGCTCGGCCCGGATGCAGTGGGCGCCGGCGGCGGAGTCGCCTACTTCGCGCACATCGGCGGCTTCGTCGCCGGTGCCCTGCTGATCAAGCTGTTTGTGCTGGGGCGCGGGCGCCGGGCGCCACCCGGAAGCCGCCGCGGCGCCCAGCGCGCGTAGTGATTATGTCAATTACGCCTGTCGGGCCGGATCCATCGAGCACCGACCGTAACCTTGACGTACGCGTTAGAATAAGACGAGGATTCAGCCAACATGACCCACAAGCGCTCGACGATGGCCGACCCGACGCCCAGTGACCACGCCTATCTGCAGATCGGCGAGGTCGCCGAGCGCACGAGCGTCACGCAGCGCACACTTCGCTTCTACGAAGAAAAGGGCCTGCTGACGCCGCCCTCGCGCCTCGACGGCGGATTCCGGCTCTATTCCGAACACGACGTGCGCCAGGTCGAGCAGATCAAGCGCCTGCAAAATCTCCTCGGTCTAGCGCTCGCCGACATCAAGGAGATGGTGGAGGCGGAGGCCGTGAAGAGCCAGATACGAGCTGAGTACCGCCGCGATGCGGACCTATCGGAACGAAAAGCCAAGCTCTCGAAGGCGATCGCGGTGACCGAGCGGCAGGTCGCAATCATCGACCACAAGCTCGCTGCGCTGCGCGAGATGAAGTCGGACCTGGAGCAGAAAATCACCACCGTACAGGGCTGGCTTCTCACGTTGGAAGAGAGATCCGCTGTCGAACTCGGCGTGTAACGCTCGGCGCGCTCCAAACGACGCTAACGCCCCACCGCTCGCCAGCGATCAGGCGACGGGAGCGCGGCCGTTGCCGCCGTCCTCGTCTTCATCCTCATCATCGTCGTCGTCTTCTTCTGAGTACACGCCTGCCTGCGTGCCTCGCCAGACGGTGACGACGAAGTCATCCCGGTACGGGTCGTTCGTCAGCACCAGGCGCTCGTCGATCTCGGCTATCACATCCTGGATCTCCTCCTCGTCGAAGTCCGCGGGCACGCACAGCGTCGCAAACGCCATCGTCGACGCGGTGAAGTGGATGTCGACGCGGCCGATCGGATCGCCCGCGCCGTCCTCGATCGTGTAGGTCTCAGAGTGCGGCGTGCGTGACTCGCGTTCAAACGTGTAGTCGGCCATGTATCCTCCTCCTTGCGAACGCCTCAGCTTACGCACACATCACGCGCCACGCTACCGCCAGCGTGCGCTTTCCGCGTTGGCGCCGCCCGCCTACAATGACCAACGTGAGCAGATAGGGGGAGAGGCGCGCCGCATGGTCCTCGAACGTCTGCAGCTTGCGGGGAAGGTGGCCGTCGTCACGGGCGCCGGCCGCGGCCTTGGGCGCCAGATGGCGCTCGCGCTTGCGGATGCGGGCGCGGACATCGTCTGCGCCGCGCGCACGACGTCACAGATCGATCGCACGGCCGCCGACATCGTCGCGTTGGGGCGCCATGCGGTCGCGCAGCCGGCAGATGTGCGCGACTCTGCCCAGTGCGAATCCCTGATCCAACGGGCGGTCGACGAGTTCGGCGGCATCGACATCCTGCTCTCGAACGCCGGCATCGGCGACATGCGCGGCGCCAACGCCGAGCTATGGGACGTGGACGACGACGACTGGCGCGACACGTTGGACGTGAACCTGTCGAGCGCATTCTTTTGCGCGCGCGCGGCATCGAAACGGATGGCGGCACGGGGACGCGGCGGCGTGATCATCAACGTCGCGTCGGGCACTGCCATGCGTGCCTACCCGATGAGCTTTGGCTACGGCGCGGCGAAGGCGGGGGTGATCGCGCTCACCAAGTCGCTTTCGGCGATGCTGATCAAGCACCAGATCCGCGTCAACTGCATCATCCCCGGCTTCGTCACGCAGGCGCCGGCCCACAACGAGCAGGAAGCCATATTCGCGCAGACGCGCGGCCGCTACCTGCCGGCACAGCGGCTCGGGTTCGCCTGGGAGCTGGGGCCGCTGGCGATCTTTCTCGCGTCGGACGCGTCGAGCTACGTGACGGGCCAGGGCTTCGTGATCGATGGTGGTGGGCTCGCGGGCGGTCTGGCGCCGATGGGCTTCGCGCCCGAAGTGCCCATTTGACCGGCAAGCCTTGACGATTGTGTTATGATCACGCCTCAAACGCCCCGTTTGCTCGGCGTTGCGAAATCACAACCAACCCCAACTCCGCATCTTAGGAACTATGTCAAACGTAGACCAGCAGCCTCCTGACCCTCGCCGTTCCCTCGATCAGAGCAACCTTCTGAACCGGCGCGTTCGGAAGAAGATCGCTGCGTCGCAGGAGCGGATTGAGCGCGGGCAGCACCAGTGGCAAAAAATTGCCCTCGGGCGCGTGTGCATCGATTGTCTCACCTCGCAGGCCACTGGCGAGTACGAGGACGCCGTGCCGTGCCGGGCGTCCTGACCACGTGGCAACCGGCTAACATCACCCTCATAAACGCACAAACCCCATGATCAACGAGTGGGGCAACGTACGGCTCGGCATCGATGCCTTCGACCTCAGTGGGAAGCGCGCGCTGGTGATCGGCGCCGGTGGGGCGGCCGGCCGCGCCGTCGCCCTCGCGCTCGGTGAGGCCGGCGCCGACGTCACCGTGTCGTCGGCCACGACGGACGGCGATGAGGTGCTCCGCGCCAAGAAGGTGCAGCGCGAGCTGACGCAGATCGGGCGCAGATCCACGACCGTGGCCACCGACGTCACGCTCGGCGCGGGCGTGCAGGTGATGGTCCGTCAGGTCGCGAAGGAGATGGGCGGCATCGACATCCTGGTGAACGCACCCGACCTCTTTCTCGGCAAGGCGGCCGAATCGACCAGCGATGTCGAGTGGAGCAAGGTGATGCAGGTGAACCTCAGCGGCGTCTTCTACGCCTGCCGCGCCGTGGGCAAGGAGATGTTGAAGCAGGAGAGCGGCGGCCGCATCATTAACATCACGTCGGTGCTGGGTGAGCGGGCGATCGCGCACGCTGCGGCGTACTGCTCAGCGCAAGCAGGCGTGCACAATCTCACCCGCACGCTCG
This sequence comes from Dehalococcoidia bacterium, assembly GCA_038227375.1. Lineage (GTDB taxonomy): Bacteria > Chloroflexota > Dehalococcoidia > DSTF01 > JACRBR01 > JALYKW01. The sequence continues at coordinate 63,948 of JBBRPY010000006.1, forward strand.
CGACCGAATGGGGCCCGCACGGCATAACCGTGAACGCGATCGCGCAGGGATGGATGTCCCACTCGCCGGCGATCGGCGATCCGGACCCGGCGGCCAATCAGACGGTGCGTTTTGTGCCGATGAAGCGCGCCGGCGCAGCTGACGAGCTGGGTGTGCTTGCCGTGTATCTCGCGTCCGATTCCTGCGGCTACATCAGCGGCCAGATCATGTCCGTCGACGGAGGTCTGACAACACACCTGTAATTCCCGTTGCCGCGGCGCTCTGAACTAGGCTTGGAGGTCCACGCCGGGGCTCTACTGCCCCTTGACGTTCTTGCGCTTGTTCTTCACGTAGTCGACGAGGATGTATTGGCCGAGCTTGTCCGGCGTGGTGTAGAAGACGCGGCCTTTGTTGATCTTCGCGACCTGGTTCACGAATTCCTTGAGGTAGTAGTTGCGGTCCAGCATGAAGGTGTTGATCGTGATGCCCTTCTGCGTCGCGCGCTTCACTTCCTTGAGCGTCTCGCGAATCGTGATCGGGCTCGGCGGATAGGCGAAGTACGAGCGGCCTCGCTCGAGGTGCGCCGTCGGCTCGCCGTCCGAGATCATGATGATCTGCCGGCTGCCGGACTTGTGCTTCGCGAGCAAGTTTTGCGCCAACATCAGCGCGTGGTGCATGTTGGTGCCGAGCACCGACTCATCCCATCGAACGTACGGCAGCTCCTCCGCCTGCAGCTCCCGCGCGTAGGCGGAGAAGCCGATGATGTAGAGGCTGTCGCGGCTGTACTGGCTGCGGATGAGGTTATTCAGCGCCAGCGCCACCTTCTTGGCCGCCTGGAACGAACCCCGCAGCGCCATCGACCACGAGAGGTCCACCATCATCACGGTCGCCGTCTGCGTAAGCTCCTCCGAACGGTAGACCTCGAAATCATCTTTGTCGAGCCGCACCGGCACGGACGCGCCCTCGCGCTGCAGCGAATTCATGATCGTCTTGTCGAGCGCGAGGTGGAATGGGTCGCCAAACTCGTACTTTTTCGTGTCGTCCGCGCGTTCGCCGCCGTGCCCGTTGTCCTTGATCGCGTGCTTGCCGAATGAGTCGTCCTTCAACGACGAGTAGATCTCTCCGAGCGCCTTCTGCCCAATCTTGCGCGTGCCGCGAGGGGTCAGCTCGTAGCTGTTGCCCTTCTTGCGGATGTAGCCGGACTCCTCCAGCACTTCCAGCAGCTTCTTGAGCTGTTCGAGCTGATCCGCCGCCTCCTCGCCGAGCAGCTCACGGAGTTTGTCTTCGTCGATGTCCTCGACGTCGCCGCCATATTGGGTCTTCTCGAGCTGGCGCTCCAGGTCGTCCATCGACTGCATCTTGTCCATGAGGCCCATCGCCTCGTCGAGGTCGATCTCGTCGTCGCCGCGAAACTGGTACTGGTTGCGCATGTCGCGCATCGGCGACAGGAACTCCAGGTTCATCTGTAGCTCGGAGAGCTCGGCCTGTAGATCGGGGTCGCCGACCTTGTCCTGCAGCAGCTCTTGCAGCTGCTGGCGCATATCGCCTGGCAGGCTGTCGAGCAGGTTCTGCATCTGCACCGCCTGCGACTGCATGCGTTCGACCAGCTCGTCGAGCGTCTGCGGCGGGTTTGCGCCGAAGAGGTCGCCATACTGGTCCATGAACTTCTGGAAGTCGGGCTCGCCGCCACCAAGACGCTCGCTGAGCATCTGGTTCAGGTCTTTCACCATCTGCTTCATGCGCGCCATGTCTTCGGGCGACATGCCGGCAATCTGGTCGTACATGTCCTTGAAGAAGGTTTCGGTCATCGCCTTCTTCAGCATGTCCATCAGCTCGGTGAACTTGTGCTGCGCCTCCGGGTTGAGGAACTCGTAGTTCTGCAGCTCCTTCACCGCGCCCGGGACATCCTGCGGCAGATTGCTCAAGAAGTTCTTCTTGCGGTTGGCGATGTTCTTCGCCATCTCGGCGAACTGGCGCTCCTCGTCGTTCTGCTGAGCGCCCGCATCACCGCCACTTCCGGTGCCTTCGCTCGAAGGTGCACGGCTGCCCTCCGGCGGTCGCGCGCCCGGAGAATGCTGCGCACCGGGCGTGGCGCCTGGCGTCTGCGCGCCCGGACGCTGCTGCCCCGCAGCGGGCGGCCCCTGTTCGGGAGGCTGCTGCCCCTCGCCGCCAAGGCGCTGCTCCAGTGTGCCCCGCTCCATCGCGAGCACCTCATCCAGCCGCGTCTTGATGTCGTCGATGACCGATGAGAGGTTGTATTTGTCGAGCGTGTTGCGGCGCTGCTGGCGCAATTGCTGCAGCAGGTCGCGCAGCCCCTGGAGGCGCTGACCCATCGGGTTCTTCATGCCACGCTGCAGCAGGTTGCGCATCGCGTGCTGCAGGTCGCCGAAGTTCATCAGGTCATCCGTCAGCGCTTCGAGCACCTCATCGGCGTCAAGCCCCGGGATCTCCTGCGTGCCGTCCCATTCGCTGTATCGAAATGCAACCATGTGCCTCTACGACCCATCCCCGGCGTTCACGTGCCAGCATGCGTTGGCGTCGCATCCATCGTGCCACACCAACCTCACCGCAGCCAATGCCGCAGACGTCGTCACGACGGACAGCGCCCGCGCCGTCAAGTATGACTCGTTCCCCGCGTTTCCGGATCGGGAGTGCCCTCGGCACGCGCGCCGGCTCAGTTCTTCGCGAAGTAGCTGAGCGCCAAGCGGACGCGGTCCTCAATCGGGACATCGCCGCCTTCCGGGAGGCGATCGGCTGCCGAGGCGGCCTCCACCTGCGAGTAGCCAAGTCCGATCAGCGCCGCAACGACCTCGTCGTCGCGCTGCTGCGCCGGTGTTGCCGGTGGCGCTGCGTGTCGGCCCGCAGGCGGTGGAGTCACTTTGTCGCGCAGTTCCAGCACGAGGCGCTCGGCCGTCTTCTGGCCGATGCCGGGCACCTTGCGCAGCGCATCGACGTGACCGGATGCGATGGCGGTCGTCAGCCGCGCGTACTCGAGCGCCGACAGGAGACCGAGGGCCGCACGTGGGCCGATGCCGCTGACGCTTATGAGCTGCTCGAACAGCACCAACTCGTCACGAGTAGAGAATCCGAAGAGGGTGAGCGCGTCTTCACGGACGTGCAGATGCGTGAACAGCGCGGCAGGCAGGCCGATCGTCAACGCGTCGGCGGTCGTGGTTGGCACCGACGCGAGCAGACCGACACCGCCCACGCCGACAATCGCCCAATCGTCGCCTTTTTCTTCGACCACGCCCCGGAGGCGCGCTACCGGCACGGACGCGCGGGGCGGGTGCGGGCCGGTGTCTTCATACGAGCAGGAGTATAGCGGGACGCCTGACCCAGGCCCACTCTCCATAAGGCATGGAGCTAGCCGTCCAACATCCAACATCTAGGTCACCCCAGCTGCCAGCGACCGCCGTGCTGCGCGAACCAATCGAGCATGCCGCGGCGCGTGATCGGCCCGCGGGGGACATAGCGAGCATCGTGCGTGTCCAACTGCATCTCAGCCGAGGCCACGCGCAACCGCTGCACTTCATCGTTCGCGATTTTGCATCTGGCTTCGACAGGATCGACGCCGTACAAGCGCGCGGCGTTAAGGCCGAACACCTTGCGCTTCACCTCCGGCGTCGCCATCGGGTAGCCATATTGCTGCGCAAACTGCGCGTCCATCTGGAACGCGCGGAATGCCACGATCTGCGGTTGCGGCGATCCGGTCCAGATACAGTCGGTGCCCCAGAGGAGGTTCTCCTCACCTACAAACTTCAGCAGCTTGCCGACGACGTGCGCCGCCTGCGTGGTGTCGCTCATGATGTTGCGCCAGGTCGAGCCCATCTCGGCGTAGACGTTTGTGTTCGGCTGCACGCCGTTATCGAGCAGGCTCTTGACGAGTGCGTTGACGCCGATGTCAGCCTTCGCCTCATCGTACGCGCCCTCGCGGTTGCCCGGGTACCAGCCGGAGTGGTACACGACGAAGTTCACGTCCGGGTACGCCTTCGCGACGACGCCGATATCGCGCGGCGACGCGTGCGCGCGGTCGAAGCCGAACAACGGCAAGCCCTTGTGCGCGCAAATGGTCTTGACGCCGAGCTTGCGCGCCTGCTCGATCACCGGGATGCCAAGCTTCGCATCGTCCAGGAACCAGCCGGTCGCGTTCGGTCCGTACGGCGTGTAGATCTTCCACGCCGACACGTCCATCGCTTCGGCGCGCGCCTGCATCCGGTCGAGCTGCGCCTGCACCGGCCCGATGTTGGGGACGACGACGCTGTGCAGTCGCAGCCGGCCGGTGTCCTTCGGCGAGAGATCGTTCAGGATGTCGCGCGTCCGCTTCATCTCGTCGAAGTTAAGCGGGTCATCGCTGTCGCTCGCCGATGGCGTGTCAGACAGTACGGCAATGCTCGTGTCGCTTTCGAGAAAGATGTCGTGCGCGTAGTAGTAGCGACTGAGGCAATCGAGCTTGTCTGCCTCGGCGCAGTCGGGGCGAAAGGCGCGGAAGAAGTTGGCGGTCGCCGGACTCTCGTTCACCCACGGCCCCTGCGGGTCGACGTGATGCGTCTGCACATCGAAGATGAACTCATCGCCGCTCAGGTGGCCGCAGGCGCTGGGATCGCCATCGGTGGGGACGGCATAGGTGGCGCCGGCCGTGACCCCCGGTGGGAGCGTCTTCTTGTCCTTCCCATCGCAACCCACGAGATTGACGGCGGCCAGCGTGACGGCGATGCCGCCCATCCCCATTAGGAAGCGCCGCCGGTCCAGCCCCTGCCAGGCGGCGATCTGCTCACTCATGTCAAGCGCGAGCACCTCGGCCGCGAGGTGCTCGCGGGTGGGGGCGCGTGGGACGAACTCGCCGTTGCTCGCCTGTCCCGGAGTGAACGGCAGGAGGATCGGGAGTTCTGGGTCGGTCTTTCGCGCCTTCATGGAGCCCTCCTCGAAGCCACGTCGCCGGGCCCGCCAGCAACGACACGAACGGCGGATTCGCTCCATGATACGACGCGGACACACTGGGCTGGGAGCCTTGGGTGATTGGCCGGCCTCCGGTCTAACCCGCGGGATCGGCGCTGTTAACGTCTGGATTCCTTTTGAGCCGCACCTGGAATCCGGGTGACAATCCCATTGCAAAGCGGCCCGGTTGGGCGTAGCATAGGAGTCCACCTGTCGCCAATCCGAGCCCTTCGCCGTAGCTTCATGGGGATGCCGCACGATGCGAAAGTCCTCGTCGTCAGATAGCGCGGAACCCACCGCCCCCGGCGTGCCACTCGTCGTCGCGATCGATGACGAGCCCGGCATCCTGCGCATGATTGCGCTCGAGCTGACGACGCGCGGCCTGCGTGTCGTCACCGCGGCATCGGGCGCCGAGGGACTGCAGCTTGCGCGGGATCAGTCGCCGGACATCTTCCTCGTCGATATTGTGATGCCGGGCATGTCGGGCCTGGAAGTGCTGACCGAGCTCAAGGCCCTCTCCGCGGCGCCCGTGATCTTGCTGACGGCCAGAGGCGGTGACGCCGATCGGGCGCGCGGCCTCGCGCTCGGCGCCGACGACTACATCCCCAAGCCGTTCCACCCCGACGAGTTGAGCGCGCGCGTGAAGGCGGCGCTGCAGCGCGTGGTGGGTGCATCGGCCGAAGATCAGGTGTTGCATATCGGCAACATCGAGATCGACCTTCAGCGCAACATTGTCCGGCTGCGCAAAGAGACGATCCCTCTCACGCCAACCGAGTGGAAGTTGCTGGAGCAACTCGCCCGGCGGGCGGGGACGATGGTGTCGAATGAGCAGCTGCTCGGCGCGGTCTGGGGAGCGGAGTATCGCGAGGACCTGGAATATCTGCGCATCTGGATCGCGCGGCTGAAGCGCAAGCTTGAGGATGACCCTACGCAGCAGGGCCTGATCAAGGCCCACACAGCGCAGGGGTATGAGCTCAGTCCACCCGGCGCCGCAAGCTCGCAGATCGCCTGACGACGATCCTTCAGCGCGCCGCCATCGCCTCGACGCGACGGAGGGCGATGAAGTACAGGTGCCGGTGCTCGACGAGCCATTCGGCGGCTTCGCCGTGTCCCAGGGTGGCGGCGAACATCATGACGGTTTCCCGGTCGTACATGTCGCGCCAGCCGCTGCGCGAGACGCGGTCGATGGCGGAAAGGACGAAATCGGGGACCGCGCGAATCTCGTGCAGGGTGTCGATGACGCTGGTTTCGGGCATCGTTATGGTAGCGGTCGGCATCGAAAGCCTCCTTGCGGATCGATACGTCTGCTAGTGGAAGACGAAGTGTAGCTCACTCTGATTACATCTGCGCGTAGGCGGTGCATTTCGGCTAACATCCGCGTTTGATTTCCGTAGATTTCGCCACAGTATAGCGGCCCGGGTGCGCGCTTGAGGGAGTACTGTGAGAACGTTACAACGCCCCGGCCGGCCCGACAATCTCCTGGGCGACCAATTCCAATGTTTCCGGCCTCTCAACGTTCGCCATGTTGAAGATCAGCTGGTCCACGCCGGCCTCCCGGAACTTCTTGAGCGTCGTCAGCGCCTGTTCGCCCGTCTGCCAGGCGCCCTTCGATTGAGGTCCTCGCGCCAGCCACAGCGTCGCCAATACGGTCTTCTCAATCGCCTCATAGGGCCGCCCCTCCCGAGCGCAGTGCTCCTTGAGGACCGCGAGTTTGTGTGATGCGGTGGCGACGCCTTCGTCGTTGAAGCCCATCGGGATATTCGTAGCATCGGCGTACTTCGCCACAAGCCGAAGGGTCTTTTTCTCACCCAGACCGCCGATGAGGATCGGCGGATGCGGTTTCGAGACCGGCGCCGGGACGCAGATGGTCTCGGCCAGCGTGTAGTGCTTGCCTTCGAACGGTCCCGTCTCGGCGCTCCACATCTGATGCGCAATGCGGAGCGTCTCCTCGAGCCGCTCAAAGCGCTCCTTCACCGGAGGGAACGGGACACCCAGACCCTGGTGCTCGCGCTCGAACCAGGCGGCGCCGACGCCGAAGTAGGCGCGACCTCCCGAGAGCACGTCGAGCGTCGTGGCGGTCTTCACCAGCACGCCAGGCTGACGATAGGTGACGCCGGTGACCATCGTCCCGAGCTTGATCGTCGATGTGTGCGCGGCCGCGAACGCGAGCGCGCTGTAGCCTTCGAGCATGTCGAGGTCGGCCGCGCCGAGCCCGGGCAGTTGGAAGAAGTGGTCCATCACCCAGAAGCTCGCGAAGCCGCAATCCTCCGCCCGCTTGGCGAGCGCACCGAAGGTTTCGCCGAGCGTCTCCGGGCCGCCGGGCCACGTGAAATACGGGACTTGCAGACCAATCTTCAAGTGCTTGTCCTCCCGTTTGCAGACCCTTTCTGATTCCGTTCAACGGCATGATATCGGCGCCTCGGCCTTGAGCGGCGGGGCGGACAACCGTTTGTGCGCGTGAACCTCACACGCGGGCCGAGGCTACGGGCTCGATGGTGCGCCGAAGCCACGCCACTCCCTCCCGATCGCAGGGCCACTCCGGACGCAGCAGCGGACGGTAACCGAGCCGGATCCAGAAGTACATGGCGATGCCATGGGCCGCCGGCGCCGGCGCATAGATATCGTGCACGCCGACCGCCTCGAGTTCTCCCTCGGCCAGAGCTACCGCCGCCGCGCCGGAGCCACGCCGCGCATTCGCCGCCGGCGTGGCCACAAGCTCGATGATCGCGGCATCGCGTCTGGGCTGATGCAGTAGGTACGCGAGCAGGCCGACGTCCCTGCCGTCGCGCACGATCACGCGGGCGGTGAGCCGCGGGCCGTCCAGCAGCCGCGAACATAGCAACGCGGTGCCTTCACCGCCATCGAACCCGGCCGAGCTGGCAACGGCGGGGAGCCGGCTATCCAGCCAAGCGGCGTCGGCCCGCGTGAGAGCTCGCAGCATGACATTCACGCGTCGACGCCTGCGGCAGCGCGGTCGAGCCAGTGTGCGGTCTCGTCGGCGAGGTCCCGCAGTGGCATCTCACGAAGTTCGCATGCGGGGAGTGACCGCAGGAAGGCCTCGCCATAGCGCTTGCTGCGCAGGCGGCGGTCGAGCACCACCATCACACCACGGTCGGACTTGCGGCGGATGAGCCGGCCAAAGCCCTGCTTGAAGCGGAGGATCGCCTGCGGCAGCGCGTACTGCTCGAACGGCTGCTCGAAGAGGTCGGAGCGCGCCTGGAACACCGGATCGGACGGTACCGAGAACGGCAGCCGCGCCATGATGAGCAGCGAAAGCGCCTCCCCGGTGACGTCGACACCCTCCCAGAAGCTCGCGGCGCCGAGGATCACGGTGCGATGATTCTGCTTCAGCGTGGCGAGCAACTGCCGCGGCGCGCCGTCGATCCCCTGCGCCAGCACCAGGATCTCTTGCTCTTCGAGCTGCCGCTTGATCCCCTGGTACGCGGCGCGCAGGCCGCTGTGCGACGTGAAGAGCACGAGCGCCCGGCCCTCGCTCGCTGTCACAAGATCGATCAGCGCTTGCTGGAGCGCGGCGAGATATCCCTGGTGGTTCGGCTCCGGCATGTCGCTCGGCGCCAGGATCAGCGTCGATGCGCGATAGTCGAAGGGCGACCCGAGCAACAGCTCGCGCGCATCCTCGAATCCGACACGCGACTTGATGTAGTCGAAGTTCTCCTCGGTGCTGAGCGTGGCGCTCGTCAGGATCACGCTCTCTTTCGAGGCAAAGAGGCCCGTCCGCAGCGTCTCCGCGACCGACAGCGGTGCGCTCGCGAGCGAAGGCGAAGGCTCACGCCGGGACATCGTCAGCCAGCAGATGGTGTCGCGGTCGTCTCTGCCGATGATGCGCGAGATGCCCGAGCGGAGCTTCTCGCCGGCGTCGAGGAGGTCGGCGGCCTCGGCGGTGACGGCGTCCCGGTCGAGCATGTCCTGCGCGTCAACCTCGAGAAGCATCGCGTGCAGCTCTTCCACCACGCCAAGCGCTTCCGCGAGTGTACCTTCGGTCTCGAACCAGATGCTCTCGACATCAGCCCAGTCCGGCTGGACGCGCATCGCGCGATTGATCTGGATCCGCTCGTCGTAGTCGCTGCGGCCGGCCGATTGCTGCCTTCCGAATTCTTGCAGCACCCGGAAGAACGCGGGCATGCGGTCGCGCGCGCGTGTGGCCGCTTGCGACAGCGTGCGCGCCAGTGACTGCAACTGCGGCGCCGCACCGTCCGCCTGCTGGGCGACCCGCGTGGCGGCGAAGATCGTGCCGACGAGGCCGCCGTCGCGGTCGCGCGAGGCGCGGGTGTGCAGGCGGTCGAGCCAGGACATCACTTCCGCTTCCGACGCCGTAAACCCGAACTGGCTCGTCGCCTCGTCCTCCAGGTGGTGCGCCTCATCGACCACAAGATGCTGGTACTCCGGCAGCACGTTACCGCCCGTACGCACGTCCGACAGGAGCAGCGCATGGTTGACGACGAGAAGATGCGCTGCCTCCGCCCGCTTCTTCGCGCGCAGGAGGAAGCACGAGCCGTCGCGCACGTATGCGCACTGCATCGTCAGACAGCCGCCGTCCTGGGCGCTCACACGATTCCACGCGGCGTCTTCCTCGCGCGCCAGGTTGAGTTCGGCGCGGTCGCCCGTGTCGGTGTGGCCTAACCAGAACAATAGGCGGATGAGCAAGCGCCCCTCGTCCTGATCCAAACTGGCCGCATGACCGGCTCCCGACCAACGCAGGAGGCAGAGGTAGTTGCGCCGCCCCTTGAGCTGCGCCACACGCAGGTCATCGAAGGCGATGCCGACATCGGCGAGCAGGCGCCGGGCGATCGGGATGTCCTGTCCTGTCAACTGCTCTTGCAGGTTGATCGTGTTGGTCGAGATGACGGCGCGCGTGCTGTTTCGTATCGCGTGCAGCGCCGAAGGGATGATGTACGCGAGCGACTTTCCGACGCCCGTGCCGGCTTCGACGATGAGCTGGTCGCCCTCGGTGATCGCCTCGGCGACGGCGCGCGTCATGCTGGCCTGTTCCGGGCGCTGCTCGAACTCGCTAATCGTCTGCGGCGCCGCGCCGGACGTGATCAAGCCGGCTGCCTCGTCGGGGGAGATCGTCACGCGCCGGGTGGACGGCGCGGGCGGTTCGTCGATGGCAATCGGCGCTTTCACGAACCCGTGCACAAACCCCTCGCGCTCGCCATCGCCGGCACGGCGCGGCTGCTCGAGCGCGACCTCGCGAAAGAGGTGGCGGAGCGGCCAATCGCTGGCGGCGGCGATGCGGTCAACTTCGGCGAGGAGATCGGGCGGCGATTCGGCAAGACGCTGGCGCAGCGTCGCGAAGACGCGGCGGGCGGCATCGGCATCGGCGTCGGCGCGATGGCGGTTGGCGAACTCGATGCCCAGATGGTCCGCGATGGCGCCGAGCGAGTGCTGCCGCAGCCCCGGCAGTAGCAGGCTGGCGAGGTCAAAGGTGTCGTAGGTGGGCCCGTATACCTGCACGCCCTTTCGGGCTAGGAAGCCCGTGTCGAACGTCGGGTTCTGGCCGACGATTGGGTCCATGCCGATGAAGCGCTCGATCTCCGGCGCGATGCTCCCGAAATGGGGCGCGCGCTCCAGCTCTTCGGCCGGAATGCCCGTCAGCAGCGCGATGCGATACTCGAGCTTGCGGCCGGGGTTGACGAACGAATGGTACGTGTCGAGGACACCAGAGGCATCGAAGCGAACGGCGGCAACCTCAATGATCTCATCGGTTTCGAGATCGAGGCCGGTGGTTTCGAGGTCGAGCGAGACGTAAGACATGCGGGTGGTTCAGTTTCTCGGGACGTGCGGGGCAGCCAGCAGCAGTCGGCGTTCGTGGTGGTCGCGCAGGTGGGCGAAAGTTCGCCCTTTCGCTCGATGCGCTCGACAAACCTCGCCGTAGTGTACGAATGCCCGTCTCCTCGGAGAAGATGGAGCACCCCGAGCAAGCGATTCGGGAGAACCTCGTCGGTTCCTGCGGCTGCGCGCGCATTTCGCTGCGCGCCCAATACACTGCTTGTCTGCGGATGGGTGCGCAACCAAACAGCGATCAGCGATTCGACCGGGCGTCGGCGGGCACAGGCCGGCGCGGCGCACACGGATCGGCGACCGGAGCCTAGCCGGCAGGGGCCGCCGGCGCTCCCACCCCATTCGCGCTTGTCACCGGCGCGGGCGGGCGCTTGGTGCGCGCGGGCTTTCGACGCGCTTGGACCCGCTTCATCTCTTGTGGCATCGCGGCCGACAGCGCGGCTTCGATGCGCGCCAGGGTGTCCTCGATCACCTTCATGCGCTCGCCTAGCGCCATCAGATCCTGATGCGTCGGGATGTTGAAGGTCGTGTAGTACCGCTCGAGGTTGTCGGCGACCATCCGCTGGACGGTGAGCGACGCCTCCATCCACGTGTTCATCGCGCTCGACGCCGTGTCCGACCCGAGCACGTCGCGGAAGAAGCCATTCCACTGGCGCTCGGAATCCGTGATGAACTGCCGCCACAACTCGAGCGGGTTCTCCGTCTGTGGACTGTCTGGCATGGCGTGCTCCTTGTAGCTTCCTGCTGCCGGATGCTTACGTTCCTTGTGCTGTGCGCCGCCTGGGCTTCTCGGCTTCGACGGCGTCCGGGTCAAAGCCCCGGATCGTCTTCTGCAGCACCGCCTGGTACTTGCCCAGCACGTCGATCCAGCTCGAGAGGAAGAGGTCACCCGCCTTGGTCAGCGAGTACATCCGCCTCGCGGGACCCGACTCCGAGGTGTCCCAGAACGACGACACCAGCCCTGTGCGTTCGAGCTGTCGCAGCGTCCGGTACACCGTGCCGGAATCGAACGCCGGAAGCCCGGCCTCCGCGAGCTGCTGCGCGAGCTGATAGCCGTACGCGTTCCAGTTCCGCAGAAACGCCAGCAGCGTTGTCGTCAGGAGATCGCCATGCATGCGAAACGGCGGCTCTTGCTGCGGCTCCGTCACTCTGCCCTTCGCCATGCTATCACGTCCCCCTGTGTGTTCTCTTGTCGGCGGACCGGCCCGCTGCGCGTGATTGTGGAAGACCGCGTTCGTCGAAATTTGTATAGCCCACGCACTTGACAGCAGTTCGCCGGTAGGTGTATTCTACACATAGCAACGAATTGCCGCAAGCCCCACGGGGATCATCCACAGGAGGAATCGAACATGACGAAGCGAGAAACAGCGGTCGACCGGTACTTTGACGCGTTGAGCGAGAGCTATGACGCGATCATCGAAGCCGCGAAGGCCGGCAACGAGCGTGGCTTCCGCGCCTCGAACAACCTGCTCGCAGAGGCCCAGCGTGGCCAGCGCGAGTCAGTCGAGCTCGGCAAGAAGTTCGCCGAGGACCCGACCGACATCGGCGGCTTCTACCGCGCGGTGATGGAGTCGACCACGAAGGCCCAGGGACGCGCCCTCGAGCTGACGCGGCAGATGTTCGACGAGCTGTCGGAGTCGCGCACGGAGACGCGCGACGTGATCGAAAAGGTCGTCAAGGCACAGCGCGCCGCGGGCGAGGCGGCCGTCGAGGCCGTGCGCGACGTCGCCAGCGTCACGGCCGACCGCGTCCGCACCGGCGTCGACCGCGTGACCAATCGCGCCGCCACGGCGGCTGAAGATGCGGCCGAGGCGACGGGCGAGGCAGCCGGCCGCGCGCGCCGGGCCACGGCTTCGGCGACGAAGGCCGCTACGAAGTAACGGTCCGAATCAATCGAACATGCGAAGCGGCGGCGGTCACGATGACCGCCGCCGTGTCGTAGTGGTCCGCTCTCCGTCCGCTGCCGCATGCGGGATGAAGGTTGGCGGCGGGTGAGAGAGGACGGAGCTGAAGCTTCGTCCCTACGCCTCGCGGCCGATCTGCGGATGCGCCGGGGACGGAGCCAAGGCTCATCCGCTACGGCACGGGACCTCGCGGCGCGTCGGCATCGGCCAGCAGTTGCCCCGCACCTCGACCCGGCGACGCGCGTCCATCCTCCATCTTCCCCCGTCCATCCTCGAGTAGGGGCGCCACTTACACCGGCTGCCAGTAGCGCTTGCCCGTGCCGGACAGCACGCGCCCGAACGTGAGTCCGGGGAAATGGCTGGCGCCGACGAGCGCGCCGCTGCCCTCGATCTCTTTGGCCAGCGCCTCCTGGTTCTTGCGCGCCAACACCGGGTCGATGTCACCCAATCCCGACCACTCCGGCTCCTCAAGCTGGACCGGACAACTGATGCCGTCGCCCAGCACGAACGAGCGCGCATCTCCCGACGACAGCACGACGCCGGCGTGCCCGGGCGTGTGGCCCGGCATCGCGTATACGTCGATGCCCGGCGCCAGCGATGTCCCGCCGTCCGCGGCCTGGTAGCGGGGCGCGACCGTCGCGAAGATGTCCCGCCGTGCGACCGTGCCCTTCTTGAGGCTGTCACCACTCCAGTACGCCTGCTCATCGGAAGTCCAGCGATACGTCGCGTTAGGGAAGGTCGGCTGCATCACGCCGTCGACGCTCGTCGCCGCGCTGCCGCAATGGTCGGCGTGTAGATGGGTCATGAAGACGACGTCGATGTCCTCCGGCTTCACGCCCGCCGATGCGAGATCTGCCAGTAGCTCGCCGCCGTGCCAGGTGTCGGAGTGGATCGGCCCGAGTCCCGTATCGATCAGCACGCGCGTCTCGCCCGAACGCACCAGAAAGCAGCCGAACGGAAAGACGACGCTGCCCTCATGGCTGGTCCATCTCGCGTGCGGCTCCCACTGCTCCGCCGTCGTGCCGGCGAAGTACGCTGTCGGCTGGAACGTTACCGAGCCGTCCGAGACGGCGATGACGTCGAGATCGCCTACCTTGAACGCGTTGGCCATGATCGTCTTCCTCTCCGCTGCGCGTATGATTCGTGGAAGCGTACTATGTCCGGCCGATACGCTCTTCGGCATGAGGTAGCGCGCGCGGTGAATGAACGCGCGGAGGTTCGCCAGATGACGCACACCGCGCCGCCCGAATGAGCGACGTCGATCGGCTGCTCGCATGGTTCGCGGAAGGCGCGCTAGTTCGACCGGATGCGGCGCAGCCGAGCACGGTGCACCTCGCGCGGGCGCTCGCGACGCTCGCCGGCGTCAGCGGCATCCCGGCGTCGCCGCCGGCCGCGCAGATCGCCGCCGCGATCGGCGAGGTGAAGCACTGCGTCTTCATCTTGATCGATGGCCTCGGCATGAATCTGATCGAGGCGCTGCCTGCCGTCGCGTTCCTGCGCAGACACTTCGTCCTCGAGTTGCAGGCGGTGTTCCCTTCGTCCACGGCGCCTGCGCTCACGTCACTCGCGACCGGATGCTGGCCGGCAGAACACGCCGTCACCGGCTGGTGGACGTACCTGCCGGACGCGGGCCTGACGTCGACGATCCTGCCCTTCGTCGAGCGCTTCGGCGGCCGCCCGCTGGAAGAACTGGGCGTCAGCGCCAACGCCGTCTTCCGCACACCCTCGCTGCTGCCGCGAATGCGCGACGCCGCGTCGTGGATGCCCGCCCCGATCGCCGGCAGCATCTACTCGCGCTACTTCACAGGGAACACGCCCACGCGCGGGTACCGACGCATCGGCGACGCATGCGCCGCGATCGCGGAGCGTATCGCGGCGACCGCGGGCGCCACGTACACCTACTTCTACATCCCCGATCTCGATAACGCCGAGCACGAGCACGGGCCCGATGCACCGGAGATCGGACGCGTTCTCCAGCGCCTTGCCGCCGAGATCGAGCGGCTCGCCGAGGCCCTGCCCGGCAGTGCGCGCATCGTCATCAGCGCCGACCACGGACAGATCGCGATCCCGCCGCCTGCGCGGCACGCTCTGACCGCGAAGGACCCGCTGCTGCGATCCCTCCGGCACCCGCCGACCGGCGACTATCGCGTGCCGCTGTTCCACGCGGCCGACGGCGCAGGCGACGACTTCGCGGCCGAGTTCCGCGCGCGGTTCGGAGAAACGTGGGCGCTGCTGCGTGTCGGCGACGCCGATGAGCTTCGGCTCCTCGGGCCAGAGCCGATCGGAGATGAAACGCGGCGCCGGCTCGGAGACTACCTGGTGATCGGCGCCGGCGCCGAGGCCATCCTCTATGTGCCCGATGCACCGATGCGGGGATACCATGGCGGCCTGAGTGCCGCCGAGATGCGCATCCCACTCATCGTGATTTGATCCGCGCGACCTTCAGCTCCCGGTGAAACAGGCTCAGACGCCGCCATCTGGTGTACCTTTGGGTGGCATGAGTGTGTCTTCCAACGACCGCCCGGGGGTTGCCCCAGGCGGCGTTCCGCTACCAGCCCGCATGCCCGGCGCCGCCCGGCCGGGGCCGATGGGCGCGAATGTCGCCGGCGGCGGCGTCAGCTTTCGGGTCTGGGCGCCCGATGCGTCGCGCATCGAGGTGCGCATCGGCGACGCGCTTACGCCGATGCGGCAAGACGATGCCGGCGTCTGGTCGGCGCTCGTCCCGGCGATCGGGCCGGGCATGCGCTACCGCTATCGCGTCAACGACACCTGGGACTACCCGGACCCGTACTCGCGGAGCCAGCCGGATGGGCCGCACGGTCACTCCGAGGTGATCGACCCGGCGGCGTACGCCTGGCATGACGCCGGCTGGCGCGGGCCTGCTTTGCGCGGCCTCGTCATCTACGAGCTGCACGTCGGCACGTACACGTCCGCAGGCACCTTCGACGCGCTGATCGACGAGCTCGAAGAACTGAAGCGGCTCGGCGTGACGGCCATCGAGCTGATGCCCGTCGCAGAATTTCCGGGGGCGCACAACTGGGGCTATGACGGCGTCGACCTCTTCGCCGTCTCCCACCGCTACGGCGGGCCGGGAGGACTGAGGCGTCTGGTCGACGCGGCGCATGGGCGGGGCATGGCGATCATCCTCGACGTCGTCTACAACCACTTCGGTCCCGACGGCAACTACCTGCTGCAGTTCGCGGATGCATATCTCACCGACCGCCACGTGACGCCTTGGGGCGACGCGATTAACTTCGACGGGCCCGGGAGCGAGATGGTGCGCCGCTTCGTCATCGACAACGCCCGCGCCTGGCTCAGCGAGTACCACATCGACGGATTGCGGCTCGACGCGACGTTCGCGATCGTCGACCAGTCGCGGCGCCACATCCTGGAAGAGCTGGTGACGGAGGCGCGCGCGAGCGCTGGCAACCGCCGCGTCTTGCTCATTGGTGAGACCTACGAAAACGACGCGCGCTACCTTCGCGCACCCGCCGACGGCGGCTTCGGATTCGATGCCGTCTGGGCCGACGACTTCCATCACGTCGTGCACACCATCGCCAGCCGCGAGCAGTCCGGCTACTTCGCCGACTACGCCGGCACGATCGAAGAGCTTGCGACGACGATCAATCGCGGCTGGCTCTTCCAGGGGCAGCACTCGCGCCACTTTGGCGAGTCTCGCGGCACCAGCTCCGAAGGACTGAGCGCCGAGCAGTTCATCTTCTGCATCCAGAATCACGACCAGGTGGGGAACCACGCCTTCGGGCGGCGGTTCTCGCACCAGATGGGCGCCGGCGCGCATCGGTTGTGGTCGGCGCTGCTTCTGCTGCTGCCGTACACGCCGCTGCTCTTCATGGGTCAGGAGTTCGCCGCGTCATCGCGCTTCTACTACTTCACCGACCACAAAACCGACCTCGGGCGGGACGTCACGAAGGGACGCCGCGCCGAGTTCGCCCGGATGGCAAACTTCGACGAGACGCAGCAGCAGCAGATCCCCGATCCCCAGGCGCCCGAAACCTTCGCCGAGGCGAGACTCCATCTCTCCGAGCGCGACGAGGCTGCCAACGGCGAGGTCTACCGGATGTACCAGGCGCTGCTCGCATTGCGGCGTCGCGACCGCGTGCTCTCGCGGCAGGACCGCGCGGCGATGTCCGCGGTGGCCTGCGGAGAGCACGTCCTGCTGGTCCACATGTGCCACGGGCGCGACCATCGCTTGATCGCGATGAATACCGCCGTCGGCGTCGATGGCTCAGCCGAGGCGCTCGGCGTGAGCCTGATTCTGGCCGCGAAGGCGTGGCGGCCGGTATTCTCGACAGACGAGCGCCGCTTTGGTGGCAGCGCCGACCAGATCCGCTTCGACGAGCGGCTGATCTCGCTGCCGCCGCAATCGGTGACGTGGCTCGAGGCGACGGACCCGACGCTCGCGTTCCGGCTGCTTCGGCGAATGCGCCGCATCTTCAACAGCAGGCGCAACGCCCGCGGATAGTGCGCCCTCGCCCTCTGCGCGGCGAGTCTGCAACCGCCCATTCGGGCACCCTCTCCCACAAGGGGCACAAGGGGAGAGGGGATCATTCGGAGCATGTGCAATATCGAAGCGAGCGATCGCTGATCGCGCGTGCGTCACGCAGCCGCACTTATTCGTGGCGGGTTACTCCAGCAGAAACTCCGTGACGAGGCGGTTCCACTCGTCGGGTTGTTCGAGGAACGGCTGGTGGGCTGCGTCCAGCATCATCGCCACGCGCGAGCCCTTGATGCGGCTGCGGAACTCCTCGGCGTAGATCGGTGGCACGAGCCCATCCTTCGCCCCCCAGACGATCAGCGTCGGCGCGGCGATGCGGTGGATGCGCTTCTTCAGCCCCTTGTCGGGGATCGGCCACTGAAATTTTGCCGCCGCGCCCAACGACTGGAGCGCGTCGTACATGTAGCTCGCGAGCTTCGTCACGTCGCTCATGTCCGGACGGCGCGCCTTCACCAGCTCGGAAGTCGGGTCGGCCCAGACGGCCTGCTGCACCTTCGCGACATCGGCGGAGAAGAAGTCCATCACCGGTGCGTCGTCGCGCCAGAGCCCGATCGGATTCGCGAGCACGAGCTTGCGGACGCGCGACGGGTCGAGCGCCGCGATCTCCGCCGCCAGCATGCCGCCCAGCGAGTGGCCGACGATGTGCGCGGATTCCAGCCCCATGGCGTCCATGAAGTCGTGGTAGTAGATGGCGAAATCGATGATGTCGTCGAGATGTTCCAACCCGGTCGACTCGCCGTAGCCCGGGTGCAACGGCGCGATCACCCGGAACCGCTCGCCGAACCGGTCGAGATAGGGGTCGACGTTCAGGCCGCCGGACCCGTGCAGAAAGAGCAGCGGCTCGGCAGTGGCGTCGCCGTACTCGCGGACGTCCACCTCGAACATGCCGCCGCGGACGGAGACCGTACGCCGCTCCATCACTTGACGGCCGCTCTGGCCGCCGATGCCGGGTTCGGCGCGTGGCGCTCCGCCGCTGGCAGCGGCTTGATCCACCACTTGTCCTCCCATTCGGGAAACAGCCCCTGCAGGTGCGGCATCACCTGCTCGGTGAAGAGGCGGGTGTTCTTGGTGACGGTCTCCTTCGGCATGTTGCCGAAATGCAGCAGGAACATCATGTGGCCGACGTTCAGCCCCTTCGCCACTTCCTCCAGCTTCTTCCGCACGGTCTCCGGGCTGCCGGCGACGATGTAGCCCTGGTCGACCATGCTCTTCCACGTCAGGCCCGCGCGAATGTCGTTTGCGGCGGCGCCGACCTGCGCCATCATCCCCGCCTTCAGGGTCGCGAGCGAGCGATACCCGGGCGCGTCGGCGAACCCCGGGGCGACGTGTAGGCAGCGGTTGTAGAAGTAATCCGCCGCGTCGGCGTAGTCGGCCTCCGCCTGCTCATCGGTTTCTGAGACGCCGACGAACTGCAGGAAGCCCGCGCGGTAGGGGTTGTGGTCGACGCCGAAGTGGTCGGCGCGCTCCCAGAACTTCTTCATCACGGCGGCGGCGCGCATGGAGCCGAAGTAGCTCAGATAGCAATAGACGTAGTCGCGCTCGATCACCCAGTCCCACGTCTCGATGCTGCCGCCACCCGGGATCCAGACCGGCGGATGCGGCTTCTGGATCGGCTTTGGCCACGTGTTCACGTAGCGGAGCTGGGTGTACTTGCCGTTCCAGGCGAACACGTCGGGGTCCGTCCAGGCGCGGATGATCAGGTCATGGGCTTCCTGGTACTTGTCACGCAGGGTGATCGGCGTCTGGCCGTAGGCGAAGTTCGTGTCCATCGACGAGCCCACGGGAAACCCGGCGACCAGCCGGCCGCCGGAGATCACGTCGAGCATGGCGAACTCTTCCGCAACGCGGATCGGCGGATTGTAGAGGGCGAGACTGTTCCCCATGACGACGATCGCGGCGTCGCTCGTGCGGCGGGCGAGCGCGGCCGCCATCAGGTTCGGCGAGGGCATCAGGCCGTAGGCGTTGGAGTGATGCTCGTTGACGCAGATACCGTCGAAGCCGGCGTCCGCGGCGTACTCGAGTTCGTCAAGATAGTCGTTGTACACCTCATGCCCGCGCGCCGGGTCGTAGAGATGGCTCGGCACATCGACCCAGACGCTGCGGTACTTCTGCTGGAAGTCGTCCGGCAGGTCCGGCCACGGCATCAGGTGGAAGAAGTGGCACTTCATTTGGGCACCCCGGGGCTTGGCATGCTAGTCCTTCTTGCGGGAGGGCGAAGCTGGAGGCTAGAAGGCTGGTCGCGGCAGCAGCGTCCGACTTCCGACTTTCAGCTTGATACTCCAACCTCCATCTTCCACCTTCCATCCTCAACCGTCTACCCAGCGCCAACCAGCGCCACCTAATCATCGATATTGGCCTTCCACCCCAGCCAGACCATCGCGGCCACGGCGGCGATGATCAGCAGACCGGGGAAGAGCATCGCCTCCCCAAACGACGACCAGCGCGCGCTTGCGCCCGCCGCATCGTCACTGACCGCGCGCCAGGCGCCGTAGGCGGCGGCCGCCAGCACCCCCAGCACAACGCCGGCACCGGCCAGCGCACGATCATGGCTCTCCGGGCGCCGCGTCTCGCTCACCGCGCCAATCTAGCAGCACGACCAGGCATGCGCACCTCTTGACATCGGCTGATTGAGGCCCCAGAGTATGCGCGTTAGCCGTAAGTGGGAGAGGCAAAAAGTGACCGAGCTCAACGACGATGCACCCACTGCGTATCCGGTTCGTCTGGAGATCTCGTATGTGGGGAAGTCATCGCGATGGCTGCTGTTCTTGCGCTTGTTCTTCTTTTGGGCTCTCGTGTTGCCACTGATAATAGTAGGGATCGCTGTCACGTTCTTACTTTGGCTCTCGTGGTTCGCCGTGATGAACGATGGGCGATATCCGCGTCTTCTCGTCAAACCAATGATATGGTGGCTTCGCTTCAACTATCGCACGACCGCTTATCTTGGCCTGATGACCGACAGATTCCCGCTCGACGAAGGGCATGAGTCGCCAGTCTCGCTTGACGTCGTCGTTCCACCCCGCACGTCTCGTCTCACCACCTTCTTCCGATTTCTCCTAATACTCCCGCATGCCATAGCGCTCATATTCGTCAGCCTGGCGTGGTACCTCACAACGATCGTGGCCTGGTTTGCCATTCTCTTCACCGGCCGCTATCCCAAGGGGCTCTTCAATTTCGGGACGGGCGTCCTACGATGGAGCGCCAGGTATGACGCCTACCGATTCTTCTTGGTGGACAAGTACCCGCCCTTCAGCCTCGATTGACGGCTGCGATGGAGCTGCGCATGACCCATTTTCTCCAAGCGGATCACCGCGCGCGGCGGAGGTAGGGCTAGGGGTTTGATATTCCACCGTTCGTGTTCACCAGGCACGCTCGCAACCGCCTCAGGCGGACAGCGCTCACGCAGACCGATTTGGTAGATCTCGTGCGGTCTCCCGTTGCGCGATCGCGCGACGGGAATCGAGTCAATCTGTGGGTTCGCTGGGCGGATGGCTGGATGCGCATCGTCCTGGTTGAGGAGGTCGATGCTATAGTGGTGGTGACCGTGATCTGGCCGGCCCGCGAGCCTAAGGCAACATCATGAACATAGAATATGACCAGCAGGCTGACGCGATCTATATTCGCCTCAAAGACGAGCCGGTCGCGACGACGCGCGAGGTCGAGGATCACCTGATTGTCGACCTAGGGGCGAGCGGCAAGCTTGTCGGCATCGAGTTGCTGTTCGTCAGCGACTACCTGGCGCCCGAGGACATCGCAACATTCTCCGTGACCAACCTCCGCGCCGCCGGCTGAGGGACATCCGGGGCGCAGACGGCGGCCAGGCGGCTCTGCAGCATGGTCGCACTCCCAGCTTCCAACCTCCAACCTCCAACCTCCAACATCCCCACCCGTAGAGCCTCCAACCCAGAACCGATACCCTGCGACCGATGCCCCCCGACCAGCGCACGCTCGACCAGCTCTCGCTCTCGCTCGATGAGTATGCCCGCATCGTCGACCTGCTCGACCGCGAGCCGAACGAGGTCGAGCTGGGCATGTTCGGGGCGCTCTGGTCCGAACACTGCGGC
>JBBRPY010000007.1:0-84833 GCA_038227375.1 Dehalococcoidia bacterium
CGTCACGATCCAGCCGAGGCGAAGGCCGCCGAGTCCGAGCGGCTTCGACAGGTCGCCGATGCTCACCGCGTCTTCGTACTCATCGATCACACTCGGACGGCCTGTGCCGGGCGCCAGGTCCACGCCGCGATAGACCTCGTCAGCCACGATCCGCATCGGACGCGACGCACGCCCGCGAAGGACGCTGCCGCTCGGGCCGTGCGGCGTGTTCAGGAAAACGGAACTCACTCCCCCGAATGCAGGACCATCGAGCGCCGCTGCATCGAACTGCAGGCCGTCCTCGGGCAGCCACTCGACGATGCGTGCGCCGAGCTGTGCCGGCGCCTGACGCAGCGCTCCGTACGACGGGACTTGGACAGCAACGGCGTCGCCCGGCGAGACGATAGCCATGGCGACCGCCTGTATCGCCTCGCTCGCACCCGCGGTGACGAGCACGTGTTCCGGGCCGATGCCGTCGTAGAGGTCAGCGATCGCCGACCGCAGCGCTTCGCTGCCGCCGTTCGGCTCATATCCCAGCGATCGGTCGAGAAGCGTCGCCGGATCGACGCCGGCGCAGGAGAGGATGCGGCTGGCCGTCGTCGGTTCGGGTGAACTGGAGGAGAGGTCGAAGCCGCCGGACGGGAAGTGCGCGTGATAGTACTGTTCCAGCGCAAGACCGTGAACTGCCAAGCCGCCTCCTCGGACGAATTTCTGCAATGCTATCGAGCGGGGCTCCGCCGGGGCGTGACGAATGTTACGGAACCCTTACAGCGACCTGCCAATCCCATCGCAAACCTCGTTTCGCGCGTTCCCGCCGCCGCCTCCGGCCTCACCGCTGCGGAGCAGCGACGGGAGTTATGCTGCGTCGCAGGCGTTATGACGACGCCCCGGAACTTGAGATCAGCGGGTTGTGTATGGCGGTCGCGGCCACGCGTGCGGTGGTGTGCCCGGTGCTGGTCGGGCGAGCCCAATATGTCGATGCCATCGAGCGCGTCCTCGACGCGGTGATGGCGTCCGAGGGGACGTGTGCTTCGGTCTGCGGCGAGGCGGGCATCGGCAAGTCACGCCTCGTCAACGAGGTGCAGGCGCGGATGTCGAGCCGCAGCGCGCGGGTCATGCAGGGGCACTGCTTTGAGCCGGACGCTGCTCTTCCCTACGCGCCGATCGTTGACATGCTGCGCGCCTGCTTTGCGAGCCCGTCCGCAAGCGAGATCGCGGGCTGCGCAGGCCCCGACGCGTCGGAGCTGGTGAAGCTGCTACCGGAACTTGCGGTGGTGCTCCCGAGCGCCGAGCGGGTGCAGCCCTTGGAGCCGGAGCAAGAGAAGCGTCGCATGTTCCTTGCCCTCGCCGGCCTCTTCGCGCGTATTGCCGCGAAGCAACCGCTGTTGATCATCGTCGAGGACCTGCACTGGTCCGACGATACGAGCCTGGAGTTCCTGCTGCACCTCGCGCGCCGTGTCGCTCCCCTGCCAATCTTGCTGCTCTTCACGTACCGCAGCGACGAAGTGCAGCCGCCGCTCGGTCACTTCATGGCGCAACTCGAGCGGGAGCGGCTGGTCACGGAGTGGCCGCTCGCGAAACTCGACCCGCCTGAAGTCCACGAGATGATCCGCGCCATCTTCGATCTCGACGCGCCCGTGCGGGCGGACTTTCTCGACGCGATCTACGGCCTGACGGAAGGGAATCCGTTCTTCATCGAGGAGGTGCTGAAGTCGCTGGTCGCATCCGGCGACATTTTCTTCGCGGACGGCACCTGGGACCGCAAGCCGCTGAGCGAGCTGAACATCCCACGCAGCGTGCACGACGCGGTCCGCGTGCGGACCGACCAACTGAGCGCGGACGCCCAGGAGCTGCTCATCCTCGCAGCAGTCACCGGCCGGCGCTTCGACTTCGGCCTGTTGCAGCGTTGTTCGCAATGCGACGAACAGGATCTGCTCAACCTGATCAAGGAAATGATGGCGGCGCAACTGGTCGCCGAAGATTCCGACGACCACTTCTCCTTCCGGCACGCGTTGACGCAGCACGTCATCTACGGCGATCTGCTTGTCCGCGAGCGGCGTGTGCTCCACCGGACCATTGCCGAGAACATGCGTCAGATGTACGCGAACTCAATCGAAGCGCACCTCGCCGATCTCGCGCATCACTTCTACGAGGCGGGCGCCTGGGACGAAGCCTACTACTACTGCCGCAGGGTGGGCGAGAACGCCCAGACGCTGCTCGCCTCCCGCGCCGCGGTCGAGCATCTGACGCGCGCGATCGAATCGGCGCGGCATCTCGCGATCACACCGCCAGCGAAGCTCTACCGCGCGAGAGGACAGGCGCACGAGGCGCTGGGCGAATTCGAGCGTGCTCGCGGCGACTTCGAGCTTGCGCTCGAGACCGCGCGGGCGGCGAATGACGGCCTGGGCGAGTGGCAAGCGCACATCGATCTGGGCTCGCTCTGGGCCGTGCGTGACTACCAGAAGACGGGGGAGTCCTTTCGCACGGCGACGGCGCTGGCCCGCACGCTCGGCGACCAGAAGCTAATTGGGCAGAGCCTGAACAGGCTCGGTAACTGGCTCGTCAATACGGGCGAGCCGGCGGAAGCGCTGACCGTACACGGCGATGCGCTGACGATCTTCGACGCCGAAGGCGACGACGCCGGGCGTGCGAGCACGTTCGACCTGCTCGGCATGGCCCAGGGGATTTACGGCGACATGGCGCGCTCCAAAGCGGCGCTCGACCAGTCGGTGGCGCTGTTCCGCCAGCTTGGCGATGAACAGGGTCTCGTCTCGAGCCTGGCGACGCGCGGCACCTTCAGCAGCCCCGGCATGCAGGACGTCGCGGAGAGCCTCCACCGGACGCCGGACGAGTCCGCGCGTGATCCGGCGGAGTCAGCGGAGCTGGCACGGCGGATCGGCTGGCAGTCAGGGCGCGCGTACGGCGAGTTCACGGCGTCCTCTGTGGCAAGCGGTTTCGGCGATCTCGGCGCCGCCATCCGTCACGGACAGGAGTCGCTGCGGATCGCGTGCGAGATCGAGCACGAGCAATGGATGCTGGGGGCACGTTACAACCTCGGACACGCCTACGTGCGCATGCGCATCGCCGACCTCGCGCTGCACCATCTGGAAGAGGCGTTACCGGCCGCGAGGAAGCTCGGGTCGGAATGGTGGCTCGGGAACATCAGCTCTAACCTCGCGCTCGCTTACCTCCTGAACGGCGATCCTGCACGGGCCCGCACCGCGCTCGTCGGCGCGATGCCGCGCGAGCAGGCGCCGCGCACGCTCGCGCAACGCCGCGTGTCACTCGCCTGGGCCGAACTCGCCCTCACGGAGGGCGAGCCGGAGGTCGCGCTTGCGCTGGCGGACCAACTGCTCGCATCCGTGCCGGGCTCGACGGGGCAGCCGATCCCCACGGTGCTTGGGACGCACGCGCGGGCGTTGGTCGCGCTCAAGCACGTCGAAGACGCCGAGGCCGACCTCGCGGCTGCCGAGCGGGAGGCCGCCGAGCGCGGCGACCGGCCGCTTTTGTGGCAGCTGCAGCGTGCACTCGCGCGCATCTTGGATGCGACGGGCAGGCGCGATCAAGCCTCCTCCAAACGAGCGGAGGCGGACGCGGTGGTAGCGGCTCTCGCCGCAACGATCGACGATGAGCGGGTGCGGCAGCAGTTCCTTGACGCGGCGCTCGAGGCGCCGGCCCGTCCGCTCTCGTCGCGGCAGGCGGAGAAGGCGGCGTTCGGCGGCCTGACCGCGCGCGAGCGCGAGGTGGCGGCGCTGATCGCTCAGGGCAAGTCCAACCGTGACATCGCGCAAGAACTGGTGTTGGGCGAACGGACCATCGAGACCCACGTCGGGAACATCCTCTCGAAGCTGCAGTTTGGCTCCCGCGCGCAGGTCGCGGCGTGGGCGGTGGAAGTCGGCCTCCGGGCGAAACGCGCGTAAGCGCCCACCGTCAACATCGTCGCCAACCTCCACCGTCTAGGACGCAAGGGTCCCCATCACGAACAGCTCGCCCGGCTCTGTCGCGGCGGAGCAGCGACGAACTGGCTGCGCCTCAGTCGAACGCCTGGGCTTTCCGCGCTACGGAGACGCCGGCCGCGGCTTCACGCGCTCTTCGGATGAAATCTCCGTACTCAATTTCTGAAACCTCCGTGGTTCCCACGAAGCGCCGCACCGGCGTCTCGGCGAGAATCGTCGTATTGGAGATGAGTACCAAGAAGGAGGTGGCGGACGGCACAAACAAGGACGTATCCCAAACACCGACGGTACCACCAAACGGCGCCGCAACAGCGGCAGGAAAGGACAGAGCGATGACGACCCAGACCGCAGCGACAGAGACCGTGGCGCAGCCCAGCATGGATGAGGTGATGGAGTTCGCCTTCAAAGTGGTGAACGAACTGGGCGCGGCGATGGCGGCGCCCCACGTGTACATTGGCGACCGGCTCGACATCTTCAAGACGATGGCGAAGAGCGGACCGCAGACCGTCGCCGAGCTGGCAGCGACCACCGGCTTGCAGGAGCGCTACCTGCGCGAGTGGGCGTCGGCGATGGCGGCCTCCGGCTTCATCGACTACGACCCGGCGAAGCAGACGTTCGCCCTTCCGCCAGCCAAGGCGGCGGTACTGGCCGACGACGATAGCCCCGTCTTCGTCGGCGGCTTCGCACAGATGCTGCCCGACCACTACGCCGTCATCCCCGGCATCATGAAGGCCTTCCGCGAGGGCGGCGGCGTCCCGTACTCCCAGTACACGAACGACACCTTCCAGGGCACCGAGCGCTTCTTCCGCCCGGGCTACATCAACTTCATGGTGCAGGATTGGATCCCGGCCCTAGGACTGACGGAGAAGCTTCAGGCAGGCGGTAAGGTCGCCGATGTCGGCTGCGGCCGCGGCCAGGCGATCTGCACGCTCGCCAAGGCGTTCCCGAAGTCGCAGCTCTACGGGTTCGATAATCACGCGCCCGGCATCGAGGGCGCGCGGTCGAACGCGGAGCGGGCCGGCGTCACCGCGAACACCACGTTCGAGGTGCGCGGCGCGAAGGACCTGCCGCAATCCGCCGACTTCGACCTGATCTGCAATCTCGACTCGCTGCACGACATGGTCGATCCGCATGCCTGCGGCAAGGCCGTCTACGGGGCACTCAAGCCGGGCGGCGCCTGGTTCATCGTCGAGCCCAACTGCTCCGACAAGCTCGAGGAGAACCTGAACCCCGTCGGGCGCGTCTTCTACTCCGTGAGCATGCTGCAGTGCATGACGGCGTCGCTGGCGCACGGCGGCGCCGGCTACGGCGCCTGCATGGGGCCGGGCAAGGTGCGGGAGATCGCGGAGGGAGCCGGATTCAAGAGCTTCGAGCGCCTGCCGATCGAGAACCCGTTCAATCAGTACTTCAAGGCGACGAAGTAGGTCTCGCAGTCAGAGGTACGCTTGGAACCGAGAGGGGCGCTGCTTCAGCGCCCCTTTTCTCTGTGCCAAGGCGTTGCAGGCGCTATCCGCGTGCCTGGCTGAGTTCCCGGGCAAGCGATTGAACGCCTCCCGCAAGAGCGATGCGCGGCCGCCAGCGCCCCGTCGCCGTGAGCTTCGCCACATCAAGGCACGACCGGCGCACCTCCTGCCGTTCGGGCAGATGCATCATCGGAAGATCGCCGCCGAACGCCGACTGCATCACGTGTGCGACGGCATTGACGCTGGCGGATACGCCGGTGCCGACGTTCCACACGCCTGTCATCGATCGCTCGTCGACCGCCAGCAGGATGGCGGCGACAACATCGGCAACATCGATGAAGTCGCGCTGCTGCTCGCCATCACCATAAACCTGCAGCGGTTGCCGCGCCGCCAGGCGGTCGGCGAAGATGCTGATGACGCCACCCTCGGTGTCCGAGCGCTGACGTGCCCCGTAGACGTTCGACAGACGAAGCGTGACGCTAGGGATCGGTGCAGAGGCAACGATGTGTTCCCCCTCCAACTTGTGGCGGCCGTACGGGTTGTCCGGCTGCGGCTGCGTCTCTTCCGTCGCCGGCTCCGGCGTCTCGCCGTAGACCGCGCCGCCCGAAGAGATGAAGACGAAGCGCGGTGACGCCGATGCTATCGCAGCGTCCAGCACGCGGGTAAGGCCGTCGACGTTGATACGCCGGTCCAGCTCAGGGTCGGCAAGAGAACGCATGACGTTAGTCTGCGCCGCGCAGTGGATGACCGCGTCAAAGCGCGTCTCCGCGAAGAACCGATCCAGTGGCGAGCGCGCGATATCGAGGACATGCAGCGGCACGCGCTCAGGCAGGTTCGTGATCTGCCCCTTACTCAGGTCATCCAGCACGTGGGGCTGGTCGCCCTGCGCCAGCAACGCCTCGACGACGTGCGAGCCGATAAAGCCCGCGCCGCCTGTGACGAGAATGCGTCTGTCCATCAATGTCCTCCCGTTTGGCGCTCGCCGGCCAGCGGGGGCCGCGCCGCCATTGCGTGCGCGGCTGGCTCCCCCAAAGGCGACGTCAGCGCCAGATATGCGACCACGACGAACAAGCCGCCGCTCGCGATCAGCACGGCCTGCGCGCCAAAGAACGCCAGCAGCACGCCGGCGAGGGCGGGACCCGCCGCGTGGCCAATGCCGTCCATCGTCATGAACCAGCCGATGACGCCACCGCGACTGCCCGTGGAGCCGGCAAGCGACATCATGGTGGAAGCGATAGCGGGGACGGCAAGGCCGAAGCCCGCGCCCGCCACGGCCGAGATAGCGATCACGAACATCGGGTCAGACCAGCGTGCAAGCAGCATCAGACAGACGCCCGTCACCGCGAACCCCGGGACCATCACCCGCTTCGCGCCGATGCGGTCGGCGATCGCGCCGCCCGGAATGACGGCGCAGGCGCCAAGCACGGCGGCGGGGATGAGCAGCGCATTCTGATGGGTCAGCGACGCATGCAGGACATCGCGGCCGTAGGCGCGGTAGGCAGCGGTCAGCGCGCCCAGCGAGGCGGCCTCCGTCAGCACGATTGCGGCGAACATCGCCCGTTGTGGATGCCGGAGGAGTGCGCGGAATTCGCCGGGAACCGGCAGTTGCCGCCGCATCGCCGATTCGTGCGGAGGCGTGCGCAGGCTGATGGCGATAGCGAGCACGAGCGCGAGGCTGATGGCGCCAATCGGGGCAATCATCGCGAGATTGAAGGACAACAGCGTGTAGACAGCGTTCCCTCCGCCAAGAGCCACGAGCAGCGCGCCACCGGAAGCCAGCGTGAGCAGGGCCGTGAACCGCCCTTTCGAACCCGCCGCAAACCGTGCGTCGCCGGAGGCGTAGACCGCCGGCCAGGTGACCGAGGAGCCCAACCCCTCGACCGCCGCCGCCAGGACGATCAGCGGCGGCGCAACGTGCGCCAGCGGCAGCATCGACACGTCGGCTATCAGCAGCAGGACGATGCCACCGATCAAGGCGCGGCGGGCGCCGAGCCGGTCGCTGATGAAGCCGCTCCCAAGCTGCGTCAGCAGCTTTGCGCCGCCGAACGCGGCGAGCGCGTAGCCGGCGATGGCGTCGCTGCGATGCAGCGACTCCGGAAGGTAGGTCTGTAGCGCGACGAGGAAGACGAAGAGAAACGCGCTGTCAACAAGAAATGCGATCGTGAGCAGCGGCCAGCCGCGCCGTACGGTGTCCAGCGTCCCTGCCGCAGCGTCACGGATCGATCGGATGCTCATGATCGCCCGCACGCTTTCGCTGAAGCCGGCCTGGGGCCGCTGTCCCGGAACGACGTCACGTCGTACACGCGGATGCGCTGGGCATCGGCGCCGTAGGTGAGCCGGGCCGATCCGCGCGCGACGAGATCGTCCAGCATCGGCTGCTCATTCGTGCGGAATTCGTTCTGGTAGCCACGTTCGACGACGACGCGGTCGACGTGCTTCGCCGCCAGATAGCACTGATAGCTGCTCTCGCTCCAGTTGCCGCGGCGCTGGCTCTCGCTGAAGAGCTCGTTGGCAAGCACGGCGTGCTTCCGCATGAGGAAGTAGGCGCCCTGCTCGCGCTCATTCGGGCTGAGGACGCGATAGACGGCGCCCGCATGAAAGTCGCCAGACTGGAGATAGCCGCGATAGTTGTTCGGTGCGCTGTAGACGATGCCCGCGTAGCTCCCCTGCCTCGCGAAGGAATAATCCTCGACGACGGGCACGCTCGCGAGCGCGCCACCGCTGAGCAGCACCGCCGGCACGGCGACGCCGGCGAATGCGGCGCCGAGCGGCCGGTAGTGCCGGCGAAGCAGCGGCGCCAGTGATGTGAGCGCAAAGGGCGCCGCAAGGACTGTGCCGCGACGGGGCAGATCTTGCAAGATGGAGAGGGCGACCGTGCGCCAGGAGTTCTCGGCGAGCGCCGGCGTCCGTAGTGAGAAGTAGAGCGAGGGCGCGAGCAGCGGCGCGACCACGGCGGCCGCGAGCACTATCGGCGTCCGCTTCTCGGGGCTGCGGACGGCGACCCAGGCGACGTACGCCCCGACGGCCAGCCCTCCCTCGATCGGATGTGTGGATGCGGTGAACCACATCGCTGCGCCGGCTAACGCCCAGCTGCGGCGCTCGACGGACCAGACGAGCGCGAAAAACCCCGCCGCCGACCAGAGGAAGGAGTACTGCCCGCTCGCCAGCGCATCGATAAAGAATGGGTTGGCGATGAACAGCAGCATCAGCCAGGGGTCCCGCATCGAGGGGCGCACGATCATCGCCGCGGCGGCGACGGCGACGGCGGCCAGCACCAGGAAGAGGGTGACGGACCAGTCCCCGAACAGCGGGTAGACGAGCGCATTCAGCGTCCACGGGACGGCGCCGTACGGGAAGGTGAATGCCCGGCCGCCGTCAAGCTCGGCGAACCGCAGCGGAATATGACCGCCACTAAAGAGCCGGTCGCTGATGTACCAGACATGGGCGTAGTTATTCACCGTGTCATCGCCGAGGAATATGGGGCGGGTGAGAATGCGCAGCACGCCTAGCAGCGCCGCCGCGAAGAACAGCGGCAGCATCCAATACGCGAACCACGTCGGCACACCAGAGGGCAAGTGCCGGGCCGCCATGACGCGCCACCAGGCGCAGGGCATGGCGACGAGGTCAATCGCCACATCCTTCAGTCGCGTACGCGAGCGGAACACGGGGATGTCAACCAGCGTCGTGTCATGCACACGGTAGCCGAGGATCGGCAGGATCACCGCGATCTCGACAGTCTCGCTGTACTTGTATCCCTTGTAGTAGCGCAGCGCATCGAGCAACGGCCCGACACGAAACGCGCGGTAGCCCGACTCGACATCGTGATAACGGCGACCCGACCAGACCGAAGCCCAGGCGGACATCACCCAGTTGCCCATGCGCTTGTAGAGCGGGTACAGCCGGAAATCCCGGCGTGCGATGACGGCGTCGAATCCTTCCTCGATGGGCCGGAGCAGCAGATCCATGCTCGCCGGATCGTGCTGTCCGTCGGCGTCGACCGTCAGCACAACATCGTCCTGGTCGAGCTGGCCCAGCGCGACCATGCGGCCCAGGTGAAGAAACGCTTCGTAGTACGCGGCCGACATGCCGCGATTCTTGTTGAAGGAGATCAGTTGCGCGTGGGGCTTGTCGGCGAGCCACGTGAACACCGCATGCCGCGTGCCGTCTTCCGAACCATCATCGACGATGAGGAGGCGGTCGACAAGCGGATAGAGATGTTCGAGCACGCCGACGATCGTCGACTCCTCGTTGAACGCGGGCATGACCGCAACCAGCCGAGGCCGCGTCTTGGGGGCCGGCGCCTGCGTCGCGATGATGCGCTCCGGTGCTTCGATCATGCGCTGTTCAGCACTGCCTGCTGCTGTGTCTCGCGGAACCAGGCGACCGTGCGCTCCATACCGCGCGCGAAGCTGACCTTCGGCGTCCAACCGATCTCGCGCGCCGCCTTCGTGGACGAGACCTGCTTGCCGCCGTAGTCGCCCGCCCGGGCGGGCACGAATTCGATGCCCTTACCCCCGAGTAGCTTATGCACGGTCTCAGCGATCCGGAGGATAGTCACTTCCTCCGAGCCATCGATGTTGTAGGTCTGGTTCTCGGCCTCTGGAGCGAGTGCGAGCACGTGCGCGTCGGCGAGGTCTTCCACGTAGACGAACTTGCGGTTCTGGCTGCCGTCGCCGGCGACGGTCATTGGTTCGCCCGACACCGCCTTGCGCATGAAGATCGGGATCACCAGCGAGGGGCGCATGCGCGGCCCGTAGGGGATGCCATAGCGCAGCACGGTGAACGGCACGTTGTAGAGCGTCTGGTAGTCGTGGCAGAGCATCTCCGCCGCGATCTTGGACGTGGTGTAGACGTGTCCGGTCAACGCCGGATCGAAGCACGATGTCTCATCCACGCGCTGCTCGCGCGCCGCGCCATACACCCAGACTGTGCTCGCAAGCACGACGCGGCGGAGGTGATTGCGCCTGGCCGACTCCAGCACGTTTGCCGTGCCGAGCACGTTGAGCGCGACGGCGCCCGTCGGGTCAGCGGCGACGTTGTTGACATCGGCGAATGCCGCCAGGTGAAAGATCACGTCGATACCGCGCGTCGCGTCGTCGAGCGCCTCTTGGTCCATGATGTCCACGCGCACGTGTTCGACATCGTTTCGGTGCGGTGTGCCGAGGTTGTCGAGCACGCGCACTTCCAATTGCTGATCGCGAAGTTTGTCGACGACGTGCGAGCCGATAAACCCGCAGCCGCCGGTCACTGCTACCCTCATGAAGCCTCCACCGCCACCCGCTCATCCGCCAGCACCGCCGCCAGCGACTCCACGACGTACTCCGCGTCACCGTCCGACATCACTGCCGACACCGGCAGGCAGATGTGCCGGGCACACAGTTCCTCGGCGACCGGGAGCGTGCCCTGCGCCAGCGGACCGAAGACCGGCTGCAGGTGGCACGGCGCCTCGTACACCTCGCCGCTGAGGCCGATGTCGTACCCCTCACGCAGCTTCTTCTTCAGCGCGGCGCGGTCCACGCCGGCCGGCGCCATGGCGATGTATTTGTAGTAGTTGCTGATAGCGCCGACCGGCTCCCGCAGCGGCTCGATGCCGAGTGCCGGTAATGCGCGATCGTAGATGGCGGCGATGCGGCGGCGAGCAGCGATGAACTCCGGCAGCCGCCGAAGCTGCGAGTGGCCAATCACCGCGTGTGGTTCACTGAGCCGCCAGTTGTTGCCCAGCAGCGTATGAAAATTCGACGTGAAGCCGGCCTTGCCCTGATCGCGGTAGACGCGCGCTTCGGCGTCGATGTTGTCATCGCTCGTCGCAATCATCCCGCCTTCGCCGGCTGTGATGACCTTCGTGGGGTAGAACGAGAAGGCGGCGGCAAGGCCGAAGCTGCCCGCAGGCTTGCCCTCGAAGCTGCTGCCGTGCGCGTGCGCCGCGTCCTCGATCAGCGGAATGCCGGCGTTAGCACACATCGACTGGAGCTCGCCGATCCGCGGCGTGATCAGGCCGCCGATGTGGACGGCGACGACCGCTCGCGTATTCGGCCCGATCAGCGAGCGGGCGTGGTCGACGTCGATGCCGTATGTCGCCGGATCGCATTCCGCGAAGCGGACGGCGCCGCCCGCGTGCATCACCGCCGCCGGCGTCGCGAAGAACGTGTTCGTCGGCACAATCACCTCGCCACCCTCGACGCCGATGGCGCGGAAGATGACCTCCAGCGCGCTGGTGCCGCTGCTGGTGGCGATGGCGTGCTTCGCGCCGGCCGTCTCGGCGAAGGCCGCTTCGAACGCCGCGCCGTGCTTGCCGAGCGTCAGCTGGCCCGTGGCGAGGCACTCATCGATGGCGGCCAGTATCTCGCGGCGGTCCTCCTCGGGGATGTGAATCTTGGCTGGGGGAACCCGCATGTACACCTCTCTGCGAGGATGGTCGCAGAGATTGATGAAGATTTTGTTAATTCAGGCTGAAGAACGCCTATGAGTTGACCGTGGAAAGCGGCAGCTCCACCGTCACGCTCGTGCCGGCATCGGATGACGTAAGCGCCACGCCGCCGCCGTGCGCTTCCGCGATGTGCCGTACGATCGCCAGCCCAAGGCCACTGCCGTCGCTGAACTGCCGTCGACCGCGGCTGCCGCGGAAGAAGCGCTCGAACGCGTGCCGGACCTCGTCTTCGCTCATCCCGGGGCCGATATCGTCGATCGATGCCTTCGCAAACCGGCCGTTGCGTCGCACGCTGATGCTAATGGGAGTGCCCGGATTTGCGTACCGCGCGGCGTTCTCGAGCAGATTCTCGAATACCTGCCGGACGCGCTGTTCGTCGGCGTCGATCCGCACCGGGCCGTCCACCGCGTCCAGCTTGATCTCGCGCGTAGGGAAGCGCTGCCGCCCGCGCTCGGCGACCGACGAGAGCAGGTGGTTGAGGTCCACCGGCTGCAACTGAAGGATCATCCGGGCGTCGACCTGGGAGAGCAGGAGCAGGTCCGCGAGGATGCGTGACATCCGGCGCGATTCGGCGTCGGTTTCCTCGATCACCTGCTGCCGCTCGTCTTCCGGCAATGCTCCACTGGCGAGCACCTCGAGGTTCCCCCTCAGCACCGCCAGCGGCCTTCGCAACTCGTGCGACGAGTCGGCCAGAAACGCGCGATGGGCATCCAGCGTCGTCTCGACCTTTACGATTAACTCGTTCAGCGTGCGGACGAGCTCGCCGACCTCGCCGTGCTGCTTCTCGCCCGAAATGCGCCGGGAGAAGTCGGCCGTCGCCTCGATCTCGGCGGCTGTCCTTGTCGCCTGCCGCAGCGGTCTCAGCGCGGGCGCCGCCACCAGGTAGGCCAGCACATTTGCGACGATGAGAAAGGCGACGCCGCCGCCGATCAGGATGATCCGAATGCGGTCAAGTGCGGCGTCTGTCGTGTGCAGCGAACGGGCGACGATCAGGAGTCCGGGCGCGCCCCCGTTCAGCGAGATGTCCTCATACAACACGCGCACGCGCTCGCCGTTGGCGCGGATCTGGTGCGTCTCGAAGCTCGGCGTGGCGGAGCTCGAGCGGCGGCTCGTACGCACCGGCAGCTGCGAGTTCAGGTTGTTCGAGCGGGCGACGAGCGTGCCATCCGCCCTGAGGATCTCAACGTAGACGCCCGGGGAGGTGATCTCGTCGAGGGCGGATTGGTCCACGAGGGCGGAGCCGCCCGAATCGGACGAGTTGGTGCTCTCAGACAGCACGCGCTCCGACCGCGTGCTCAGTGTGTCGTCGACCGATTCGTATAGCCGTTTCGACGTCTGCAAGTAGACGAGCACCCCGAATGAGGCGATCAGCACCGCGAAGAGGAGACTGTAGAGCAGCGTCAGGCGGATGCGGAGTGACACTAGTTTTCTTGCAAGGTGTACCCGAAGGAGCGCACCGTCTGGAGCAGCCGCGGACGGCCCTGAGCCTCGAGCTTTTCGCGCAGGTGGCCGACGTGTACGTCGAGGTAATTGGATTCGCCGCCCTCATATCCCCAGACGTTGACCATCACCGCCTCCCGCGCGAGCACCGCCTCCGGGTTGCGCAAGAAGTATTCGAGCAGCCGGTACTCCGTCGGCGTCAGCGAGAGCGCGTCGCCGGCGCGGGTCACGATATGGCGCCGCGTGTCGAGCACGACATCGGAATACGTCAGCCGCTCGTCGGGCGTCTCACGGTCGATGCGGCGGAGCAGGGCGCGCAGCCGGGCCGCCAGCTCCGCGATCTCGAAGGGCTTCGTGACATAGTCGTCCGCGCCCGACTCGAGTCCAAGGATGCGGTCGGGCACGGTGTCGCGCGCGGAGAGCATCAGGATCGGGATCGTCTGCGTCTGGCGCAGGCGACGGCAGAGTGAGACGCCGTCGAGGTCGGGCATCATCACGTCAAGCACGACGACGTCCGCGGCGCGCGTTTCCAGATACGCGAGGGCCTCCCGCGGGTCCGGGAACGTCGTCACGTCGAAGCCATGGAGGCGCAGGCCGCGCTTGATGACGCCGAGCAGCCGCTCATCATCGTCGACGATGACGGCGCGAATCGCGCGCGGCGGCGCTGCTGTGCCTGCGGCGTTGCTCGAAACCACGTTCCGTGCCTCACTCCCGGTCTCGCACCATAATAGCCAACGCTTCTCGCAGCGGTCTGCTGGGTCAGTTCAGCACGATGGCAGATACCCGGGCACGCCGACCAGCTTGTCGAGCGTGACCGGCGCCAGCCCGCGCGCCCGCAGCCCGTCGAGGATGATCGGCAGCGCCTCGAGAATGACGCCGCGGTCGGCGCCGATGTTCCCGTCGCTGCCGTCGTGCAGCAGGATGATCGACCCGGGCCGCACATGGTCCAGCACACGCTTCGCGACGAGCTGCGCGTCATCGGTGGCCCAATCGCCGGCCGACACGTCCCACGTCACCATCCGCATGTCGTGGTCCGAGACGACGTGCGCCATGAAGGGCGTGTGACTGCCGTGCGGCGGCCGGTAAAGGGCAGGACACACGCCGAGATTTTTCTTGAAGGCGTCCTGCGTGTCTTGTAGTTCGGGATAACGGGGATCGAGCCAGCGCACGGCGTCGTGACGATACGAGTGATTCCCGAGCAACTGGCCGTCGTCAAGCAGCGCCTTCGCGACGTCGGGGCGCGCATCGAGGGCTTTCCCCACCGTGAAGAACGTCCCCTTCACGCCGTGGGCATCGAGCATGCTCGCAATCTCCAGCGTGAACGGCGGGTTGGGGCCGTCGTCGAAGGTGATCGCGACCTCGTTCCCGCTGCGAGGGCCGTGCGAAGTCAACGACCCGAACCAGCCGGCGCTCGGCGTCGTTGCGCCGATGTAGCCAGCGGTGCTCAGCGAGAGCAGTGCGGCGAAGAACACGACAGCCGCGTCTCCAATCTGTAATCGACCTAACCTGAGCGCAAATAGCGCGGGGGCCGCCACCACCAGCACGAACAAGGATCCAGCGATCATCGCCGCGTCTCGCCCGACGCCAAACCGAAGCCCAGCGAGCAGCGCGGCCCCGACGAGTGCGACCGCGATCGGACCCGACCGCCAACCGCTGACCGCTGCCGGCCGTGCGAGCGCGACGCCCAGCGCGAGCATAGGCGCGATGATCCAGCCGGCCACCGGATACGACGCCTGCGACAGCAGCCACGTCGCAGCACCGACGACGGCGACACCCGCCGCCAAAAGCAGCGGCGAGCGAGGAAGCCGTAGTCCGGCCATGAACGCGAACAGCGCGATCGCTGCCGCCACCGCGATCTGCAGCGCCGACGCGTGCGCAGGCGCGCCGGCGATCGCGAGCGACGGCAGCGCGAGCGCGCCTGATCCAACCGCACCGAGCAGCCCCAAGAAGGGTCCGCCGAAGAGGGCGCGCTCAACGTCCGCTGATGCCCGAGGACCGGCACTGCTATCCTCAGTCCGGTGTGTAGTAGCCATGCTCGTACAGACTAACCCAACCGCCGCGAGCCGTTCCCGGCGCGATGCGGCGGCGACATGGGTCCGCGAGCCCGCGCACGCCGTGCTTCTGCTGACGGCGCTCGCATGGGCAGCCGTCCTCGCAGTCATGCTGACGCACCGCATCTTCGTCACGAACGACTCACTCAGTAACTACATCCACGTCTGGTACATCGCGGACCGATTCTGGCACGGCCACGGCGTGCCGCTCTACATGCCTGTGCTGGGCCACGGCGATGCCTTCGCCTTCCCCTACGGCTTCATTCCGTGGGCGAGCGCGGCGCTGCTCCGGCCGGTCTTCGGCGACTGGATCGTCACGGCCTGGCTGGTCGCCGGATTCGCCGGCGTGGTCGCGGCGCAGTGGTGGGCGTTCCCCGAACTGCGCAGCGGCTGGTGGCCCGCGTTGCTGCTGGTCGATCCGATGCTCGTGGAAGCGCCGCTGCTCGGTCAGTTGCCGTTTCTCTGGGCGACCGCGATGCTCTTCGGCGCCATCGCCTGCTGGCGGCGGGACCGCCGCGCGTGGGCGGCACTGCTCGCCGGCGCCGCGCAGGCGACGCACCCGGCCGTGCTGCTGCCCATCGCCGGCGTGCTGGTCGTCGTCTGGTGGTTCTGGGAGCCGCGTCGGCGGTCGCTCCTCGGATGGTACGCACTGTCGCTC
Organism: Dehalococcoidia bacterium; assembly: GCA_038227375.1. Classification (GTDB taxonomy): domain Bacteria; phylum Chloroflexota; class Dehalococcoidia; order DSTF01; family JACRBR01; genus JALYKW01. The sequence continues at coordinate 15,975 of JBBRPY010000007.1, forward strand.
GCGCTGGCGGCGCCCGCGGTCTTGATCGTGCTGGCGTCGCCGTCGGTCGGCGACGCATCCACTTCCACGCTGCTCAGCACATTCTTCGGGACGGTAGTCCTGCGGGCGATCGTCGTTGCCGCTCCGTTCATCGGCATCGCCGCGCAGCACACGCCGCTCGCGCGCATCCAGCCGTTGATCTACGCGGGCCTGATCGCGCTGACGGCGGCGCTGATCCCGATCCGGCACAACGGCTACGCCTACTGGGCGCTGACGCGATCGCCCGACGAATCGATGCTGGCATTCGTTCACTCCGCCGATTTCGCGCCGGGAGCGAACTATCGAATCCTTCGCGTCGGCGACGGCAAGATCGGCATGTACGACCTCGTGCGCAACGGCGCCCGGTTGGACTCCGAGCCCTTCCCCGAGAGCATCGACCGACGCAGCTTTCCGACTTCCGCTCAATATCTGCGGTTCCTCGGCGCGCGGGATGTAGACTACGTGATCGTCTACGACGCCTACGACGCCCGCTACGGCACGAACGAGCATCATCTGCTCCGTGAGATGGCGCTCGATCCGTCACTCCAGTGCGCCTCCGTGACGACGCAGGGCGACGGATATGACGTCTATCAGATTGCACCCGCGGATCAGTGCGCGCTCTTGCGGTGAGGTACGCTACCGACATGGAACCGCGCATCCAGTACGCGACGGCGCCGGACGGCGTCAGCATCGCATTCTCCACGCTGGGCGCGGGATTGCCGCTCGTGATACCGCCGCCCGCCCTCCCCTGGAGCCACCTCGAGCTGGAGTGGCAGATTCCGGAATGGCGCCACTACTACGAGCATCTGGCGGACCGGTATCGCGTCGTCCGTTACGACAGCCGGGGAGCGGGCCTCTCCGACCGGAACATTGGCGACTACACCTTCGACGACCTGTTGAGCGACCTCGAGGCGGTAGTCGACCGGCTCGGGACGGATCGCATCGCACTCTTCGGGACGTACTACACCGCGCCGGTCGCCATCGCCTACGCCGCACGCCACCCCGAACGCGTCTCGCATCTCCTCCTCTGGTGCGGCTTCGCGCGCGCGTCGGACAACGACCAGCCGCCCGCGGTCGCCGCAGCGGTGGAGCGGCTGCTCGAGCTCGACTACGCGCTGTTCACCGAAACGCTCGCGCACACTGTCTTCGGCTGGTCAGAGGGCGAAGCGGCGCATCGTGTGGCGCAGTACATGCAGCAGAGCCTTAGCGCCCACGCGGCGGGCCGCTTCTGGAAACTGAACCAGTCGTTCGATGTGGAAGATCTGCTCCCCGATATCACGGCGCCGGCACTGATCCTGCACCGGCGCGACTTTCCCTTTGTCGGCCAGAACGTCGCCCGCCGCCTTGCGGCTCGCATTGCGGACGCTCGCCTCGTCCTGCTCGATGGCGAATCGCTCGCGCCGTACACAGGCGACATCGAACCGCTGTTGAAGATCCTCGACGAGTTTCTCGGCGGCGCGCCGTCCGAGGTCCCGGCTTCGAGGAGCTCTCACCCGCACGTCGGGTCTACGGGGCAGGCCGCCACCGCCGGTGGCTTTCGCACGATCATGTTCACCGACATGGAGGGATCGACCGCCCTCACGCAGCGCCTCGGCGACGCCGCTGCGCAAAATCTCGTCCGCCTGCACAACAGCATCGTCAGCGATGCGCTGAGGACGCACGGCGGCACCCACGTGAAGCACACCGGCGACGGCATCATGGCGTCCTTTCTGACGGCCTCGGCCGCCGTCGAGTGCGCGATCGCGGTTCAGCGCGAGCTGGCGCGGCACAACGAGCGCAACCCGCATGAGCCGGTATCGGTGCGCATCGGCATCAACGCGGGCGAGCCCGTCCTCGAAGGCGATGACCTCTTCGGCACCGCGGTGCAGCTTGCCTCCCGCGTCTGCGCCAGGGCCGATGCCGGCGCGATCCTCGCCTCCGATGTCGTGCGGCAACTGGTGGCCGGCAAGGGCTTTCTGTTCGCGAACCACGGCGAAGCAGAACTGCGCGGTTTCGAAGACCCAGTCCGGCTCTACGAAGTGCGCTGGCACGATGACAGTCGCTAGTCGCCGAGGCGGCCCGCACCCGGCTCCCTCACCGAAACTGCGCTAGAATCGCTCCGGACGCCATAGCGCGAGGACGAGCGGAGCCGTCATGAAGCAGCTTGATGATGCCACCCGAGAACGGCTGGGCGCGGCCGCCGCTGAGCTGATCGAGAAGCACCACCTCCCCGGCATTTGCATCGGCGTCGTGCACGGCGACGACCTCGTCTACGCCGAGGGCTTCGGCTACGCCGACATCGAGAGCGGCGAGCCGCAGGATCCTGGCCGGCGGCAGCGCGTCGCCTCGATCACGAAGACGATGACCGGGCTCTGCGTGATGGCGCTGGTCGATGAGGGCCGGCTTTCGCTCGACGACCGCGCCGTTGACCACCTGCCGGAGATCGCGTTCGACGGCCCCGGCGAGCGCATCACCCTGTGGCAGCTCCTCACGCACACATCGGGCATCGGCGAAGCTCCAACGCTGGACGCGCTGGCTGCCACGATCGACCCGAACCATGTTGGTGGCGACGGCGAGTTCGCGACGATGTATCCGAAGGGCATCGTCGTCGAGGCGGAGCCCGGCACGAAGTGGGCGTACGCCAACCACGGATATGCGCTGCTCGGCGAAATCGTCGCTCGGGCGGATAAGGCCAGCTTTGCCGACGTCCTCCAGCGGCGCATCTTCGAGCCGCTGGGCATGAGTGAGACGGCGTGCACGCGCGAGGCGCACCCGCTCGTCACCACCGGCTATCACCGCACCACGAACGCCGACACGCGCGAGCTGCTCGAACGCGCGGGCCTGCCGGTGACCGCGGAAGAGCCGGTCGACGGCTACAACATCCGCGGCAAGGGCGTGGCAAACGACCATCACGGCATGCTCGCTGCCGGAGCGGTGCAATCGACCATGGAGGACATGGCGCGCTATGCGTCCGCGCTCCTCCGGCGCGGCGGCGGCATCGTGCGGCCGGAGACGTTCGATGCGATGGTGGCGCCGCAGTGGTGCCCCGACGACCGGCTTGCGAGCTGGGGGCTTTCGTTCGCGCGGCTGCTGCGTGGCGGCAGGCGCTCCTTCGGACACGGCGGCGCCTACTTCGGCGGCTGGAACTCGCATCTCGGCGTCTTCCCGGCCGAGGACATGGCGCTCATCGTGCACATGAACGTCATGCTCGACACCCCGGCGCCGGTCTACGCCCGGATCGAGCGCGCGCTGTTCAACGCGCCTGCGCCATCAGCCCCTGCGGTCGCCGCCGACGCGGGGGTTGTCGCCGCGGCGCCTGGAGTCTACGAATGCACTCCCGGCAAGCTGACGAACTTCCGGCCGAGCACGAACCTCGGCCGCATCCAGATCACCGCCGCCGGCGACGCGCTGGCGATCCGCTCCCGCCGTGGAGTCTGGAAGCGCGGCGTCCCGCTGCTCCCGAGCGATCCGTCCGACCCGCTGATGTGCGCCGCGTACGCGCCGGATGGCGATCCCGCGCCCGTCCTGCTGACGCGCGGCGCGGACGGCCGCATCGATGGCATCCGCTTCGGGGAGATCCAGCACATGGTGCGCAACGATGATGTAGCGCCGTGGGCATAGCGGCCAGGAGAACCAGATGAAGGCAGCAGTCCTCCGCGAAGTGAAGCAGGCGATGCCAATCGAGGAGATCACCCTCGACGACCCCGGGCCCGGGCAGGTGCTGGTGCGGACCGCCGCCGCCGGAATCTGCCACAGCGACCTGCACTTCATCGACGGCGCATGGCCGATGCGCCTGCCGGCCGTGCTCGGCCACGAGGCCGCCGGCGTGATCGAGCAGGTGGGTGCGGGCGTCACGGGATTTGCGGCGGGCGACCACGTGATCCTCCTCTTCGTCGCCTCCTGCGGGAAATGCGCGTACTGCAGCATCGGCCGCCCGAATCTCTGCGCCGATGGGCGGCTGACGGCGCCCACGATGCACATTGGCGACCGCGTGATCGCGCCGTTCCTGGGCATGTCGGCCTTTGCCGAATACATGGTGGTGCCTGAAGGCGCGCTGGTGAAGATTCGCGACGACATGCCCCTCGACCGCGCGTCGCTGATCGGCTGCGGCGTGATGACGGGCATCGGCGCCGCCATCAACACCGCGCGCGTCCAACCGGGAAGCAGCTGCGCGGTGATCGGCTGCGGCGGCGTCGGGCTGAACGTGATCCAGGGATGCGCGCTTGCCGGCGCCGCACAGATCATCGCCATCGACGTGCGTGCAGGCAAACTCGAGATGGCGAAGATGTTCGGCGCCACGCACGTCATCGACGCGTCCAGCGACGACGCCGTGAACGCCGTCCGCGAACTGACGCACGGCGGCGCGGACTACGCCTTCGAGGTGATCGGGCTGCCCTCCGCGATCACACAGGCATTCGACATGGTGCGGCGCGGCGGCGAGGCGATTGTCGTCGGCATGGCGCCGTTCGGCTCCGAGGTCACCGTGAGCGCGACGGCATTCCTGTCCGAAAAGGTCCTGAAGGGGTGTGTCTACGGCTCGGCGCGCCCGCGCGTTGACATGCCCCGGATCATCGACCTCTACATGTCCGGCAAGCTCAAACTTGATGAGCTGGTGTCGCGAAGGTATCCACTGACGGGCATCAACGATGCGTTCGATGCCCTGCGCGCCGGAGAAGTCGCCCGCAGCGTGATCGCATTTTGAGCAAGGCGGCCGGTCCCTCGGTCACGATCAGACGGTTCGAAGCGGCGGATCAAGACGCCGTGAGATGGCTGATCTTGCGTGGTCTTGGCGAGCATTTCGGGACGATCGACGAGCGCATCAACACCGACCTCGACGAGATCGCTTCCAGCTACCGCGAGGCGGACTTCCTGCTTGCGTGCGAAGGCGGGGCGATCGTCGCCACCGGAGCATTGATGTCACCGGAGAACGGCGTCGCCCGGATCGTGCGGATGTCCTGTGCGGCGTCGCATCGGCGGCGCGGCATCGGCACGGCGATCGTGCGCGCGCTGCTCGAGCATGCGCGGCATCGCGGCTGCGGACGGATCACGCTCGCGACGAACGAAGACCGGGACGACGCCAACAGCTTCTACCGCACGCTGGGCTTCGTCGAAACCACCCGCCCACTCGGCGGCGTGGTTTACGAATTGCGGCTGTGATCGCCGCGGCGATCGGCCGAGACGAGCCCGGAGGTGTTGCCTGCAGATCAGCGCAAGCGGGCCACCCCCATGCGCTCGACTAGATCGCTGAACGGCGCGTCCATCTCCGCGCCGCTGCGAACGCGATCGTGGCCGCCGCAAGCGCGGTGGCGACGCCGGCCAACCGATACAACACACCGTGCGCGGGCGATGGACCGCGCGTAGCTGCTTGCAGCGCGCTCGCATCGATCGGATCCGAGATGCCGCCCACGCTCGCCGGGGCGAGGCGCGAGGTGATTGCGGCCCACGCCGGCTTCGCCTGATAGCTTGTGTCAAACGGCAGCGGGGACTCCGACGTACCGAGCCAGGTGTAGCTGTCGGTGAAGCCCCATGTCGTGAACGCCCAGCACGAAGGGGCGGCCTGGCAGGCGCGGGCCGCGTCGTCGTAGATCACCCGCTGCGCCTCATACTTCTGTGCCTGCGTCCCGGGATAGTGCGATGTCCCCACATCCATCTCCGTGATGTCGGTGCGCAGACCAAGGTTGCCGAGCCGCGTCATGTTCGCCAGCAGGTCGGAGTACGCCGCCGGCCACCGCGTGTCCGAATGCACCTGAAATCCGATCCCGTCGAGCGGGACGGCTCGGGCTGCGAAGTCCTGAGCGATCGCGTACAGGGCGTCCGACTTTGGCCAGAGCCACTCGGTGCTGTACTCGTTGATGTAGAGACGTGCCGTCGGATCTGCGGCGTGCGCGATCACCAACGCCTGCTCGATGTAGTCGTTGCCGATCACCTGCTGCCAAATGTTCTGCTTGTACGTCCCATCATCATTGAGCGGCTCGTTCACGACGTCCCACTCGTGAATGCTTCCGGCGTAGCGATTCATCGCCGTGGTGATCCACTGGTTCATCACCGCGAGGAGCGTCGCGCGGGTCCATGGCGTCGCCGGGTTCGTAAGCCAGGCCGGCACTTGAAGACCCCAGATGAGCACGTGCCCGCGCATCTGGAGGCCGTTGCTCTGGGCGAACTGGAGCATCGCATCGGGCTTGCTGAAGTCGAAGACCCCTGGCGAGGTCTCCACCTGGTCCATGTACTGCTCCCATTCCGGAGTCAGCACCTTGAAGTTGTGAGACAGGAGCTGCGTCGTGTACGCCGGGTCAGTTTGGATCGCGCCGTACTGGAAGGCAGTGCCCAGCAGCACAGGCCCCGTGCGCGCCGGGACGGCGGCGTCCGCCCGTACGCCTGCGACTAGCGGCATCAATAGCGCTGTTGCGACGAGGAACAGGAGCCGCAGCGCATTGCCCTTCAAGCTCTAACCTCCGTGACGCGCCGACGCACGCCGGTCCTCGCGGCTGGCGCCATGCCATCGTGGTGTTTCTTCCGAAGGGCGCGGGACTTGCGTACGATGATAGCACCATGACACCGCATCGCCGTTCTGTCCGGCTGATCGAGATCCAGGACCTGCTGAAGTCCCGCAGGCTGGGCTACACCGTCAAGGAGTTCGCCGCTCAAACGGGTATGAGCACGCGGTCGATCCAGCGTGACCTGCTCGTGCTGCAAACGGAGTACGTTCTGCCGCTCACGGAGGACAATGGCCGCTGGGCGCTGATGCGTCCCGAGCGCTTGTCTCCGTTGGACATCTCACTGCAGGAAGCGCGCGCCATCCTCATCGCCACGCGGCTCTTTCTCCGCCACAGCGATGAGGGGGACCAGCACGCGGTGACGGCCCTCAAGCGGCTGGCCGAGATCATGCCCGATGGCGTCCGCGACCAGGTGCGCGCGGCGGCGGATGCGATATCGGAGCGCAGGATCGACCCCACGTTTTCGCGCAACATGACGACGGTCACCGAGGCGTGGGCGCGCCATCGGGTGCTGCGGCTGCTCTATCGTTCCGCCGGCAAGAGCCGCTCGAAGGAAGTTACCGTTGAGCCGTACTTTCTCGAGCCGAGCGCGGCCGGATTTGCGACGTACCTCATCGGCTATTCCCGCACGCACGAACAGATCAGGACGTTCAAGATTGAGCGCATCGTCTCGGCCGAGAAGCTGCCAGCGACGTTCGAAATGCCATCGAACACCGACATCGACCAGCTTCTGGCGTCCGCGTGGGGGATCATCTTCGGCGAGGGGTGCATCGTAAAGCTGCGGTTCACGCCCGACGTCACCTGGCGCGTGAAGGAGTCGCGCTGGCACCCATCGCAGGAGGTGGAAGACCTGGCCGATGGCGGTTGCATGCTCACGGTCAGCGTCGCGAGTTTGATGGAGATTGGCCGCTGGGTGCGCAGCTGGGGCGACCGCGTCGAAGTGCTCGCGCCCGCGGAGCTGCGCGAAGAACTGCGGCGCGAGGCGGTGCGCCTCGCCCGCACGTACTCGGCGCCCGTGGTCCGTCCAAAGAGACCGCGGCGAGCGCAAAACAGCACGCCAAATTCGGGGGCCGGCTCGGCCGCGAGCTAGGGCGTCGCGAACTCCTGCTCGATGACCGCATCGTAGAGCTTGACCGCGGGTGGCCCTTGCAGCACACCCATCAGCGAGCCGCCCTGGCGGTGCCCGGCGACGAAGGCCTCGCTCTGCGTCCACTTCGTGAAGGCGTCGCGGTCCTGCCACGTGCTGTGGCTGATGTACTCGCCCTCGGCATCACCGCGGAGCAGCGAGAATCTGACAAAACCCGGCACGCCGCGCAGATGGGAGTCGCGGGTCTTCCAGATCTGCTCGAATTCTTCGCCCTTCCCAGGCGCGACCTTGAAGTTGTTCATGGCGACAAACATGGGGGCCTCCGAACGGGTGGTGGTGCTCTTTGCGCGTCTCAGCCGGTCACCCGCCGTGGCAGGGACGGATGCCGCTTCGCATGAAGCAGATTAGCACGTCGAGAAGCGTGGCCTGACCGCGGCTGAGGCGGTTCCAGGATCTGGTCTCGTACCGCTGGCGCACGGGTCTGGCACCTGAGCTCACCTCTCCACCTGTGGAGAGGTGCAAGGGGTGAGGCCAGCCCTACTTGGGAAAGCCGTTCATGATCGTGATGATCGCCGGGCCAAGAATGACGATGAAGAGCGTCGGAAAAATGCACAGCACCAGCGGAAAGAGCATCTTCACTGGCGCCTTGTACGCCGCCGCTTCGGCGCGCTGACGCCGGCGCACGCGGAGCTGATCCGCCTGTACGCGCAGCACGGTACCCACGGACGAGCCCATCGCCTCGGCCTGAATGACCGCGTTTGTGAACTGAATGAGGTCCGGCACGTCCGTGCGCTCACCGAGTTCCTTCAACGAGTCTCGGCGCGTCTTGCCCAGCGAAACGTCGCGTAGTGAACGCTTCAGTTCCTGCGCAAACGGCCCCGCCACCTTTTCCGAAACGCGGGCGAGCGCGGCGTCGAGGCCGAGGCCCGCCTCCACGCACGTCGTAATCAGATCAAAGGCGTCGGCAAGGCTCTTGATGATCGCGTTCTGGCGCGCGCGCGCGCGCGAGCCAATGAGGTAGAACGGCAGATAAAAGCCGACCAACATCAGCACTGCACAGAGTCCGAGTTGGATCTTCCCGATCGACGCGCCGGCGACAGAGAGAATCAGCACGCCCATGCCCGTCGAGGCGACGCTCGAGATGACGACCATCGTGAGGAAGCCCGTCATCGTCATCGGCTCGCCGGCGACGACCAGCTTCTTCTCGACGCCAGTCAAGAGCGACTTCGGAAGCAGGTTGCCCGCAGCATTGGCGACGCCGCCGGCCAGCGGCCCCAGCACGCGCGTCCCAAAGGCGTCACGTTGCGGCGAAATCGGCAGGTCCTGGGCGCCGCGCCTAAAGCCCTCCAGCCGCTCCCTGGCGGCGACCGCGCCGGCCGTCTGGCCACCGGATGTCAGGCCTAGTACGAGAAAGACCACCGTGAAGAACAGGAAGATCGTGGCGATCAAAATCATCCTCTACACCTCGATGTTCAGAATGCGCTGGATGATCATGATACCGACCGTCTCCAGCACCACTGCGACGGCCAGCATCAGCTTGCCGACCAGCGTGTGGAAGAGCGGGTCGATGTAACCGGGACTGAGCACCGTAAAGCCAAGACCGAGCGCTACCGGCAGTAGGCCGATGACGATGCCTGTCAACATCTGCTGGCCCGTGAGCGTCGCGATCTCGCCGCGGATGCGGATGCGCTCACGCATCGTTTCCGCCACCGTGTCCAGAATCTCGCCGAGGTTTCCGCCGACGGAGCGCTGTACGACGATCGCGGTGACCACGATGTCCAGATCGTAGCTGCCGGAGCGCTCGCTCAGTCCGAGCAAGGATTCTTCCGCGCTCGAACCGATGTTCATCTCGTGGATCGTCCGCCCAAGCTCGGTCGAGATCGGGTGGCTCATCTGTTCGGCCGCGACGTTCATCGCCTGGAGCAGACCGAACCCCGCCTTGAGCGAGTTCGAGATCATCGTCAAGGCTTCCGGGAGCTGCGCGTTGAGCTTGTTCACCCGGCCCTTGCGGCGGCGGTTGAGGTACCACTTTGGCAGGTTGTAGCCGATCAATGCCGCGACAATCCCGACGAGCACGCCGGTGGCGCCCACGCCAAGAATGAACAGCGGCACGGCAAATCCGGCGAGCGCCAGCGCGAGGCGCAGCATCACAAACTCGCCCGGTGAGATCGTCAGGTCGGCGCGTTCGAGCTGCAGCGCGAGGGTCTCGCTCAGCCCGCCGCTGAGCAGACCGCTGAAGGGCCGGCCCTCACTACCGGATTTCTTGAGGGCGACCGCGTTCCCGCTCTCGATCACGGACGTACCGGACATCAGTCCGTTCAACCTGCCGCGCACGGCGGCGGATGAAGGCACCGCGGACCCGTAGAACGCAAACAGCCCAATCACGACCGTCACCATCGCGGACAACGCGGCAACTGCCGCCAGTGGATCCATGACTACAACCCCGCTATCGCAAAGAGGTCCGCCGGAAGATGAATGCCGGAGACCTCGAATTTCTCCGAGAACCGCGGCCGGATGCCTGTCGTGCGCAGTTCTCCCAAAATGCGTCCATCGGTGTCGACGCCGGTCTGCTCGAAGCGGAACAGGTCCTGCATCGTCACGACCTGGCCTTCCATGCCGGAGACCTCCGCGACGGCCGTCACCTTTCGTGTTCCGTCCGGGAAGCGGGCGATCTGGATGACGAGATGGATCGCCGACTGCATCTGCTCGCGAATCGCCTTCACCGGCAGCTCGAACCCGGCCATCATCACCATGTTCTCGATACGGGAGAGGGCGTCGCGCGGCGTGTTCGCGTGGACGGTGCCCAGCGACCCCTCGTGGCCCGTGTTCATCGCCTGGAGCATGTCAAACGCTTCGGCGCCACGCACCTCACCGACGAGAATGCGGTCGGGCCGCATGCGCAGCGAGTTGCGCACGAGGTCGCGCTGCGTCACCTCACCGCGCCCCTCCAGCGATGGCGGGCGCGCCTCGAGCGTGACGACGTGCCCTTGCTGAAGCTGGAGCTCCGTCGGGTCCTCGATGGTGACGATGCGCTCGGTATCCGGGATGAACGACGAGAGGGCGTTGAGCATTGTCGTCTTACCCGATCCGGTGCCGCCGGAGATGATGATGTTGAGTTTCGCCTGCACGCAGGCGCGGAAGAACTCCGCAAGCTCGTTCGTTAGCGCGCCGGTCGCGACCAGGTCGCTGAACGTCATCTTGTCCGAGCGAAATTTTCGAATCGTCACCGTCGGGCTCTTCGGCGCCACCGGCGGAATGATGATATTGACACGCGACCCGTCAGGTAGACGCGCATCCACCATCGGCGACGACTCATCGACACGGCGTCCGAGGGGAGCGACGATGCGCTCGACGATACGCATGATGTGCTGGTCATCGCGAAAGCGCACCGAGCTGAGGTACAACCGGCCTTCCTTCTCATAGAAGATTGTGTCGGGCGCGTTCACCATCACTTCCGTTATGTTGGCATCGCGCAGCAGCGGCTCGAGCGGGCCGAAGCCCAGCACTTCATCCGCGACGGCGGAGACCAGCTCGTCGCGCGTGGTGCCGACGATTCCGGGCATCTCCTGCGCGACGAGCGTGCGGGCAGCCTGCTCGACGGCCTCGCGGGCCTTGTCCTTGCCCAGACCTTCGAGCTTGTTCGGGTCCAGCTCCTCGATGAGCCGCTGGTGCAGCGTGAATTTGAGCTCGTTAAGCGCGACCACATTCTGGGAAAGCTGGTTCGGCCGGTTGAACGTCCCGTTCGCGCCCGCCCCTGGCGGTTGGCCCTTCCGCGACTGCCACTGGAACTGACTCATGCTGCTGTCCTCCGGCTATGTGCTGGCGCCACGCGCCCGTCTTCGCGGCTGGGTGTCCTAGGCGGACCGCCCCAGGAACCGGTCCAGGAATCCGCGCTTCTCTTGTTTGGTGCCGGTCAGCGCGTGCGCGAGGTCGATGATCGCCCGGGACACGCGCGCGTACGGCTTCGCCATTACAATCGGCTGACCGAGCTGCGTACTGCTGGACACGCTCAAGTCATGCGGGATGCGCCAGAACACCTCGTACTCCAGCACCCGCGACACATCCTCCTCGCGCAGCGTGTTCGCCGCCGTCGAGTGGTTGATCGTGAGCTTCACCTTGTCTTCGGACACGGCCGCGGCGCGCAGCATCTCCAGCGCGAGCGCGGTGTCCTTGATGCTCGCGATGTCCATGCTCGTCACCAGCAGGATCAGGTTCGCCATCTCCAGCGTCGCTGCAATCAGCTCGTTGAACGTGCCGGGGGTGTCGATGACGACGTAATCGTGCGTCTGCGCGAGCAGCTCGACGATCTTCTCGATGTGCTGCGGCGTCATGTTGCGCCACTCGGTCGGGTGCAGGGGCGCCGGCAGAATTGACACGCCGCTCTGGTGCTTGACCAGGTAGTCGCGGATCTTGTCGCGGTCGATGTCCTCGATGCGGCGGGCGACGTCGGCAATGCTCGCTTCGACCGCCACATCCATCATGATCGCGACGTCGCCGAAGCGCGTGTCCATATCGAGCAAACAGACGCTGGCGCCCGTGATTTTTGCCAGCGTCACGGCCAGGTTCGTCGAGATCGTTGTCTTGCCGATGCCGCCCTTGGCGCCGAACACCGTCAGCACCGTGCCGCGCGCGGCGGTCTCCGACGTGAGGCCCTCGCTGCGCATGCGCTTGCGCTCTTCTTGCTCGAGCACGCCGTACACCGCGCGGCTCAAATCTTCGGGCTTGAGCGGCTTGATGATGAAGTCCCGGGCGCCCGCCAGCATCGCCCGCCGCACGGACTGCGCGTCCGCCAGCGATGAGTAGACGATCGTGGGCGCGTTCGGCACGGCGTCGGCCAGCGACTCGATCGTCTGGACGGCGAGTGCGATCGGCTCCTCGAAGGAGATCAGGAACGCATCCGGCGGCGTCTCCTTCGCCACCGTCACAGCCTCGACGCCGTACCCCGCTTCACCGACCACCGTAAAGTGGGCAAGCTGCACGGCGCGCTTCGTCTCGGCCCGGCTCCCGAGGTCCGGGTCTACGGTGACGATCTCTGGATTCCTCGCCATCGGTTGCGTCTCCTACGGGTATCGCCCGTTGCGTTCGAAAAGACTCTTCGTTCCTTCGACTGCCCTGCTACCGGCGGAAGTTCGGCGGGCGCAACTCGTCGGGCAAGGCCTTCACGGTATCGATTGGCACGAGCTGGGCGACGTCCGCAACGCCGCTGTCGGCGACATCCTGATCGCCCTTGTTTCGGAGCGTCGCGCGAATCGTGCCATTCTGCTCGGCCAGGAACACCTTCTGCGCGTCCGGCTCCGAAAGCAGCAGCGTCAGCGTGACGGCGTCGGGCACCGGCTTGGCGGCGGCGTCAGCGGCCACGGGCGCGCCCGCCGTTGCGGTACCCGCTGCCGTCGGCGCCGGACCGGAGTTGACGATCGCCTGCGCCACTGCCGCGATCTGCACGTTGCGCAGGATCGTCTTGCTGGTCAGCGGCTCCGTCTTCGGCCACGACCAGACGAGGTCCACGAAGTCACCCGGAAGAATGAGCCCGCCCGCGCTGATGATCTGCGACGCCTGGATGGACACCGCGCGCTGGCCCACGGGCACGACGCCAGAGAGACCAGCGGTCGCGCCCGGAGTCGTGTCGACGATCGCCTCCGCGGTGACCTGCTGGTTGGCCGAGATCGGGAAGCGGGTGACCTTGCCCACGACGCTCTTGATGTCCGGGAAGGAGCCCGTCGCGGAGGCGCTCAGCGGCACGCTCTTGAGTTCGAGCAGGTCTTGCGTGATCGTCGTGCGCTGGGGAATGATCCTCTTCGCCACGACTACCTGGACGTCGCCCGCCGACCCACTTGACGAGCTCGACGTGCCGCCCCGCGAAGTCAAGGCGTAGAACAGTACGGCGGTCAGCGCGCCGAACAAGACTGCCACAATGAGGAACTTACGATTCGTCCGGCCACGCGCTGATCCGGTCGCTGCTCGTGCCATAGCAATTCTCCCAACGTCGCGATCGCCCGGTTGGGGGCGAACTAAGCTGTATAGGTATCGGCCTCGCGCCGTGCCGCTTTACGTCCCCTGAGGTCGAAGCTCCTGAATGCCGCTTCCCCAAAGCCATGCCGTCTCACTGGCTGACATAGCCATGTTCGACCCCGATCAGGTCGCCGGGTCCACCTGCTTCATTGTTTTCCGGAGTGAATTGAGGGCGCGATGCTGGATCACCCGGATGGCGGCCACACTCTTCCCGATAATCTCCGCTACTTCTCGGTAATCCAGATCTTCGATGAAACGGAGGATGATCACCTGGCGCTGCTCTTCCCGCAGCGTCAGAATCGCCTCCCGCACCAGTTCCTCCTCGGCGGTCCGCTCGTAGGCCGATTCTGGGTCGCGGTCGGACTTGTGCTCGACGATGCCGTCGTGGAGTTCCGATGACTCGCGCTTGGAGCGGAGGTAGCTCACGCCGAGATTGTGGGCGATGCGCAGCAGCCACGAGACGAAGGGCGCTCCCCGCACCTGATATCGCTCGATCGCCTCCCAGGCGCGCAGGAACGCCTGTGCTGTCAGATCCTCTGCCTCGGCGGCGTTGCCCACCATGTAATAGATGTGGCGGTAGACGCGGACCACGTGGCGGTCGTACAGCTCGCCGAACGCCTCCTGGTCCTTCTGGATGGCACGCAGGACGAGCGGAAGGTCGTCGTTCGCGCGCGGGACGGAGGAGTTGACGCTGACCATATGCCCTTGCACTCCCCGAACTGACGCCGCGCACATTCGGGACAAATGAGCGCCGTCGATGGTGAAGTCACCTACGGGTGCGTTTGCGTCCCAATGAGAATCGGCAGAGTGCGGACGAAGCTTGAGGGCGGAGGGGGCGGGCGAATGGATTGTCGGCCGAGAGGCCGCCAGACGGCGTATCAGTCGCTGCGCGGCATCAGCTCGGAAACGCTCGATGAGGGCATCTGGGTGCTCGGCCGCGCGGGCGGCTCCGGCGCGCGCCGGACGCTCGGCGGCACGGTCTCTTCGCCCGCCAGCGGCGGAGGCAGCAGCCGGAACTCGAATGTGTGCTGGCCGATCGCGAACGTGTCGCCGGATTCAAGGATCTGCCAGCCGCCGCTCGATCCGTCGGTCACCATCGCTGTCAGCCGCGTCATCTTGTGGACCATCAGCTGGCCCTTGCGGATCCAGATGCGCGCCTCCTCGGCCGTAAGCTCCGGGTCAGGAACGCGCACTGCACAGCGCGCGCCGGAACCGATGCTGACCGGGCTGGCGCCAACGCTGTACTCGCTCCCCAGGTCTGATCCGGCGCGCGAGATCAATATGCCAAGCGCCTCACCGACGGCTTCGTCCGGGGCCGAATCATCGGGAGCGTCGGCGGGGCCGCCGCGGGTCAGGATTGGCTTGGCGAACGGCACGACGCGGCCGATGTCCGGAGCGTCTCCTCGCCGCGCGACGCGCACCCGCGCCACGACGAACACGATAATCGCGATGATAGCCCCCACCGCGGCGCCGATGAAGACGAGCGGCGTGCTCGAGCCACCGCCGGCCGCCGGCACAATCACCGGAACTACCGAGGAGAACTGCACGGATGCCTCAGAACTCCGGCCGCCCGTCTGGGCGCCCACGGAGAGCACGTGCGATCCGCCAGTGAATGATCGCGGATCGAACATCCAGGCGTACGGCGGGTCCACCGTCTCGAAGACCCTGACGCCATCCACGTGAAACGAGACGCGCGTACCGGCGCCGCTTGCGCCCGCATCGACGGTGATCGTCCGCGCCGTCGTCAGCGATTCGCCGGCGGCCAGTCCCTTGATTGTGATCGGGACAGGGAAAAAGCCGGCGCCCGGGGTGTACGCCGCGGCCGCGATCACGGACGACCCCGAGTGCGCGACGCCGATCGACACCTGCGACCCTGTCGCGACCGCCGCCGAGGCGTCGAAGCTGACGATGTACTGCGAATGAAGCAACTGCCCGACACCGGCGTAGAGCGCCGACAGGTCTTTCGGATCGGGCGCTTCGAGGTAGCGACCGTGCGTGACCTCGGCTAGCTGCTTCAGATACGCCCGGTCAATGTCGCGGCCCTCACCAATGGTGAAGAAGGGCACGCCGATCCCACCAGCGGCGCCGATTGCTTGATCGCGTCCGATCGTCAGCGGCACGCCGTCCTGCGCGCCATCGCTGAGGAAGATCACCGCGCGGCGGCTCGCGACCGATGTATTGACCTTGATCGCGGTGTTCGCCGTGGCTTGATAGAGCGCGGTGTTTCCGCGGGCAACCAGCCCATCAATCGCGTCGGTCATCGCTTTGCGGTCGGTCGTGTAGTCCTGCACGGACTGCACCTGGTCGGCGAAGCTGAACAGCGCCACGCGGTCGCCGGGCACGAGCCCGGTGAGAAATCCCTTCGCCGCCTCCTTCGCCCGCGCGATCGGCTCGCCGCCCATGCTGCCGCTGGTGTCGATGACGAACAGCACATCGAGTAGGATGTTCTGGCTCGATGCGAGGTCGGCGGAAACGACGGCGGCGGGCTTGCCGTCCACCGTGGCGGTGAAGTCCGCCGTCTTCAGGCCGGCGATCGCGGCGCCGGACCGGTCGTCGAGGTTGACCAGCGCGCGGGCGTTCGGGTAGTCGCCGTCCTTGATGCTTACGATGTCCGCGCGCAGCGTCGAGGGCTGCTGGGCGTGCGCCAGCGATAGCGTCAACACGCCCACGAGAGCGATGACGAGGACCATGATCCGTGCCAGTGTTATCGATGCGTTCGCCGTCGGATCCTCTCGATCTTGTGTGTCCGCTTACTCGCAGATGCGGCGAACAGCGGGCCTTCCATTTTTGTGTAAAGTTCGTCTCGTCGACTCTTGACAACCGGTCCGCCGGATGCCAGAATCGACCCACTTGAAGCGCGCGTTCGGCCAGTGGCACGCCGATCCCTCCGGGGCCGTCGCACTTCACAAGGCAGTATCGACAGAATGTGGGCCGCGCTGAGCGGTACCGCGCGCCAAGCACGGATGCTAGGGCACGCAAGTCCGAAGCAGTTCCAGGGCGCGCTTTTTCGTCGCGCGCCAGATCGCGCCTTTGCTCTGCAAAGGCCCTCACATCGGGGCTACGGGTCCAGGGGACGCGCGTTCAGGAGGCGGGGCCTGGCTGGCGTCCTCTGGCCCCAACCCATTTCCCGCCGAACCGCCCTCCCTCTCATCGCCGCCTCCCCTAAGTGCAGCTTTCTCGGCGCCAACCGATATTCCTTTCGGAGGGCATCCGAAGGGCCGCGGCTCTTTCCGTCTCCATGCGACCGGGACGAACCCGCTCGGACACAGTAGTGGGAGCAGACGTGAGCAACGCGCGCGCTTCGGAGTGCACCTCATGACGACCGAGATCGCCGGCGGTCTGCGCACATCCCTGGCCGACACTCCCACCCTCCTCGACGCCGCCGCGACGGATGACACGGCAGCGCCGTTCGTGCCTCAACCGCAGACCATCGAGGAAACCGGGCTCGACTTCTCGATGATGCTGGATCTCGTCGTGAAGTCCATCTACTTCGCCGGCCGACCGGCGGCGCGTCAGATCGCCGCCCAGCTCGCCCTCAGCTTTCCCGTGCTCGAGGAGGTGCTTGCCTTCATGAAGCGGGAGCAGCTCGCGGAAGTGGTCGGGAGCTCCGGGATGGGCGAGCAGCTCTATCAGTATTCGCTCTCCGGCAAAGGGCTGGAGAAGGCGGAGGAGGCGCTGAGCCGCAACCAGTACATCGGGCCGGCGCCCGTGCCCTTCGAGGTGTATCTCGAAGTGCTGAAGAAGCAATCCGTGCGTTCGGTACGCATCAGCTCGCAGTCGGTCGAGCAGGCAATCTCACATCTCGTGCTCGCCGAGCAGGTCGGCCTCGCCCTCGGACCGGCGGTCAATTCCGGGCGCTCGATGCTGCTGTACGGCGGGTCGGGCAACGGCAAGAGCACGATCACCAGCGCTATCGGCCGGATGCTGCCGGGCGAGGTGTTGATCCCGTACGCGATTGACCTCAACGGCATCATCGTCAAGGTCTTCGACCCGCGCGTCCACCACGAGATCCCGACAGAAAAGCAGATGGAGCGCCGCGCATCAGACGCGCCCGTCAACGGCGGCGCCGAGCGCAGACGCGACCGGCGCTGGGTCGTCGCGCGGCGGCCGATGATCACGGCCGGCGGCGAGTTGACGCTGAAGGACTTGGAGCTCCGCTACGCCGCGCAGTCGCAGTTCTACATCGCGCCGCTGCAGTGGAAGGCGAACAGTGGCATTCTCATCGTCGACGACTTCGGGCGCCAGATGATCCAGCCGAAGGAGCTGCTCAACCGCTGGATCGTGCCGATGGAGGAGCGCATCGACCACCTGTCCCTGCACACGGGCGACATGGTGGAAGTGCCGTTCGACGTGCTGCTGATCTTTTCGACGAACCTCCGGCCCTCCCAGCTCGGCGATGAGGCGTTCTTTCGCCGCATCCGCCACAAGATCGAGATCCCCGACCCCACGCGCGAGCAGTTTCTCGAGATCCTCGCCCGCGTCTGCCAGCAACGCGAGATGCCGCTGGACACCGACGCCGCTCTCTACCTCATCGACGAGTACTACGACCGCACCGGGCGCGGCTTCAAGGGATGCCATCCGCGCGACATCATGGAGCTCGTCGTCGATATCTGCATGTACCACGATGAGTCACCGGCGTTTACGCGCCGCCACCTCGACGCCGCCTGCCACTCGTACTTTGTCGACATGCAGGAAGATCCGGCGCCGGCGCGGACCAGCTTCGGCGGCCTCGCAGCGTAGCCGGTACGTCACATCTGCCCCGTCCGACAACGCGCGGCCCGCTTGGCGATCATTGGTGATCTTGCGGACGCGCCTGCATGTGCTCTCCAACGCCGTGGGCCGAAGTCAGCGTGGTATAGTTGCGGCTCAACGCGCATGCATCGTAGACGCGGGAGGAGCCCATGGGCGACACGCTGCCGAAGTTCACCGCAGCCGCCGTGCAGGCAGCGCCGCTGTTTCTCGACCGCGACGCGACCGTTGAGAAAGCCTGCGACCTGATCTCCGATGCGGCCAGCGCGGGCGCGGACCTTATCGTCTTTCCCGAGACGTGGGTGCCCGGATACCCCTTCTGGCATGCGTCGCCCGGCGTGTTTTCGGGCAACACCTTCGCCGAACTCTGGAAGAATTCAGTGGAAGTTGCCTCCGCCTCAACGAACAGGCTGGGAGAAGCCGCCCGCCAGGCAAACGCCTACGTCGTCATCGGCATCAACGAGCGATGCACGGTCAGCCGCGGCACCCTCTACAACACGATGCTTTACTTCGCGCCGACTGGTGAGGTGGTCCACCGGCACCGCAAGCTCATGCCCACGTTCACGGAGCGAACGATCTGGGGGATGGGCGACGGGAGCGACCTGTCAGTGCTCGATACGCCGCTGGGCCGTCTCGGCGGCCTGATCTGCTGGGAGCACGAGATGACGCTCGCCAAGTACGCGCTCTACGCGCAGGGCGAGCAAGTGCACTGCGCGACGTGGCCCGCATTCTCGCACCAGAACAACCACATCGATTTTGGCATGCGACAGTACGCATTCGAGGGCGCCTGCTTCGTCGTGTCATCCTGCGGGCTTGTCACGCCCGGTTCGATGCCGGCCGCGCTCGAAGGCGATCATCTGCGCGCAAACGGTGGAAGCGGGATCATCGGCCCCGATGGGGAGTACCTCGCGGGCCCGATCTACGACAAGGAAGAGACCCTCTACGCCGAGATCGACCTTGAAGTGGCCCTCCGCGAGAAGCATTCGCGCGACATCGCCGGACACTATGCGCGGCCCGACGTCCTCCAGTTGGTGGTGCATGCGGAGCGCAAAGCGTCGATGACCGTAGGCTCGATCGCGGCGCGAGAAGAGCCCCTCGACGGCGCCACCGCGGAGGAAGTGGTGGACCGCCTGGAAGCCGTCCGGGAATACCTCGGCAGCCTCATCGGGCGGATCGAGACGGACGGCGATTCCGAGGTGAACGCCGCGCTCGCCGAAGCGCTGGCGTCCATCGACCTGGCCGCCGCCGGCATGTGGAGCAGCAAGTAGCGCCTTGCCGACGAACGCGGGGCCCGAACCAACTCCCTCGCCTGCCAAGGCCAACCTGCGCTCGCAGATGCGCAAACGCCGCCTCCCCTACGACGCGGAAGCGGCGCAGCAACATCTCGCGGCCGTCGATCCCGTGATGAAAGAGGTTATCGATGGCGTGGGCGAGTACGCCATCGAGGTCCGCGGCGAGCCGTACCAACAACTGCTTCGCTCGATCCTGTACCAGCAACTCGCTGGCGCAGCCGCAGCTGCGATCGAGCGCCGCTTTCTGGCGATCTTTGGCGGCATTCCGTCGCCCGACGAACTGGCGCTGGTTTCCGATGAAGCGGTGCGAGCCGCAGGCGTCTCGCGCCAGAAGGCCGGCTACATGCGCAGCCTGGCGGAACGATTCGCCTCCGGAGCGCTCGACGACAAGACGCTCCGGCGCGCCTCCGATGCCGACGTGATCGAGATGGTCACCGAGGTCAAGGGGATCGGGCGCTGGACGGCCGACATGTTGCTGCTCTTCTGCCTCGGCCGGCCTGACGTGCTGCCCGTAGGCGACCTCGGCGTGCAGAACGCGATGCGTTCCGCCTACGGCCTTGCGGCGCCGCCAAAACCGGCGGCGATGGAGGCGATAGCGGAGCGATGGCGCCCGTACCGCAGCGCGGGTACCTGGTACCTCTGGCGGCGCACCGACATCGTGACGCTGTAGCGGCTCATACGATGCACGAGATCGACCGCGCGGAGTACGAGTCGGTGGTGATGCGCGCCGTGCAGGGACTGCCTGAGGCGTTCCGCGAGCGCATCTCGAACCTCGAGTTCGCAGTGGAGGATTGGGCGCAGCCGGACGACTACGCCCGCGGTGGCACGCCGCCCGGCAGCACGATCCTTGGCATCTATCGCGGCGTGCCTCTTCCAAAGCGCCACGCCGGGTACAACATGATGCTGCCGGACCGCATCGTCATCTTCCGGGAACCGCTCCAGCGGATCGCCCGGGACGAAGCGGATCTGACCGCTCGCATCGAGCACGTCGTGCGGCACGAGATCGCGCACTATTTCGGCATCAGCGATGAACGCCTGCGCGAGATCGACGCCTACTGATCGCGAGCGGCCTCCTGCTCAACCGCACGCGGCGTTGTCTGCGGTCAATCGCGGACAGACGACGTAGAACGCGATGCCCCCGCGATCCCAACCCGGACGATCCCGGACCGACAGCGCCTCCTGACTATCGCGGCGCCAGCGGTACACCGGCTGGGTGTGGATGGCGCCGCCGTCGGCCGACGCATAGACGTAGAACGCAGGTGCTCCCGGTACCGTGGGCGGCCGGATGGTGTACGTGCCGTCGCCTGAGACGGAGACTGGCGCGAGGCCGTCGACCTGGCGGCCCGACGCGTAGAACGAGACACCCTGGTCGGTGAAGCCGGCGCCGGGCGATGCGGCGGCGAAGCGCAGCGCACCACCAGCATCCTTCCACTCGTGAATCGCCACGCCGAGGTGCAGTTCCACTAGCGTGACATCGTATGGCTTCTGGCTCGAGAACGTCACGTACAGCGTCGACGGGTCGTGCGACGACAGCTCCTTGTGTACTTCCGCGCTGTAGCAGTACGGATAGACATCCTCGACCAGCGGGCGGCAGTCGAGCCAAGTCACCGGCTCCGACCACGGCCCCCAGGGGTGTTCCGCCGTACGGACGGCGACCGTCGCTAGTTGTCCGTTGTACATCGCCAGCCACTTGCCGCTGGCGTCGTCGAACGTGACCGAGACTCCGTTGTCCGCGGGCAGGCCCTCTGCGCCTTCGGGCGCGGCCCATATCGGCTGCGCCGCTTGCGGTCGCGGTTGCCATCGCGTTCCATCCCAGTAGGTGTACGCGCCGACGTCCGCCAGGCGGTCGATCGGCGCGCGCGCCACGTAGTTCGCGCCGCGCTCGGTGCGCAGGTAGACGATGACATCCGCCCCATCGCGTACGGGCGATCGCGCGCCGGCGAGCCGGTCGCCGAAGCCGCTGTTCGCGTCCCAGATGGTCTCCGCCGTCCGGGCGCCGTCGGTGGATCCGGCGGCCACGCGTCCAAGCCCGACAGAGGAGACGTGCCAGGCGAACGGAGAATCGCGACGCACCTTCACCATGTAGAACACGATGCTGCCGTCGTCGAGGACGAGGGTGCCGTCAGGCCAGGCGGTCGTCTCCTCCGCCGGAGGGAAGAGCGGCTGCGCGACGCCCGCGCTCTTCTTGAAGTCGAGGCGCACGCAGTCCTTGCCCTCGACATCCGTGCTCGTCGCGACCGCCGCCGGGACCACGTCCTGCCGGCCGCCGGGGCCGTTGCGGATCGTGTCTCCGAACAGCCAGTAGCTCCTGCCGCCGGCGACGACGCTGGCGGCGCCGTCGGCGCCCCGCACCTGCGCGACGGCGGAGTCGGGGTTGTCGGCGATGAGACGGCAGACCATGCGCGCGGCGACGACAACAGGGGCAGCCGCCTGCGAGGGTGACGCTGTGACGATGTCGCTGCCTGCGGCGTGACCACCGGGCGATTGGGAGCACGCCGACAGGCCTACAGCGACACAACACAGCGCGAACGCTGTCAAGAATTGGGGTCGAAGGATCATCCGGCTCCTGAAACGGCGAGGGGTGTCATGATAGGAGAACGCCCGCGGCGGTAAAAGGTCAACGCATGCCCGCACGGTCGCGGTGACGCATACAGCCAGCGCATCAACGGCGGCGGTACCAGCGCTGGGCCGCGACACCAGACCAGACGATCTCGACCACGCCGAAAGGCCAGGCGCCCTGCAGGAACCCATACAGCGACGACGCCAGGCACGCGGCCGCGAACGCCAGCAGAACGATCGCCGCGCGCTCCTCCAGTGCGTAGAAGAGCAGCATCGACCCGACCGCGATGACGCCGAAGACCGTGAGCGTCAAGAGGTCAGCCTCAACCTCTGGCAAGCGCCTCGAAGCTGTTTACGAGCGTGTCGGGTTGCGATGTGCACTGCCTTCGTCTCCTCCAGCAACCGCATCGTTGAAACACGGCCAGTTCGCTTGGACAGCACCGCCTCAGTACCGCGCGGCGACGCCGTGCGTACGTGCGCCTTCGTCCGACTCCTCGTTCCGGCCACGGAATACGAGCTTGATCGCTGTGCCGTCGAACCCGAAGGTCCGGCGGATGACGTTCTCCATGTACCGTCGGTAGCCGAAGTGCACATTCGACGCCACGTTCAGGAAGAAGACGAAGGTCGGCGGGTCGACCTCCGCCTGCGTGACGTAGAGCAGCTTGATGCGATTGCCCTTCGGCGGCGCCGGCGGCGGCTTCTCGGCGACGGCCCGGCGCACTGCCTGGTTGAGCGCGCCCGTATCGACGTGCCGCTGTCTCTCCTCGCCGACGCGCACGCATTCGGCGAGAAGCTCCGGAATGCCGGTGCCCTCCTTCGCCGAGATGAAGCGGATCGACACCCACGAGGCGAATTTTAGTTTCCAGCGAAGGCGCTTCTCCCAGGCTTCCTGATCCCACTCCTCGTCGCGCACGAGGTCCCACTTCTTGGCGGCGACGATGACGCCACGTGCCGCATCGAGGGCGAAGCCGATCACGTGCGCATCCTGCGCCGTGAAGCTCTCGGAGAGATCGAAGAGGCAAAGGGCGACCTGCGCCCGTTCGAGGGCGCGGCGCGCACGCAGGGTCGAATGCTTCTCGACGCCCGGCTCGATCGAGCCTCGCCGTCGCAGACCGGCCGTATCGATCAGCACGAGGGGATGTCCCTCAAAGTCGAACGTCGTGTCGATCGCATCCCTCGTTGTGCCAGGCACCTCGCTGACGATGACGCGATCCTCGCCGAGAATGGCATTGAGCAGCGACGACTTCCCCACATTGGGCCGCCCGACGATCGCCAGCCGCAGGCCCTCGTCGGCCTCCTCGGCTTCGGACGGCGGCAGTGTATCGACGATCATGTCGAGCACATCAGCGACGCCGTGGCCGTGGTGCGCGCTGATCGGGATCGGCTCGCCAACGCCCAGCTCGTAGAACGAGATGGCGGCCTCCTCACGCTCGCGGTTCTCGGCCTTGTTCACGATCAGCAGCACCGGCTTGTTCGAGCGGCGAAGCATCTCGGCGACTTCCTGATCGGCGGCGGTCGACCCGCTAATCGAATCGACCACGAAGAGGACAAGCTGCGCTTCGGCGAGCGCGTATTCCACCTGCGAGCGAATGAGCGGCGTGTAGGTGCCGGGCACGTCGGGCTCGAGGCCGCCGGTGTCGACCACCTGGAACTCGCGGTCGCGCCATTCGACTTCGCCGTAGATGCGGTCGCGGGTCGTCCCCGCAAGGTCTTCCACCAGAGCGGGGCGCCCTCCGACCATCCGGTTGAACAGCGCCGACTTCCCCACGTTCGGCCGGCCGACGATGGCGACGATCGCTTGTTTGGAAGGCGTGGTCACCATGCCCTACCTTCCGCCAACGAACTTTGGCAGCAGAACCGCGCGCCATCCAACATCCAACATCCAACTTCCAACATCTAGATCACCTGCGCTCCGAGAGGGCGATGCCGATCTGCCCCGGGTCGGTGCGCGTCACCGACGTGCCCGCGGGCGGCGTCACCTGCAGCGGCAGCGCGTGCAGTCCGGCGGCAAGCCCCTGCGCATCCGCCGTGACGATGATCGACGCCGGCGCAACGGCCTGGAGGACCGGCAGATCGCCCGATATCGTCACCGAGACGGCTTGCGGCGGCGTCAGCGCCAGGCCCGAAGCGACGTTCCGGATCTGCGGCGCGACGCTGTAGGTCGCCTCACCGCGCGCTGGCCTGATCGATATCGTTACCTTGACCGAGGCAGAGCCCCGCACGGCTGTCCCCGCCGGCAACACCACCTGCACCGCCCGCACGACATCCGCCCGCGCGTCCGCAATCGAGATCTCCTCCGTGGAGATGCCCTTCACGGCGTCGATCGACTGGAGCACGTCGAGCGGGCCGGTGACCAAGATCAGCGCCGGTTCCACGCCGACGCCGCCGATGTTATAACCCGTGGCCGGCGCGCCCGTAACCAACGGGTTGACGCGAAATTCAATGCTGAACTCCTTTTGTTCCAGGTCGACGTTGACGCTCGCCCGGGGAGGATTGAGCTTGACGCGGCTAACATCGCCGCCCCGCACGTCGCGCGGCTTGAGGTCGATGCTGTCGGTGACGTCGGCGCGGAGGCCCGTAAGGTTCACCTCCGCGACCGCCGAATCCACGAGCGCCACGAGGCTCTCCGGGCCTGTGACGGTGACGCTCTCCGGCTGCGACGTCTGCCCCACCGCGCCGAACCCCTGCTGCGGCGAGCCAAGCAGCGCTACATTGACCCGCACCTGGTTGCTGCGCAGGTTTTCGAGGGTGATATCGACGTGGTCGGGAGTTGTCGTCGCCACGCTGACGTTGGCGCTCGCGGGCGCGACATCGACGGCGACGCTCGCCTGGCCCTTCGCCACCCCACCTAGGTCCACGGTCGCCTGAAAGTCGTCGGCGCGCAGACTCTTCAGCTGATTTGCCGTCGCTTCGACGCGAATGCGCACGCTCGTCTCCGATGCGTTCGCAACCGCGAGGTCGTTCGGCACGTTGACGAACTTCACCGGGATCGCGCTGCTGAAGCTCTGCACCTGCTTGGGGTTCTCGCGGTCGATGACGAAGAGCCAGAGGCTCAGCCCCAGCGCCACCGAAAGCAGCGCAAGGCTCATGTTGCCGAACGTGGCCGTGATCACGCCGCGGCCGAGGAAGAGCATCGCGCCCGGCAGGCGGCGGAACGTCCCCATCAGTGCCGCCCGTTCCGGTGATTCCCCGCCAGCCGGTCGAGCAGCGCGCGTAGCCGCGGTTCATCGAGGCGCGTGTACATCCGCCCTTCTGCCGCCACGGAAATGGCGCCCGTCTCTTCGGACACAACGACCGAGATCGCATCCGTCCCTTCGGTGATGCCGAGGCCCGCCCGGTGCCGCGTGCCCAGCTCTCCTGGCAGGCTATTCTGCGACAGCGGCAGCGTCACGGCAGCCGCCACGACGCGGTTGCTGCGGACGATCACCGCGCCATCGTGCAGCGGTGAGTTCGGAAAGAAGATGCCGTGCAGCAGCTCCGGCGACGGCAGCGCGTCCACCGGGACGCCGCTTTCGATGTAGTCCTGGAGCCCGGTCTCGCGCTCGAGGACGATCAGCGCGCCCACCTTGCGCTTTGCCATGTCCGACGCCGCCTCACTCACTGCCTCGATCGTGCCGGGGTTGCTGCTGATGCTCGCGCCGAACGCCCGCGAGCCCGTGCGACCGACGCGTTCGAGCGCGCGCCGCAGCTCCGGCTGGAAGATGATCGGCAGCGCGATCAGCAAGCCGGTGAACGAGTTGCGCAAGAGGAAGTTCAGCACGCGCAGATCGAAGATGCGGGCGAGCAGAAAGGCGCCGATGAGGAGAATGAAGGCGCCGCGCATGACGGCCATCGCCGTCGTGCCGCGAAGGAGCATCAGCACGCCAAAAAAGATCAGCGAGATCAGGGCGACATCGAGCGCCGAAGTCGCATCGAACTGCTGGAAGTCGTCGCGGAGCAGCTGGAGGAGGTCGCTCATGGGCGTCGCGACCTATACGTCGTGGTCGCTCGTGGTGAGCGCCAGGATCGCTTTCTGCGCGTGCAGCCGGTTCTCGGCCTGATCGAAGACGACGGACTGCGGGCCTTCGATCACCTCCTCCATCACTTCTTCGCCGCGATGGGCCGGCAGGTCGTGCATG
The DNA here is from genome assembly GCA_038227375.1 of Dehalococcoidia bacterium. GTDB lineage: Bacteria > Chloroflexota > Dehalococcoidia > DSTF01 > JACRBR01 > JALYKW01. The sequence continues at coordinate 42,280 of JBBRPY010000007.1, forward strand.
AAGATGGCCGTGGGCTTGGCAAGCGCCATCAGGTCGGCTGTGATGGCGAAGCCGGTGAACGCCTCGCGGCGCTCCGCGATCGAATCCTCCTGCCCCATGCTCGCCCAGACGTCGGTGTAGACGACGTCGGCGTCCCGGATGGCGGCGGCCGGTGCGTCGTACAGATCGACGGCGCCGCCGCTTCGGGCAGCCAGATCGCGGATGAGGCGCTGCGCCGGTTCCGGGAGCTCGTAGCCCGCCGGTGCGGCCATCGCGAACGACATGCCGACCAGCGCGGCGCCCTCGGCCAGCGAGACGGCGACGTTGAAGCCATCTCCGACAAACGCCAGCCGGATGCCTCGTAGCCTCCCAAACCGCTCGAGCACCGTCAGCAGGTCGGCCATCGCCTGGCACGGGTGCTCCTCGTCGGACAGCGCGTTGATCACCGGCACATCCGCGTGGCGCGCCAGGTCCAGCAGCGTCTGGTGCTGGTATGTACGGGCGGCGATCACGTCGACGTACCGGGCGAGCACGCGCGAGACGTCGGCCACGGACTCGCGCTGGCCGAGGCCGACCTCCGCCTGGCTGAGATAGATCGCGTGCCCGCCCAGCTCCTGCATCGCCACGTCGAAGCTGACGCGGGTGCGAAGCGACGGCTTCTCGAAGAGCAACGCCAGCGTCTTGCCGCGCAGGAGGTCGTGGCCGCCGCCATCCCGCTTCAGGCTCAGGGCCGTCTGCAGGGTGCGCTCGATCTCGTCCGGCGAGAGATCGGCGATAGAGAGGACGTCGCGCCCGCGCATGGTGCCTCCGCAGCTTCGATGTGAGCGCAGTATAACGCCGTTCCGAGTCTGGAGACGGCGCTTCAGGGGTCGATTCAAGATGGCAGCGCCCCAAGCCGATACTGAGATCGGAAGAATGGGTGGAGGGACTCTGACGCCGGCGGTTCTCCGCTGCCACGCATCTGCCGCCTGAGGGATCACGCAATGCCCAGCACGCCCGGCTTCAATCCCCAGCAGTCCGTCGCCGGCCGGCGCCGTACTTCGGGCCAGCGCGGCCAGGGCACGGCGGAGCTGGCGCTGATGTTGCCGCTGTTGCTGATCTTGATCGTCGGCATCATCGAATCGACCGCTGCCTTCAACGCATACACGACCGTCGTCAGCGGCTCTCGCGACGGCGCTCGTCTCGGGTCGAAGGGCGCGGCGACCACCGCGCAGATCCAGACGCTTGTCGTGAAGGACCTCGGGCGCCTGAAGAACACCACCCCCGCTTCGAACATCACTGTGTCGTTTCCTGTCGTCTCAGGAGTGAACTCCATCAAGGTGCGAGCCTGCTACAACCACACCACGTTTCTGAAGGTGCCGTTGATCATGCCGAACTCCATCCAGATGTGCTCCGAGACGACGATGCCGAAACTCAGTTGAGGTGCATCATGCTTAGCGTTCGTCGCCGCATCGTCGGAGAGTCGGGACAGGTCCTGCCCTTCATGGCCCTCCTGTTGTTCATCATCATCGGGCTGCTTGGCCTGGCGGTGGACGTCGGGCACATCTATGCCGCCCGCGCCCAGCTTGGGCGCTCGGTCGACGCCGCGGCGCTCGCCGGCGCGCAGCAGTTGCCCAACGTCACCGCCGCCGACGCGAAGGCGCGCGCCTTCATCGCCGCGAACGACCCCGACGCCACGATCAACGTGCAGGTGTATCCGAACGTGCCCTCGCAGCAGGTCGGAGTGAAGGCGACGAAGACGGTGAAGACGTTCTTTATGCGCGTCTTCGGCATCTCGACGGTGCAGGTCACCAACGACGCGCTCGCCGGGTTCGGCGTGATTCCGGTGGACGCCGTCCTCGGCATCGACTCCACCGGCAGTATGCGCAACGCCCCGTGCACGAGCGCCTTCGACGCAACGACACCCGGCTGCCCGATTAAGGAGGCGAAGGACGCCGCCAAAGCGTTCGTCAACACGCTGCTCCCCAGCAGCTCCACGCAGGTCGGGATGTACCCGTATCGCGGCTGCTACAACCCGCCGGACCCGAGCGGCACCTGCATCCCGACGAGCGCGATCCAGAACCTCACCTCGAACGCGGCGACGATCAACGCCAAGATCACCGCGATCGACTCGACGGGTGGCTCCGGAACGAACACCTGTCTCGCGCTGCTCCAGGGGGATCAGACCGTCTTCGGCCCGGGGTATTCGACGGCATCAAATACACGCCGTTATGTCGTTCTGCTCACCGACGGCGACAACGTGTACAACAGCGTCTCGTACGTCGCGGGCCTGGCGCCGCCGACGGCCTGCCGCCCGTCCAACAGCCAGACTTCTGACACCTACGTCGGCACACAGTGTTCGGGCATTGGTGACCCAAGTGCGGGCGCCAACTCGAACCCGAAGGAGCGCGAGCTCGACACCAAGGGCAAGACGGAGTCAGACACGCTGAAGACCAAAGGCGTGGAGGTCTACATCGTCGCCCTCAGCGTCTGCGGCTCGGAGGACAACCAGTTTCCCGGCACGAGCTACTGCTCGAATATCGGGAACAGCGACCCTGACACGATCTCCGACCAGCGTACGCTGAAGTGTGTCGCCTCGTCGTCGCCCGGCACGAACGACCACTACTTCCGCACAGACAACGCCGCGGACCTGCCAGCGATCTTCTCGAAGATCGCGCAGATCATCGCATTCAGGTTGATCAAATGAGCCATCCACGAGCAACTCGACGCCGTGAGCTGGGCCAGACACTTGTGGAGTTCGGGTTGATCTTGCCCGTCTTCATGCTGATGATCTTCGGCCTCGTCGATCTGGCGCGGCTGATGCAGTCGCACGTCACGATCCAAGAGGGCGCGCGCGACGGCGCCCGCTACGCTGTCACCGGGCGGATCGACTGTGTGACGGCGGGGACGCAGACCCGCGACAACTGCATCAAGCAGGCTGTGAAGGATCGCACGGCGGATCTGAACAACAGCTCGACCATCACCTCGTCGTTCAAGAGCTGGACCTTCCCCTCGTACGCCGACCCGGCGACGCCGAATAACGCGGGGAAGCAGTGCGACGCTATCGAGGTCGCTGTGAAATACGACTACAAACCGATCACGCCGATGTTCAAGTTTCTCATTCCGAACGTGACACTGAGCGCCTCCGAGCGAATGGTAAACGAGCCCTTCGGCACCTGCAGCTAGCGCGTTCGAGGCGAGCGCCTGGGCGCGCAGGTGCGGTTGGAATGCTATAGTTCTCTCAACATCGAGACCTCGATCCCGCACGAGGGCCTGTGAGCGAATCAGCCCCGCCCCGCCCCGCCCAGCTCGCGCTGATCTTTCCCGGCCAGGGTTCGCAGCATCCTGGCATGGGCAAGCGCATCGCGGCCGCCTCGGCGGCCGCGCGCGACGTATTCGCGCAGGCCGACGAGATCCTCAACGTCGATCTCACCCGTATCACGACGGAGGGCTCGGCACGAGACCTCCGCAAGACAGCGAACACGCAGCCGGCCATTCTCGCCGTGAGCTGGGCGTACCTCGCGTACCTGCGTGAGCGCGCTGCGGAGATGGGGAGGCAGCTGCTGCCGTCGCACGTCTCCGGCCACAGCGTCGGCCAGTTCTCCGCCGCCGCCGCCGCCGACGCGATCTCGTTTTCGGATGCGCTGAGCCTCGTGCGGGAACGCGGCCGCATCATGAGCGTCTGGTCGAAGCGGCGCCCGGGCGGCATGGCGAGCGTCATTGGCCCCACTGACGACGACGTCGCCGACATCTGCAGCCGCGTCTCGCCCGATGGGGACGTTGCGGTCGCCGCAGTCAATGCCCCCGGCCAGACCGTGATCTCCGGCACGCTTGCCGCCCTCGCCCGCGCGGTCGAGTCGCTCAAGGAGCGGGGTCGCGTCGTCCAGTTGCCCATCTCGGTGCCCGGCCACTTCCCGAAGATGGCTGAGGCGCGCGATGAGCTGCGCCGCTTCATCGATGGCATCGAGTTCCACGACCCGCAGGCGCCGGTCGTCTCGAGTCTCACCGGCAAGCTCCTGACGACCGCCGACGAGGTCCGTCAGGAGTTGAGCGATCAGATGACGGGCGCGATCAACTGGATGCGCGCGTTCCGCGAGATGCGCCGCGGCGGCGCTTCGGCGTTTTTGGAGATGGGGCCCGGGCACGTGCTCGGCAACATCAGCAAGCGCGTCGACCGTGACGCGCAGATCATCGACCTCTTCGACGAGTCCCAATGGCGCGGCTTGATCCTTGCCGGTCCCCCGCTCCTCCCTCAGGCGGCGCCGTACGCGACCGCGGCCGCGGATGGATCCGCGCTCGCGGCGCCGTACGTGCGCGTTGCGGCCCCGCGCGCAGCGCGCCCGTGACGAGACCGGAGTCCCTGCCAAACCGCCGGGTCGTCGTCACCGGCATGGGCACGGTCTGCCCACTCGGCAACAACTGGCGCGACGCCTGGCAGGCGATGACCGAGGGCCGCTCCGGCGTCGCCCTCCTCACGCAGTTCGACACCAGCCAATTCGAAGTAAAAATCGGCGCCGAGGTGAAGGACTTCCATCCGGAAGAGATCATCCCCTCCAAAGAGCTGCGCCGGATGGATGAGAACGGGCAGTTCGCCGTCGTGTCGGCGCTCGAAGCGCTTGCCGACTCCGGTCTCGTGATCGATCAGCGCAACCGCGATGATGTCGGCGTCATCTTCGGCACGGCGGGCGGCGGCTACGGCTTGCTGCTCGAACAGGAGGAGATCTTCGCCAAGAGCGGTCACCGCCGCGTCAGCCCGTTTCTCATCAGCAATATGCTTCCCGATGCCGCGTCCGGCCACGTCGCGATCGCGATCGGCGCATGCGGGCCGAACTTCGCGGTCGCATCGGCGTGCTCGACGGGCGCTGGCGCGATCGGTGAGTCATGGGAGACGATTCGCCGCGGCGATGCGGAGGCGATCATCACGGGCGGGACCGACAATCCGCTGCTGCCAGTCTTGCTTGCGGGCTTTCATGCGCTACGGGCGCTCGCCGACGATGCCGAACATCCGGAACGCGCCTGCAAGCCCTTCGACGCGCGGCGGAGCGGCTTCGTCGTCGGCCAGGGCGCCGCGGCGCTGGTGCTGGAGAGCCTCGACTCAGCTCGGGCGCGCGGCGCCGAAATCTACGCCGAGGTGATCGGCTACGCCACCAGCAACGACGCCACGGACATGGTGGCGTCGCTCGAGACCGGGCGCGCTTCGGCGCAGGCGATGACTCGCGCCATGCGCAAAGCCGGCATCGAACCGAGCGAGGTGGACTACATCAACCCGCACGGCACCGGCACGCCGCTGAACGACCGGGCTGAGACGCGGGCGATCAAGCTCGCGTTCGGAGACCACGCGCGGAAGCTCGCCATAAGCTCTACGAAGTCGATGCACGGGCACCTGATGGGCGGCGCCGGCGCGCTCGAGGCGATTGCTTCCATCCAGGCGATCCGCACCGCCATCATCCCGCCCACGATCAACTACGAAGTCCCGGACCCGGATTGCGATCTGGACTACGTGCCCAACATCGCGCGCCAGGCCGATGTGCGGGTGGCCCTCAGCAACTCTGTCGGCCTCGGCGGCCACAACGCCTGCGTGCTGTTCCAGAGGTACGAGGAGTAGCATCGCCGGCTTCCGGCGAGTCTTCGACTTCGGCGACCGTGATACACTCAGACTGTGAGTCGTTTCGGCTCGCGTGGCCGGTTGAACCTGAGAATTGCCGCATGCCTGAGCCGATCTTCGAAAAGACGTTTCCCCTGCCGCTCGGCTACACCTTCACGGCGCGCGCGCGGCCGTCGACGATCAAGCGCACCGTTATCCGGCTGCTGCCGTGGGCGCTGTTTGCGATGATGCCCACCGGCCGCCGCGCTCGGCTAGCGCTGATGGTCGCCCGCAAAGTTTCACCGCTGATGCGGCAGAAGATCCGCGGCTGAGGGTAGAGGATCTGCCGCCGCACGGGCCTCACCCTTCTCCACGGCGAGTCCGCGAACGGCCTCTCCCACTGCATGGAGAGGGGAGCTAGCAACCGCCATGGGAAACGTGAAGGCGCGTCGCTGACATCGAGCCCCCTTTGCCGTTTGCTGTTTGCCGTTTGCTGTACCAGCGGCTCAGCCGCGCGGCACGACCAGCGTCACGGAGGTGCGGGCGCCGCCCTTCGTCCCCGGCGCAGGGTCTTGCGATGCGACGACACCCGGTTGGCCGCTGACGCCCGCCGTCTCGACGACGACGTAGCTCAGCCCCGCCTGCGACAGCGCCGCCAGCGCGTCATCAACGCGCACATCCTTGAGGTCAGGCACCGTACCCTTCTTCACGTCGGGCGGCGGCTTGCCGACGGCCGGCGCCTGGCCGCCACCGAGCGCCTCCGTCGTGATTGCCGGCACAACCGACGGCGACTTCACCGTCTTGGCGCTGCTGCCGCCGCTGGAGTACCAGAGAAATCCCCCGATAATCGCCAGCGCCACCAGCACGCCGCCCGCCAACAGCCAGCTCGCCGAGCCGGTCACGGGGGGCGCCTGGACCTGCGGAAGCGGCTTGAACGCCGGCTGCTCCTGCTGTTCCTCGGCCTGCGCGTGGAACAGCCGCATCAGCTCGGCCGGATTCTGGCCCAGATATTGCGCGTAGGTGCGGAGAAACGCCCGGCTATAGACGGGCGCGGGGAAGACATTCCAGTCCTCGCGCTCCAGCGCGTCCAGGTAGCGCTTGGAGATGCGGGTGTCGCGCTCGCAGTCTTCGAGCGTGAGCCCGCGCTGGATTCGCCCCTGGGACAGGGTCTTGCCGAGTTGCGTCATGGAGGCCGTTTCGGGGTAGCTTCGAAGCTGGATGTCTCTCGGGAGGGTAGCGAACGCTCACATGCCGGTCAACGGGCCCCTGGGTATGGCAGCCAGCTCCCCGAAGCTAACGCCGCGCTTATGAGCGGGCCCCAGCGACGGCGATCGGAGGATGTTAAGTGACCTTCTCGCCCGACGGCTCGGGCGGAGCCTGTTTCGCCGCCAGGCCGCATATGGGCAGAAAACCGCCGGATTGGCGAGGGATCCGGTTCAATTGACACCTACCGGGCCGACGATAAGCTTTTTCCACACATCACGAGGAACTCGCGTCACAGACGCGCAGCGAAAGGGACATCATCATGGGCGCAACCGGTAAGGCGGCGGTCTTACTCGGCCCCGGCAAGGGCTACGAGATCCAGGAGTTTGACATTCCGGTTCCCGAACCGGATGCGGTCGTCGTTAAGGTGTCGATGGGCGGCATCTGCGGCTCCGATCTGCACATCTGGCGCGGCGACTCACCGCTGTTCGCCGCGATGGCGGGCAGCGTCGCCGGACACGAGATGACCGGGCGCGTGCACAGCCTCGGCTCGAACATCAAGACGGACTCGCTGGGGCGGCCGCTGAAGGAAGGCGACCGCGTCGCCTACGCCTACTTCTACCCCTGCCAGCGGTGCTACCAGTGCAACAAGGGCGAATTCGCCACCTGCCCGAATAAGATGGGCCGGATGGGCCCGAGTGTCAGTCGCTTCAGCGGCGCCTACGGCGAGTACTACTACCTGAAGCCCGGCGGCTGGATCTTCAAGGTGCCCGACGCGATCAGCGACGAAGTCGCGACGCCGGTGAACTGCGCGCTCTCGCAGGTGACGTACGGCCTGCAGAAGGCGGGTTTGCGGTATGGCGACACCGTGGTCGTGCAGGGGGCGGGCGGCCTCGGCCTGAACGCGATCGCCGTCGCCAAAGAGATGGGCGCCGACGCCGTGATCGCCATCGACGGCGTGCCGAGCCGGCTCGCGCTCGCCAAAAAGTTCGGCGCCGATGAGGTGATCGACATCAACGACAATCCGACGCCGATGGACCGCATTGCCAAGGTGAAGGGGATGACCGGCGGCCGCGGCGGCGACGTGGTCGTCGAGGTGGTGGGCATGCCGGCGGTCGTACCCGAGGGCCTGCAGATGCTGCGGGAGGGCGGCACCTATCTGGAAATCGGCAACATCTCCTTCGGCCGCACCGCGGAGATCGACCCGTCGCAGCTCGTCTGGGGGTCGAAGCGCATTCAGGGCGTGATCATGTACGACCCCTGGGTGATCCCGGAGGCGCTCGACTTTCTCGTGCGGACGAAGGACAAGTACCCGCACGGCGATGTCATCTCGCACAAGTTCAAGCTCGAAGACATCAACGAAGCCTTCGAGAACAGCGAGTGGGCGCGCGAGGGCACGACCACGAAGGTGAACCGCGCCGTCATCACGATGTAGCGCGAAATGGCGCCTCACGGTCCTCCATGGCCTGGGACAACGATCGGTTCGAAGGCCCGCCGCCGTTGCGTGCGTGGTGAAGGGGGCGGCCGCGCGCTGGGTGCGGAGGGATTCAGCTCCCGCGCGCTTGCGCGGTGACGTCTTCGAGCGCCTTCCTCGCCGTGGAAGCATAGAGCACGCTGAAGTTCGGCGCGGTCTGCTCCAGGCGGTCGAGGTAGGTCTTCGCTTTCGCCGTGTCGCCCGCGGCTTTGTAGATCATGCCCGCATGGAAGGTGATCAGGGGGTCGAGCGTGCCGGAACTGAGCGCCTGCTCGACGGCGGTCTGTGCCTCGGCAATATTCCCCGCCTTGAACTGCACCCACGCCAGCACGTCGGCCGCCAGGATGCTCGGTTGCTGCGCGAACGCCGTCTTCGCGCGGTCGACCGTCGCCGCGACGTTCCGGTCGTGGTCGGCGTTGAAGAGGCCGATCTGCAGGTCAAGATTCACGCCGTTGGCCGCATAGAGCTGCTCGATCGCGCCGATGAGGTCGTACTGCGCCTGTGCGTTCTTCTGATCACCCGAAGACGCATAGACATCGCCGAGCGCCGTCACATACTCGGGCAGTGGTACGGCATTGATCGCGCGGGTGTAGTACTCGATGGCGCGCGCGGTATCACCCTGCGCCGCGGCGACGCGGCCAGTGCCCGCGAGCGCGTGGACGTAGCCGGGGAAAGCGTCGAGCGATAGCTGATATTGTTTCGCTGCGTCGTCGACCCGGCCGAGGGCGAAGTAGAAGCTCGCGATCTGTGCGTGCGCCCAAGCGGAATGCTCCGGCGTCCCATCGCCTTTCGCGCGCTTGATCGCCTCCTGCCAGCTACCCTCGGCGTCGCCGATCTGACCGCGCGTCTGAAACAGCGCTGCCCGCCGGCCGAACGCGGAGAGGTCGGGCGAAAGCTCAATCAGCTTCTCGTACGCGAAGTCCGCTTCCTTGTACTGCCCCAGCCCCATATAGGCATCGCCGAGCACACCGTATCCATAGGCGCTCTTCGGCTTCAGCGGGATCGCCGCCGCAGCCAGCGCGAGGCCGGCGGCGTATTCGTGCTTCGTGTTCTGGACGTTGGCGAGCAATGCGATGCCGTCGTAGTTGCTGTTCAACCTGATCTTTAGTGAACGACGCAGCGCGTCCTCGGCGCGGGCAATCTCCGACACGTCGCCCGTCTCTCGCGCGCGCTGCTGGTGCTCGATCGCAAGGTTGTTCAGGCTGAAGACGTCGAGCGGGTCACCGGCGGCGCGCTCTTCTAGAAACGCGATGCGCGCATCCTGCCGTTGGCGGGCATCCGCAACGGCAGTCGGCCCGCTGGCGGCGCCCGAGCCTGTGCTCTTGCTCGCCGCACCACCTCCGCACGCCGCGAGCAGGAGCATCGCAAGCGCCATGCTGGTGCCAAGAAGGTGCAACCTGATGTGGGTTGCCGCGGCGTTGCCGGTGTTCATTCTCGCGCGCATCGACGATGCTCCGCCTTCCTGAGGTTCGGTACCGAGGTGGCGCCGCTCGTCCCGCGCGGCGCACCAAGTGCCTTCTCGCTGCTGGTCCTGCGGAGGATCAGCTCCGTGAGCGTCGGCGGCTGTCGTCCGGGACGGCTCGATCGACGTTTGTTGAGCACTGGCCGTCGGCAATGGTGGTGGGGCCGGGGGTCGCCAGTGGCGACCCCCGGCCCGCTCGCATCAAACTATCGCCCGCGTCCGCGCACGGCGAAGGCGCCGCCGGCGAAGACGACCGCGGCCGCGCCAAGCGCGAGCGCGATCCAGAGCGAGGTGTTGCTCCCGCCGCCGGACGCATCACCCGTGCCCGTGTTCGGAGCGGTCACCCCGGACGGTCGGGTCGCCGTGGCGACTGCGGCGGCCGGCGAGCCCGACGTAGCCGGAGCCGTCGCCGCTGCAGCAGCCGCCGGGATTGGCGTCGGGGCTGGCGACGTGTTCGCAACGCCGACGTACGGGAACGAGCTGAGGAACGTGCTGTCGTTCGCGACGTTGTCGCTGGCAGCGGCGTTGCCGGTAATCAACTGGAGCTCGCCGTCGATCACGTCGTCGGTGAGGGAACGGCCGTTGAGGAAGTTCAGCGGCTTGCCCGTGTCAAACGTCAGGATGTCGGGAAGTAGTGCGTCAGCAAGCTTCGGGTCCGAACCAAGGCCCGTCAGCGCAGAGACGAGCGTGGGCTTCCACGATGCCACATCGTTGGCCGGCTTGGTGTTGTTGAACGCATCCTTCTGGCCTTCCGGAATGAAGACCGTGGCGATCGCCGGGCGGCCCATCCGGTCGATCACACTGCCGCCCTTGCTGGTGACGGCCCAGACGCCGGCGGCCGTCGAGCCAGACTTCTCGATGTCCGCCGGTGGCAACTCCATCACGATGGCCGAAACATTCAGCCCCTTGAAGAAGTTGTTACCCGGGTTGCGGAACTTCAGACCCGCCTTAAAGGCGTTGAAGTCAAAGAAGAACGGGTCGTCGCGCAGGCCGGCGAACACCTTCACGCTGCCGGCGGTATTGATCACCGGCGCATTCGTGCCGACCGATGTGTTGCCGGTCACGACCACGCTGCCGCCGTCGGCTTGCGTGTCCGCTGCGGCGCCGGTGGCCTTCTTCACCGACATCGTCTGTGTGCCGTCGGCGGCGGCCGCGCCGAACGTCACGTTGTAGGTGACATCGGGAACGGCGTCGCCGTTGTTGTCGATGAGGAACTGGTAGAGGCCAGCGCTGTCGAATACCGGCTTGTCACCGGGCATCGCCAGACCGTTGACCGTCATCGTAAGGACGACGTTCCCGCCAGAGCCGGCAGACGCGTAGACGTCGGCCAAGTCCAAGGGGTGGTTTGCCTTCGTCAGCGGCGCCTCGCTGTGGTCCGCGCCCGACGCCGGCGCCAGCGCGCCAACGAGCACGGCGGCGATCGCGGCGATGCCGCTAAGTGCGAGCAGTAGTTTCTTCACGTAGTCTCCTCCTGAACTTTAGATGACCACCGACCTGACTGACGCACGTCCGTGGTGTGTGACCGTCCGCAATCCGCGGATCCTCTTGTGGCGGCGTACACCTCCTGTGGCTACCGGGCGCCCTGCCCGCTCCTGTTCTGGCACTTATTCGCCTTGCCCACTCAAAGGGATCATCGGGGAAGTGTTGAAGCAACATGGTAACGAGGCCATCCGCGATCGTTGCGTACAAAGATCATTTGGTGCCTGACGTCTCCTGCCGTCAACGGAAGTGACGCCTAATTGCGGCGTCTAAGGGCGCGTTCCCTGCGCCCGCGGTGAGATGACAAATGAGTTTACAACGTCGGGATTGACAAGTTGTTGGAAGCTGTCGCACGGTGTCTGGATCATCACCACGCGGCCATCTCTTATGTGAAGCGCAACTCCGCTTGGGCTGCCATCGGCCCGCGCTCCGCTCTGCATCACCAGCACGAACTGCGCGCCAAGGCTTGCGCCGAAGGCAGCGCTATTCGGCTTGGGTACGTACATCGCGTACAGCGTGGAGGTCGCCGGCAAGGCCGACCGGTATGCATCTGGCACCGCTTCCGGGCGCAACCAGCTGCCATCGCACTGCAGCGCGCCCAGGGCGTCGACCTGCTTGCCAGCATCTTCGCCCTCGCGGCAACCGGGCGCTTGCGTGGACCCATCCCCCGCGACGCAACCAAGCTGCGTGTAGCCCGTCAGCCGCGCCAGCTCGATGTTGTCGCCGGCGAGCGCCGCATTCAAGATGAGGACGACCGGCTCGGTGCCGGGCACCTTAATCTCTACTGCTGTGGGCGCCGGACCCGACGACGGCTGGTCCGTGTTCGTCGCCGACTTCTTGCCGCCTCCGCCGCTACAGGCGGCGATCAGCAGCGCGGAGGTGGCGAGGACGAGGGCGATGATGCGCATGTGCAGTGTGCTCCGGCTGGCGCTGACGAGTCCTACGACTCGGCTCCCTCAAGTATCCTCGAACGCCCGCTCAAACGGAAAGCCCCCGGTATCGAGGGGCCTCGCTCTCGCACACGCCGCAATCACCCGGCCGAAGGCGCCAGCTCCTTCGCGGGCGCGGCCGCGTCATCCTCCTCAGGCCAGGCACGTCGCTTCAGCATCTCCCGCGGTGGGTCGATGTAGATGGCGCCCCAACCGCAGGCGTCCTCACACAGGCGGCAACCCGTGCAGCGCTTCTCGTTCAGCACGGCGATCCCGTAGAAGTCGCCGATCGTCCGTTCGGGCTCCCCGAGCGACAGCGCGTCGAACGGGCAGATTTGGATGCAGAGCTCGCAGCCGCTGCCGATGCAATTGTCTTCGACGACGATGGCTTTCGGCCATTCCTTGCGCGGGAACGTCTTGCAGATGTCCCCCAGGTCATCGAGGATGGCCTCCGGCGGACAGACGACGCCGCACGCGCCGCAGTCGATACAGAGCGCCGCGTCGATGACGTGGACGACATTCCGCGAGCCCGTGATCGCGTTCGTCGGACAGCGCTTCGTGCAAGCGGTACAGCCGATGCACGTGTCGATGATGGTGTACGCCACGCTCGCTCCTCGGAACTCCGGCTGATCTCAAGCCTCGCCCTTGTGAAATCCGTTACTTGAGTATAGGACGCCCACCCGGAGGCGGGCAACTTCATACCCGATGAGACGGGCGAGCGCCGCGTGTTCGCCGTAGCGAGCCGGGCAAGCTTCGGTCGCTCTCGTCCCTAATACACGTCGCGAATCTCGAAGCGCGGTCCGTCCTTGCAGACGAGCTTCATCGCCTGTCCGCCGCGCACACGCACCTCGACAGCGCACCCGTAACAGATCCCGGTGCCGCAGCCCATCCGCTCTTCGAGCAGCGCCTGCACCGACCGCCGCGACCCTGACTGGCGCGCCGCGTCGGCGAGCGAGCGGAACATCGGCGTCGGGCCGCACGCGAACGCCTGGTCGCACCACTCGAGCAGTTCCGCGAATGGCGCCGTCACCACGCCCTGGCGTCCGGCCGTCCCGTCGTCGGTTGTCAGCACTACCTCGACCTCCTGCGGCAACAGCTTCGCCGGAAAGAGCGCTTCCGCCGTGCGCGCGCCGAGCACCATCGTGACGCTCAGGCCCTTCGCCACGGCCTCGTCAGCCAGCCAGACCAGCGGGGCGACGCCAATGCCGCCGGCGACGAGCAGCAGGTTTCGCGATGTGCGGCCGATCTTGTAGCCATTGCCAAGGGGCCCCCAGGCGAACACCTCGTCGCCAGGCCTGCGCCGCGACAGCCACGCCGTGCCACGGCCGACCACGTCGTACAGAATCGCCCACTCCGGACCATGCGCGCCGCTGCGCAGGCGGTAGTAGCTCATCGGCCGCGGCAGCAGCGGGTCATCCGCGCGCCCCGCCACACCGTCCGCGTACACCGCGTCGTCCGTGCAGCGCAGCATGAGGAACTGGCCCGGCACCGCGCCATTGCCCAGCGCCGGCGCGCGAAACCACGTGACGTACGTGTCCGCATACAGCCGCTCGTTCTCGACAACCTCCGCATACCCGACCTTCACGCGCGACCCGTCCTGCGGTACTCCGGGAACGGGCGCACCTGGTAGGCGCTGCCATCGGGCTGCTGCATGCCGGCGATCAGCGCGCCGACGGCGGCGCGGGCGGTGTCGATGCTCGTGAAGCAAGGGATGCGCTTTTCGGTCGCGGCGCGGCGGATGTAGAAACCGTCGCGCAGCGTGCCCGTGTACCGGCCCTCCGGCGTGTTGATCACGCACGTGACCAGGCCATCGTTGATGACGTCGACGACGTTCGGGTGGCCTTCGTTCAGCCGCTTGGTCACCTGTTCTACCGGCAGGCCGAGCGCTGCGATCATGCCGGCCGTCCCCTCCGTCGCATAGAGCCGGAATCCCGCGTCGTGCAACTGATGGATTACGGTCAGAAGCTGCTGCTTGTGGCGGTCCGCGACGCTCAGCAACACGCCGCCGCCGGGCCGGAGCGCCATGTCCGACGACAGCAGCGCCTTCGCGAACGCCGCCGGAAAGTCGGCGTCGATACCCATCACCTCGCCCGTGGACTTCATCTCGGGCCCGAGATACGTGTCGACGCCGATCAGCTTCGACATCGAGAACACGGGCGCCTTTACCGCCACCAGGTCCTGCTTCGGCCAGAGTCCACCATCGTACCCTTGATCGCGCAGCGACTTGCCGAGCATGATGTTCACCGCCACCCGCACCATCGGCACGCCGGTCACCTTCGAGAGGAAGGGCACCGTCCGTGACCCGCGCGGGTTCACCTCGATCACATAGACATCCGATTCGCCGGGCCGCGCGGCGTCCTCGGACGGCATGATCACGTACTGGACGTTGACGAGACCCCTGGCGTTCAGCGCGACGCCGATGCGCTCGGTGTAGTCGACGATGGTCGCCACTTCGGCCTCGCTGAGGTGGATGCCGGGATACACCGCCATCGAGTCACCCGAATGCACGCCGGCCCGCTCGATATGCTCCATGATGCCCGGAATGAGCACCCGCTCTCCGTCGCAGATGGCGTCGACTTCGACCTCTTTCCCCTCGAGATACTTGTCGATGAGGATCGGCTTGCCTTCGCTCACTTCGGCGGCCTGCTGCACGAAGCGCGCGAGCTCTGTCGGGTTCTGCACGATCTCCATCGCCCGGCCTCCCAGCACGTAGCTCGGACGCACGAGGACGGGATAGCCGAGCAGCTCGGCCGTATGGATCGCGTCTTCCACCCGCAGCACGGCGGCGCCCGGCGGCTGCGGTATGCCGAGCGTATTCAGGAACTCCTCGAACCGCCTGCGGTCCTCCGCGAGATCGATCGTCTCGGAGGATGAGCCGATAATCGTCGCGGCGGCGTTGTGCAGCGGACCAGCGAGATTGATCGCGGTCTGGCCGCCAAACTGCACGATCGCCGCCGGCATCTCGCCGCCGCCCTCGGCCTCGTTCTCGAGGATGTCGCGCACCGACTCCTCATCCAGCGGCTCGAAGTACAAGCGGTCGCTGGTGTCGAAGTCGGTTGACACGGTCTCCGGGTTGGAGTTCGCCATGATCGACTTGTAGCCGGCGGCATCGAGCGCCCACGCGGCGTGCACCGAGCAGTAGTCGAACTCGATCCCCTGGCCGATCCGAATCGGCCCGCTGCCGATGACGAGCGCCCGCTTGCCAGGCTGCGGCTGCGCTTCGTTCTCCTGCTCGTAGGTGCTGTAGAAGTACGGCGTCGCCGCGTCGAACTCTGCGGCGCACGTATCGACCATCTTGTACACCGGGCGTATGTCCCACTGATCGCGCAGGTCGCGCACCTGTTCGGGCAGGCGGTCGCTGAGCGTTGCGACCTGCTTGTCGGCGAAGCCCATGCGTTTTGCCGCGCGCAGAAGGTCCGGCGTCAGCGGCTCGGCGAGCAGCCGCTTCTCCATCTCGATGATGTTCATGAGCTTGTGCAGAAACCACTGGTCAACACCGGTCCTGCGCGAGATCTCTGCCACTCCGCCGCCGCGCCGCAGCGCAGACATGATCGACCAGAGGCGCTCGTCGGTGGCGTGCAGCGGGCGCTCTTCGTAGTTGCCCTGCCATGTCGGGTCCTCCCAGAGCAGCGAGCGGCCGCCGATCTCCAGCGAACGCACCGCCTTCTGCAGCGCCCCCTCGAACGTGCGGTCGATCGCCATCACCTCACCGGTCGCCTTCATCTGCGTGCCGAGCGAGCGGTCGCCGAACGGAAACTTGTCGAACGGCCAGCGTGGGATCTTCACGACGACGTAGTCGAGGGCCGGTTCGAACGCCGCCGTGGTCTTCTTCGTCACGGCATTCGGGATCTGGTCCAGCGTCTTGCCGATGGCGATCTTCGACGCCACCCGCGCGATCGGGTAGCCGGTCGCCTTGCTCGCCAGCGCCGAGCTGCGCGAGACGCGAGGGTTGACCTCGATGACGTAGTACGGCGGCAGGGCATTCCCGGGCGGCGCCTCCCAGGGCGTGGTCTCCGGATTGGGCGCGAGCGCGAGCTGGACGTTGCAGCCGCCTTCGATGCCGAGCGTCGAGATGATCTTCAGCGAGGCCGTACGCAGCATCTGGTACTCACGGTCGGAGAGCGTCTGGCTGGGAGCGACGACGATGCTGTCGCCCGTGTGCGTGCCCATCGGGTCGAAGTTTTCCATGTTGCAGACAGTGATCACATTGCCGGCGCTGTCGCGCATCACCTCGTACTCGATCTCCTTCCAGCCGAGCAGCGACTGCTCCACGAGCACCTGGCTGATCGGGCTGGCGGCGAGGCCGCCGGCGACAATGCGATCGTACTCTTCGGACGAATGCGCGATGCCGCCGCCGGTACCGCCCAGCGTGTACGCGGGCCGGACGACGGCCGGCAAGCCGATCTCCTCAAGAGCGGAGGTGGCTTCGCGCATGTTGGTGACGATCACGGAGTGCGGGGTCGGCTCTCCGATGCTGTCCAGCATCGTCCGGAAGAGCTCCCGGTCCTCGGCTTTGCGGACGGCTTCGATCGGCGTACCGAGCAGGCGCACGCCATACTTCTCGAGCACGCCCCCTTCATGCAGCGCCACGGCCATGTTCAGTCCTGTCTGGCCGCCCAGCGTCGGCAGCAGGCCGTCCGGCCGCTCGCGCGCGATGATGCGCGTGATCACCTCGACCGTGATCGGCTCGATGTAGACGACATCGGCGACCCCTTCGTCAGTCATGATCGTCGCCGGGTTGGAGTTGACGAGGACGGAGACGACGCCTTCTTCGCGCATCGCCTTACACGCTTGCGTGCCGGCGTAGTCGAATTCGGCAGCCTGGCCGATGACGATCGGGCCGGAGCCGATGATCAGCACCTTCGATGGTTTGTTCACGCGCGGTGGTTGCCCATAGCGGCGGCATCGTTCACCCGCACTAGCGGTGCCTCGCCGTCGCGCGCTGGCGCTCGCGCTCTTCGCGCTGATCGGGCAGCACGCGCATGCCACCGAGGTGGCCGGCCACCAGCAGCCCGGCGACGAACGCCGCGGCCATGGTGATGGCGAACGAGCCGTAGATGGGCACCGGAGTGGACGTGAGCAGATAGCCGTTGACGGCATTCGCCGCGGCGGCGATCCCGAACGCGACGGCGTATCCCGGCCACTCGGTGATCCAGTCGCCCGACCAACGCCAGCAGAAGACGCCGAGTCCGATGCCGGCCGCTGCGACACCAATCCCCGTGGCCCAGCCGCCGAGCCAGACGGCGATTGCGGCGCCGCGGTTGTCGTGCCAAACCACGAAGGGGATGACGCAAGCGACGATAAAGATGAGCGGGCCGGCGATCATCGCCATGGCGGCGACGCACTGGCCGCCGAACGCGAGGCGGCCAAAGACGTCGATGCTCTTCATGACAGACTCGAGCCTGAGTTCGTTGTTCATTTCGTGCGTTCTCGAGGCGCCCGGCCACGCGCCATCTCTTGCGGCCGCTAGACGAGCGGCAACTCGAACCGCGCCTCCGGATTGTAGATGGGCACCAATGCGCCGATGCTGCTCAGAAATGTCAGTGCGACTTCGTTGTCCTGCGGCAGGCGGCCGCGAATGCGCTTGTAGCCTTTGTCCCGCGCGAAGCCCAGCGCATACTCCGCCAGCGCGGTGCCGATGCCGCGGCGCCGAACATCCTGGATCATCCAGACGCCAAGCACGACGGTATCGGGCTCGAACGTGTTGTAGTCGAGTGCGGCAAAGCCGACCAGACTTCCATCGATCGTCCCCAGGAAGACGCCGCCCTCGCCGCCCATCCGGCTCAGCCACGTGCGGATCTCGTCAGGCGTCAGCGCGCGCTCGAACCCGACAGGGTTGGGCTCCTGCAGCACCGTCGCGATCACCCGCGAAATCGCGTCCGCGTCGTTGACGTTCGCCTGCCGGTATGTCGGTTCGCTCTGCACCTTCGTGTCGCTCATCGCAGCCTCCGCTCTCCGCAGAATCTCGCTCGCCGCGTACCGCGGCGCCTTACGCGCGCACGGCGCTGACCATCTCCATGAACCGCTCGAACAGGTAGAGATTGTCGAGCGGGCCGGGCGATGCTTCCGAATGGTACTGGATACTCATGACCGGCTCGCTCCGGTGGCGCAGACCCTCCACGGTTCCGTCGTTCACGTTCCGGTGGCTCACCTCCACATCGGAAGAAAGCCCTGAGTCGTCGACGGCGTATCCGTGGTTCTGCGCGGTCACGTACACTCGGCCCGACGCCTCATCCCGCACCGGATGATTAGCGCCGCGATGCCCAAACTTCAGCTTGAACGACGACGCGCCGAATACCTCACCCAGGACCTGGTGCCCGAGGCAGATCCCCATCAACGGCGTCTTGCCTACGAGCCCCGCGGTCGTGGAGACGGCGTAGTCGATGAGCGCGGGGTCGCCGGGTCCCGGCGAGAGCAGCACCCCGTCAGGCTTCAGGGCGAGAATGTCTTCCGCGCTCGTCTTGCACGGCACGACGACCGGCGCCGCGCCCAGCCTCTGCAACACGCGCAGGATATTGTATTTCACGCCGAGATCGAGGACGACGATGCGCGGTCCGTTGTTGCGGGGCCCGTCCACCGGATATTCGTACGACGTCCGCGTGCTTACCCAAGGCACGAGGTCGGTTGAGCCGTAGCGCGGCAGATCGCGCACGCGCGCCAGCGCTTGTTCCGGCGTCTCGTCGTGCGTCACCGCACCCATCATCACGCCGCCCGTGCGAAGCTTCCGGGCGAGTGCGCGGGTGTCGACGCCGGCGATGCCGGGCACGTGGTTCGCGGCCAGGTACTGGTGCAGCGTGCCTTTCGAGCGCCAATGGCTCGGCGTCTCGCAATCCTCGCGCACGACGAAGCCGCGCACCTGGATGCGGCGCGACTCCACATCGAATTCGTTGATGCCGTAGTTGCCCTGGAGGGGATACGTCATCACCAGCACCTGCTCCGCGAACGAGGGGTCGGTCAGCGCCTCCTGATAACCGGTCATCGCGGTGCAGAAGACAACTTCCCCGTGCGCGCGCACCGGCGCGCCGATCGCGGCGCCCGAGAACACCGTGCCGTCTTCGAGGACGAGTAGCGCACTAGACAACGGCAACCTCGTGTTCGTGGGCGGTCCGTCCGCCGGAAATCGTCGCGACGACCGCGCCACGCAGCGTGACCCCGGCGAGCGGCGTATTCTTCCCCTTTGAAGCGAATCGCTCGGGATCCACCAGCCAGTCGGCGGTCGGATCGAGCAGCACGATCTCGGCCGGCGCGCCCGCGGCGAGAGTGCCGATCCCGGCCACGTGGCGGTCGAGGCGCAGCGCGCGGACGGCGCCGGCGGTCATCCGCTCGATCAGCGCCGGCAGGGGCAGCGCGCCGCCGTGTACGAGCCGCATACACAATCCGAATGCGGTCTCGAGTCCGCTGATCCCGAACGCCGCCTCGTCGAACTCGCACAGCTTTTCCGTGATCGCATGCGGCGCGTGGTCGGTGGCGATACAGTCGATCGTGCCGTCGACGAGACCGACGACGCAAGCGTCGACGTCGTCCTGAGAGCGAAGGGGCGGGTTCACCTTCGCATTCGTCTCGTATACGAGGCCTTCGCCGCCGAGTGCGCCGTACGCGACGACCTCGTCCGTCAGCGTCAGATGATGGGGTGTGACCTCGGCGGTGACGCGCACGCCCCGCGCCTTCGCCGCCCGCACCGCTGCCACCGCGCCGCGCGTGCTGATGTGCGCGATGTGCACGTGCGCGCCCGTCGCTTCGGCCAGCGCGATGTCGCGCATGACGGCGGCTTCCTCCCCTGCTGATGGAGCGCCCCGCAGACCAAGCCGTGTGGACACCCACCCTTCGTGCATGACGGCATCGTGCGCAAGAGACTCGTCTTCGCAGTGGTCGATGATCGGCAGGTCGAAGGTGGATGCGTATTCCAGCGCCCGGCGCATTAGCATCGCGTCGTGGACGGGCGCGCCATCGTCGCTGAACGCCACGCATCCCGCGGCCGCCAGGTCGCCCAGCTCCGCAAGCTCTCGTCCGGCGCGCTCCTTGCTCACGGCGCCGATAGGCAGCACGCGGACGCTGCCGCGAGCCGCTGCTTCGCGCAGCACGTATTCCACGATCGAGCGCGAATCCATCGCCGGCACCGTGTTCGGCATCGCGCAGACGGTGGTGAAGCCACCCCGCGCGGCGGCGCGCGTGCCCGATGCGATGTCCTCCTTGTACTCGAGACCGGGGTCCCGGAGATGGGTATGCAGATCGACGAACCCCGGCGCCACGACGAGCCCCCGCGCGTCCATCTCGCGCGCACCCTCGACGTTCAGATCCGGCGCGACGGAGACAATGCGTCCGTCTTCGACGAGCACGTCGGCGACGCGGTCGTGATGCGCTGCCGGGTCGATGACGCGCCCGTTGCGGATGATCAGGCGGTCGGTCATAGCGCGCTCCCCGCCGGCAGGCGGCCGCCGCGAGAAAGCGTGCGCGTGATCAGCCAGAGCACCGCCATGCGCACGGCGACGCCGTTCGTCACCTGCTCCTCGACGTGCGACTGCAGGCCATGGGCGACTTCATGGCTGATCTCGACGCCCTCGTTCATAGGCCCCGGATGCAACACAAGCGCTCCGGGCTTTGCCCGCGCCAGCCGCGCGGCATTGATCTGGTACAGCCGCGAGTATTCGCGTACCCCCGGCACGAAGCCCCCCTGCATGCGCTCGTGTTGCATCCTCAGCGCCATCACGACGTCCGCGCCCACGATCGCCCGGTCGAGGTCGATCTCGACGCGCACCGGAGGCAGCGTTCCCTCCGGCGCGTGCTCCAGCCCTACCGGCACGAGCGTGCGCGGGGCGCACACGGTGACATCGGCGCCCAGCGCCGTCAGCGACCAGAGGTTCGAGCGAGCCACCCGGCTGTGCAGCACATCGCCGACGATCACCACGCGCTTGCCCCGCACGTCGCCGATCCGCGAACGGATCGTCAGAAGGTCCAGCAGTGCTTGCGTCGGGTGCGCGTGCAGGCCATCCCCCGCGTTGATAATGCTGCAGCGCGCGTGTCGGGCGGCGAGGTACGGCGCCCCGGAGCGGTTGTGCCGGAGGACGATCACGTCAGCGCCCACCGCCTGAAGCGTCTTCACGGTATCGATAAGAGACTCGCCTTTCGACACGCTGCTTGCTGACGCCGATACGTTGATCACGTCGGCTCCCAGAACCTTGCCCGCGAGCTCGAAGGATGCCCGCGTGCGCGTGCTGTTCTCGTAGAAAAGCGTCATGATCGTCGTGCCACGAAGCGCCGGCACGCGCGGCACCTCGCGCGACAGCACTTCCTTCATGGTGTCAGCCGTCTGCAGCACGAGATCGAGCTCGTCGACCGATACGTCGTCGAGGTCGAGCAGGTGGCGTCGCTGCCAGGCGCTCTCGTCGGCGTCGGATGTTGTCAGCGGAGCGGGCGCGTCGGTCGGGCGCGGCTGTGGAGCTCGAATCGTCACCGCAAAGCCTCCGCTTCTTCACCAGCGGCGACACGCACGTACTCCTCGCCGTCTGTCTCGCCAAGCCGCACCTGTACGTCGTCGCCACGGGAGGTCGGGATATTCTTTCCGACAAAGTCGGCGCGAATCGGCAGCTCACGATGGCCGCGGTCGACAAGCACCGCGAGCTGGATCCGTTCGGGGCGGCCGAAGTCGATCAGCGCGTCCAGCGCGGCGCGCACGGTCCTTCCCGTGTAGAGCACGTCGTCGCACAGCACCACCCGCTTGCCCGCGACGTCCGGCAGGTCGCTGGGCTGAATGTTCACACTCGATCCGCGTTCCGTGAGGTCGTCGCGGTACAGTCCGACGTCAAGCGTCCCGACGGGAAGCTGCTCGTGCTCGAACTCGGTGATCGCAGCCGCTATTCGCTGCGCGAGCGGCACGCCGCGCGTGCGCATCCCCACGAACACGAGATCCTGCGTACCGCGGTTGTGCTCGACGATCTCGTGAGCGATGCGTACGATCGCGCGGCGAATGTCGGCCGGGGACATGATGTTGGCTTCGGGCATCAAAAAACCTCCTGTCCGGCAAATCGGTTGGAGGTTGGGTGCGCGAAGGGGCGCACGCCCAGCGACGAATGCAGCTTCAGCACGATCTTCCTTCCCGGCCTCACGGGACCGGATTAAAGGTGCGCTATGTTCTCGGAACTATAGATCGATCCGATGGAACTGTTCAAGGGGGCGCCGTCACCTCGCGCGAGAGCGGCGCTAGGCGCGAGCGCGCCGCTGCCAGGCCGCGGCGCCGAGTCCCAGCACAACGACGGCGGAGATCAGCCGGTGGGCGAGTGCGCCATCGAGCGCGAGGTCCGCCGGGACGCGAGCGAAGAGCACCGTGTGGAGCGCGAATCGCACCGGCATCTGGAGCAGCGGAAACTCCCACGCAGAGAACCCGGTGACGAACATGCCCGCGACCGCCGCCGTCCAGAGCGCCGCAGCAGGCACGAAGCGCAGCCATTGCGCGCGTTTCGGCAGCACGAGCGACGGCAGGCCGTCCGGCGCGAACGCGGTGACCACGGCGATCGCAGGAAACAAGATGCTTCCGCGATAGATGAAGAAATTGTCTTCCCAGAAGGTCGGTGCAAACTTCTTCTTGAAGTGATTCAGCGACTTAAAGCTGTAGATGAAGTTGGCCTTCGTGCAGAGCGCCTTGAACACGACGGACAGCAATCGAAACGTCCCGTAGGGTTGGCGGCCAGCGCCCTGCAGCGGCGACGTGCCGAGGCTAAACAGCACGATCCCTTCCGCTTGCGCGACCCGCCGCGCTTCATCAATGAGGATCTCACTCGTGCCGTACGGCGCGTCGAGCCGGCGCACTTGCTCTTCTACATAGAGCATGCTGCGCGCGGCGGCCGGGGCGCAGGTCATCGCCCCGACGATGCGGCCCTCGTGCGTGGCGATGAAGATCCGCTTCCGTCGCCGCTGCGCGAACGGCCGTGATCGGAGGAGAAACCCCATCGCAGGAGCGTCGCGGCTGTTCAGCCACTCATTCGCGACTTCTTCGATCTCCGAATCGACAGCGGGCGATGCAGCACGATACTCCTCGACAACGATGCCGCTGCGCTTCGCCAGGTTGATCGCGGAACGAGCCTTCTTCGCGCCCTTGCCGCTCAACGTATAGGAACGAAGGTCGAAGAACGGCTCTTCACCAATCTTGACCGCCTGGAAGCCGAGCCCGGACGCCACCTTCCCCACACGTGCGCTGGCGCCAACAAAGCTGAACCGCCAGCCGCGCCCAGAGCAGTACTCGGCAAACCGGGAGATCATCTCGGCGATGTCGCCCTCGGGGCACACGGGATCTCCGCACGCCACGGCGGTGCCGCAATGCAGTTCGAACGCGATGAATCCGTCGACGTCGGACGGCTCGAAATATCGCCAGCCATCGTACGTCGTCAGCAGGGCAAGCCCGTTGTAGGCGTACGCCTCGATCTGCCGCAGCCGCCGCTCAGAGGCGGACTCGTTGCGATGAGCGCTGGGAGGCGACTGTAGTTGTGCCATGCGCTTCCATGGTACGTCACCGGGGTCGCGATCTCGCCCGCATTTCCTAAAGATAAAATGAAGGTTCAGCGACGTGCCAACCACGTGCCGTTCATGCTCTACAATAGGGCGCGAGATCGTCGCCAGCCGAAGCGCCCACGGGCGCGTCAAGGAGCGAGTATGCAGCGCATCGCCCTTGTCCTCGCTACCGTCGTCCGAACGCATCCCCTGCTGCTGATGGCCGGTGCGCTATGCCTTGCGCTGGCGTTGTCGTTTGGCATACCGAGGCTGAAGTTCCGCACCGGCCAGGACACGCTCCTCGATCCGAACTCGCGCATTTCGCGCGACAACACCCGTTTCCAGGCGGCGTTCGGCGGCGACCCGATGCTGGTCCTGTTCACCATCCCGGCTGATGGCGAGGGCGTCCAGCGCTTGTTCACAGCGTCCAATCGCGCGGAGATGGCCCGTCTCAAGCAGGATCTCGACGCCAGCGGCTCGTACGAGACCGTACTGACGCCGCTGGTCATCGTCGAGTTCGCCCAACAGCAGATCGAACAACGCATGGTGTCCCAGCCGCTGAAGCTCGCCGCAGACGAGCAGTCGGCCATGGCAGACGCCCGCGCGGCGTCGGCGGCGCGTGGTGACGCGCAGTCGCAGCAGGATGCCGCCGCCGGCGCGGCCCGCGACAAGGTCGACCAGGAGTTCACCGCAGCATTCGGCGCTGATGCCGCGCGCTTCCTGACGATCGGCGACCAATCGCTCGACAACCCGAAGTTCGTCGAGTTCGTGCTGTACGGGGCCGACGGCCAGCTACGGCCCGAGCTCAGCGGCGAGTTCCCGGATACGCATCATGCCCTGATGATCGCCCGCCTGAAGGGGAACCTCACCATCGACGAGAACTCCCGGGTGGCGGGCGGGCTCGCATCGCAGGTCGCGTCGTACCGCTTCGACGGCGTGACGACGTTGGTGTCCGGCCCGCCGCTGCTGGTCAAGGAGATCAACGACAAGATGAAAAGCGCGCTGGCGCTGATGGCGGTCTTCGCCATCGTCATCATGGTCGCCGTCCTGTCGATCATCTTTCGCGCACGCTGGCGGCTGCTCTCGCTGCCGGCGGTGCTGGTCGGATGCGTCTCCGCCTTCGGGCTGATGGGATTCGCCGGCATCCCACTGACGATCGTCACAATTTCCGGCTTGCCGATCCTGATCGGGCTCGGCGTCGACTTCGCGATCCAGGTCCACAGCCGGATCGAGGAAGAGACCGCGATCACCGGTTCGGCGGAGGCAGGCGTCGACCGCGCGCTGACGCACGTCGGACCGCCGCTCGCCGTCGCCGCGCTCGCCGCCTGCATCGGCTTCATCGTGCTGCATCTTTCGCGCGTGCCGATGATCCGGGACTTCGGTTCGATGCTCGCGGTGGGCGCCATCATCGTCTTCATCACCAGCATCGCCCTCGTCAGCAGCGTGGTCTACCTGCGCGAGCGTCAGCGCATCGGAGAGCAGCCGCGGCCGAGGGCTCGGTTCGAGGTGGAGCGCATTGTCGGCGGCCTGACATCTCGCGCCGTCGGCCGGCTCGCGCCCATCGCCCTCGTGGCCGTGGTGGTCGCGGCCCTTGGCCTCTACCTGAACCACAAGATTCCGACGCAGACCGACCCGGAGAAGTTCGTGCCGGCCGACAGCAGCGTGCTGAGCGATCTCCATCACTTGAGCGCCGTCGTCGGGTCGACGAGCGAGCTCGACCTGCTCGTCGCTGCCGGTGAGGGACGGCGCGTGACCGACCAGG
Source organism: Dehalococcoidia bacterium (assembly GCA_038227375.1). Classification (GTDB taxonomy): domain Bacteria; phylum Chloroflexota; class Dehalococcoidia; order DSTF01; family JACRBR01; genus JALYKW01. The sequence continues at coordinate 67,612 of JBBRPY010000007.1, forward strand.
CCGTGCTGGATTGGATGGCCGACTTCGAACAGCGCCAGCGACGGGAGCACCCGGAACTGATGCAGTCGATCAGCCTCGCCTCGTTCACGTCATCAGTCACCGGCGCTCCGCCGACGACGGACTCGGCCAAGCAGGCGCTGGCATCGGCGCCGGCCGCCTTGCGCGGCAGCGTCGTGAACGCCGACAGCACGCTCGCCGCCATCACCTTCGCGATCAGCGACAGCACGACGCTGAGCGGCCGCAAGGCGATCACTGACGCCATCGAGCGCGATGCCCAGCCCCCGCCGGGTGTCAGCGTCGCCCCCGCCGGCATCGCGGTCGTCGGCACCGCCGCTGTCGACGCGATCAGCGGCAACCGCGACCTCATGTCGCTCGTCGCCGTCGGGGCGATCTTCGCGACGTTGTTGGTCGTGTTCCGGAGCCCGATCAAGGCGGTCGCGCCACTGCTTCCGGTGGTGCTCGCGCTCGGCGCGTCGGCGATGCTGCTCTACGTCGCAGGCATCGAGTACAGCCCGTTGACATCGATCTCGGGGCCGCTGATCATCGCCATGGGGACGGAATTCAACATTCTCCTGATGTCCCGGTACTACGAAGAGCGGACCGCTGGCGCGATGCCGCGCGATGCGATGACCGAGGCGTCGCTGCGCATCGGCCGGGCGATCGCGGCGTCCGGCCTGACGGTGATGGGTGGATTCGCGGTGCTTGCCTTTAGCGACTTTCCCTTGCTCGACAACTTCGGCAAGGTGACCGCGATGAACATCGGCCTCAGCCTGCTCAGCACGCTCATCCTGCTGCCTCCACTGTTGGTCTGGGCGGACGAGGACCACGACGCCGTCTCGGTCGCGCCCGAGGCGGTCGGCGAGTAACGCCATCGGCCTCATCTTGCGGAGGGGAGCCAATGTCAGAGGAACATATGCGCGCCGTGCGGCTGCTCCGAATCGATGGCCCGGAAGCGCTGGCCGTGCAGCAGGTGCCGGCCCCGACGTCTGATGACGACGTGATCATCGATGTCCACGCCGCCGGCGTGGCATTCGCCGACTTGCTTGTGACGCGCGGCAAGTATCAGGTCAAGCAGGAGCCGCCGTTCACGCCGGGCGCGGAAGTGGCCGGCACCGTGCGGTCCGCCCCGGAGGCGTCGGGGTTGCGCGCGGGTGATCGCGTGGCCGCGGTGGCAACATCGGGTGCGTGGGCCGAAGTCGCCGCCGCGCCGCCTGAGATGGCGTTCCGCATCCCGGACGACATGAGCTTCGAGCAGGCGGCGGCGCTGCCGATCAACTACCAGACGTCATACTTCGGGCTGATCTGGCGCGGCCAGTTGCAGGCCGGCGAGACCGTGCTCGTGCATGGCGCCGCAGGCGGCGTCGGCTCCGCCGCCGTGCAGATAGCGCGAGCGGCGGGAGCGCGCGTCATCGCCATCGCGCAGGGCGAGCAGAAGCTCGCGGTGGCGCGCGACTCCGGCGCTCACGAATGCATCGATGCGGATGCCGACTGGCTTCCGCAGGTGCGCGCCCTCACCGACGGACGCGGCGTCGATATCGTGTACGACCCGGTCGGCGGCGATCGCTTCACCGACAGCGTGCGTTCGCTGGCGCCGGCCGGACGGCTGCTGGTCGTCGGATTCGCCGGTGGCGCGATACCGACGGTGGCCGTCAACCGGCTGCTGCTGCGCAACACGTCGGTGGTCGGCGTCGCCTGGCCAGAGTACGCGCGCGTCGACCCCGACATGCCGCGTGCGGTCGCAGCCGGACTGATGAAGATGTGGGAGACGGGCGCGATCCGGCCCCTGATCACCAGCCGCTACCCGCTCGAAGGTGCCGCCGACGCGCTGCGGGAGCTGGACGAGCGCCGTGCCATCGGCAAGATCGTGCTGTTTGTGCGCAGCTAGCGTAGGAGAGCCGTCATCGCCCGTCGAGACCGAGCATCCGCCCTGGCTGCTGCGCGACCAATCACGAGTCACCAATCACCAGCCCCTACCCCGGCAGCGAGAGCGTGAAGGTGGCGCTGCCGCCGTCGCTGCTCGCCGTGATCGAACCGCGATTGAGCTCCACCAGCTCCCGCGTGATCGCGAGGCCAAGACCACTGCCCGCGGCCGGTCAAAACCGACAGCCCTTGTTACTGAGTAGTGAACGCTAGTCGTCGTCGTTGCGACAGTGGCGGCCTAGCTGCGACCAAGCGAGGGCGGCGCCCGTCGTGGTGACCTTGCCGTCGCCGTTCAGGTCATACCTGTCCCGATAACCCGGATCGCCCTTCTTCAGGCCAATCCTCAGCGAGATCTGCAGCGCATCGTTCGCGGTCACGACGCCGTTTCTGTCGACATCAGCGCACTTTACCCGTGGAGTGGGCGTCTTCGTCGGTGTGCGCGTTGGCGTCTTCGTCGGCGTGTTGGTCGCCGTCTTCGTCGGCGTCGTGGTCGCTGTGTTGGTGGCTGTCTTCGTCGCGGTATCCGTCGGGGTGTTGGTAGGCGTATTGGTGGCCGTGTCCGTCGGCGTCGGTGTCGCGGTGTTGGTGGGCGTGTCGGTTGCGGTATTCGTTGGCGTGCTTGTCGCCGTAGCGGTGTCCGTCGGCGTCGCTGTCGCCGTATCGGCCGGTGTGTTCGTGGGCGTGTTCCTGGGTGTATCGGTCGGCGTAGGTGTCGCCGTGTCTGTCGGCGTCGCGGTGGCCGTGTCGGTCGCGGTCGACGTCGGCATGTTGGGTAGCTCTACCTCATACGCGCCGATGTCACAGAGTGCGTTTTGTGGACGGCTCACGCCGCGCTGGTCCGTCGTGACCGTGGTGCCGCAACCGTTGGCGCCGTTCGGGATCTTGTCGATGGCCGGACTGTTCGTGAGCAGCGCCATCGTCTCGGTCGTGCCCGGTGCGTTCAGCGCCAGCGCGCCGAGCAGCGGGTCGGCGCCGGGTTGATCGCCGATGGCCGTCAGGTTGCAGGTATTGTCGCTGTCGATGTTGTAGCCCAACGAGGTCGGAGGCGTGCCAACACAGTCGCCTCCCTGCAATTGCTTCACAACGATGCTGGAGTCGAGCTTCACACTGCCCGCATCGTTATTGAGATTGGAAATGCCACCGCCGGTGCCGGCCGGGGCCGTATTGCCCGAGATCGTGGTGTTTTTGACCATGACCGAGGTACCAAGGCCTGTGGCGATCGAGTTGTAGATGCCGCCAGCAGAGCGGGAGACGGTATTGCCCGAGATCGTGCTGTCGTTGATCGTGACCGCATCATCGAAGTTCGCGATGCCGCCACCGAAGCGGCCGAGTTGCCGGAGATCGTGCTGTTGTTCACGGTGAGAAACACGTTGCCGGGGCTGGGGAGGTCCAAGATGCCGCCTCCGATGCCATTGCCATTGACCGCCGTGTTGTTAGTGACCGTGCTGTTGTTCAGTGTGAGCACGCCGCCGTTGGAGATGCCACCCCCCTGACCCGAGCCATCAGAGCCATTTGCCACCGTCAGGTTGTGTCACCGCGGAGAAACAGGAGATGGTCAGCACCCGATGGGCGCCCCCGCCACTGATCGTGACGTTCTACCCAGCACCGTCGATGGTCAAGCCGCCTGCGTCGCAGATCGTGAGCGCGGCACCTGCATCGATGGTGCCGCTTACGCTGAAGGTGATGGCGTCCGGGCCGGGATTCGCCGCGGCATCGGCAATCGCCTGCGCCAGCGAGCCGGAGCCGCCGGCACTCGTGTTGGTAACGGTGAACGTGTTCGCTGATGCGCCTGGTACGCCGCCGGGAGCGAACGACAGGATCGCCAACGTGCCCACGACCGCCACGGCGGTCAGCATCGTCAGGGCGCGTAAGAATTTCCCGTGCGTGGTTCGCATCGCTTCCTCATTCTTGTTGAGATGCTGCGGCACGCGGGGACGTGACGAAAGGGCTGAGTTACGCGACGAGCGTACCCTACGGGCGCGAAGAGTCAGTACGGGCGAGGCGGCCTGGGCCTGGACGTGACACGATGACGCAATGGTGGCACTAGGATGCGCTCAATGTGGACGGGCCGGGGGTGTGGCCCGCGCCAATGATGGCTGGCGCGCAACGACCAGCCACCAAATCACCAGTCACCAGCGCCTACCCCGGCAGCGAGAGCGTGAAGGTCGCGCTGCCGCCGTCGCTGCTCGCCGTGATCGAACCGCGATTGAGCTCCACCAGCTCCCGTGTGATGGCGAGGCCCAGACCGCTGCCCGCGGCCGTCCTTCGCGCCCGGTCGCCGCGGAAGAAGCGGTCGAACACGCGCGGCAGGTCGTCCGCGGAGATGCTCTGGCCCGTATTCGTGATCGCGCACATAACGCGCGGAGGCGCTGCGCCGTTCATGCGCCAACCGTGCACGTCGATCGAGCCGCCCTCAGGGCTAAACTTGGTGGCGTTATCGAGGACGTTCGTCAACGCGCGTTCCAGCTTGTCCGGATCGACGTGCCGCAACAGCGCGTCGGGCTCGACCCGCACCGCGATCGCCACATTCTTCGCTCGCGCCTGCATCTCGACGTGGCGCACGCAGCGTCCGATCACGGCGTCGAGCGCCACGTCCTCCTGCCGTGTGATGACCTGCCCGGCGTCGATCTCGCCGAGATAGAGCAGGTCGCTGAGCAGCGTATTGACGTGCTCCGCTTCGTCCCGGATCACCTCGCCGATGCGCGGCACGTCGTTGGGGTCGGCGGTGCCATCGGTCAGCGCCTGCGCGTAGCCGGTGATCGACGTCATCGGCGTCTTGAGGTCGTGTGACACGTTCGCGACCAGCGCGCGCATCTGGCTATCACGGTCGCCCACGTGTGCGGCCATCGCCGAGAACGAACGTGCGAGGCGGCCCACCTCATCGTCGCGGTCGACTTCCACGCGCTGGCTGAAGTCGCCGTGCGCCATCGCCTCGGATGCCGCCGTCAACTTGCGGACGGGCTGCGCGACCTGACGGGCGAGCGCCATCGCCGCGAGCATCGCCAGCGGCAGCGCGATCAGCGCCGCCAGGCCGAGCCCCGGCAGCAGGCCGACCCAGGCGCCGGCCAGCGTGCCCGTGTTCACGGCGAGGATGATCCGGAAGGCGAGGTTTTGCGGCACGCTCAGGTCGCGGGAGGAAGCGGACACAAACGTCAGGCCGGACTCGGCGAGGTCAGGCTGCTGCCAGGCCACGAAACCGCGCCGGTAATCGTCAATTGAAGATCGCGGAATATTGATCCGCTGGCCGGTGAGCTTGTCGGTTGTGTCGTGCAAGACGCTGCCGTCGTTCGCGACGAGAAGGATGCGCACATCCTGGTCCTGCGCGAGCAGATCGAGCGTCTCAGCCAACGGGCGCTGGCTATGCTCCTGCGGGATCAGCGAAAAGATCGCCTGCTGATAGATCGCCGGCGACGCGGCGGCCACCCGGTTGAGCGCCTGGTCGCGACGTTCGCTTCGCGTGCGCGCGACGAAGACGGCGCCGGCGACGAGAAGGGCGAAGATGATCACGCCCGTCACCGCCAAGACCAGCTTGGTCTGAAAGCTGAAGACGAACGTACGCACTCGCAGCATCACGCCGGCACGGCCTCCACGAGCCGGTAGCCGCTACCCCAGATCGTCTCGATCCTCAGGCCCGAGCCGTCGAGCTTGCTCCGTAGCCGCACGATGTGGACGTCCACGGTGCGCATCCCGTAGAAGGAGGTGCCCCAGACGAGGTCGAGCAGCTTCTCGCGGTCGAGCGTGATGTTCGCGAAACGCGCGAACGTCGCCAGCAGGTCGAACTCTTTCGGCGTTAGCGTGAGCGGCTCACCCTTGACCAGTGCCGTGCGATTGCGCACGTCCATGTGCAGCTCGCCGATGGCGATGCGCTCGCCCGAGGGCTCGGTCGCCGCGCGGCTCCGGCGCAGCACGGACTGCACCCGCGCGACGAGCTCGGTCGGATTGAACGGCTTCGTGACGTAGTCGTCGGCGCCGAACTGCAACCCGGCGACCTTATCGATGTCCGACGACCGCGCCGAGAGGAAGATCACGGGCATCTCGCTGCGCTTACGCAGGTTGCGGATGATCTGCAATCCATCCGGCCCCGGCATCATGATGTCGAGCACGGCAAGATCGAACGGCTGGTCCCGGAGCTTGCGCGTCGTCTCGTCGCCGTCGCGCGCCACCGTCACTTCGTAGCCGACCTTCGTCAAGTACATGCGGACCAGATCGGCGATGTTGCGGTCGTCATCGGCGACGAGTATCCGGGAGGGAGCGGTCGCTTGCTCGTTCATAGTTGTTACGGCTCCACTATATAAAGAACGGCGCGCCGCATTCCTGCGGCCGCGCCGTCCCTTTCCTACGACTTCATGACTGGAAGCGACTGTTGAACCCACCACCCTGCGTCGGCGCGCTCGGCGTGTCCCCCGCTGCCGGAGCGCCGGGGTGCGGCCCGCCCGGTCCGAACTTGAATCCGTAACCACGTCCGCCGCCGAACTTACTGTCGACTAGGCTGTCAAGGTGCGAGTTCAGAACTGACACCATGGCGTCCTCCTGCTTTTGGGTCAGGTCGCCACTCTGCACCTTCGCGTCCAGACTGGACTTGAGATTGCCGGTGATGAACGACTTTAAGGTGTCACGGTCCTTGCCGTGCGCGTTCGCCACCGTCGCAAGCGTCGCGTCCGTAGCGGCGAGCTCGGACTTCAGCTGATCGGTGCTGATGCCGAGGAAGTCGGCGAGCTTCTGGCCGCCGTCCTCAAGACCAGGACCGAATCCGCCGTGGACTCCCGGCCCAAACCCGTGCTTGCCCGGACCGTCGAAGCCGAACCCGAAATCGCTCCCGTTCAGCTTGTCCTGGGTGTGACTCTTGATGCTGTCCGCCTGCTTTTGCGTCAGATCGCCGTTTTTCACCGCCTCGTCGATCTGGTCGTTTCGCGCGCCGGTCACGGCTTCCTGCAGCTTCGGCGTGTCGATGCCGAGCTTCTGCGCCACCCGGTCCAGGAACGACGTGCCCGCGCCAGGCGTCCCGCTGCCGGGTGTCTGCGCCATCACGACGCCCGCGCCGATGCCGACGAACGCCAGGGCGCCCGCGAGGGCGATGAGCCAAGTCTTCTTCTTCATGTGAACCTCTCCTTGTTGCTGGTATTTCTCATCCTAACGAGCCAGGCTCGTTGCACGTGTTGCGAACTCGTTAGGACTGCGCCGAAGATCGGCGAGGAAATTGACGGCGGGACGCCCGGCGTCCTCAAAAAATATTCGGGCATTCTCGGCTAAATGCCCACAGATTCCGCATCGGCCGCCGATTGTGTGAGTACAACTGAAGATCGCTCCGACAAAGGCAAACCCGTCGAAAGGCGGCGACGCAAAGCCACGGACCTACGTCCCTCCAAGGGATACGGCAGCCGGGTTACCGAAGGCACAAACGGGTCGGAGTTTGCGGCCCTCGTCCGAATGCGGATTGAGGGCATTCATACGCCTCCGCCCCGTCGGACGGAGAGATCGCCGTGACGAGCATCATCCTCGATGCCGGGCTTGCAACGGACGCGAACGCGCGATGCGCGGGCGACGCGACCGTGCGCGAGCGCACTCTTCCGCCCTTCAATAGCGCTTCCATCGACGAAGTCCTCCGACGGCACGCATCCCCGACCCCTGACCCCAACCCTGACTCGCGTGCACTCGGACCGCGTTGTACGCGGCGACTACGTCGTGAAGTGACGTCGTGCAATCTGGCCGTGTGGCGACCTACCACCGGCCGTACGACGCCGCCGGGCCGAGCCCAGGGCCTGCACCCCTGCGCCTTCGATCCACCAGTCGAGGCGTAGCGTCCGCATAGGCGGACACCCCTCGGCTCGGCCTGGCCTCCCCTCTTACAGTCGGCCGCGCGGCGCGCGGTCTGCTACCGCAGAAGTCGGCCAGACTCGTCGCCCCCGCTCGGACATTCGCCCGCGGCGGCGGCATCCGCAGAATCCGATGGTATGCTGCGCCCCATGGCGGCATATTTCACTTCACAGGCGTACGATGCCCCGGCGTCGCTGATCTGGACCATCCTCACGGACTTTGCGTCGTGGCCGGAGTGGTTTCCCAGCGTCTCGCAGGTGCAGATCGAAGGCGACGCTCGCCCGAAGCGCGGCACGACGCTGCTCGCGACCGGCGAACGCAGTGATATCTGGACGCGGTGGCAAATCGCACAGTGGGCCGTCCCCGCGCGCCTCGTCTGCGAGCACCTGGAATCGCAGTCGCCGATGTCATCGCAGGTTCAGGCGGCCTACCTGCAGTTCGATCTCGCAGACGACGCCGAGGGCTGCACGCTGGAAGTCGAGATTGGCGCCGACGGCTACGGTGCGGTCGGCGATTTCTTCGTCGGTGTAACAATCGGTGCGGGGGTGCGACGCATGTTGCCCCGGCTGGTCGACTCCTTCAGCGACCACGTCGTGGCGCGCGTCGCCGCGGGACACTGATGCTGCGGCCGGGCAAACTCCCCGCGGCGACCCTCGCGGACCTGCTCACCCGCGTGACGCACAGCGACCGTCGCGTCGTCGCCGGCCCTGGCATCGGCCGCGACGCCGCCGTGATCGACCTCGGCAGCCGGTTCCTGGTGGCGAGCACGGACCCCGTGACGTTCGCCGCCGAGGACATCGGCTGGTACGCGGTCAACCTGAACGCGAACGATGTCGCCTGCATGGGCGCGCGTCCGGCGTGGTTTCTCGCGACGGTGCTGCTCCCCACGGGGGCGGCGGCGACGCTGCCGGGCATGATCTTCGATCAGCTCAACGCGGCCTGCGTCGCGCTCGGCATCGAGCTTGTGGGCGGCCACACGGAGGTGACACGCGGCATCGACCGTCCGATCGTCGTCGGCGCCATGATGGGTGAGGCGTCTGCCGATGAAATTGTGCTCGGAGAGAACATCGCGGCCGGCGACTGCGTACTGCTCACGAAGGGGATCGCGATCGAAGGCACCGCGCTGCTCGCACGGGAAGCCGGTCCAGAACTGAGGGCTGCCGGCGTAGCTCCGGAAGTCATCGAGCGCGCCAGGAGCATGCTTTTGAGCCCAGGGATCAGCGTCGTTGCCGACGCTGCCGCTATGGCGGCGAGCACCAAGCCGCGGCTCATGCACGATCCGACGGAAGGTGGGCTCGCGACCGCCCTCGATGAACTCGCGCAGGCGTGCGGCATGACGATCAGCCTCAATCTCGATCGCGTAGCCGTGTTCGACGAGACGCGCGGCATCTGCGCCGCGCTCGGTCTGGATCCGCTCGGGCTGCTCGCGTCCGGCGCCCTCCTCGCTGTCGTCCCCGGCACGGACGCCGATCACGTAGCGCGCGATCTCTCGGACGCGGGGATACCCTGCACGCCGATCGGTACCGTCGTCCCGGGGCCGCCGCGGGTTATACTGGCGTCCGGGGATTCCGCCAGCCCCCTCCCGTCCTTCGCTCGCGACGAACTCGCGCGGTTCTTCGACGATGCGGCCGGGCTACCGATCGAATAACGCACACCTGAAGGGATCGAGAGCGATGACCGAAGGACGACCACGCACGCTCGGTGAGCTGAGGCAATCGGGCTACAAAATGAGCTCGGTCAAGGAGGAGATGCGCCGCAACCTCATCGAGCGCATCCGTAGCGGCCGCCCGCTGTTCGAGGGCATCTTCGGCTACGAGGAGACCGTCGTGCCGCAGCTCGAGAATGCGATCCTCTCCGGCCAGGACATCATCTTCCTGGGCGAGCGCGGTCAGGCGAAGTCGCGCATGATCCGCGCGCTCACTGGACTCCTCGACGACGCCATCCCCGTGATCGCCGGCAGCGAGCTCAATGAAAATCCCTTCGAACCGATCACCCACGCGAGCCGTACGCGCGCGCAGCAGGAGGGCGACAATCTCGAGATCGACTGGATCGGCCGCGACAAGCGGTACGGCGAGAAGCTGGCGACGCCCGACATCACGATTGCCGACCTGATCGGCGAGGTCGACCCGATCAAGGTGGCCGAAGGCCGGTATCTCTCCGACGAGCTGACGATCCACTACGGGCTGATCGCGCGCACGAACCGCGGCATCTTCTGCATCAACGAGCTGCCCGACCTTGCCGAGCGAATCCAGGTCGGCCTCCTGAACATCATGGAAGAACGTGACGTGCAGATTCGCGGCTACCACATCCGCATGCCCCTCGACGTGGTCGTGGTCGCGTCGGCGAACCCGGAGGACTACACGAACCGCGGGCGGATCATTACGCCGCTCAAGGACCGTTACGGCGCCCAGATCCGGACGCACTACCCGCGCAATGTGGAGCACGAGATCGACATCATGGAGCAGGAGAGCTCCGCCTTCGACGACACCGACTACACCGTGACCGTCCCGCCGTACATGAAGGAGATCGTCGCCGAGATCACGCGCCTCGCACGGCGCAGCCCCGATGTCAATCAGCGCTCCGGCGTTTCCGTGCGCGCTTCCATCGCCGACTACGAGAGCCTGCTGGCGAACGCGCTGCGCCGCGCGATCCGTCTCGGCGAGCGCGACGTCGTCCCGCGCATTAGCGACCTCCCGTACGTCGTGCCGACGATCAGTGGCAAGGTCGAATTCGAGACCGTTGAAGATGGCAAGGAAGAGCAGATCATCGAGAAGCTGATCCAGAGCGCGGTGATCGCCGTATTCAACCGCTACTTCAACATCGTCGACCTCGAAGACATCGTGACGCGCTTCAAGGCTGGACTCGCCACCGAAGTGAGCGACGCGATGCCATCGGCCAAGTACGTCGAGATGATGAAGTCGGTCGACGGGCTGAGTCGCGCCGTCGCGCGCCTCGATACGGGAGAGAACCCGGCGGTCATCGCCAGCGCCAGCGAGTTCGTGCTCGAAGGCCTGCACCTGAACAAGCGGCTCAATAAGGACAAGGTCGCCGGGAAGACCCAGTACCGGGGGTAACGGATGGCTCAGGTCTTCACCTACTACCGCCCAGATGGCCGCTCCGAGGTCCGCACGGAGCCTGATGGCCCCGTGCCGGGTTCCGGGGAAGTGGTGGGTACGCGGCAGGTATGTGCCGCCGATTAGCCCCAGCCCTCTAGACGTCCTCGTGGGCAAATCGGGCATCAAAGTGTGGATGGTGATTCAATGGCTCAAGTTGAGCGATGATTCTCGGGACGTCCTCCTCCGCCGTTACGGGAATGTGTTGACGAAGGAGGACGTCGAGAGCGCAGTGTGGTTCTACGACAGGTACCGCGAGTCTGGTCACGACGTGCTGTTCGCCGGAGATGTCGGGCGAAAGGGCCGGGCAGATGCTTGGAACTTCCGGCAAGCCTTGGAAGAGCAGCGAATCCTGATCACGTTCAACCGGCGCGACTTCGAATACCTGCATAAGCTTTGGACAACACTGGTCATACTCGGGACCGCTCGCGTTCATCATTCGGGAATCATCACGTCCGCGCCGACCAAAACTTTCACTCCCACTGAATGGCTGCCCGCAGTGTTGGATATATTGGCGCCTCCGACATCCACCCTGGCTATCTGCTGCGATGGATCCCGGCACCAACCGAATGGCGCGAGGACGACACGCGTCCCGAGGACGACTGATCTCACCGGTCGCCGCTAATCCCGAAAGTCCTCCGGCCTTGACCTCATCGGCTAGCCGCCAGAAGCATGCTCGTTGCTGCCGTAGCTACCGAAGCAGCAGCACGGCGACGACGACCAGGCCGTAGGCGATCACCGCCACCCGAAGCCACGTCCGGCCGAGCCTGCGCGCTACTCCGACGCCGAGATATCCTCCCGCGACCGCCCCAATCCCCATGACGATGACGGCGGCCCAGCGCACCGGGCCGAAGGCGATGAAGTACAGCACGGCGACGGCGTTGATGATGAGCGACAGCATGCCCTTGAGCGCGTTCGACTGCTGGATGTCGTCGGGGAGCAGAATGCCCAGGAACGCGAGCATCAGGATGCCGAGCCCGGCTCCGAAGTAGGCGCCATAGACGGCCAGCGCAAACGTTGCGCACAGCAGCAGGAGCGGCACGTGCTCATCGCCCTGCGATGCGAGCCGGTGGGTCTGGGCGAACGCCGACAGGCGCTCCTGGAACGCCATCAGCGCGCAGGCAAAGAGGATCAAGAACGGCACGATCGCATCGAACGCCGACTGTGGTGTCGAAAGCAGGATGATCGAGCCGGTGAGCGCGCCGAGGACAGCGGGCGGCGCCAGTGTCAGCAGCCGCCGACGTTGCCGCCGCAGTTCCTCTCGATAACCGAAGGAGCCGCCAACGTAGCCCGGCCAAAGGGCGACCGTGTTCGTGACGTTTGCCGTCTTCGACACGAACCCGAAGGCGATCAGCGCCGGAAAGCTGATCAGCGACCCGCCGCCGGCGACAGCATTGATCGCGCCGGCGACGAACGCGGCCAGCAGCAGCCCCAGGTACGGCAGAATCTCCATGCGCACCGTAACGATGCAAGCTGGAGCCGCTTAGCGCCACTCGTGCTCAGTCGGGAGTATCGACGGGCAGCCGTAATGCAGATAGTGGACGTGCATCAGATCCGCTCATCGCGCGCAAGGGCTCGATGAAATCAGATGTCGAGGGCGCGCACAGTCCGGCTAGTCGAAGCAGGGCTCGCTCATATAGGCAACGCCCCAGCGTTCGAGCTCGAGCAGCGCTTCGCCAAGCTGCGTGCCCTTTGGGGTCAGCTCATACTCCACCCACGGCGGCATCACCGCAACGATGTTGCGGCTGACGACGTCGAGCGATTCGAGGTTCTTGAGCCGATCGCGCAACGTCCGGGAGTTGCAGCCACCGACGTTGTGTGCCAGCTCGTTGAAGCGCCGCTTCCCGCCCATCAGCTCGTGGACGATGTGCGGCACCCATTTCTGTCCGAGCAGCGCCAGTGTCGCCCGGATCGGGCAATAGAGGTCGTTGTCGTCGATGATCAGCTTCCGTTCGAGCACCATGGTGGTTCTGTTCTACTCCAAACGGATGGCAGGTGTAAAGCCGGCGAGGCACGCCCTTGACGCCGGGAGTGCGGGCGGACCTACGCCAGCGCCGCCAGCGCCTTCTTCTGGTCGCGGATCTGCGCCGGTCCGTTGTGCTCGACATAGGTGATCTTGCCGCCCGCATCGATCACCACCGTCAGCCGCTCGGCGATGCCGATCGCTTCATTCCAGCAGCCGTAGATCTGGGCGACGGTCCCCTTCATGTCGGCGAGCAGGCTGTACGTCAGGCCTTCCTTCTCCTTGAACGCCTTGTGCGTAAAGGTGCTGTCGCGGCTGATCCCGAGGATCTGCGCGCCCTTGCCCTCGAAGAGCGAGATGTCGTCGCGATAGGCGCAGACCTCGGTCGTGCAAAAGGGCGCGAAGTCGAGCGGGTAGGAGACCAGCACCACCGGATTTCCTCACAGCGACGACAACGTCCGTCCTGGTTGTTCTCATTCTTGAGCGTGAAATCAGGGGCTTCCCGGCCGACCTCAACGTTTGCCATCGTCCGCTCCTTCGTCTGCATGGCGACCTCCCTGTACCTGCGGGCGCGCGCTTCGCCATACATGAAGATCGTAGCGGAGCCCGCCGCTACGGGCTAATGCCGCGCATCGCTGCGCGAGGACAGGCGCTCGCGTGGCCGGTGTCTTGACGCCCGCAAGGGCAGCCGTGATCCTGTCGCCTGACACCGCCCCGAGGAGGAGCGCTCCCTGCACGCACGCATCCCATCCATTCCGATGCAGCCGCTGTTCCGTCGCGGGGCACCGCGATGACGGTTGACTTCGACGTCGCACGCGGCATCGATGCGCAGTCATTCGGTCAGCCCGGCCAGCGCACCTTCCGCCTGCGCATCTCCGGCAGCGCTGGCGAATCGGCGTCGCTGTGGATGGAGAAGGAGCAGATGCAGGCGCTCAGCATCGCCCTGAAGCAGATGCTATCTCAGCTCGAGTACAAAGACGAACCGCCGGCCGCCGACGTCGGCGAGTTTCCGGTCGTGGCCGAGCACGATTTCCGGGTCGGCCGCATGGGTATGGGGTTCAACGCCGCCGACCGCACCGTCGTCGTCTACGCCTTCGAGCTCGGCGTGTCCGACGAGGATGATGATGACCCGACGTTGCGTTGCCGTCTGACGCAGCAGCAGTGCGCCTCTTTGGGCGAGCAACTCGATGAGATCATCGCGGGCGGCCGCCCGGTGTGCCCGCTCTGCGGACTCCCGATGGAGCGCGGCGGCCACGCCTGCGTCCGCACGAATGGGCACTCGAAGCAGCCGATCCCCGACGAGCAGTCGGATGAAGAAGCCTAGGGCGGAGCGTCGGATTCACGCCGCCGCACCGGGCTGCCGGGTCGCTCGACAAACCTTCCGACGATTGAGTCCGCCTCGTCCGGAGCCGCTGCGGGCCGCGATTCTGGGCAATCCTCAATCTTCGGCCTGCGCCGCCCGGTTTCGGCGCCGCGTGCCGATAGTTACACTATGCGCGCCACCCTGGCGACGTCGTTGGTAAGACGGATATCGGTGAGGAGCACATGTGAGACAGAAACTTATCGGCGCCGGCATCGGCCTGACGCTCGTATCCTTTGCGGTGGTGGGGGCATTTGCGTCCCAGGATGGCGTATCGTTCCTCGCCGAACCAACGCTGACGCCGACCTCGACGGCGGAGACCTCGGCCACGCCGACCGAGGCGATCGAGCCAACCGCCACAGGCACCACCGGCGCGCCATTGACGGCGGAAGCCACCGCGACGGCGGACACGACCGCGACCCCTGAGGCAACGAACACTCCTGGAGCTACCACTACGTCAGAAGCGACGAAGACAGCGGAAGCCACCGAATCACCGGAGGCCACGGAGTCTCCCGAAGCGACAGAATCTCCCGAGGCGACGGAGTCTCCCGAAGCAACCAGCGCGCCGGGCGAGCATCACGAACACGGCGAGCATGAGGACGATGACCACGGCGGCTGCAAGAAGGCGCTGGCAGCGACCACGACCGGTGGCGCCGGCGCCCCTGCGACCTGCCCCCGGGAGAACAACAACCACGAGCACGAAGGGAACGAAGGACACGGCGGAAAAGCCACGCCCACGCCCGGCGCCAGCCCTGCGACTACGCCCTCGCCCGCGCACGGCGGCGAAGAGCACCATCGCGGTCACGAGCACGAAGATGAGCGTGACGGATAGCGCCCGCGCCAACACCTGAAGGAGGAAGCCCTGCTTGGCGCCAAGCAGGGCTTCTCGCCGTGTGTGGTAATCTCTGGCGATTGCGCTCCATCAGTGAAGAACGGTCCTGCGTGGGAATCAGCGGCACCCTATTCCGGCCGGGCCTTGTCCCGTATGAGGAGGCTTCGCGGCTGCAGCAGCGCTTCGCCGCCCGCGTGGGCGCAGGGGCGCCCCCCACCCTGATCCTGCTCGAGCACCCTCCCACGTACACCCTCGGCGCGCGCGCCCGGCCCGAGCACGTGCATACGAGTGAGGAAGCGCTGCGCGTGCGCGGGGCAACGGTCTGTCGCACCGATCGTGGCGGTGGTGTCACCTTCCACGGGCCCGGCCAGATCGTGGCCTATCCGATCCTCAATCTGCGCCAGATGGGCCGGGGTCCGCGGTCGTATGTGCATGCTCTCGAGGCGGTGATGCTGGAGGCGCTCGATCGATTTGGCATCGAGGCAAGTCGGTCGCGCGAGCGGCCCGGCGTCTGGGTGGGCAGCGCGAAGATCGCCGCCATCGGCGTCCGCGTCGCTGGTGGCATTACGACGCATGGCTTCGCGCTCAACGTGAACACCGAGCTTTCGTACTTCGACCAGATCATCCCCTGCGGACTCATTGACGCCACGGCGACGTCGATGCAACAGCTCGCCGGAGTCACCTTTCTGTCGCGACACGTCGAGGACGCCCTCGTTCGCGCGTTTTCACGCGAGTTCGGTCTATCGTTTACCGGAATGCAGGATGAACCGTCGCGCGTCCCGACGGGAGCGATGGCAACCGTTGGTCGCTGACAGGCGGCTCTCCCCGAAGAAGCCCACCTGGCTCAAGGTGCGCTTCCCCTCTGGCGAGCGATACCAGCGCCTCAAGCGCCTGATGAGGGAGCAGGCGCTGCACACGATTTGCGAGGACGCCCGCTGCCCGAACATCGGCGAGTGCTGGAACGCCGGCACGGCCACCTTCATGATCCTCGGCGATGTCTGCACGCGCTCCTGTGGATTCTGCGCCGTCACGACAGGCCGGCCGCACGCGCTCGACCTTCTCGAGCCGTTCCGCCTGGCCAACGCGGTGCGCGAGTTGGGGCTGGAGTACGTCGTCATCACGTCGGTCAACCGCGACGATCTCCAAACCGGTGGCGCCGAAGTCTTCGCATCCTGCATCAGGACAATCCGGCGCCAAAACGCGGATGTGCGCGTCGAGGTGCTCGTCCCCGACTTCAAGGGCGTCTGGGATGCGCTCGATATGGTGGTCGACGCGCGGCCGTTCGTCCTCAATCACAACGTCGAGACGTCGCCGCGGCTGTACTCGCGCGTCCGCCCGCAAGCGACGTACGCCCGCTCGCTCGAGCTGCTCGCGCGCGCGAAGCAGAGGGCGCCGGAGATGCTCACGAAGTCCGGGTTTATGGTCGGCCTGGGCGAGACGCAGGACGAGCTCTTCGAGGTCATGCGCGATCTCCGCGCCCACGGATGTGACATCGTCACGATCGGGCAGTACCTGCGGCCATCGATGCAGCACCTCCCCGTGGACCGCTACTACGACCCGGAGGAGTACGAAGCGTTCCGCTCGCATGGACGCGAGCTTGGCTTCACGCACGTCGAGGCAGGGCCGCTCGTCCGCTCGTCGTACCACGCCGAAACGCAGTCACGGGTGCGGACCGTGGTCGAATCAGGCGTGATCGCGCTGGAGCCGGTGGAACGTGGCTAGTTACGACATCGCGATCGTCGGCGGCGGTCCTGGCGGCTACGTCGCGGCGATACGCGCCGCCCAGCTGGGCAAGCGCGTCGTGCTGATCGAGCGAGAGCGCGTGGGCGGGCTCTGTCTCAACTGGGGCTGCATTCCCAGCAAGTCGCTGCTCTGGAACGCGGAGGTGGTGAACCTCGTGCGTGATGCCGGGACGTACGGCATCGCCATGGACAACGTGCGCTTCGATATGGGCAAGGCAATCGACCGCAGCCGCGGTATCGTCGACCAGATGGTGAAGGGCGTCGAATTTCTGCTGGGCAAGCACGGCGTCCGCACGATCATCGGCGAAGCGACCTTCGCCACGCCGGGGCAACTGCGTGTCTCAGCGCTGGATGAGACGATCGACGCCGAGCAGGTGATCATCGCTACCGGCGCACGGCCTCGCGCGCTTCCGGGACTCGCGACCGATGGCACGACGATCATCAACAGCCGCGACGCCCTCGCGCTACGGGAGCAGCC
>JBBRPY010000008.1:0-76856 GCA_038227375.1 Dehalococcoidia bacterium
ACGACGTGCACGATGTAATCGCGCAACCGCTCGTCCATGTGCACTTCCCCGAGGGCGGCGGCGGCGGCGACGACGGCCTGGCGATCGATCACGTGGGCGACGTCGGCCATCGCCCCCGGCACGACGAAGCGGTCAAGGATGCGCTTCTCCTCATCGCGCGTCGGGTAGGTCACCTGCACCTTGAGCATGAAGCGGTCGAGCTGCGCCTCGGGCAGCGGGTAGGTGCCCTCGTGCTCGATCGGGTTCTGCGTTGCGAGCACCATGAAGGGATCGTCGAGCGGAAAGCTGCTGCCGCCGATGCTCACCTGCCGCTCCTGCATCGCTTCGAGCAGGGCTGACTGCACCTTTGCCGGGGCGCGGTTGATCTCGTCGGCGAGCACGATGTTCGCGAACACCGGCCCGCGGCGCACGTGAAATCCGCCATCTTGCGGGTTATAGACAGTGGTGCCGGTGACATCGGCAGGCAGCATGTCCGGCGTGAACTGGATGCGGACGAACTCGGCGTCCATCGCGCGGGCGAGCGTGCTGACGGTCAGCGTCTTCGCCAGCCCGGGGACGCCCTCTATGAGGATGTGCCCGCGGCAGAGCATGGCAATCAGCAGCCGCTCGATGAGCGCCTCCTGCCCGACGATCACCTTCGCGACCTCGCGCTTCACGGCCTCGATGAACGCGCTCTGCTCCCGCACGCGCTCGGTGCTCCGGGCGATGTCGATGCTCACGGCGCCATGATAGCCGCTTAGCTGTCCTTCGCGTCTCGCCCGCCGTCGCCGCCGGAGCGCTCGCGCTTCTTGCGGCCCTCCCAGCCCTGGTCGCCGGCGCGGTAGTAGGTGTGGCCGGCGACGCGGTCGGGGAGATGCTGCTGGTCGATGCGCGCGTCCGAATAGTCGTGCGCGTACTGGTATCCCTTGCCGTAGCCCATCTGCCGCATCAGGCCGGTGACGGCGTTGCGTAGATGCAGCGGCACCGGGTCGTTCCGCGTCGCTTGCACATCGCTGAGCGCCGCCGCGTACGCGCTCCCCGTGCTGTTGCTTTTGGGCGCCAGCGCGAGATAGAGCGCGGTCTCGGCCATCGCGTAGAAGGCCTCGGGCAGGCCGATGAAGTGCACCGCCTGCTGGCACGCCGTCGCCACCATCAGCGCCATCGGGTCCGCGAGGCCGACGTCCTCGGACGCCAGCACGACCATCCGCCGGACCACGAACAGCGGGTCTTCGCCCGCCTCAATCATTCGCGCCAGCCAGTACAGCGTCGCATCGGGGTCGGAGCCGCGCATCGACTTGATGAACGCGGAGATCGTGTCGTAGTGCGCGTCGCCCTGGCGGTCGTAGAGATACGTGCGGTGTTGCAGCGCCTCTTCGATGTCGTCGACGGCGACGCGGGTGCCGCTGCGCGTCGCGGCGGCCGTCACCGCCGCCTCGAGCGCGTTGAGGGCGATGCGGGCGTCGCCACCGACCGAGGCCGCGAGGGCGGCGACTGCTTCTTCTTCGACCGCGACCGGGCTACCGCCGAGGCCGCGCTCGCTATCAGCAAGCGCGTTCCGGACGATGCGCTCGATGCTCTCCGGCTCGAGCTGCTTCAGCGCGAAGACGCGCGAACGGGAGAGCAGCGGGCCGATCACCTCGAACGACGGGTTCTCGGTCGTGGCGCCGATCAGCGTGATCGTGCCGTCCTCGACATAGGGGAGGATCGCGTCCTGCTGAGCCTTGTTGAAGCGGTGGATCTCATCGATGAAGAGGACGGTCCGCCCCTCGCCCGCTTCGAGGCGCTCGCGAGCCTCGGCGACGGCCTTGCGGAGGTCTGCCACGCCGGCGGCCACCGCGGAGATCGGCACGAACGCCTCGTTCGTCGTGCCGGCGATGATCCGGGCGAGCGTCGTCTTTCCGGTGCCGGGCGGCCCCCAGAGGATCATCGACGGCAGGTTGTTGCTCTCGACTAACCGCCGGAGGATGTGACCGGGGCCGACGACGTGCTCCTGCCCGACGTATTCGTCGAAGGTCCGCGGGCGCATGCGTGCGGCGAGCGGCGTGCTCGCGTACGGCGTGCTGTCGTTGGGGCGCAACCCTGCCTGCGTCGGCGGGCGGGCGGGCGGTTTTCGGGGCATGGGCTTAGTGTAGCCGTGTGTTGGAGGTTGGAGGGTGGAGAGTGAGGACGGCCTCCCGCTCTCCCCCGGCGAGTCTTCTACCTGCTCATCTCCACCGTGTGGAGGGGCCAGCCAGGGACGCGGAGAGACGGGTGACGCAGCGATCGGATCAGGTGAGCGCCCGATGTCCCGGCCCTAACTCTGTGTCCTCGGTGTTTTCTGTGGATGAAGAACGCGCCCAGCCTCCATATTCCAGCCTCCAGCCGCCTAGATCTGGCTGAAGCGGTCGAAGAAGCCGAAGTACTGGTTGAAGGTCGTCGTCTGGTTCGAGAAGATCAGCACACCGACGAAGATCACGAGGGCGCCTGCAGTGATCTCCATGAGCGGCATGACGCCGCGGATGCGGCGCAGGAATCGGGTGATCGGCACGACCGCCAAGGCGGTCACCATGAACGGCACGCCGAGGCCGAGCGAGTACACCAGCAGGAGGTACGACCCCTGCGTCACCGACGAGCTCGTCGCCGACAGCGTGAGAATCGCCCCCAACACCGGGCCGATGCAGGGCGTCCAGCCGATCGCGAATGCGGCGCCAACGCCGAAGGACTTCGCGTACGTCAGCCCGTGGAGACCGGCGCGCTGGACGCCAGTCGTGCCCAATGCGACCGTGCCGCCGCCCGCGCCCGCCGCCACGGGCCCACCCATGCTCTCGAAGGAATAGGTGCGGTGGAGCAGCGGAATCTTGATGACGCCGATGACGTTCAGCCCGATGATGATCAGGAAGATGCCGCCGGTGCGCGCGAGCAGCAGGTGATTATCCTTGATGAAGTAGCTGTTGTCGCCGCTCGCCAGGGCGCCGATCAGCCCGGTCGACGCGCCAAGAAGCGTGAACACCGCCGTAAAGCCGAGGACGAACGCCGCCGCGTGCGTGACCGTCGTGCGCCGATGGTCGCGCTGCCCGGGCGCGAGCGTCGCTGCTGTGCCGGTGAGATGCGCGAGATACGCCGGCACGATCGGCAGCACGCACGGCGACAGGAAGGAGATGATGCCCGCCGCGAACGCGAAGGCAAAGCCGTACGGTCCCGTCAGGTACTCGACCCAGCCCTCTGTCACGACGTGACCTCGCTAGTCAAAGGGTGATTCGCCGGGCGGTGCGATGCCGAGAAGCTCGAGTCGCGCTTCGTCGTACTTCTCCTTGGCACGCGCTTCACGATTCAGCAGCCCCTTGAATTGGTCGCCGACGGGCGTCTTTGTGCCGTCCAGAAAGACCTCGTGCAGGTCCTGAAGCTTCTTTTGCCAATCGTTGTAGGCAGCCAGATAGGCGTCCCGCCGCTCATCGCTTACCTTCATCTACGCCTCCTACTCGCGGGCGGCCTCGTCGGAGGTCTCGCGCTCAAGGCTACCGTGGGGCGGCTGGAGGTAGGAAGTCGGAAGTCGGAAGTCGGACGGTGGAAGATGGACTGTGGATGATAGGCGGTGGGCGGTGGACGACGGACGATGGAAGATCGAGGGTGGAAGATGGACCGTCGCCGTGAGCCGCTTAGCGGCGAACCTGGCCGGCTCGGCGCAGCGACACGCCCGCGAGCAGGAGCAGCACGCTCAGCGCGAGCGCGCGGGTGGCGTTGCGCGTGGGATCGGCGCGCCCGTCGCCGGCGCCGGTGCCCGCGCCTGTGACGGGCAGCGCGGCGGAATTGGCGCCTCCGCCTTCGCCTCCGCCGCAGGCGCCTAGCAGCGTACTCCCTCCGGTGACGGCGGCCGTATCGACCGTGGCGCCGCGCCTGGCCGTGACGACGATCACTGGATCGGCCAGCGCGCAGATGCCCGAACTGCGTTCGACGGCGAAGACGATGTCGCGCGCGATGTCGCTGCGGGCGGGGAGGGGGCCGAGGTCGCGCAGCAGATGCCCGCTGGCGCCGGAGCGTACCCACGTTTCCGATTCCGAGATACTGACGCCGCTGTACTCGAAAGCCGTTGCCGCCATCTCGATCTTCACATCGTCGTACGGCTCGCCGCCGCTGTTGACGACCATCAGCCGGTACGCCACCCTGTACACCGCTGGCGACGGCTCCGCTGGCAAAACCGGCCCCGTCGACGGATCGCCCACATCGGTTCGGTACAACTTCAAGGGCGGCGCCGGGGCGGCCGCGCCCGGCGACACGAGCCCGTGCACCTGCACGCGCGCATATTCACGCGCGTCGGGTGCCGTGCGTAACACGACGTCGGCGCCGTACTCGCGCGTGCTGCGGACGATGATCCGCAGCGTGATCGTGCTCTGCGCGCCCGCCGCGATATCGCCGAAGTCATACGAGAGCGTGCCGCATCTGACGGGCTGGTCGACGCCGTCGCGCGCCGCGCTGAAGAAGCAGTAGCTATCGGGCGCCGGCAGCCCGGGCGACGACGGCTCGAACACGATGTTCGCCGCCAGCAGCGGCGAGCTGCCCGTGTTCGTGACGGTGGCGGTGCACGAGCGCAGCGTCGGCACGTCCGTCGGGATCGACGGCAGCGACCCGTCTCCGTCGCCGCAGCGATATTCGAGTTTGGCCGTGCCGGCGGCGACCTGCGCGCCCGCCTTGATCACGAACGACAGCCCTGCCGCCAGCGCCACCAGCACCATCACCGCAACCATGATCAGTGTCCGCATCGCGCGCCTCCTCGACGGCCCCACGCTCAGATCATCACTCGCGCCGGGGTGCGGCGCCCGACGGCTGGCCAGCGGGCGGCCGACGCTTCGCCAGCGGGCCAGATCGCCTGTCTCGCCGCGAATCTGTAGCCTACAATGGCGCCACGTTCCGACGGAAGGGAGCAGCCATGGCCGCCGACGCGCCGCGCATCGACTGGGACGCCATCACCGAAGAGGCGACGCGGCTCCTGTCCGAGTTCATCCGGATCGACACGTCGAACCCGCCGGGGCGCGAGAAAGCAGCCTGCGACTGGCTGGCGGGCCTCCTCCGACGCGAGGGCATCGACGACATCGCGTTCTACGATGCCTCTGACGCGTCGGAACACGGCGCCGACCGCATGAACATGACGGCGACGATCGCCGGGGACGGCTCGAAGGCGCCGCTAATCCTCCTCAGCCACACCGATGTCGTGCCGGTCGAGCGGCAGTACTGGGACTTCGAGCCCTTCTCCGGGGCCCTGGCCGATGGCGTCATCTACGGCCGCGGCGCCCTCGACATGAAGTCGATGGGCATCATGGAGCTGATGGCCATCTTCATCATCAAGCGACAAGGCCTGCCGCACACCCGCGACATCACCTACATGGCGCTGGCCGACGAAGAGGCGGGCGGCGCCTGGGGCATCGACTGGATGGAGCATCACCATCCCGACCTGCTCGACGCCGAGTACGTGATCAACGAGGGCGGCTGGGGGAGCGCCGAGGTGTTCGGCACCCGCCGCCCTGCGTTCAACTGCTCGATCAGCGAGAAGGGTCCGCTCTGGCTCAAGCTCGTGGCCGAAGGGCGCCCCGGGCACGGCTCGGTGCCGCACCCCGATAACGCGCTCGACCGCCTGGTGCGCGCCCTCGCGAAGGTGCAGGAGTTCGCCCGCCCGGTCACCGTCGTGCCGGAGCTACGGGAATACTTCGACCGCCTCCATCGCGCGCGCATCCTTGCGGACGCGCCGTCGCAGGAGTCACTCGAGAAGCTCGCGGGCGGCAACTTGCTCGCCCGGGCGATCCTGACGAACACGATCAGCGCGACGACGGCGCGTGCGGGCATGAAGCACAACGTCATCCCGGCCATCGCCGAGGCGACCCTCGACTGCCGGCTGCTGCCCGGACAGGATCCCGACGCCTTCACGCAGCAGATCCGTGACGTCATCGGCGATGAGAAGGTGCGCGTCGAGACGGTCTTTGCATCGAACACGCCGGCGTCAACGTTCGATACGGAGCTCTTCGGCGTCATCGAGGACACCGTGCGTGACCATGTCGAGGAGGCGCTGGTGCTGCCCAGTGTGTCGGCGGGCTTCACAGATTCCCGCGTCTTTCGCAAGCATGGCATCACGTCGTACGGCTTCATCCCGTATCTTCTCGAGCAGGATGAGGCGATGACGGTACACGGACACAACGAGCGGATCACCGTCGAGAATCTGCGTCTGGGCACGCAGATCCTCTTCGAAACGGTGCGCCGGATCTGTTCGTAGGTTGGAGGCCAGCGCTTCGGGACGCGGGCCAACGGATCGTTCACAGGAAAGGTTTGGCATGGGCATCGAGGACATCAAGCTGGTCGGACTGATGGGTGGCGGCGTCATGGGCGGCGGCATCGCGCAGTCGTTCGCCGCGCATGGGTTCCAGACGATCATCCGCGACCTCAACGACGAGCTGATCGAGAAGACCCGCGAGTCGATGGTCGAGGGGCGCTTTGGGCTGAAGGGCTCGGTCGAGCGCCAGAAAATGTCACGAGAGGACTTCGAAGCGACGCTCGCGCGGTTCTCGTTCACGAAGGAGGTCGGCGACCTCAGCGGCTGCGACCTAATCGTCGAGGCGGTGCCCGAGAACCTCGACCTCAAGAAGAGCGTCTGGTCGGACCTCGACCGGATCGTGAAGAAGGAGGCGATCTTCGCGACGAACACCTCTGGGTTCGCGATCTCGGACCTGAACAAGGCCGTCTCGCGACGCGACCGCTTCGTCGGCTTCCACTGGTTCAGCCCCGCCTACATCATGAAGCCGGTCGAGATCATCGCGGCGCCGGAGACGTCGGAAGAGACGATCGCCACGATGGAAGCGATCGGCGCGAAGCTCGAGAAGGTGACGATTCGTGTGAAGGACGCGCCGGGCAAGTACGGCTTCGTCGCCAACCGCATCTACTTCGCGATGGTGGCGGAGGCACGCCGCGTGCTGGAAGAAGGCGTCGCCAGCGGCGAGGACATCGACACCGTGATGAAGCTCGGCTTCAACTGGCCGGTCGGTCCGCTCGGCATGACGAAGGGCGCCCGCGGCGGATGGCAGTGATGTTGCGGCCTGCTCGCGGTGGAGGATAGCGTCCGCGCGACGGCTGTGTCCGATGCCAGCAACCGGTCAACCAGCAGCGTGGGCATCCTGATTGACCTGCACTGCCACACGAAGGTCCTCTCGCCGTGCAGCGCGCTGACGCCGGATGCGCTCGTGCGGGCGGCCCGCGCGCGCGGCCTCGACGGCGTCTGCATCACCGAGCACGATGCCATCTGGGCGGCGGAGGACATCGCGGCGCTCGCGACCGCGATACAGTTCACGGTGCTGCGCGGGATGGAGGTGACGACGGAAGTGGGGCACGTGCTCGTCTTCGGCGTGCCCTACCACGATCCGGCGATGGCAGTGCTCGCGGACCTGCATCGGATCGTTCGCGCGGAGGGTGGGCTGATGTACCTGGCGCATCCGAGCCGGCGCTACGGCTCGCTGCCTCCCGCGGATCTCGCTTCGGTGTTCGACTCGGTCGAGGTGCAGAACGGCACCGAAGGGATGCTGGAGAACGACAACGCCAGCCGGCTGGCGATCTCGCTCGCCCTGCCCGGGATCGGCGGCAGCGACGCGCACTCCGTGCGGGAAGTCGGCGTCTGCGCCACGCGGTTCGCGTCGCCGGTGCTGGATCAGGCGTCGTTCCTCGCGGCGCTGCGTGCCGGCGCCTACGCCGCCTGCCGCGTCTGACGGACGGCCCGGGGGTCCGCAATCTGTAATCAATTCGAGTGGGGAGCCGGTAGGAAGACGGGCGCTCGTCTGTTAGCCTAAGCCTTCGGGTTGATGCAAGGTGGTACGGGCAAGGAGGTCCGCAGGTGGGAAGCGGCGGTGGCATCCTCGATCGGATCATGGACAGGCGCCAGTTCATCGGCGCCGTCGGCGTCACCGCTGGCGCGGCGGCGCTCACGCTCGCGAACACCCAGTGCGACTCCGCGCTCGTCCGCAAGATCCAGCAGCAGAAGACCGCCACCCCGCCGCGCCACCGCGCGTGGGTCTGGCAGTTCTCGGCCGACGGCCGCCCGGAGCAGATCGCCGCATCCCTCGCCGCCGATTCGTGCGGCGTGATGATGAAGACGCACGATGGCCTCGAGTGGATGTCGACCTACGACCATACGCCTGACGCAATCACCGGGCCGCAGCAGGTCCAAACCGTCGCGTCGATCTTCGAACGGAACGGCGTGCCGTTTCACGCCTGGTCGGTGATCAAGGGCATCGATCCGGTGCGCGAGGCGCAGATGGCGGCCGATGTGCTCGCCGCCGGCGCCCGCAGCCTGACGCTCGATCTCGAGGGCTCGTCGGGCTTCTGGGTTGCAGGAGCAGGCGAAGCGCAGCGCTTTGGCGACGAGCTTCGCCGGCTGACGCCGTTCGGCCGCGTCGACATCTCGATCGACCCGCGTCCGTGGCGGATCAACCTGGTGCCGATGAACGAGTTCGTCGTTTTCACGGACGCGATCCTGCCGCAGCTCTACTGGGACACGTTCGACAGCGGGCCGAACATCGACGGCTATCGGCGGAGCGGCTACCCGCCGCCGAATGGCATGTCGCCGGAGTTCCTCCTCGATGCAACGGCGTCCGTGCTGGCGCAGTACAACCGCCCGATCCTGCCGGTGGGGCAAGGGGCGGCGGCCGACCCGGCCACGTGGCCGCGGTTCGCGCATCGCGCCTGGGCGCTGCAGATGGAGTCGATCTCGGTCTGGCGGTACGGCGTCACGCCGACGCAGACGCTGCGCTACCTCGGCCTGAACCCGCCCGGCCAGGAGCCACAGGCACCGCCAGCAACACCGACGCCGCAGCCCAGCGCGACGGCGCGTCCGAATGCGACAGCGACGCAGGCCCAGACCAGCACGCCAAGCCCCAGCCGCACCGCGCGCCCGACACGGACGCCGACGGCGACGGACACGCCGCTCGCGGTCAGCACGCCTCCGCCAACACCGTAACCTCGGCGGCCTTGAGGTTGCGACTCGTGCGCGCGGCACGGCGGCCGCGCACCGCTGTCAATATCCGCATGCGCATCGCCCGATGGCGTGATGAACCTAAGCTGCGGGCTGCGTAGAATGATGCGCCCGGTGGCTTCTCGCCGGGCTCGGGGGGATGATGACGTCTGAGGCTCCGTCGGCAAGTGTACTGGTGGGTGCGCGCAGGCTCGTTGAGGAAGCCGAGGCGGGTGCGGCGGCGGCGGTCGCGCGAGCGGCGGAACGCACGCGCGGCGGCGCCGACATCGACGCCCACCAGGTGCTCTGCGAGCGGCTCGCGATGCTGGCGACGGAGGCCCGCGCCGCGCGGTCGCTCCTCGGCTACGCCGAGCGGCTGGCCGCGTCTGGCCGCAGTGACGGCGTCGGCGACGACGAAGCGTTCGCCTACGCGGCCGAGGTCGCGCACAAGATCCGGGGGCTTCGCGAGGCACATCCGGACGATTTCGCCGCACTGCCGCCGCCGGACGACGGCGTCCGGGAGCTCATCCGCGCCGGGCTCGACGACGCGCGGCTGCGCGGCATCGGCGAGCGGGTGATCGCCTCGCGTGCGGTGAATGCGGTCGAGCTGGAGAACGACGACGCCGCGCAGACGCGCTCGTTCGCGCGCCAGTTCGCCCGCCAGGAAGTGCTGCGCGAAGAGGACGGGATGGCGCTCGCCGACCGCATCCATCGCGAAGACCTGCTGATACCGGAGTCGCTGATCAAGCAGTTTGCCGAGCTCGGCTTCTTCGGCAGCTCTGTCCCTGATACCTATGGTGGCACCGAGATGGGCTACCTGACGATGATCGTGCTGACCGAGGAGCTGTCGCAGGCGTCGCTGATCGCCGGCAGCCTGCTGACGCGCTCGGAGATCCTGGCGCGGGCACTGCTCGAAGGCGGCACGCAGCGGCAGAAGGAGACGTGGCTGCCGCGGATCGCGACGGGCGAGGTGCTCGTCGGCATCTCCGTGACCGAGCCGGACGTCGGGTCGGACGTCGCCTCCGTGCAGTGCAAGGCGACACCTGGCGAGGTTGCCGGGAACAAGGGCTGGCTGCTCAACGGCGCCAAGGCGTGGGCAACCTTCGCCGGCCGCGCGAACGTGCTCGCGCTGCTGGCGCGGACCGATCCCGACGTGAGCAAGGGCTACGCCGGGCTGTCGCTGTTCATCGTCCCGAAGGACGCCTTCGAAGGCCACAAGTTCGAGTTCCGCCAACCGGCGGGCGGCGTGCTGACGGGCGAGGCGATTCCGACGCCGGGCTATCGCGGCATGCACTCGTACATCCTGAATCTGGAAGACTTCTTCGTGCCCGCCGAGAACCTTGTCGGCGAAGACGGCGGCGTCGGGCGCGGATTCTATCTCACCCTCGGCGGCTTCGCTATCGGCCGGCTCCAGACGGGGGGCCGGGCGCTCGGCGTCGCGCAGGCGGCGATCGAGAAAGCGTGCGCGTACACGACGCAGCGGGTGCAGTTCGGCAAGCCGATCTCGGAATACCAGCTCACCCAGTACAAGGTCGGCCTGATGGCGACACGCATCGCGGCCGCGCGCCAGCTGACGTACGACGTCGCCCGGACGACCGACCCGCGCGCGCGTGCGCCGCTTGGGCCGGCGATGGCGAAGCTCTTCGCATCCGACGTCGCCGTCTGGGCGACGCAGGAGGCGCAGCTCCTGCACGGCGGCTGGGGCTACGCTGAGGAGGACCGGATCAGCCGATACGTCGCCGACGCGCAAGTGCTGCCGATCTTCGAGGGCGTAAAGGCGACGCTGGAGCTGAAGGTAATCGCACGCGCGCTCGTGGCTGCGCCATGAGAGTCGCCTAGCCGGAGTCGATGAAGTGGGAGATGAGAACTGAGGCAGGTAGGTTTGACGTGTCCTCGACGACCGATGACCGACGACCATCCGCCCCAGCCGCAAGCGACCAATAACCAGGAGACTAACGAGATGTATATCATGCAGAAGCAGGGCCGGATCGTCATCCCGCGGACGGAGCTGACGTATCCGTGCCACACGCTGAAGATGAACGAGAAGGCGGCGGCGGCGCCTGTCGACCACGTGATGCCGGACTTCGAAGACGCGTGCCCGTACGAGTTCAAGGGTGACGCATCGCGCAAGGTGCTGGTCGAGGCGCTGAACACGATCGACTACGGCACGAAGGTGATCGCGATCCGCCCGAACAACATCCGGTCGAAGTACTTCCTCGGCGACGTGACGGCGATCATGCTCGGCGCCCCCGACCGCTTCCACGGCATCATCCTGCCGAAGACCGAGAGCGGGGAGGACATCGTGCACCTGTCGCGGCTGCTCGACGCGCTGGAGGAACAGGGCGGCTGGACGACGCACGTGCAGATCGAGGCGCTGATCGAGACGCCCTTGGCGGTGGTGAACGCGTACCAGATCGCGAAGGCATCCTCGCGAATGGCCGGCCTGATCTTCGGCATCGCCGACTTCAGCTCCACCATGGGCGTGCGGGAGATGATCGACAACCAGAACCGGAACTTTCACTACGCCAAGCAGGCGACGGCGGTCGCGGCGAAGGCGGCGGCGCTGCACGTCATCGATAACGCCTACCTGCGGCTGATCCGCCCGGACACCGCGCCAGACGAGGCGGAGGCGATCAAGGCCGGTCTGCGGGAGAAGAACATCGGCTCGCGCGACCTCGGGATGGACGGCACCTGGGTGATCCATCCGAACCAGGCGGAGATTGCGAACGAGGTGTTCACGCCGGACGACGAGCAGATCGCGAAGACCAAGCGATCGCTCGAGGTGTACCACCGGCTCGGAGGGGGTTCGATCGCGGACCCGGAGACAGGCGAGTTCTACGACGAGGCCACGACCAAAGGGATGCTGATGGACCTCGCCAAGGCGGTGCAGGCGGGCAAGGTCTCGGCCGAATACCTGGCGGAGCTTTCGGACAAGTCGAAGGCGGTCTCCGGTTACGACATCCTGGAGGTCATGGGGCGAGTGGCGTGAGCTCGCGCACGGCGTTGCGCGCCCCGGCCAGCTTCGCCGGCAGGTCGCGAAGGCCCTCCGGGACCGCGTCTCCGTGATCCTTCGCCAGCGTTTCGGGCAGGTCGCGCATACCCGCGACCGAGGCGTCACGCATGTCGCTCAGCTTGTCTCGCGCGTCGCGGCCCGCTGAGAGGGTGGCGCCACCCACTTCCACCAACTTCTCGGGCAAGCTGCGAAGCGCGGCCGGGACGGCTGCATTTCGTACCTCTGACAGCTTGTCCGGCAAGCCTCGAATGCCGGCCTTCACCGCCTCGCGTCGGCTGCGGCGACGGCGCAGCAGCATGATCGCGACCACGACGCCGGCAATGCCCGCGGCGATCGGCACGAAGCGCAGGACAGATCCACCCTGAGCGTCGTCGTACATCCCGGGTGACGGATCCCAAACGGCGTCGCGCTGCGCATCCTGCATGTCTACACTCATCGCGTCGCGCGGCATCGGAGGGACGGATTCCGGTTTGCTCGTCATATTCGGGTTCTGCATCGGCGTGCCCGGCGCGATGTCCGGACGGCTCGTGCCGTTCGACGCCGCGACATCGGAGAGCTTTTCGGCGCCGGTGACTTCGCGCCTGCCGTTGGCGTCGCCGGCCGGCTGGCCGGTCGCCGCGCGCGATTCGGCTGCGCGCATGCGCGCCTGGTCAGGATCCTCCGGCGTAATCGACTGCCGCGGGACGACCGCGCCCGTCGAGGAGCTGACGCTACTCGCGGTCTCGCCGAGCTCATCTTCCAACCGTTCAAGTTCGACTTCGACGGGCTCGCCAACCGTGCCGTCGTCGCCGCCGGACTGGTGGATGGGCAGCTCTTTGCGCTGCTCCGCCAGCTCCCGCTCCATGCGGGCGCGCTGCTCGAGCAGCTCGCTGTCGCTCAGGATGACGGAATCGCGGGCGATGTCACGCATCGGGTCTTCGGTCGCTTCCAGGCCGGGCTCGTTGAGTTTGTGGGCATCGAGGTCGACCTTCGCGAATGACAGGGAGACGTTTTCTTGGCTGGACTGGACGATGAAGTCGCTGCCGAGCCAGTAGTCCCGCCGCATTGGCGCATCCACCTTGAAGTAGCTGCCCTCGACCTCCGCCACCTTGCCGAGCTCTTCCCCGTCGAGCGTTACGACGCGGGCGCCGGGATTCGGCGCGGTGGCGGACTCTGCTTCGGACTTTCGCTGCAAAAACATGGCGCACCTCCATTTGATCGAGATGGGGGCGCACGTTGCCGCGCGCCCCCGCTCAACGGCCGGACAGTCAGGGGGAGCATCTGCCGTCAAGCCGGACGGAACTAGCGTAGACCGTCGGGCGTTCGAATCAGGAAACGGGTTGTGACGCGGGCGTTGCGTTCGCATCGCAAGAGGGCGCGCCGAATGCGGGCGGGAATCCTGTGTTCGGCGGACGCCAGCCTGTACCCTGTAGCGCGCGCCGGTGGCTGGCCCACGGTTGCGCATTGCAATACGCACCTGAGGAGGTATCGACGTGGAATTGAGGAACGTGGTCCTGGTCGACGGCGTGCGCTCGGCGTTCGGACGCGGCGGCAGAGGCAGCCTGGTGGCGACGCGGCTGGATAACGCGGGCGCGACCGTCTTGCGCGCGCTGATGGAACGCAATCCGAAGGTCGATCCGTGGCTCGTCGAGGACATTGGCCTGGGCAACGTGATGGGCGCTGGCGAACTGATCCTGATCGGCGCGAACAACGTGGCGCACCTGGCGGGGCTTCCCGCCGAGGTCTGCTCCTTCGATACGAACCGGCAGTGCGGTTCCAGCATGGAGACGCTGCACCGCGTCGCGCAGTCGATCATGGTCGGCGCGACCGATTGCGGCATCGCGCTCGGCATCGAGCGGATGGGGCGATCGCTGGCGGGCGGCCCGAGCGGCCCGAAGACGCGCGTCACCGAGTTCAACAAGCAGCTGCCGCAGATGAACGAGATGCAGCGCAACATGGCCCCGGACCACAACACGATCTTCTCCGTCCCATTCCCGGACGCGATCCTCGACGCTTCGCCGATCACTTCGATGACGCAGACGGCGCAAAACGTCGCCGAGGTGTACGGCCTCTCGCGTGAGGAGATGGACCAGTTCTCGGTCGAGAGCCACCGCAAGACGGCTGCCGCCTACGACAAGGGCATCTACAAGGACGAGGTGATCCCTCTCGAAGTGGAGACCCCGGTCTTCGACGACAAGGGAAACTGGCTGCCGGAGGAACACGGCAAGCAGATCGTCTTCGACCGCGATGAGTGCGTGCGGCCGGGCACCAACATGGAGACGCTCGGCCAACTCAAGCCGGTCGGCGGCATCCAGAGCTTCAGCGGCGAAGAGCTGCGGATCACCGCCGGCAACTCGTGCCCGACGAACGACGGCATCTCCGCCGCGCTGCTGATGAGCGAAGACAAGGCGCGCGAGCTCGGCCTGAAGCCGCTGGCGCGGATCATCGGCATGGGCGTCGCTGGCGTGAAGCCGCAGGTCATGGGCCTCGGCCCGATCCCCGCGACGAAGAAGGCGCTGCGTCACGCGGGCA
Organism: Dehalococcoidia bacterium; assembly: GCA_038227375.1. Classification (GTDB taxonomy): domain Bacteria; phylum Chloroflexota; class Dehalococcoidia; order DSTF01; family JACRBR01; genus JALYKW01. The sequence continues at coordinate 14,463 of JBBRPY010000008.1, forward strand.
TCGACGCGGGCGAGATCGACCGTGTCGAATTCAACGAAGCGTTCGCCGCACAGGTGATCCCGTCGTGCCGCGAGCTGGGCATCTCGATGGACCGGGTGAACGTCAACGGCGGTTCGATCGCGATCGGCCACCCGCTGGGCGCAACCGGCGCGCGGCTGGTATCGACGGTTGCACACGAACTGCGGCGCTCCGGGAAGCGCTACGGCCTCGCGACGCAGTGCATCGGCGTCGGCATGGGCATCTCGACGATCATCGAGGCCGTGTAGCCGGCCGAGGCGGGCCGGAGGGAGGGACTGCCCGATGACGATAGAGCATGACACGTCGACTGCTGCGCCCGTGCCGACGGGCGTGGCGCTGACCGCGCTCGATCCGGAGTTCCAGCGCGAGCCAGACGCGCGTCTCGACGTGCTGCGCGAGCGCGAGCCGGTGCATCACGATCAGGTGCTGCAGCGCTGGCTGATCGCCCGCCACGACGACGTCGACGCATTGCTGCGCGACCGCTCGCTGTCGGCGGACCCGCGCAACGGCCGGCCGGGTACGTTCATGGCGGCATTCGTGGCTCCCGATGGGCGCGAGCCGAGCATCCTGTTTCTCGATGCGCCCGAGCACGACCGCCTGCGCGGTCTGGTGTCGAAGGCGTTCACGCCGCGGGCAATCGAACAGATGGCACCGCGAATTCAGGAGATTGTCGACGACCTGCTCGACCGCGTCGCGCCGGCGGATGGCTTCGATCTCATCGAGGACTTCGCGGGCCCGCTCCCGACGATCGTCATCGCCGAGATGCTCGGCGTCGACCCCGCCGACCGGCGCGATTTCAAGCGCTGGTCCGACGATGGTGTGATGGCGTTCGACCCGTTGCTGAGCGATGAGATGAAGGAGCGCGTGGTCGCATCGAGTGCCGAGCTCGACGCGTACTTCCGGCGGGCGATCGCCGAGCGCCGCTCCCATCCACGCGACGACCTGATCTCGTCGCTGATCGCCGTCGAAGAGGGCGGCGTGCGGCTGACCGACGAAGAGATCGTGACGATGTGCGGGTTGCTGCTCGCGGCGGGCAACGTGACGACGACGGACCTCATCGGCAACGGCGTGCGCGCGTTGCTCGAACATCGCGATCAGTTCGAGCTGCTACGTGCCGATCCGTCGCTGATAAAGAACGCGGTCGAGGAGATGCTGCGCTACGACAGCCCCGTCACCGAGACCGGCCGCATCCCGTTGAGCGACGTGGCGATCCGTGGGTGCCCGATGGCAAGCGGCGATTCGCTGGTGCCGATCCTGGGCGCCGCGAATCATGACCCCGACGTGTATCCGGAGCCGCATCGGTTCGACATTGCGCGGGCGGACACCCATCACCACTCGTTCGGTGGAGGCATCCACTTCTGCCTGGGGGCGCCGCTGGCGCGGCTGGAGGCGCAGCTGCCGTAAACACGCTCGTGCGGCGCTTTCCAGACCTGAGGTTGGGCGAGGAACCGTTGGAGTTTCGCCGCATCCCTGGCTTCCGCGGCCTGGTGCGGCTGGACGTGCTGACCTGGCGAAGCATGCGCCTGAGAGGCGGCCGCGGGCAGGCTGGGAAACCGGCTGAGGGCTACGCGCTTAGTTTGCGCGTGATCAGGCGCGTGATCAGCTCGGGCCGCATCTTCTTCGCCGACCCCGAAGCGCCATCGTTGAGGTAGTTGCCCTCGGTGAAGACGCGCATCGCGTTCTCCCGGCCGACGACTCGCGTCATCTTCGCGAACATCGCGGCGAAGGCACCCTTCTTCTCCGCCAGCGTGGGGTACGCGGCCTCTTCCATGGCCGCGCGCCGCGCATCGTATTCGTCGAGCAGGTAGGCGCCCGGCATGCCGAACTCCTTCAGCGCCTCGATCACCGCCGGCATCAGACCTGGGTCAGCGTCGAGGCAATCCTTGGTCTTCTGCTCGTAGAACATCTCGTGACGCTTCTCGTCCTTCGCAAGCAACGACTCGATCTTTGCCAGCACCGGTTCCTTCGTGTGCTGGGCGTGGTGCCGGTAGAACTCCGCCGTTATGAACTCTTGCAGTGTCGTGGAGGCCACCACCTGCGCGGGGAGGTAGTGCGCCGGGATCCCCCAGTTCTCCGCGCTCGCGTCGCGGACGTCGGTGACCTTTTCCGCGAGCGCGCGATGCACCGACGCCTCGATCTCAATCAGATGCGCGGCGCCGGCCTCGGCCGACTTGCGCGCTTCGACGGCGACCTGAACCTTGGTCAGATACTCGCGGAGCGCGTAGTAGTGCTTCCATTCCTCAATCGCCCACATCATGACGAAGTCGCAGACGTCCTGATCGGCCTTGAAGTACTCGATGAGATTGGCGACGTAGTCGGGATTGTTGCTCTCGACAAGCATCACCGTCTCGACGACGTCGATGTCGGTCTGGGTGAGGGCGTCAAGGTCGATGTCGCGCCAGTCGAGGTCGAGCACTTCCGTCAGGTTCCAGCTCAGCCGCTCGTGCCCGCGGTAGAAGGCGATGACGTCTTCTTTGCTGGGCACGGTCGTGCGGTCAGGGGCCGAGAGGGGCGGCTGATTCTCGGTGAACGGATAGCTTACGCTCTTTGCTAGCTTCGACACGGCGTCTTCTCCTGACCAGCCTGTGAAAGGCTGCTGCTGCTCAGTGTAAGTGGCGATGTTGAATCGGCAATACGCCGGAAAGGGGTGCGAGAGGAGCGGCGAAGTTTCAGCGGGGTCTCACTCGTCCAACAGCGGTCTTTCAAATTCCAGGCAGCCCTGGCGTGAACCGCTTACCGCCTTCGATCCACCCTTTCAGTATACGCGCTGGTCAATACGCGTGATGCTCGCCCTTAGATTCGATGTTCGGGAAGGGGCTCTCGCAGATGTATTCATGACAGCATTGTATTGATTACAACGGCCCGGTCAGCGATGCCCGCTGCGAGATCTCGATCCAGTTGCCGTCCGGGTCGCGGACGAAGGAGATGCGGGCGGTCGCGCCAAGAGTGACCGGCGGGCGTCCCTCGCCGCCGCCGCCCGCGAGAATCTGCGCGTGTTCGGCATCGACGTCGCGCACCTGCACCGTCAGGTACCGGATTCCGGGCGCCTGCATGGCACCCACGGCGCCTGCGGACGCGTCCGCCGAGATGAGAAGCAGCGAGTCGCCGCAACGATAGCGGTTTTGCGCCAATCGCTCGAAACCGAGCGCGGCGCCGAGGTAGCGCTCCATCGCCGCCCCGTCGCGCACTTCCATCCGGATTGCGATGCCTGCGACGCCGTGGTGGCCGCGCGGTACGAGCGTGACGCGATTTCCATCCGGATCGATGAGCGGTCGCGGCGCGTCGATGCCGTCGCGGGCGATCAGCAGCTCGCGGTAGCCGCTCGGCGCCGCGGCGGGCATCGGCTCGCGCACGGAGTTGAGCTTGAGCACGGAGCCGTTCATCGCGTGCCGATGCTGACGGACGCCGCCGCCGAGCGGCAGCATCTCTTCGAACGGCAGGCCTGCGTTGTTCTGCCAGAACGCCAGCATGGCTTCGATGTTGTTGGTGAAGATGCCGACATCGATGTGTTGCTTCGCGAGCTGCATATCGGCTACGTCAGCAGCGGCGTGATCTGCGCCGAATCCAGATACTCGTCCACACGGCTGATGCATCCATCGACCACCGTGCAGACGATGCACGCCGCGATCGCTAGCTCCGTGCCGTTCGGCGCGCGGCCGCGCGTCACGTGCTGCTCGACGAAGCCGGTGGCGGTCGCCTGGCAGCGGACGTCCTCATACCGGAAGTCCGCGATGTGCGTGGCCACCCACCCCAGCACGGCGAGATTCTGCTCGACGCTCTGGCCCACGCCGTCGTTGTTGTGCCAGATCACGGCGTCCGGTGCGTACATAGCGCGCACGCCGTCGATGTCGCCCGCGGTGATCGCGGCGAAGAAGCGGCGTGCGAGGTCGAGCATCGCTTCGGCATCCGTCGTCGACATGGCATCTCCTGAATCAGCCGGATCGTGGCGCCGCGCGCTAGCCGACGCGCCGTTCGATGCCCTTCCAGTACTGTTCTCGGATGACGAACTTCTGCAGCTTGCCGGTCACCGTCCGTGGCAGCGACTCGACGAAGTCCACCGACGTCGGGCACTTGAAGTGCGCGAGGTGTCCGCGGCTAAACTCGATGATCTCTGCCTCCGTTGCTGTCGCACCGTCCCGCAGGACGATGAGCGCCTTCGGCGTCTCGCCCCACTGTTCGCTCGGCACGCCGACGACGGCGCACTCGAGCACGCACGGGTGCCGGTACAGGGCGTCCTCGATCTCCGGCGAGGAGATGTTTTCGCCGCCCGAGATGATGACGTCCTTCTTCCGGTCGACGATGTGGATGTTGGCGTGCTCGTCCCAGACCGCGAGGTCGCCGGTGTGGAAGTAGCCGCCGTGCATCACCCGCTCCGTCTCTTCCGGCTGCAGCCAGTACCCCTTGAGGACGACGTTCGAGCGCGCGCAGACCTCGCCGATCGTGACGCCGTCTTTGGGGACGGGGTCGCCGTCGTCGTCGAGCACCTGGATGTCGGTACCGATCGCCTCGACGCCGGCGCGTGCGCGGCGGGCGTAGTCGCCCTTCGCGGCATAGGCGTCGGGCGTCGATACGGTGATGATCGGCGAGGTCTCGGTCAGTCCGTAGATCTGGATGAACTCCCAGCCCAGCTCTTCTTCCAGCCGCTGGATGAACGCGGCGGGCGGCGGCGCTCCGGCGACGACGAAGCGCGGCCGCGTCGTGATCGTGTGCTTTGCCTTGGCCGGATAGTTCAGGATGGCGCTCAGCACGGCCGGGGCCATGCAGGCGAAGGTCACGCCGTGCTTCTCGATCAGCCGGTAGACGTCGGCGGCGACGACGGCGCGGAGGACGATGTGGGTGCCACCCATGGCCGTGATAGCGAAGGGGCCGCCCCAGCCGCTCGCGTGGAACATCGGGAGCGTCCACAGCTCGACGTCGTCGTGCTGCACGCGCAGATGCGCGATGAAGTTGTACGCGTTGATGTAGCAGTTGCGGTGCGTCAGCATCACGCCCTTGGGCCGCGCCGTCGTGCCTGAGGTGTAATTGATCGAGAGGACGTCGTTCTCGTCTTGGATCACCGGAGGCGGCGCTGTCACCGGTTGCGCGGCGATCAGTTCATCCCAATCCTGCCAGCCGGTCCGCGTGTCGCCTGAGTCCTTCGCGACAATCCAGTGCTTCACGCTGGTGAGAATCGGGCGGATCTCGTCGATGATGCGCGTGTATTCGTGGTCGACGAGGACGGCGCTGACGCCGGCGTGGTTGATGATGTACTCGTGGTCCGCAGCCGCAAGCCGGTAGTTCAGCGGCACGATGATCGCGCCGATCTGCGCGACGGCGTAGTAGCTCTCGAGGAAGAAGTGCGAGTTCGGGCTGAGGATGCAGACGCGGTCGCCGGGCGCGATGCCGAGCGCGAGCAGCGCGTGGGAGAGCTGATGGGCGCGGTCCTGGAACTGCCGGTAGGTGAACGTCCGGTCGCCGTCGACGATCGCGGTCTTATCTGGATACAGCTTCGCCGCGCGGCGGAGAAAGTCCTGGACCAGCAGCGGCACTTCCATGCGAACCCTCGGATTTCTGTTTCGTTGTGTGGCCGATTCTACCGAAGTTTCGGTGTGCGCGTCGCACCCGTGCGTGGCGGATCGGCGTTTGCAGCAATGCCTGATGCCGGTTGAGATGTCGTACGGGCCGCACCCGATGCGTTCGCGCCGTTGACGGCTGCCGGCCGGGTTCGAGATACTCACACCAGCGAGAGAAGCCAGCGGCGAACGAGGTCAATTCTATGATCGAGGATGCTCACGACGAGCGCGAGATCCGGCGGCGCATTCGCAGGCGTCTGCAACTGACGCGCGAGATCGGCACCTACGTGCTCGTCGTCGGATTGCTGACGCTGATCGACTGGGCGACGGGCGGCGGCTGGTGGGTGCAGTGGGTGGCGCTGATCTGGGGCGCCTTCCTGGCATTCCGCCTGCTCGGCGAGATCGGGGCCTCGCTCTGGGGCCGCGAGGCCGAAGACCGGATGGTGCAGCGAGAACTGGACCGAATTCGCCGCGAACGGTAGCCGTCTATCGCGCGCCTCAGACGAAGTGCGTGCGCTCCCGGCCGAACACGTTCGTGACCTGCAGCCAACAGCTTGCAGGCGTGTTCGGATCGCTCGCGAACGGGCGAGTCAATCCTACGCGCACGACGGCGCTGCCGGCACCCGCAAAATCCTGGCGGATGTTGTTCATGTATTCGCTCTCGCAAGCTCCGCACTCGTCGGGATGGAGCTTCGCCTGGAGATCCTGAAGCGGTATCGCGTGCCAGTGGTTGCCGCCTCCGTCGACGAGATCGACTCGCGGCTTGAGCGACGCGTCCTGGTCGATCCGGATGTACGTGACCAAGACTGACGCCAGCGATCGCTCGCCCTGCGCCGGACGCCACGCATGATTCCCGCGGCCGCCCCTCAGCGCGGGTGCGCCGAAGGCGTCCTCGATCGACGTGAACGCTCGCTCCTCCAGCAGCGCCCGCACGTCCGCGTAGGCCATCATGCCGGTCTTGCGCGCGGTCAGGCGGTTCCAGCGTGCATCCTCGACATGCGGCTTGATCCGCTTCCGCTCGAAATCGTAGTCGATGCTCAGCACATCCCCCGGCCTCATGCCGCCGAGCGATCGGACCGTCGTCCGGGTCGGACTCGGCGTCGACAGGCGCACCTGCTCACGCGATTTGAGGTCGATGCCGGCGATGCAGACGTTCTGGCCGCTCATCTCCGTCAGGTCGACGATCAGCAGATCGCGCTTCACCAGAGCACTTCCTGCAGGCCAATCTCGCTCGGCGCCGTCTTCGCAACGGAGAGATGCACAATCTCCGTGTCTGGCACGAGTTCCGCTGCATCAAGCGCGACCGCCTTGCGATGGCATTCATTCGGATCGCCTTCACTGCACAACAAACAGACGGCTGTGCTGCCTCCCGCGCGCATCAGCCGAACGACCTCGGCGAGTCCGTCCGTCCATTCGTCCGTGGACCGCAGGTGACCGACGATGATCGGATCGAGCCGCCCTTGCTTCCACCGGCGCGCCACTTCCGGATCCTGGGGCACGCCGCCAAGACGATCGCCGAGGAAGCGATACCGCATGCCGGCCTGCTCAATCGCCGTCTGCAGCGGGTTCTGATCGAACTGCAGCAGCCGGCTTCGTGGCTTGCTCCGTACGTCCACGACCACCTCGATGGCGCTGGCCATCAGCTTGTCGATGAGTGCCGGCAGTTCCACCACGCTGTGGCCGATCGTGTACAGCTTCACGCTTGCACCGCCATCTCCGCCTCGACGAGCTCCCGCAGCAGACGGCGATGGCACTCCGCTTCATCCTTGCACGCGCAGAGCAGGGTCACCGTCTCGGCGCGGGACTGGCGGGCCAGCGCTGCGATCTCCTCGCGTTGGTCCGCGCCGCGCATCTCTTGCAGGAAACGCACTTCGTACTCCGACCAGGCGATCACGCCATCCTTGAATGCGCGCAGCAACGGCCGCGACGGCGCGAGCACACGCTTGTACAGCCCCGCGCGCTCGCGGGAGACGCCTCGCGGCCAGTAGTTCGTCACCAGCATGCGGACGCCGTCGTCGGGTGATGCTTCTTCGTAGATGCTCTTGCTCCGGATACTCATCACGTGGCCACCGTACCACGACTAGAACAAGGATTCTAGTCTACGCCGGGTGTTGTCATCGAGCCGTGACCGCGGTCTTCGCTCCCGCTGCGACTAGCAGAACGCGCTCCAGCACCGCCCGCCATTCGCCTCGCGCCGCCTCCAGGTCGATCCGCAGCTGGGCGTGGCCGACGGTGACGCCGCCCCCGCGCTCGAGAACCACGCGTTCCGACGCCGGCATCTCTGTCTGGAAGTCGATGCCATCGACCGCCCGCAGCAACAGCATCGGCTGGCCGCCAGGCGCCTCTTCGCGCGCGATTGAAGCGACGTGCGCGCGCTTCGCCAGCGCCCGCAGTTTCACGATGTACAGCAGGTTTCGTACCGGCGTCGGCGGTGCGCCGAAGCGGTCGCCCAGCTCGCGCTCGAGATCAGCAGCTACATCCGGGGCGTCGGCGTCTTGCGGCGCCGCGCCGTCGCCCGGCGATCTGCCGCGGAGCGCCGCGCCGTCGCCGGCCGCGGCCATGCGCTGGTAGAGCGAGAGCCGCAGGTTCAGGTCGCCGATGTAGCTCTCCGGGATGAACGCGGCGAGTGGCACGTCGATGACGACCGGTGGCTGGATGAATGACGGCGGCGGTGGCTCCCCTTTTGCCAGCGCCTTCAGCCCCTCGACGGCGTCGGCGAGCAGTTTCACATACAGGTCGAACCCGACGGTGACGATCTGCCCGCTCTGCTCCGCGCCCAGCAGGTTGCCGGCGCCGCGAATCTCCAGATCCCGGAGCGCGATCTGGAATCCGGCCCCCAGTTCGGTCGCCTCGAAGATGGTCTGTAGCCGCTTCTGCGCGACTTCGCTCAGCGCGTGGTGCTTCTCGTACAGCAGATACGCCGACGCGCGCGCAGCGCCGCGGCCGACGCGGCCGCGTAGCTGGTAGAGCTGGGCGAGCCCGAACTTGTCGGCGTTATTGATAATGATCGTGTTCACGTTAGGGATGTCCAGCCCTGATTCGATGATCGTCGTGCAGACGAGCACGTCAGCCTTCGCCTCCGTGAAGTCGAGCATCACCTTCTCGAGCTGATCCTCCGGCATCTGTCCGTGTCCGATGAGGACGTCGGCGTCCGGCACAATATCGCGCAGCTTGCGCGCGACCAGCCCGATGTTGTGGACACGGTTGTGCACGAAGTACGCCTGCCCGCCGCGCTCCAGCTCGCGCGTGATCGCTTCGCGTACGAGATGGTCATCGAATTCGCTGACGTACGTCTTGATCGGCAGGCGCTCCTCCGGCGGCGTCTCGATCGTCGACATGTCTCGGATGCCGGTGAGCGCCATGTTGAGCGTCCGCGGAATCGGCGTCGCCGTCAGCGTCAGCACGTCGACCTGCGCGCGCATGCGCTTGAGCCGCTCCTTGTGGGCGACGCCGAACCGCTGCTCTTCATCGATGATGATCAGGCCGAGGTTCTTGAAGGCGACATCCTTCTGCAGGAGGCGGTGGGTGCCGATCACGATGTCGACGTTGCCGGTGATCGCATCGGCAGCGACGCGGCGCTGTTCGCGGTCGCTGCGAAAGCGCGAGAGCATCTCCACTTTCACCGGGAAGCCGCCAAGGCGTTGCTTGAAGGTGTTGAAGTGCTGTTGGGCGAGCACGGTAGTCGGCACGAGGATCGCCACCTGCATGCCCTCCATCACGGCCTTGAACGCCGCGCGCACCGCCACCTCGGTCTTCCCATAGCCGACGTCACCGCACACCAGGCGGTCCATCGGCCGCGCCTCTTCCATGTCGTGTTTGACGTCGCTGATCGCGCGCGCCTGGTCGGGCGTCTCGACATACGGGAACGAGGCCTCAAGCTCGGCCTGCCAGGCGCTGTCCGGCGGAAATGCATGCCCCTCCGCCACCTCGCGCGAGGCGTAGAGCTGCAGCAGCTCCTGCGCCAGCTCTTGCACGGCACGGCGCACCCGCGCCTTCGCCCGCGGCCATTCCTGCGATCCGAGCCTGGTCAGCGACGGCCGGTGCTCGCTCGGGCCGACGTAGCGGCTGACGCGGTCCACTTGCTCGCTGGGCACGAAGAGGCGGTCGCCGTCGGCGTAGTGCAGCTCCAGATACTCGCGCTCCTGCCCATCGACGCCTTTCCGCGCGAGTCCGGCGAACTTCGCGATGCCGTGCTCGATGTGGACGACGTACTCACCCGGCGCCAGGTCGGCGAGAAAGCTCTCCCGCGCGGCGCCACGCCGGGGCGGCGCGCGGCGTTGCTTGCTGAAGCCGAACACCTCGGCGTCCGTGAGCAGCGTCAGCCCTGCGCCGTCCTCACCGAGGCTCCAGCCGTGCGGCAGCGAGCCGTGCAGGATGGTCAGCGCGCCCCGGCCGAGCTCGGGCTCCGTCACCCTGTCGGCAGTGCGCGCGAAGATGTCGTGCTCTTCGAGAAGCTCCGTCAGCCGCTGCGACTGCGTCGAGACGACCATCACCTGCTGCCCGCGCCGGAGCATCGGCGTCAGCTCTTCCGCGAGCGCGCGCAGGCGTCCGCCGTACGCCGCGACGGGGCCGAAGGGAAGCCGCACGACGGCGCCGCCGGCCGCATCCTCTGGCGACGGCGATTCCATGTCGCCCGTCGCCCAGCGCGAGAGGCTCAGGCGCTGTCCGTGCGCGTCGAGCGCGCGCCGAAGCTCCGGCTCCAGGAGATGGGGCTCCGGCATGCCGTGCGGCAGCTCGCCGCGCGATTCCAGCTCGCGCCGGGCGTCGCGCGCCTGCTCGTCGTGCTCGCGCTGCACCGCCGTCACATCAGCCGGCTCGTCGACGATGATCAGCGCGTCCTCAGGCAAATGTTCAAGGAGCAGTCCGGAGGCCAGAAACGGCGTGTAGAGCTCCCAGATGAGATCGCCTGCTTCGTCGCGCACGGACTCGCCGTCCGCAAGCGCGCCGGCGTCGCGCTCGAAGCGCTCTCGCTGCTCCCCGCGCAGGCCGCCCATCTGCATCTGCTCCGCGAGATGGCGCATGCGGGCGGCGTCGGCGATCAGCTCGCGCGCCGGGCCGATGCGCACGCGATCGAGCAGCTCGCGCGATCGTTGTGTCGCCGGATCGAACGAACGGATGCTCTCGATGTCGTCGCCGAACCACTCGATGCGCAGCGGCGCGTCTTCGGCAGGCGGCCAGACGTCGACGATGCCGCCTCTACGGCTCGCTTCGCCCGGCACGGAGACCTGCGGCCCGATGCGAAAGGCGCCGTTGTCGAGCGCGCGCAGCAGCTCCTGCTGCGGCATCTTCCCGCCGACGGCGAGCGCGATGCTCGCGCGCGCGAGTTCGTCGGGCGACAGCGTGCGCTGTGTGATCGCGGCCGCGCAGGCGACGATGATCGGCGGCGGACTCCCGTCGGGCGCCACCGCATGCTGGGCGAGCGCATCGAGCGCCTGGAGCCGCGCGGCGACATCGTCGGCGTCCGCGCAGAGTAGCTCATAGGGGAGAGCGTCGCGTTCCGGGAAGAGCAGCACCCGATGGCGATGCTCGTCGCCGAGCCAAGCCGCCAGCTCGTCGGCGAGCGCGTCGGCGTGCTGGGGCCGGGGGACGATGACGAGAATGGGCGCCGTGGCCTCGACCGCCAGCGCGGCAAGGACGGCCGCTTTCGCGCCGTCGCTGACGCCGAGCATCAGTGGCGGCGCGCCCGCGGCTCGGTCGGACATGCGGCGGCGGAGGCGATCGACGCCGACCGTCTCGTCCACGACAGGCAGCAGGGCCGAAAGATCCATCTCCCTCCCGAGATGCGCGGATCGATCGGAAGCACACGGCCGGGGACCATGTGCGGCGTCAGTCTATCAAGGCGGCGGTTGGGGGCTGGAGGTTGGAGGGTAGGACGCTCGAATGGAGGGCGCCGAACTCCTGCGCGATCGTGCGCAGCAGGCTGTACGGGACCGCGACGTAGCTCACGCCGTTGAGCGTAAAGCGTAAGACGCTGGCATCGAGCTCGTCTTGAATGAGAAGTCTGTTTCGCGCCGACTCGTAAGCGTCCAGCGCATTGCGGGCATCAGAGTATCGGCGAGCCGTGAACCAGCCCGACGGCTCCTTCGGGCGCTCCTTGGACATTTGTAGATAGCCGGCCAAAAGGTCGGCTAGAGCGAATTATACCACTGTCATGATCCTCAGCGGCATCTCGAGACAACAGTCCGTCCACGGCATTGCGCTTGTTGGCCCCGGAGGTTCGACCCGAACAACTATTCAGACGTGCATTTTTTAGAAAGAGCGTAAGCACCGCCTACTGCGCCAGCTGCAGCAACAGTAGCAGCACCATAAATCCAAGGGTCTTTACTGGCATCCTTTTTAGTTTCGGTAATAGCCGGAAGCTTGGAAATATCAATTGGCTCTTCAATTCCTCCGACAGAAGTAGGTGCAAAAGATACATTATCAATAAATTCAGTTGCAAGAATCATGTCCGAAGAACAGGATTGGTTAGTTGATCCTTGGTTTATGATTTCAATTTTAATTTTTTCCGTGCCTACAGGCCAAGCTTCTTGACCACCTGGGCCAAAAGTTCTTGTAAAGCTTTGCCATTGATTTTCTCCAACAGTAAAAGCGTAATTACTAAAATCCGATGATCCTGTTTGTGTTGTGCCTGCGGCATCATAAAATTCAACAATTCCTAGAGGTGCAATAGTAGTGCCGGAAGCACTAAGTGTGTATTTTGCCGAAAAAGCTTCAGAATATTTCTGATTAGTGTCAACATCAACAAAGTCTGTTCTCCAACCATTTGCAAAAGGCCCGCTACCTGTTTCACAGAAATATTTGCTATCTATGGAATGAGTTCCGCTCTGTGCAACATCGTTACGGTACTGAGCAGTCTGAAAAGAAAGTGGAGGATTAGGTTCAACATATTGCTTACTCCAGTTAGCAGGCGCTGCCGGAATTACTGTTGGCGTTTTCGCTATTTCAAATCCCCCATTTGCCGGTTGGGGTGTTTGCGCCTCTGCAACTTCTGCATCCGGAATTTTGTCGACTAAAACATCGTACGCGCTGTGTGGGAAATCTATTACTAAGTGGCTTGCAGAATCTGCAGATTGGACAATCGGGTCGAATGCACCCGTTTGTTCTATTGCAACAGCACCCGCTGCAGTTAGTGCAACTGCCGCTGTTATCCTTGCTGCCCTATTTGGCTTTGCTCCTTCTTTGCCCATGCGCGAAGGGACTGGCCTGAAGAGGGGCTGTCCTTTCGCGCCGCGCATTTTTGGAAAGAGCATCGTGTACGTGGCCCTTGTGAATCGAGCTCTGCAACATAAGCACCCATGATGGGGCTTGATGCTGACGGACCTCGCGTGCTCACCCCAGATACCCTGGGTCGCCATCGCGTGACTACCGCAAGGTGGACGATAACACGCTCGGTGGTGAGCTGTCCAGGGAGCGTGTGGCAAGAACCTTCTCGGCCAGTCTCTTGGCCCCGACGCGGGTTCCGGTGTGTCGGCCGATAGGGCTGCCTATAGGCGGGGCCAACCCGTAGCGGGCGACCGGTGGACGGTCTCGCGATGGCGCTCCTTGCAGCGAGCTTCACGAGCGCGGTCGTGTTCGTTGCGGCGGCGTCCCGGCTGAGACGCCGGCGGAGTTAGGTCGCTACTTCCGGCGAGCCCACGCACTTGCGGGTTGGCCGTGCCGCCGCTCTATCCAACATCCAACATCCAACATCTAACATCCAACATCGCCCGCCCCTACGGCACGGCCGCGGGCGGCACCCGCCCTCAGGCGCGCTCGATGTACTCGCCGGTGCTGGTGTTGACTTTGATCTGGTCGTTCTCGTTGACGAAGAGGGGCACGTTGACGACAAGCCCCGTTTCGAGCGTCGCCGGCTTCGTCGCGCCGGTGGCGGTGTCGCCCTTCACGCCCGGATCGCAGTGGGTGATCGTCAGCGTCACCGAGGCCGGCAGCTCGATGCCGATCGGCTCGTCGCCGAGAAAGAGCACCTCGCACGTGCCGTTCTCCGCCAGGAACTCCTTCGCTTCACCCACCTGGTCGGCGGTCAGCGGCACCTGGTCGAAGGTCTCGGTGTTCATGAAGTACATGATCGCGTCTTCGCTGTAGCTGAGCTGCATCGACACCCGTTCGACGCGGACGCGCGGCCACTTTTCGCCGGCCTGGAACGACCGCTCGATGAGGTCGCCGCGCCGGACGTCGCGCAGCTTCATCCGCATCTGCGCCGAGCCGCGGCCCATCTTGATGTGATGGAACTCCATCACCTGGTACACGCGCCCATCCAGCTCGATGGTCGCGCCGCGCTTCATATCACCCGTCGAGATCATGGGAGATCGATCCTCCTGATGTGCTTGCTGCCCACCCGCAGGCTAGCGGACTCGGTTGATGCGCTCCAATGCGGCTAGCTGGTGAACTGGAGCTTCGGCGCCTGGCTCATCGCGCGCGCCTTGCCGTTTTGCATGACCACCATGTCTTCGATGCGCACGCCACCCCAGCCGGTGATGTAGATGCCCGGCTCGATCGTGAAGACCATGTTGTCCTTCAGCTCGTCCGTCGAGGTGCGCGCAACGCGCGGCGCCTCGTGCACTTCGAGGCCGATGCCGTGGCCGAGGCCGTGGCCGAAGGTCTCGCCGTAGCCGGCGGCGTCGATGACGTTGTGGGCGATCATGTGGCACTCGTCCCCGGTCATGCCCGGCTTCACCATCTCTTCCGCTGTCAGCTGCGCGGTGAGGACGATGTCGTAGATCTTGCGGAACTGATCGTCGGGCTGGCCGAGGAAAATGGTGCGCGTGAGGTCGGACATATACCCGTCGATCTCGCACCCCATGTCGATGACCACGCCCTCGCCGGCTTCGAGCTTGCGGTCGCGGGGGTACGCGTGCGGCATCGCGCCCCACGGCCCGCCGGCGACGATGGTGTCGAACGACAGGGCGTCGCCGCCGTGCTCGCGGATGTACTTCTCGATCTCCCACGCCACCTGCTTCTCCGTCCAGCCCGGCTCGACCCGCTCGCTCACGGACGTGCAGGCGGCGTCGCCGAGGTCGACTGCGCGCTGTAGCGCCTCGATCTCCTCGGGCTCCTTGAAGAGCCGCAGCGACTCGACGAGATTCGGCGTCGGCACGAGCGCCGGCCGGTCCGATTCGGGGAGCGTGGCGATCGACTTCTTGAACTGCTGGTGTGTCGCGAAGGTGAGGTCATTCGCCTCGAACGCGATCTTCTTTCCCGCGAGGCCGGCGAACAACGGCGGTACCCAGGCGTCGAAGCCACCGATGGTCTTGTGCAGCCGGAACTCAGGCGCTTGTGTGCCGCTCTGCTCGTAGTAGCGGAAGTCCGTCGCGATGACGGCGTCGTCCGGCGTGATCAGCAAGTAGCCCGCTGAGCCGGTGAATCCGCTGAGGTACCGGCGGTTCTGTGCGTTGGAGATAAGCGCGCCGTCCAGCTCATGTTTCTCCAGTGCGCGGCGCAGCCGTTCGACACGGTTGGTCATCGGATCATCCTTGCTAACAGCAGTCGCGTGTCGCGGCACCGCCGGAGAAGAGCCCCAGAATCAGGTCCCGCGCTTCGGTCCGCCCGGTGACGCGCAGGAGTACGGCACCGTCGCGCTGCTCGGCGGCGAGGCTGAGGAACGGGCAGCACTGCGACTCAAGCTCGACGTACCGGCGGACCGCCTCCCAGGCTTCCGGCCGGAAGGTCACTTCCACGCCGTCCGGCAGCTCTCGCAGCGGCGGCACGATGCCGTGGGCGAGTTCTTCGCGGAAGCCGGAGCGCGCCATCTCGCTCGCGATCGTGAAGTCGCACGCCAGGTCGGCGCCGGGATCAGAGGCGGGGCGATCGATCAGGGGTCGGGCATCAGTCATGGGTGTCGCTCCTTTGCAATCAGCGTCGTCAGGGCCTCTACCGCAAGCAGGTACCCGTGCGTCCCCAGACCGACGATGGCGCCGGTGACGACGGGCGAGAGCAGCGACTCGTGCCGGAACTCCTCGCGCCTCCATACCTTCGAGATATGCACTTCCACGACGAGCAGGCCGCAGGCTGCGACGGCGTCGCGGAGGGCGATCGCGTAGTGGGTGAGCGCCCCGGCGTTGATGATCAGCCCATCGGCCTGGGATTGCTCCTGCTGGAGCCAGTCGATGATATCGCCCTCGCTGTTGGCCTGAAACGCGAGCACCTCGGCCCCTGCCGAGGCGGCGCGCTCGACAACGGCGGCTTCGATCTCGCCGAGCGTCATCGTGCCGTAGATGTCGGGCTCCCGGACGCCCAGCGTGTTCAGGTTCGGGCCGTTGACGAGCAGGATGCGCATGCGGGCCATTGTAGCAGCGGTATGGCTGATGGGGGATCGCCACAAAGAAGGGTGCTCCCTTAGGTGCGCTTCCCAGGTGTTCCTGCCGAACACTACATGAGGGGTGTACGCCCCCTGGCCAGCGTGAGGACGGGTGATGGGCGACGGCATCGAGGAAGACGCGATCGAGGCGACGATCCGGCGAGTCGCGGCCGCCAAGGCTGCCCGTTCGGCCCCGGACTCGGAGTCGGCGGCAGAGGTCGCCGAGGCGACCCAGGGGGCCCACGGGGCCGCGA
This sequence comes from Dehalococcoidia bacterium, assembly GCA_038227375.1. Lineage (GTDB taxonomy): Bacteria > Chloroflexota > Dehalococcoidia > DSTF01 > JACRBR01 > JALYKW01. Next base: position 30,581 of record JBBRPY010000008.1, read on the forward strand.
CCGAGGCGCCCGACGCCGAAGCCATCCGCGCGGCCGAGGTCAACCGCGTCGAGACGATGATCCGCCGCGTCGCGAGCGCCAAGGCGGCCCGTGATACCGAAGAGCCTGCGGTGCCCCCCGGCGAGCCAGGTGCGACGGCGGCGCCAGCGCTGACCCCCGCCGAGGAGCTCATCGAAGCGACAATCCGCCGCGTGGCTGACGCCAAAGCAGCTCAACGCCACGATCCCGGGGGCGACGACAACCCCGTGCCCGGGCCTGCGACGCCGGCTGAGGCGACGGCTTCCGGCATCCCGCCAGATGGCGAGCCGCGCGCGGCACGGCCCGGCGCGACCGGCCGCGGCTGGCGTCCGGCCGAGCGGACCGCCATCCGGGAATCTGATACTGCAGAAGGCCGGACCGGCGCGGCCGAACCCACCGAACCTAGGCGTCCGGCGGAGCCGAGCAGCCCGGCTGAGCGGAGACAACCGGCCGAAGCGAGCGCCTCGGTGACGCCCCCTACCGATAGCGGGGCTGGATTCACCCACGAGGACTCGGGCCTAGCGGAGGTGGTTGCAGACTTGCGCCGCGAGCTGGACGCAACTCGAAGGTCGCTCGAAGCGCTGGTCGCGCGCGTGGACGCGATGACAGCTCCGCCCGGCGCAAGCGCGACGCTCGCCGCGCCGCCGTCGACGCCCGCGGACGAGGACTGGGATGACACGCCGACGATCCCTCGCGTCCCGCTCGGTCAGCCGCTGCGGCCCGCGATCTTCCGCGACCCCTCGCCGCGCACGGCGACGGCGGACCAGATCGTCCTGGAGGACGACGAGGTGGTGATCGACACGCGGCCGATCCCGAAGCCGCTGCCGCCCTTGCGTGCGGAAGCGCGGCGCGGGCTGGACCTGCTGCCGCGCACCTACCGGGTGACGGTCGAAGACAAGCGTCGCGGGGTCGACCTGGTGCCATTGCACCGGGCGCTGCTGGGGATGGACGGCGTGCGCGATATGTCGCTGCTGAGCTACAGCAACGGCGTCGCGATCGTCTCGCTCGATACCCTCGACGAACTGAGTCCCGACGCGCTCTGCGCCGCGATCGCGCGGGCGATGTCCCGAAAAGCGACGGTCGAAGCCCACAACGAGGCGATGGTCGTCAAGCTGGCAGAGGAGTAGCCCAACCAACCATGCGCTGGCTGCCGCTCAACAAGAACAATGGGAAGGGCCTCGAAGAGAGCCCGGAGCCACTCGTCGCGATCGCGTCGCTGGATGGCGCGCGGCCCGCCGGACGTGAGGGACGTCTCTTCGACCTCGTCATCCTCTCGCTTTTTCTGCACAGCGCCGGCAGCACGCACGAGATGGTGGGCGCTTTCCTCGAGCAGGCGCCCGCCGTCACGGAGGCGATCTTCGTCTTCCCGATGATCCTCGACAAGAAGCGCGACATGCTCTCGGCTGCCGCGCTCGAAGGCGTCGTCGAGCCGCACCTGGAACGCGCCATGGACGCGTACCAGGAGGACCTGACGGCGATGCAGCTGAACCTCCCCGCGAGCCACTTCCGGCGGCTGATCCTCGAGGGCGGGGAGGTGGTCGTCCGCGACAGCCTCGCCGACTTCTGGGGCGAGACGATCCCGGAAGAGGTGGTGACGGCGGCCGAGACGACCCTGGGCATCCGCAAGGTTGCGCTGGTGCCGATGCTCGTCGAGGGCGAGCCGTACGGCGTCGTCGTCTTCGGATTCGACCGCGAGGATATTGACGCCGAGATCGTCGAGCTGCTGGTGGGGCACTTCACACTCGCCATGCGCGACATCGCGACGCAGGAGGACGCGGCGCGATTCAATGACATCGACCCGGTGACGTGGGTGTACAACAAGCGCTACATCAGCGAGTCGATGGAAGCGGAGCTGGTGCGTTGCGGGCGTTACGGCAAAGCGCTGTCGGTCGTCGTCGTCGATCTCGATGACTTTGGCGCGTTCAATGCGCACTACGGCCAGTCGATGGGCGACCGCCTGCTGCGCAGCGCGGCGGTGAGCCTTGCCGAGGCGATTTCGCCGCCGGAGATTGTCGCGCGGCTGAACGACGACGAATTCGCGGTGCTGCTGCCCGAGACCAACCGGGCGGCCGCCGTCTCTGTGACGACGCGCCTGCTGGCGAGCCTGTCGCAGGTCTCCGTCTTCGGAGAGGACGGCTCGCCAGAGCCGATGAAGGCGTCGGTGGCGATCGTCTGCTTTCCAGAAGATGGCACCTCCGCCAAGGACCTGCTCGAGAGCGCGGATGCCGACCTGCAGCAGGCGAAGCGCGAGCGCGAGGAGGCGGCGCGGGCGGGGCCCTCGCGCGGCGTCAACCCGCTGGCCCGGGCTTCCAGCGACCGGTTGCGCGGCTAGCGTTCGGCCGCCGCTTCGAGCTGGCGGATCACGGCCGGCAGTTCGCGCAGATGATCGATGACCGCGTCCGGTTGCGGCGTGACTTCCTCGTAGGGCCGGGCCACGTATTGCCGCGTCAGCACGGCGTACATGCCGGCAGCCTTGGCGCCGGCGATGTCGTGCACCGGGCTGTCGCCGACGAAGACGCCCTGAGATGGCAAGACACGTAGCTCGCTCATCGCCTTCTCGAACAGCGACGCGTGCGGCTTGCGGAATCCTTCGTCGGCCGACACGACAACGCTGCTCATCAGGTCCTCGATGCCATGCTTGCGCAGCATGACGCGGATCGCCGGTGATCCCGCGAGCGTGTTCGTGATGCAGCCGAGCCGGTAGCCGGCCTGCGCGAGCGAGTTCAGCGCTTCCGCCGTGCCTTCGGCGCAGATCAGGCTTTCGATCTCCGTCGCGAAGAGCGGCGGGGTGATCTGGTCGAGCACCTCTTGGTCCAGTTGGAGGCCGAGCGCGCGGCAACCGCGGTCGATCCAGAGCGTCGATGGCGGCTGGTCAAGATGCGACCCCTCCGTGAGAGATGCGCCGTCGTTGCTGAAGTAGGTCTCCGATGCTGCGACCAGCACATCGCGCACGGCCGCCTGGAACGCAGCCGCGGCGGGCAGATCATCACGGCCGAGGCGTTCTGCGAGCACCAACCGCATATCCACGTATGCGGCCCCGAGCGCGGCGGGGTGCGATCCGATATCCCAGAGGGTGTGGCCGAGGTCGAAGATCACCGCGCGGATCGTCACTTGCGCGACGGCGCCTCCGCCTCGAACGCCTCGCGCACGATATCGGCCGCGCTCGCGGCGCCGTTCTCCGAGATCACCGGCGGCGCGGGCTCCGGATCGGGCGAGCGCAAGAGCTGCTGACGGTCGAGGAGATGCAGTAGCCCGCGCATGTAGGTCGCCGCTCGCGGCACGGCGGTCTCCGGATCTTCCGCACCCTCGTAGTCCAGGTGCAGGAAGCCCCTGTAGTGGCCGATCTGGAGCATCTGGAGCAATTCTGGCCAGTGGATGCTCGCGTCGCTGCCGTCGTCGCCGACATCGCGCAGACGCGCGTGCACCTGCACGACCGCCGGCAGCGACGCTTCGATGCCGGTGCGGTCGGCGAGGTCTACGGGGTCGAGGCAGATCCGTAGCCACGGCGAACCAACATCCCGCACGCACTGGGCGAGCTGGGACGGCGTGCCCGCGAGCCCGTCCGAGCGGTTGTTCTGCAGCGCGAGCACAACGCCACGCTCGGCGGCGTAGTCTGCGCACTGCCGCAACGACCACGTGACGTCGGACCAGATGCGGCGGGCGTTCGGCGGCGGTTGTCCGAATACTTTGCGGAACGTCCCGACAATCCAGCCCGGATCAGGGGCCGCTCGCTTCAATGGCAGCCAGCCCGCGAACACCCGCACGACCGGTGCGCCCATGTACGCGGCGATGTCGCACCACTGCTTCACCTTCTCGGTCTCTCGCATGCGGCGGTCGTCGGGTCCGAAGTCGTTGCTGACGGCGATGCCGCTGATCGTGAGCTGCCGGTCGGTGCAAAGCTTCTTGAGGTCGCGCAGGTACGCCGGGTCCGTCGTCGCGAAATGCAGGTCGACGAATTCGACACCGTCGACCTCGAGGTCTTCGGCGCAGATGCGCAGCCACTCGATGAGGTCGATGCGTCCTTCGCGGAACGCTGCGTGGTACGACCAGGAACTGCATCCGAGCTTCATCAGACGTCCTCCGGCAGCGCTTGATCCTTCGCCAGCGCCTCGATGCCGCCGTAGCGCGTGCGGCGGAACGCCTCCGCATAGGTGCACGGCAGGCCGGACCGCTGCGCGACCGCGCACGCGGCGGTCTTCATTCTTCGCGCGATGGTCTCGTGGAAGTCGTGCGGGTCGAGCTGCGCGAGCCAGGGCAGGTTGAGTCCGGAGGCGCGGAGGCTCTGTTGCATGTCGCTGATCGTCAGCACCATCTGCGCCTCGTGCTGATAGAGCGCCTGGATCTTCCGGTCGATGTAGCCGTCAATGTCGACGTACTTGTTCTGGCCGCGCGGCGCTTTGGCGAAGTACCACTGCTCGCTCACATAGTGCGGCGCCAGCCCTTCATCGATCTGCTCCGGGTAATAGAGGGGGAAGTGCGCGAACGTTGCCGCTTCACTCGCGGCGACGGCAACAGCACGATGGTCGGCGTGGTTCTCGTTGGTGGTGAAGGGATCCCACGTGAAGACGATGTCCGGCTTGATCTCGCGGATGATCCGCATGCACTGCCCGCGCAGCGCATCCGGCGTCGCCTGGTGCGTGAGGTCGCCGTCGGAGTATCCGAGCGGGATAACGCGGCCGATGCCCAGCACGGCGGCGGCGCCGTTGATCTCTTTGTCGCGGACAGCCCGGAGTTCAGCTGCGGAGAGCTCGAACGAGCCCTTGTCGTTGTCCGTGGCGACGACGAGCGACACCTCGTGGCCGAGGGCGCAGAACTTCGCGATCGTGCCGCCGGCGAAAAACTCCATGTCGTCGCCATGCGCTTCGAAGACCAGCACCCGTTTCATGCGGCCATTCTACGCGCAGAACCCGCCGTAGGTCATCAGTCCTCGCTTGTCGCGGTGAGCGCCTCGTGCCCCTGGCTGCGCTCGCCCGCTGCCGCCTCGCGACCGAGCGCCCACAGCGCCTGCGGGTCGGCGATGTCGACGCGCCGCAGGTTGCCGGCCCCGAGCCGGCCAGCGAGCGCCGCATACTGCTCGGCGAAGCGCGATCCCCACGCCTGCAGGTAGACGACCTCCCGCACGTTCGCCTGAAGGACCTCCTTCAGACAGCCGAAGCACGGCTGCAGCGTCGTGTAGAGGCTGCAGCCTTCGACCGCGACGCCGAAACGCGCGGCCGCCAGAAGCGCGTTCTGCTCGGCGTGGACGCAGATGCAAAGGTCGTACCCCTCACCCGGCGGGTACTCCCGCGGGTGCGCGCAGCGATGACAGCCGCCGTCCTCGCAGTTGCGCACTTTCGAGGGAGTGCCGTTGTAGCCGGTGCTGAGGATCCGGAAGTCCCGCACGATGATCGCGCCGACGCGCCGTCCTGTGCAGTTCGCCCGCGCCCGGACGGCGAGGGCGATGCCCATGAAGTAGGCATCGGGATCAGGGCGGGGCACTGAGGTCCGTGACCGAGAGGTTGCTGACGCCGGGCAGCACGATCGTGCCCGCGGTCGGATTCTCGAGCTGGAGGTTTCCGCCGCCGTAGGTGACGACGACCGGCTGGCCCAGAAAGCGGTCGGCGATCGACTGGGTGATCATGTGCGAACAGTCCATCGAGCCGATCAGCGCTTCCAGATTCGTGCGAAGGGTCACCTCACCCTCCCGGCAGCTCAGCGCAAGCAGCGACCGCACGTTGGTGACGACGGCGGTGCCGCCGGCGGAGCGCTCGATCTTGCCGATGGTCGCGCCGTCGGCGAGCGGATGTGTGGCGGTGCTGCTCTTCTTTGCGGACGAGTTCGAGCCGCACGCCACCAACGCGCCCACCGATAGCGCCAGGGCCACCGTCGCGAGAAGCAGCAACGGTCTGCGAGCGGCATCGCTCATCGATCGCCTCACGCCGCCGCCACGCGCCAGTCGAGCGCCAGCTTCACCGCCCCGATGACCTGCGCGTCTTCTCCGAGCGCGGAGAGGATGATCTTCGGCTTGCCCGGCATGCACCGTAGGGCCATCTCCCTAATTGGCGCCAGGAAGGACTCACCCTGGGCCGCCGCCATGCCGCCGCCGAAGATGATCGCCTGCGGGTCCAGCAGCGATGCCACGGACGCCACCGCCATCGCGAGGTAGTCCTGAGTCTCGGCGAGCCATGCGGCAGCGGCTGCTTCGCCCGCGCGGGCGGCGTCGAAGAGGTCCGCGGTGGTGGCCCGCTCGCCGACGAGCTCGACTGCCGTGCGCGCAGCCGCCCTGCCGCCGACGTGTCCTTCGAGGCAGTGCGCCCAATCGCCTGCGTGCAACTGTTCGCGCGTCACCGGAAAGAAGGCTAGCTCGCCCGCCAGGAAATGGGCGCCCCGGTGCAGCCGCCCGTCGAGCACGACGCCGCTGCCGATGCCGGTGCCGAGCGCGATGAAGACGTAGTCGCTCAGGCCCTTCGCCGCGCCCAGCCACCCTTCCCCAACCGCCGCGGCATTCGCGTCGTTCTCGAGGGCGACAGGCACGCCGCGCGGGGTGCCGAGGAGCCGGCCGAGGGCAACATTGTCCCAGCCCGGCATGTTCGCGATCGAGTCGGCGGTGCCGGCGTCCGGGTCGATGGCGCCCGGCAGCGCGACGCCGATCGCCGCCACGCGGGCGCCCACCCAGACGCCGCGCACCAGCTCGTCGATCGTCCGGCCGATCTTCTCGATCACGTCCTCCGGCGGGCCCGGGGGGAGCGGACCCGCGCGCCGGGCCTCGACCTCACCCTCCTCGTTGGCGATGACGACGCGCACGTTGGAGGCGCCGAGATCGACGCCGGCGACGAATCCTTGTGGCATGCCGGTAGGGTACCGGCGTCGCAAGGGCGGAGACAGCTAGACGTGCCGATTCGCGTGTGGCGTCTGTGATGCGGGGGCGGGGTGGCGTGCGTTCCATATGATAGATTTGAGTCAACAGTTCTTGCGGGGCCTATGCTCGACATCTACCTGCTCACGCTCGCCCTGTCGATCGTCATCGGTACGGTGTCAACGATCGGGTTGCTCGCGCTCTCGCGGACCGAGCGATTCGTCACCCTCTTTCACGTACGTGGCATCACTGAACGCCCGCGTTGGGGCGGGCTCGTCTTCCTGATCACATTCGCGCTCACGCCTTTCCTCGCCTCTGCGCTGTCGAGCCACGCGAACGAATTCTTCGCGCCCAAGTCGGGCAGCTTCCTCGGCTTGCTGGCGGCGACGGCGCTGGTGTTTCTCGTCGGGTTTTTCGATGACATCCGCCTGGCCAGTCCGACGTTGCGCTCGATCGTGTTCGTTACCGGCGGCGTCGCGGCGTACGCGGCGGGTTACCGCATGGATGATATCGGGCTGCCGGTGGGCGGGAATATCCACCTCGGCTTCGCGGGCCCGTTCGTCACTGTCGCCTGGATATATGTGGTGACGAACGCGGTCAATTTCATCGATGGCCGCGATGGCGTCGCGCTCGGGGTCGCAATCTTCGCCTGCGTGACGATGGCGCAGATCGGGGCGCACTCATCGCACCCAACGGTCGCACTGCTGCTCGTCGCGCTGGGCGGTGCCGGCCTCGGCTTCCTGCCCTTCAACCTGCCGCCGGCCTCGTCGTACGTGGGCGATTCTGGCGCGTACGTGCTCGGCTTCGTCCTCGGCACGCTTTCGATCCGCGCATCGACGGGGCCGACAAACCAGATCTTCATCGCCGTACCGCTCGTCGCGCTCGGATACCCGATTCTCGACGCGGTTCTGGCGGCGGTGCGCCGCGTCCTCCAGCACAAGCATCCGATGATCGGGGATGAAGACCACATGCACCACCGGCTCGAACGCCTGGGGGCGGGTCCGCGCGGCATGCTGGTGATCATCTATGGCCTGACGCTGATCTTCTCTACGGTGGCCATTCTGGTGCACTACATCGCCGACACAGCGGTCCAGGGAGCGCTGTTCATGGCGATGATTGTGACCGTGTCCGTTCTGCTGCTCCGGCTCGGATACATCGTCACACTCTGGAACAGCCGCAGCATCGTCTGGCTTCGCCAGCACGTCGTCGCCACCAATGGCGGCGATCGTCACGACTGACGGCGCGTCTTCCGGCTACCCACGCGGTCACGAACGCCATTCGCACCGAGGATCCCCAGGCAGCGAACGACGATGCCCGCCGCCGTGGCGATGTCGCGCACGGCGCCACCTCGCAGATGCTTCCGGTAGTAGCGCCAGATGCTCCGGTGGCGCGCGATGACCATCCGCGGCGACGTGCTCTTGCTGACGCCGATTTTGTGGAACAACTGGGCGTCTGGTTTGTACACGACGCGATAACCACGGTCGTGCAGCCGGCGGCATAGGTCGACGTCCTCGTTGAACATGAAGAAGCCACTGTCCCAGCCGCCCAGCTCGTCGAAGACGGCCCGGCGGAGCATGAGGGCCGCACCCGAAACCCAATCGACGTCGCGCGTCGTCGTGTGGTCGAAGTCCGACATCAGGTAGCGAGCCGAGGCGCGGTTGCGGGGGAAGAGCCTGGTCACGATCGAATAGCGGTTGAACAGCACGGTGGCGTAGCCCGGAAACGAGCGGCAACTGAGCTGCAGCGTGCCGTCTTCGTTCAGCAGTTTCGGCGCCACGATCCCGGCATCGGGATGCTCCTGGAGATACGCCGCGAGTGGTGCGAGCACATCAGACTCGATCCTGATATCGGGGTTCAGCACGGCGATGCAGTCGCCCGTGCTCATCCGGACGCCGTCGTTGATCGCAGCGGATAGCCCGGAGTTCGATCGTCGCCGCAGCAGGCGCACCCACGGATACCGCTGCGCGACGAGCTCCGGCGTGCCATCGGTGGATGCGTTGTCCGCCACGATGACCTCGTACGCGATGCCGGCCGTGTGCGCGCGGAGCGAAGCGAGGCAGGCGGGCAGGTCGCGGCTCGAGTTGTAGGTGACGAGGACGACGGACACGCGCGGCATCATCGCGAAGGGCTCTCGCCGGCGACGGTGGCGGCGTACACGGCGTGCGTCTCATCGGCCGCGCGGCGCCAGCTGAACTGGGATGCACGCACGAGCCCGCGACGCGAGAGATCTGCGCGCAGGGCCGGATCGGTGAGCAATCGGCGGAGGCCATCAGCGATATCGGCGACTAATGCCGGGTCGACGAGCACGGCGGCATCGCCCGCCACCTCCGCTGTCGCCGAGATGCTCGAGGTCAGCACCGGCGTCCCGCACGCCATCGCTTCGACGACGCCAAGCCCGAACCCCTCGTAGAGCGACGGAAAGGCGAACGCGATTGCGCCGCTGTAGAGCGCCGGCATGTGCTCTTGCTTCACGTAGCCGAGAAACATCACGCGGTCCCGCATGCCCAGCGCATCGACGAGCGCGAAGTCGCTGTCGTACTTCCACGCCTGCTGGCCAACGATCACCAGCCGGTAATCGATGCCGGCGTCACGCAGCCGGCGGAGCGCCTCGATCAGGCGTGCGCGATTCTTGCCGGGCTCGAGGCTGCCGACGCTCAGCACATACGCTCCCTCAATGCCGTGCTCGCGGGCGATGGCCGCGGCGTCTTCGCGGGCGATCGGGCGGTATTGCAGGGCCGCCGCCTCGTACACCACGGCGATCTTCGATGACGGGATCCGCAGCACGCGCGTCACGTCGTCTCGGACTGCCTTGGATGGAACGATGATCGCTTCCGCGACGCTCGCCGAGAGCCGCGTTAGCGTCTGCATGTAGAGCCGGCGGGCGGGCGGATAGCGGTCGGGTATCCGGAAGAACGTGAGGTCGTGCACCGTCACCACGCGCCTCGCTCGCACCTTCGTCAACGGCAGCGTGTGGTGCGTCGAGTGCAGCACATCGATCCCGAGCGCCTGTAGTGAGCGTGGCAGGCAGGTCTGCTCCCAGAGCAGCCGCGCGGCCGGAGACCCCGCGCTCACGCGCTCGCACCGCCAGTTGCTGCGGCGGGCGACGATCGGCTCGGCCCAGCCGTCCCGTGCGTAGAGCGCGTATCCGTCGCGGCGGTCGCGATCCACCATCGCTCGCGCGAGCTCGATGGCGTAGACGCCCGCACCCGCCGGACGTGCCGGCACCGATGTGGCGTCGATCGCGATTCTCACAGGTCGCGCACCTGCACGGTCCGCCCCATGCGGCCGCGATAGTAGTCGAGCGTGCCGAGCGCCATCGCGCGGAGCAGGCGCCACTGCCGGTGGGCGATCATGCGCGCGGCGGCGCCGGCGCGGGTGAGCCAGAAGTACGCCGTGAAGTAGGCATAGTCGAGCCGTGACCGGGCGTGCTTTCGGACGAGATAGATCCGGTTGCGCGTGGCGTAGTACTGCTTGAACGGCGTCATCCAGCCGCCCCCGCTCGACCCGCTCTCACGGTGATAGATCACCGACGATGGTTCGTAGCGGACGCGATACCCGAGCGCCTGGGCGCGGCGGATAAAGTCGGTTTCCTCGTAGTACATGAAGAACCGCTCGTCGAGCGGCCCGGCGTCGCGGAATGCCTGCGCCGGCACCAGCGCGCAGCAGAAGCTCGCGGTCGCCAGGTCCTCGCGCGGGGCATCGGCGACGGCTGTCGCCGCCTGGCCGCCGTAGGTGTCGCGGAAGAGCCCGAGCCGCCAGTCGAATCCGCCGGCGTGCGTGCTGATCAGCGAGTGGTCGTAGTAGTAGAGGATCTTCGGGACGACGATAGAGTGCGGGTCCGCCACAGCGACGAGCCGCGCGAGGAACTCTGGCGTCACAGCGACGTCGTTGTTGAGGAAGAGCGCGAATTCATATCCGCGCTCGATGCACTGCTGGACGCCGATGTTTGCGCCCGCGGCGAACCCGACGTTTTCCGCGCATCGGATGATCGTGGCTTGCGGGAATGCCAGCTCGATCGTCGCCATCGAATCGTCGGTGGAGGCGGAGTCCACCACGATGAGACGCCAGGCCGCGTAGTCGAGCACGGCGAGCGAGGCGCAGAACTCGTCGATGAAGCTCGCGCTGTTGTAGTTGACGACGATGATACCCACCGATGGCACGGCGTCAGCCATCCGCGAGGACCTTCGCGCCCGCGAAGCGTGCCGCCAGCGCGTCGCGCCATGGGCGGAGCACGATGCCCTGCGCGCGTGCGCGGGTGTTCGCGAGCACGGAGTGGGCGGGTTTGCGCGGGCCGTCGTAACCGCTCGCCCGCAGCTCCGCCGTCGTGATCGGCTCGACCTGCACATGGATCATGCCGGCGAGCCGGAGGATCTCCGCCGCCCATTCATACCGCGATGCGAGTCCCTCGTTCGTGAGATGATAGATTCCGGCCGGAGCGTCGGTCTCGATCATGGAGCCGATGGCGCTCGCAAGGTCCGCGGCTGACGTTGGCGTGGCGACCTCGTCCGTTACGAGCCTGAGTACTCGCCCGGCGCGCGCGCCCGCCAGCGTCTTTTGGATGAAGTTCGATTCGCCTTCGCCGTACACCCAGGCCGTGCGGACGATGCGCACGTCGCCATTCGCCGTCATAGCGAGGCGCTCGCCCGCATGCTTCGATGCCGCATAGGCGTTGAGCGGCCGCGGTTCATCGGACTCACGGTAGGGATCAGGCTTGACGCCGTCGAACACCTCATTCGTGCTGACGGCGACGCAGAATGCACCCATTGCAGCGGCCTCGCGCGCGACGTTCTCGGCGCCCCGCGCGTTCACCGCATGGGCGAGTTCCGGCTCGTGCTCGCAGCGCCCGGTGTCGGTGAGCGCCGCCGCGTGCACCACCGCGTCCGGGTGATGCGCCACGAAGGCGGCGTGCACCGCTTCGGCGTCGCTCACGTCGAGCGCGCGATGGGCCAGCGCGACAACTGCGTGCTTCCGGAGCGGGACCGCCAATGCGCGGCCGAGCTGTCCGTTGCCGCCGGTGATCAGGATGTTCATTCTGGCCGCAGTGTAACGCGCGTCAGGCGCCGCGTGGCCGCGCGTCGGCGAGCCGCTGGCCGTACTGCTTCGCGTAGTAGGCGCGGAAGTCGCCGGACTTGATCGGCTCCCACCACCAGCGGTTGTCGACGTACCAGCGCACGGTGCGCTCGATAGCGGCGCTGAAATCGAATGCCGGTTGCCAGCCCAGCGCGCGCAGCTTCGACCAGTCCATGTAATAGGATGCGTCGTGGCCGGCGCGGTCCTCCACGTGCTGAATGAGGTCGTACGGCTTGTCCAGCAGGTCGAGCACGGCGCGCGCGACCTCGATGTTCGGGCGGTGGTTGTCCGCCTGGAGGTTGTACGCCTCGCCCGGCTCGCCCCGCTCCAGCAGCAGGAGCAGCGCGCGCACGCTATCTTCGACGTAGAGACGGTCGCGCTCCTGCAGCCCGTCGCCGTACAGCGGTAACGGCTGGTTATCGAGCGCGTTCGTCACGAACAACGGGATGGCCTTCTCCGGATACTGATACGGGCCGACGTTGTTCGCAGGCCGCGCCACCACCACCTGCATACCGTAGGTCTCGCCGAAGGCGCGGCACATCAGGTCGCCCGCAGCCTTGCTCACGGCGTACGGGCTGCGCGGGCGGAAGGCATCGACTTCGTGGCAGGGCGCGTCCTTCGTCGCCGGACCGTACACCTCGTCGGTCGAGATGTGCAGCACGCGCGCGGCCCCCGCGTCGCGCGCGGCGGCGAGCACGTTGTAGGCGCCGCGCACGTTGGTTTCGATGAAGTCGGAGGCGTCGTCGATCGAGCGGTCGACGTGCGTTTCCGCCGCAAAGTTCGCGACGGCGTCGCAACCCGCCATCGCGGCCGCGAGCGCGGCGCTATCCGAAACGCTGCCGTGGACGAAGCGGTATCCCGGATCGTCGGCGTTGTCGTGCAGGTTGTTGAGATTGCCGGCGTAGGTCAGCGCATCGAAATTGACGATGCTGATGCCGGCCCGCTCGCGGAGCACGTGGCGAATGAAGTTGCTGCCGATGAACCCGGCGCCGCCCGCGACGAAGAGCTTGCGCATCACGGCACCCGCATCTTGCTGAAGTCGCCGAGCACGACCTGATAGCCGCGCGGCTCGCGGTCGCCGCCATGCAGCTCGACGCTGCGGCCGATCAGGCTGCTCTCGATGCGGAACCCGCGCCCTTCGATGCGCGACCCCTCGAGGACGACGCTGCCCGAGATCTCGCTGCCGATGACGCAGCAGTCGTGGTCGATCGACGTGTACGGCCCGATCGTCGCGTCCTCGATGCGCGTGCGCTCCCCGATGATCGCTGGACCGGTGATGATGCTGTTGACGACGACGGCGCCTGCTTCGAGGACGACGCAGCCGTGCAGCTCCGAAGACGCGTCGACGCTGCCGCCGCTCGGGTCGTGAGCGAGCGTGGCAAGCACCAGCCGGTTGGCGGCGAGCAAGTCGTCGTGCTTGCCGGTGTCGATCCACTCTCCGCGGATGATGTCCGCGGCGACGCCACAACCCTGGTCGATCAGCCATTGCAGCGTGTCAGTGATCTCCAGCTCGCCGCGCGCGGACGGCTCGATCGCGGCGATCGCTTCGAACACGCGGCTCGTGAACATGTAGATGCCGATGACGGCGAGGTTGCTCGACGGTCCCTGCGGCTTCTCGATCAGCCGCGCGAGCCGTTCGCCGTCGAACTCGGCGACGCCCAGCTCTCGCACGTCGGGCACCTGCTTGAGCAAGATCGCGGCATCGTCCGCGGACTGCGAGAACGCGCGCACGTGATCGACGATGCCGTCGGTGACGAAATTATCGCCGAGAAATGTGACGAAGGGCGCGTCACCCACCGCCTCGTGCGCGAGGCCGATTGCCTGCGCGATCCCGCCCGGCTGCTCCTGTCGCACGTACGCAATCTTTGCGCCGAAGCGGTCGCCGTCGCCGGTCGCCAGCTCCACCTGATCGCCGGTCTCGGTCGATACGACGATGGTGATGTCGCGGATGCCGGCTTCCACCAGCTCTTCGATCGCGTAGAACAGGATGGGTTTGTTGGCGATCGGGACGAGCTGCTTCGCGCCGGTGTACGTCAGCGGGCGCAAGCGGTTGCCCTTGCCGCCGCTGAGGACAACGCCCTTGAGTGGCCCCTTCATGTCGGCGAGTGTAACACGACGCCTCGGCCGCTCCCGGGTGGGCATCACGTCCGCGACCGCTGGCCCGGAATGGGCCGGGCTGGCAAGATGCCCACGACCAGGGAGGCCTAAACATCATGGACATCCGCGGCAAGACGGCGATTGTGACCGGCTCGGCAGTCGGCGTTGGCAGAGCGACCGCGCTCGACCTCGCCCGCAGGGGCGCGAACGTCGTCATCAACTACGCACGTTCCGAGGACGAGGCGCGCGAGGCGGTGCGGCTGGTGGAGGCGGAGGGCGCCCGCGCGCTGCTCGTGCGGGCCGATGTGTCGAAGGACGCGGAGGTGCAGGCGATGGTGCAGCAGACCGCGGCGGCGTTCGGCGGGCTGCACATCCTCGTCAACAACGCCGCGACCACACACTTCGTCGCCTTCCCGGATCTGGATGGGATGAAAGAGGAGTACTGGGACGACATCTTCGCCGTGAACGTGAAGGGCGCCTTCTTCGCCGCCCGCGCGGCCGCGAAGGTGATGCGGGCAAGCGGCGGTGGCGCGATCGTGAACATCGCCTCCGTTGCGGGCCAGCGCGCGATCGGCAGCTCGATCGCCTACGCCGCCTCGAAGGCCGCGCTGATCAACATGACGGTCGCGCTCGCGCGGGTGCTGGGGACGGAGATCCGTGTGAACTGTGTGGCGCCGGGCTTCATTGAGACACGTTGGCTGAAGACGGGGCTGGGCGACCAGATCTATGAGGCGGCCAAGGCCGATCAGTCGAAGCGCGCGCCGCTGAAGGCCGTATGCAAACCGGACGATGTCTCGCAGCTCGTGCTCAGCCTGATCGAGGGCGCCGATATGGTCACCGGTCAGACCGTCACGATCGATGGCGGCGTCGGGATCGCGGGCTGAAGCCGTGGCGCCGCCCCGCGCGCCGAGCGGGGCCTGCGGGAATCGCAGCGGTCGGCGGTCGCGAGCCGCGCTCCGGGTATGCCAGACTGAATGTGGCCCTGTCGCCGAAGGCTCGGATGCGGTCCCCGTTCAGCGCCACTGTAAGGAGTGGTCATGGACCGATACGAGTACAAGGTCGTGTACGTGGATTTTCGAGGCAGGATTTCGTCAGAAGGGGCAGAGTACATCCGCCAGGGCGGTGAACACCGCACCGGGTTCGTCCGCGGCTACCTCGACAAGCTCGGCGAGGAAGGCTGGGAGCTGACCGGCATACTCCCCCTGATGAGGCCGGAGAGCAGCTACTTCATGTTGAAGCGCGGTCGCCGCGGCGACGCGCCGGACAGCACTGAGGGTTAGCAAAGGACCGGCGCTGAGGGAATCGTAGCCGCCGCCTTCGCGCGGCAGGGCCGCTTTGCTGGACGTTGGAGGCTGGAGGCTGGGTTCTCACCGGCTCCCGTGCCACGTTGGTAAGATAGCGCGATGGAGACAGACAATACGCCTGCCGTCTTGATCGGCGAGGACGACGAAGAGGAGTTCGATGACGAGCTTGAGGGCGCGGAGGTGCCCCAGGTGTCTTCGTACATCGCCGTCATCCGGATCGTCGCGGTCCTCGGGATGGGACTGTGCCTGTCGTTCGGCCTCTTCATCATGCTCGTCGGACTGAAGGGCGTGCTTCTCGGCATCCCGATCATGCTGCTGGCGATCCCCTGCTACTACGGCATGCAGGTCGCCGAGCGCCTCGCTTCGCGGGAGGAGCGCGCACGTGCGGCGGCCGATGCCTCTACGCGCGCGTAGCTCCCTGGTGCCCCTCGGCTCCATTCTCAGAAAAGCCCCATATCACCTTCGATCCGCGCAGGGTTCAGGTTGAGTGCAGCGCTCGACGGCGTGCGCGTGCTGGATATCTCGGCGGGTGTCGCGGGCGGCTACTGTACGCGCCTCCTGGCGGACCTCGGCGCCGACATCGTCAAGGCCGAGACGCCGGGTCGCGGCGACCGGCTGCGGCACGCCGGGCCGTTCGGCGGAGGTCTCCCGCATCGCGAGACCTCGATCCCGCACCTGCATCTGAACGCGGGGAAGCGCGGCATCACGCTCGATGCGGGGACGGCGTCGGGTGCTGATTTGGTGACGCAGCTGCTCGGCCGCTCGGACGTGCTGGTGATCGGCGACACGACGCGCCTGCCCCGCGCGCTCCCGCTGTCAGCGTTCGAGCGGCGATATCCGGAACTGGTGGTCGCGACACTCACGTCGTCCGGCCTTCCACCGGGTGCGGCCGGCACCGGCCGCGTAGCCGAACGGCCCTCGGCCGACATCGTAGAGCTAGCACTGAGCGGCTATCTGCTGATGACAGGCGACCGCGACCGTGAGCCGGTCAAACCATACGGTGAGCAGGCGCGCTTTCAGGCCGGAGTGCACGCGGCTCTCGGGATTCTCGCCGCGCTCGCGGCGCGCGACCGGCTGGATGCCGGCGGCCAGCGCGTCGACGTCGCGGCCGTCGAAGCGGCGGCATTTCTCGTGGGCGGCGCCATACAGCGCCAGTACGTGTTCGGCCGAGACGCGATACGCGACGGCTCGCGCACGATCGGCATGGCGCAGAACTTCCTCTATCCGTCAACGATCCGGCCGTGCGAAGGCGGATACGTCCACGCTCATGTGCACAATCGCTTCCCGGAACTGCTCGCCACGCTCATGCGCGAACCCCGCCTGACCGATCCTGATCTGCTCGCTTCGGCGCGCGGCCGTGCCGACGAGATCGATGGCCTGATGCATGGATGGCTTCGCGCGCGCGATAAGTGGACCGCCGTACGGGAGGCGCAAGAGCTGCGCGTGCCGTTCACAGAAGTGCTCGACCCGTCGGAGGTCGTCGACGACCGCTTTGGGCAGCACGCTGCCCGCGGATTCTTCCGCGCAGTCGCGCATCCGGTCGCCGGCGAAGTCGTGCAGTTGGGTCCGGCGATCCGGATGGGGAGCGATCGGACCGGTCCGCCGCCACGCGCTCCGCTGCTCGGCGAGCACAACGTCGAGGTGTACGCTGATGAGCTGGGGCTCAGTCTACGCGACCTCGGACGGTTGTCCGCCGCGGGTGCGATATGAGGCCGCTGGACGGCGTCCGCATCATCGATCTCACGGTTGCGGTTGCCGGCCCGGTTTCCACCGCGCTGCTCGGCGATCTGGGCGCCGAGGTGATCCGCGTCGAGCCGCCGTGGCCTAGGTCGGTCCGCCACCTCGAGGTGGCACCGGCGATCGCTGGCGCGGCCGACCACCCGTACAACCGGATCATCTCCTACAACGACCTCCACCGCAGCAAGCGCGCGATCTCGCTCGATCTGGCCAGCGCCGCTGGCCGCGACGTGCTGCTTCGGCTCGTCGGGCAGAGCGATGCCGTGATCGAGAACATGTCGCCGCGTGTGCTTCCGGCCCTCGGTCTCGCCTACGAGGCCCTTGTCGTCGCGAAGCCGGATATCGTGCTGGTGCGGATGCCCGCGTTCGGCGAAGGACCGCTTCGTGATCGCGTCTCCTACGGTCCCGGCATCGACGCAATGAGTGGGTTGTCGCACCTGACGGGATACGCCGACCGCGGGCCGATGAACCCCGCCAACTACTACGCCGACTACAACACGGCGCTCCTCGCCGCCCTCGCGACGCTCGCGGCGCTCCGTCATCGCGACCGCACGGGTGAGGGCCAATCTGTCGAGGTGGCGATGCTCGAAGGGGAGATGCAGGTGGTGGCCGATGCCCTGCTCGACTACGCCGTCAATGGGCGCATCCAGAAGCGTGGTGGGAATACGCACCCATCGATGGCGCCGCACGGCGTCTATCGCTGCGCGGGAGACGACCGCTGGCTCGCCATCGCCTGCGAAAACGATGAGCAGTGGGTGGCGCTGTGCCGCGCCATCGGACGTGCGGAACTGGCGTCGGACGCACAGTACGCCGATGTTGTGTCGCGCATCCACAATCGCGCCGAAATCGACGCGGTGATCTCCGACTGGACGTGCACACAGGATGCGGTCGCCGCGATGGCGTCCCTTGAGGCCGCCGGCGTGCCAGCCGGGCTCGCGCGCACCGTCGCTGAGCTCGCGGAGCAGGTCATGGGTGGCGTCCGCGGCTTTCTGCAGCTCGTCGAACACCCGGCGGGGGGCACCCTGCCGCACGCGCGCGCCGCCTTCACGCTGTCGAAGACGCCGGCGCGCATCGCGCACGCGCCGCTCTACGCGCAGGATGCGGACTACGTGTTCCGCGGCTTGCTGAGGATGAGCGCCGAGGAAGTGGCGCGACTGGCAGAGGCCGGCGTCACGGCGCTCTCCCATCCGACGCCGCGGTGACCAGAACCCGTTTGCGCCGTCCGCACCCACGATCGTTTGACGCTGAGACCTTGTCTCGTTAGCATTGAGACTAACTATCAGTAGAACGTCCGTTACGTGGGAGGCGGAAGTTTGTCCGATATTCAGCTGATCGTCGAGCGGCTCGAGATGCGCGGCCACCGCATCACCCGCAGCCGGCGGCGCGTACTCAATGCTGTGCAGGAGCAGCCGGCTCACTTCACGGTCGATGACGTGATCCACAGCACGCCGGGCGTCGGCCGGGCGACGGTGTTCCGGACGATCAGGATCCTGCTCGACCTGAACCTGGTGTGCCGCATCCTGCTCGATGACGGCGCCCTCCACTATCGGATGAGTACGCGCGGCCATCATCACCACCTGGTGTGCGTCGACTGCGGGCAGGTCGAAGACTTCACGAAGTGCGATGTCGAGCCGCTCGTGCGTGAGCTGGCGAAAGCGACAGAGTACGAGATCGAGGCGCACTGGCTCGAGGTCTACGGCCGTTGCCGTGTCTGCCGCCTGCTGAAGAAGGAGCAGGTGGCGGTTGGCTGACGCTGCCGCCCCGACGCTTCGGCCGGGCGATGAAGCCCCCGCGGCGCTGCACGCGCGCTGCCTCGTGCTGCAGGACGTCACCATCGCCTACGGACGCCACGTCGTGCTGGCGCATGTGGATGCGGACATCCCGCGCAGCCAGATCGTCAGCATCATTGGGCCGAACGGCGCCGGCAAGAGCACGTTGCTGAAGGCGATCGCCGGCCTGATACCGCTCGTCGGTGGCGACATCCGGCTCTTTGATGAGCCGATCGGTCGCGTGCGGCGTCGCGTGGCGTATGTGCCGCAACGCGAAGATGTTGATTGGGCGTTCCCGGTGTCGGTCGGTGACGTCGTGATGATGGGACGCTACCCGCGGCGAGGCTGGCTTCGCGGTTCGACCGCAGAGGATCGGCAGATCGTCGGCGACGCCCTGGACCATCTCGGCATCGGCGACCTCGCGGGGCGTCAGATCAGCCGTCTCTCCGGCGGGCAGCAGAGGCGCGCGTTCATCGCCCGGGCGCTGGCGCAGCAGCCGGACGTTATCTTGCTCGATGAGCCGATGGCCGGCATCGACGCCGAAACGCACGATCGCATTCTCGAATTGTTCGACGAGTGGCGTGAGGCAGGCAAAGTCGTGCTGCAAGCGACCCACACGCACATTCACGGCGGTTCGATGATCGTGCTGCGGCGCACGGCGGAGCCGGTTTCCGCCGCGGACTTCGAACATCACGCGGCGGAGGCGGGCGAGCACCATGCTTCACGCGGTCACTGATCCGTGGTCTGACCCGGCGTTCGTGCGGGCGTTCGCCGACATCGTCGCCGTCGCGATCGTCGCTGGCGCCATCGGCACGCTGATCGTGCTCCGCGGGATCGGCTTCCTCGGCGACGCGGTCGCGCACTCGATCTTTCCGGGTGTCGTGACGGCGTTCCTCATCGACGTAAACCTGCTAATCGGTGCGCTCGTCGCGGGCGTCGCGACGGCGGCGATCATGGGGCTGCTGACGGCGAACGCCCGCGTCCGCGACAACACGGCGATCGGTGTCGTCTTCACGGCGGCGTTCGCGCTGGGCGTGGTGATTCTGTCGAATCAACCGGTGAACGTGGACCAGCTGGAGGGCATCCTCTTCGGCGACCCATTGAGCGCTCAGCCATCCGACCTCATCATGACCATGGCAATCGGCGGCGGCGTACTGCTGACGGTCGTCTTGCTGCGCCGTCTCTTCGTCATGGCCGCATTCGACCCCAGCGGGGCGAGGGCGATGGGGCTGCCGGTCGTCGCGCTCGACATCTTGCTGCTGCTGGTGACGGCGCTCACCGTCGTCGTCGCGTTCAAGGCGGTCGGCAACATTCTCGTCATCTCATTGATGATCACGCCCGCCGCGACGGCCCGCTTCTTCACGGATCGGCTGCTGCCGATGGCCACCATGGCGGCGCTGATTGGCGTCGTCGCGGGCGTGATCGGCATCTACACCGGATACCAGACCGATACCTCGGTGGGTGGCGTGATCGTGCTGGCGACGACGCTCGCCTTCTTCGCCGCCTGGCTGTTCGCGCCCGAGCACGGCGTCGTGTCGTTGCGCATGGCGCAGCGGCACGGAGCGCTGCTACGATCAGAGCCGGAGGCCGTCGCGGAGATCATCCTGGCATCGCCGGAGATCCGCGCGCCGCACGAAGGCTAGTCCATGCGCGCAGTCGCCCTGGTCCTGACCGCCGCCGCGCTGGCGCTGTTCGCCGCATCGTGCGGCGGCGGCGCGGGCGCAGGGCCGCAGGTGACGATCGAGCCGCTGGCCTCGGTGACTCCGCCCGGGGCCACGGCCTTCGGGGGCAAACCGGCCGCGCCACCGGCAGCCGCGGCAACCGATCCCGCGCGGCAAGAATCAGCGGCGGAGACGGCGACAGCGGCGCCGGCGCGCCAGGAACCGCCCTCGGCAGCGTCGACGGAAGCCCCAGCATCCGGCGCGCCGGCGTCGTCGACTGCGGAAACCCCCGCATCCCACGCGCCGGTCTCGTCTACGGCGGAAGCCTCGCCTACGCCCGCACTCCCGCCCAGCAGCGGCCGCTGGATCGATGTTGATGTCGCTCGCTTCGAGGTGCGGCTGATGGATGGCGCGACCGTCCTGCAGAAGATCACGCCGGTCGCCGTCGGCGTACAGATCGACACAGGCGAGTACGCGTCAACGCAGACGGGCCTGTTTCACGTGTACAACAAGATCGCGGACCTGGCCTACGACCCGCCGTACGGCACCTACATCAGCGATTGGGTGGGTTTCGATCCGGCCAAGGCGAATGGATTCCACTCGTTCCTGAAAGACCAAACCGGCAAGGTCGTGGATGCCGCCACCGGCCGCGTCTCCAACGGATGCATCCGCACCGGCGCCGAGCGCGCCATCTACGCCTTCGCGGAGATCGGGATGCCTGTATTTGTGCATGCGTGAGTGATCGGCGGTCTTCAGCGAAGATGGACGATGGAACGTGGAGGATGGAGGGACCGCGCGTCCATCCTCTATCGTCACATCAAGACGAACCCGCGGCGCCCCTACAGCACCGACTCGTGCGGGTCGAAGTGGGGGTAGGGCGGGAAGAGCGACTCGAGTTCGCGGCGGATCGGGTCTTCGGGCGGCAGGAAGCGGCTGAAGTCGCCGTCCGGTTCGGGGCGCCTGCGCTGGCCGGTGACCTTGCCATCCATGATCTTGTTTTGGAGCATGATCAGTCCGGTCAGCAGTGACTCCGGCCGGGGCGGGCAGCCCGGCACGTAGACATCGACGGGGACGATGAGGTTCACGCCGGGCAACACGCTATAGGCGTAGGCGAACGGCCCACCCATGATCGCGCAGCCGCCCATCGAGATCGCCCACTTCGGTTCAGGCATCTGCAGCCAGATGCGGCGGATCGCCGGCGCCATCTTCCACGTACACGTGCCCGATACGATCATCAGGTCCGCCTGCCGCGGCGAGGCGCGGAAGATCTCCGCGCCGAAGCGGGCGATGTCGTAGCGGGGTGTCGCGGTGGCGATCATCTCCATCGCGCAGCAGGCCAGCCCGAACATCGTCGGCCAGAGCGACGAGCTGCGCGCCCAGTTCATCACGGTGTCGACGCCGGTCAGCAGGATGTTCTGCTCGACGTCGGCATCGACGTCGGGATCCTGACCGAGCAGCGGGATCGTTTCCTGGGTCATAGCTGCATTCTGCCGGATAGCCGCCCATTTGGGCAATATTTCACAATCCAACGGACATGAATCGCAGGCGAGACTCGCCGCCGACCGCCGCTGCTAGCGATTCGTCCGTTCGCGGAGCGGCCCGGGCTGCGGCATGCCGTCGATCATCTCCCGCGGCTCGAGCTTCCGCTCGCAGTACTTGTCCAGCGTGTCGCGGTCGTGCAGATACTCCATGCGCGGGACGGCGTATCCGCATGACGTCTGCAGCTTCTCTACGTCGATGAAGAACGCCTGCCGAACGTAGGGGTGCAGGTCGTCGACGAAGGCGGTGCGGTACGCCGCGAGATCCGCGTCATCGAGGTCGACGCGCCGTCCGCGGCCGTAGATGCGGACGATGCCGGCGGCGCCGTCGAAGCTGCACAGCATCAGCGTCACGCGGCCGTTCTCGCTTGTATGCCGGGCGGTCTCGTTGCCGCTGCCCGGGTAGTCGATGTATCCGACGAGCTTCGGTCCAAGTACGCGGAGGCCGCTGCGGCCCTTCGGCGACAGGTTGGGATAGCCCTCCGCCGCATCGCTCGGCGCGGTGGCGACGAAGAACATGTGCTGCCGCTCGACAAACGCCCTGCGTTCGTCGTCGATGTGATCGAACCAATCCGCCATCGTCCATCCCTCCGTACGTGCATCGTACAACCAATCGCAGCCCGGTGGCCGCGGCGCCGACGCCCGTCCCGCAGCTGGCGTTCCTGAACTTGGCACACATCCGACAGCGGCGGCGGCGTCTCGCGATGCGGTGGCAACGGCGGCGGGCGCATCATCAATGCGCACATCGAATTCACATGGGAGGCGCGCATGGATACGTGGGTCTGGATCGTGATTGTCGCCGTCGTGGCTATCGTCGCCATCGCACTGGCGGCCGCAGCATCGATGGCGCAGCGGCGCCGCACGCAGGGACTTCAGGACGATTTCGGTCCGGAGTACGACCGGGCGGTTGACGAGAAGGGCGATCGGGGAGCTGCCGAACGGGCGCTCCGCGACCGCAAGGAACGCGTCGCCAAGTTCCAGGTCCGGCCGCTCTCCGCGGACGAACGGCGGAGACTGAGCGACGACTGGACGACGGCGCAGACGCGGTTTGTAGACGACCCGAACTCCGCGATCCGCGACGCTGACGGGCTGATCCAGCAGGCGATGCGCGCGCGCGGGTTCCCGGTCGGCGAGTTCGAGCAGAACGCCGCCGACATCTCGGTCGAGCATCCGTACGTCGTCGAGCACTATCGCGCGGCGCACGAGATTGCCGTCGCCAACGTTGATGGGCGCGCGGATACGGAGGCGCTTCGCCAAGCGATGGTGCACTACCGCTCGCTCTTCGAAGAGATGGTGAACGCGACCGGCCCCGAAGATGTGCCGCAACGAGCGGCGCCTGAGGGCCAGCGCGAGCCCGAGCCCGAAGGCACGCACCGTGCGGCAGGCAGGCTCGGCCAGATCCAGCGCCGTCGGTAGGTCGATCGCCGGCATCGCGGCGCACCAGGGATAAGCGCCTACGCGAGCAGCGTCTCGAGGATTGTCCCCATCTCCGCCGCGTCGCGGCCCGGCATGGCGATCAGCGGGAGGTCGACGCCGAGCGTGCGACGCGCATCGAGTTCCTCCTTGCACCGCCCCAACGGGCCGACGACCGCCGTCTGGTCGAGCATGCGGTCGGAGACGCCGGCGGCGGCCGCCTTGGGATCACGCGCCGCCCAACCTTCCTTGATCTTTGCGACCTCCTCCGCGAAGCCGTGGCGTTCGAGCATCTCGTAGTAGTAGGTGCCCATGCGCCCGACATAGAAGGCGATCGGACCGCGCGCCTGCATGCGGATCTGCTCCTCGCTGCCGGCGTCGGTGATCTGCATCACCAGCGCGGGCGCGACGGTGATGTCGGCGCGCGTCTTCCCCGCCTTTTTCGCGCCCTCCATGATCGTGCTTACGCCTTCGGCGATCTTGTCCTTCGGCCAGTAGATGGGGATCCAGCCGTCGGCGATCTCTCCCGTCTGCACCATGCTCTTCGGCGTGATCGAGGCAATGTACGTGGGGATATGGTCGCGCTGTGTCGGGAACTGCATCGTGAAGCCCCGCGCCAGTTGGAACACCTTGCCGTCGTAGTTCAGCTTCTGGCGCCGCATGATCATGTTGATGATCTCGATGTATTCGCGCAGCCGTGTCGCCGGTCGCGCGAACGGC
This sequence comes from Dehalococcoidia bacterium, assembly GCA_038227375.1. GTDB lineage: Bacteria > Chloroflexota > Dehalococcoidia > DSTF01 > JACRBR01 > JALYKW01. The sequence continues at coordinate 54,743 of JBBRPY010000008.1, forward strand.
ACGCCGTGCCAGTGCTCCACCACGTTCGTGCCGGAGCTGCCGAGACCGATGATCGCGCGCCCCTGCGAAAGCTCGTCCAGCGTGCCGAACGTCATCGCGAGCACCGCGGGCGTCCGGCTGAATACGTTGACGATCGCGGTGCCCAGTTGAATCTTCGTGGTCGCCAGCGCGAGCTGGGTGAGCATGCTGAACGCATCGCGCCCCCACGCCTCCGCCACCCAGGCAGACTCGACGCCGAGGTCTTCCGCGATCTGGACGCGCCGCACGAGTTCCAGCCGCTCCTCGCGGCCGCCACCGAAGCCGATCTGGATGCCGAGTCTCTTGGTCACGGTTGCCTGCTCCTTCTGATCGCACGTGCACGCCGCGCCTTCGCGCCAATCCGGGCGCTGCACTGTGCAGCGATCATCCCTGTCGCTCGCGCTACGGTCAATGTGCTGCGATGCTGCCGTTCGATGAGTGTGAAGGTGGTAATCCTGCCGGATGCCCGTGCGTTAGCGGTGGCGGCCGCCGATGCCGTCTGCGCCGTTGTCCGGAGGAAGCCGGATGCCCGCCTCGGACTGCCGACGGGCGGCACGCCGATCCCGACATATGAGGAACTGCGGCAGCGTGAATCGAGCGGCGATGTCGATTTCTCGCGCGGCGTCATCTACGCGATCGACGAGTTCGCCGGTCCATCGTCTAACACGCCCGGCACGAACACCGCGTTCTACGAGGAGCACCTGCGCATTCACCCCGCCGCGCTGCACTGCCCGCGTTCCGACGCACCCGATCCCGACGCCGAAGTGCAGGCGTATGCCACCGCCATGCGCCGGGACGGCGGACTGGACCTGTGCCTGCTCGGCATCGGCTTGAACGGACACGTGGCCTTCAACGAGCCCGGGTCGTCGAGCGCGAGCAGGGCCGCCGTCGTGCCGCTCGCGGAATCATCACGCGCGGCGTACGCCGATGCCTTCGGGTCGCTCGACCGCGTGCCCCGGCTCGGGATGACGCTGGGGATCGCGGACGTGCTCGAATCGCGCGTGCTCGTCGTCCTTGCGCAGGGTGCCGAGAAGGCGGTGATCGTCCGAGCCGCGATCGAGGGTCCGGCGACGGACGCCGCGCCGGCCTCGTGGCTGCGGCTGCACGCCGACGTCACGTGGCTGGTCGACGCTGCCGCGGCATCGCTACTTTCGCCGCGCGCGTCGTGAAGACATCCTGGCCGCGCCCGATCGGCGGCTTGTACGTGATCATCGACCCGGACGCGTGCCTGGGGCGCGCTCCAGCGGAGGTGGCGCGGCTGGCGCTGGAGGGCGGCGCCGCGATGCTGCAGTGGCGCGACAAGCGCCGTAATATGGCCGATCAGCTCGCGTCGGCGCTGGCGATCGCCGCGCTCTGCGAGGAGCACGGGGCCATCTTCATCGTCAACGACCACCCTGACCTTGCCGTGGCTTCGAGCGCACACGGCGTGCACCTTGGCCAGGGAGATCTGCCGATCGGAGCCGTACGGCCGATCGTGGGGGCGGACGCGACCATCGGCGTCTCCACCAACAATGCGGAGGAAGCGCGCGCGGCTGAGCGAGCGGGCGCGGGCTACGTCGCAGTAGGGGCGATCTTCCGCACGGCGTCGAAAGCGGTCACGCGGGAAGCGAACCTCCAGCGGCTGGCGGAAGTGAAGGCGGCGGTCGCCGTGCCGGTGATCGCGATCGGCGGCATCGGCGCGTCGAATATCGCGAGCGTCATCGCTGCTGGCGCCGATGGTGTCGCCGTGATCAGCGCCGTCTGTGGCGCCGCTGACCCGCGCGCCGCTGCGGCGGAGCTGGAGCGGGCGTTTCGCTAACCAATGGCGCACCGAAGCGCCTCATCTTCTCGCTCATCTCCGCACGGGATAGACTGGCGCCGTCAGGAGGCGATCATTCTTCGGATATTCAAGCGCACGCAGGAAGCCGACGAGAAGACCGAGCAGGCGCTGGAACGCACCCGCACGGGATGGTTCAAGAACATCTCCGGTCTCTTCGACCGTAGCAAGATCGATGACGAGATCTGGGAAGAACTGGAAGAGCTGCTGATTGGCGCCGACACTGGCGTCACCACGACGCAGAAAATCCTGCGTGACGTGCAGTTGCAGGTCGACAAAGAGCGGATCAAAGACGCAGCCGACGTGCGCCCGATTCTGCAGCAGTGCCTTGTCGGCATCCTGCAGAGCGGCCGGGAGAAGGGCCGCATCTGGGGCGAGGAGGATCCGCCACCGGCTACCCGGCCAGTGGTCATCCTGATCATCGGGGTGAACGGCACCGGGAAGACGACAAGCGTCGCCAAGCTGGCGCAGGCGTACCGCGAGGACGGTGCAAAGGTCGTAGTTGCCGCCGCCGACACCTTCCGCGCTGCCGCCATCGAGCAGCTCAAGAGCTGGGGTGAGATCGTGGGGGCCGATGTCGTCGCACACAAGCAAGGCGCCGACCCCGGGGCCGTCGTCTTCGATGCGCTGACCGCTGCCGAGAGCCGGGGCGCCGAGGTCGTGCTCATCGACACGGCGGGCAGGCTACACACGAAGTTCAACCTGATGGAAGAGCTGGGCAAGATCCGGCGCGTCATCGAGCGCAAGGTGCCTGAAGGGCCGGATGAAGTGATGCTTGTGCTGGATGCCACGACGGGGCAGAACGCCCTCGTCCAGGCGACGGCGTTCGCCGAGGTCGTCCCGATCACGGCGCTCTGCCTGACCAAGCTCGACGGCACATCCAAGGGCGGCATCGTCTTCGCCGTGTCGGACCAACTGCAGATTCCGGTGCGGTTCATCGGCACCGGCGAGAAGCCGGAGGACCTGACGCCGTTTGATGCGGAGGAGTTCGTCGCCGCCCTCTTTCACTAGCCGCCGCGGCGGTCGCCGGCCTTACGATTGCCTTACGAAGCGCCGTTGGACGCTCTCGGCGGGCGATCACGGTGAGCTCTGCCACGGGCTTGCGCTAAGCTACATACCTGCATGAGCGAAGCAATTCGGTGGTGGCTCGTACTCCAGCTCGTAGCGGTTGCGCTGCTACCGCTGTGCCTCACGCTGTTCCGACGCCTTCCGGACCGTGGCTACGCCCTCTCGAAGCCGTTTGGGCTGCTGTTCACCGGCTATCTCTTCTGGCTTCTCAATAGCCTGCACATCCTGCCAAATTCGAATGGTGGCGTGCTCGGCGCGCTCTTCCTGCTCGCGCTAATCTCGGGCGTGGTCGCCTATCGCGAGCGTGACGGGCTGATCGACTGGGGCCGGACGCATTGGCAGTACATCGTCGGCGTCGAGCTGCTGTTCCTGCTGGTGTTCGGCGTGGCCGTCTGGCTGCGGTCGCTGGTGGGGCAGATCAACGGCACCGAGCAGCCGATGGACCTGATGTTCATCAATGCGGCCACAGTCGCCGACCACTTCCCGCCGAAGGATCCGTGGCTCTCGGGCCACACCGTCGCCTACTACTACTTCGGCTACCTCCTCGTAGCGATGACCGGGCGTCTCGCCGGCGTCGCCACCGACGTCTCCTACAACATCGGCCTGGCAATGATCGCGACGATGGCGCTCGTCGGCGCCGCAGGCGTCGTCTACAACCTCGTGCAGATGCGGGAGAGCGCCGTGGCCGAACCCGCCGGCGATCCCGGCGGCGAGCGCGAGCGGAAGCCGGCGCGGGTGAAGCGGCCGCGGGGGGCGCCCGCTGGCGCGAGCGCGTCGTACTACGCCGTGCTCGGCGTCGGCGCGCGGACCGCCGACGCCGAAATCGAGCGCGCCTATCAGCGCCTAGCCGGCCGCCTGCGCCCGGCGGCGAGCGCGGGCGACGAGCGGGCGGCGCTACGCCTGAACGATGTCCAAGCGGCGCACGCGGTGCTCTCCGACCCGGAACGCCGCCGCATGTACGATGCCGGAGCTCCCGTCAACGGCGCGGGTAGCGCGGCATCGAGCGCGGCGCCGACGGCCGCCGAAGTAGTGCGAGAGCCCACCCCTGATGCTCCGGCCGCGCCTGTGACGATGTCGGTGCCCGCGGCGCTGCGGAACTGGCGGCCGCCGCTCTTCGGCCTCGCTGGTGGCCTGATGCTGGTGGTCATGGGGAATCTGGTCTGGGTGCTCACGTTCGCCTCTTCGTACGGCATTGGTGGCAAGACTTTTTACGATTGGGTAGATGTTTCGAACCTCCGCCCTGACGAGCCGCGCGACAGTTGGTATCCATCGCGATTCTTCCTCTTCTTCAACGCCTCCCGCGTCTATCCGCTCGATAACAAAGATTTTCGTGTGATCACCGAGTTCCCCATGTTCAGCTTCCTGCTCGGCGATCTGCACCCGCACGTGATGGCGTTGCCGTTCGTCCTGCTCGTCGTCGGGGCAGCCCTCGCCCTCTACCGTAGCGACGAGCCGCTCGACATCACCTACTGGATCCAGCGGCCACTCGGCCTGATCGCTGGAGGGGTGCTGATCGGCGGGCTCGCGTTCCTCAACACATGGGACATCGCTACGCTTGCGTTCCTTGTGGTGGCGGCCGCATTCGTCAGCAACTTCGCGCGCTTGCGCGCGATCACGGTCGACCTCTTCGTCCAGATCATCTCCTTCTCGTTGCCGCTGTTGATCCTCGCGATCCTGCTCTATCTGCCCTTCTACACGAGCTTCGCATCGCAGGCGAATGGCATCGGCGCGGTCGTGTCGAACCAGGCGATCAAAGTGCCGGCGACGCGGCCGTTCCACGCGCTTCTCTTCTGGGGGCCGATGTTCACCATCGTGACGCCGTTCGTCGCCGCTCGCCTGATCGTGGTGCGCGACCGCATCACGCCTCTCCTCGCCGCGCTCGCGGCGGCGCTACCGCTGGCGGTCGTCGCCGGGTGGGCGCTCTTGTTCCTCTACGAGAAGGCGAAGGGCAGCGACAAGCTCGGCGCTGGTTCCGGCAGCCTTGCGACCCAGATCGCCGACCGCGGCTCGGCCTGGCTGACAGCGCTGGCGATCGGCCTCATCCTTGCCGGAGCACTGCTCGCGCTCTGGCTGGACCTGACGGCGCGCGACGAGCGTAGCGAGCGGGAGAGCCCGATCTTCGCCCTGCTGCTCACGGCGACGGCGACGTTGCTGATCTTCGGCACCGAGTTCTTCTACGTCGGCGACGTCTTCAACTCCCGCATGAACACCGTCTTCAAGCTCTACTACCAGGCGTGGATGATGCTGGCGATTGCCTGCGCATTCGCACTCTATTACCTCACAACGAACTGGCGCCCCGTGTTTCCCCACTGTGCGGGCTACAGGGCAGTGTGGGGCGTCGCGGCGGCGGTTGTGCTGGTTGGGGCCGCGCTCTACCCGCTCGGTGGCGGCTTCAATCGCACGCACGACGAGAAGGGGAAGCTGGCCGAATCCAATGGCTCGCTGCATGGCATCCATTTCTACGCGCAGGACGAGCGGAACGCCATCGGCTGGCTGAAGGACCGCGCGCAGGGGCAGGATATGGTGATCGCTGAGGCTGTCGGGAACGATTACACACCGGCGGGCCGCATCTCGGAGTCGACGGGCGTGCCGGCGATCCTCGGCTGGCAGGGGCACGAAGACCAGTGGCGAGGCGGGAAGTGCGGGCCGTGCAACGGGCGCTTCGAGGATGTCAACAAGCTCTACACCGCCACTGATGCGGCGGCGATCGCGCCGATCGTGCAGAAATACAACCTGACCTTCATTTACGTAGGAGATTTGGAGCGCCGGACATACGGCGACGCAGGGATGGCGAAGTTCAAGGCGATGCAAGTAGCGTTCCAATCGGGAACCGTTACGATATACCGGGCAAAAGGTGCAGCAGTAAGCGAGGTTGAGGCGGCCCAATGAGCGTCCAGGAACCCAATATCCCGTACGGCGGCGGCACGACCGCCGACCGTCTCAAGACCATGACGATGAACGCCGAGACGCGCGAGCGGATCAGCGTGCTCGCGTCACGGTACTGGGAGCCGGCGTCGTACGCGGTGCTCGTCATCTTCGCCGCGGTCCTGCGCTTCTACAATCTCGGCGCGCGCGCCATGCACCATGACGAGAGCTTGCACGGATTCTTCAGCTACGGCTTCACGAAGGGCGTCACCGACCTCTTCACCTTCAACGGACCGTCCGACACCTACAAGCACGTGCCGTTCATGCACGGGCCGTTCCAGTTCATCGGCAACGGCTTTATGATGGCCATCTTTGGCGATGGTGAATACCAGGTCCGGATGATGGCGGCGACACTGGGCACGGCGATGGTCTTCATGCCGTTTCTTCTCCGGAAGCAGCTGGGGACGGTCGGAGCGCTCGCCACCGCCGTCTTCATCGCCGTTTCCCCCACGCTGCTCTACTACAGCCGGTTCACGCGCGAGGACATCTACGCTGCGTTCTGGACCTTCGGCCTCGTCATCTTCATGTGGCGGTACATCGCCACAAAGCAGGACCGCTACCTCATCCTCACGGCGGGGTTCCTCGCGGGCTCCTTCCTCACGAAAGAGACGACGTTCATGACCGCGGCGGCGTTCATCGGCTTCATGGACTTCCTGTTCGCGCTGCACATCGCCGACAAGATCCGCGCCAAGTCGACGACGATCACGCCGCTGAAGTACACGCTGCTGGTCCTGGCGCTGCTGCCGGGGGCGCTCGCGATCGCTATCGGCTGGCCGTTCATCGAGAATTGGCGAAAGAAATACGACCTCGACGAGATGCCGCCCGCGGCGAACCTGGTCATCGTGCTGGGCACCCTCTCGCTGCCGCAGTACGCGGCCGGTATTCAGTTGCTGCCTGGGTTCGGCAAGGAGTGGCGGAACCGGGCAGGCGACACCGGCAACTATCACATCGCCGATGCCGAGTTCCGCGTCGCGATGGTCTCGATCTTCGCGCTGATCGGCGTCTCGACGGCGATCGGTGTCCTCTGGCGGCCGAAGACGTGGCTGATCGCCGCAGCCGCGTTCTGGATCCCTTTCATCCTGCTCTACACAACGTTCTTCTCGAACCCTGCCGGCTTCTTCTCCGGCATCTGGGGTTCGATGGACTATTGGATTAGCCAGCAGGATGTGCGTCGGGGCAATCAGCCGGACTATTACTACTTCATCACGATCCCGATCTACGAATTCCTGCCGCTCGTGCTCGCGCTCGCCGCCGGCGCCTACTACGCCGTGCGCGGCAAAGCGCGCAATGCGATCTTCGTCGGCGCCGGCCTGCTCGCGATCATCCTGCTGCTGCTCCTGCCGCCCGGACCGGACGTGCAAAAGGTGTCGTTGCTGCACATCGTGCTGCCGTTCAGCATCGTCCTGCTCGGCATCTTTTCGTTCCAGATGGATGTGTTGAACCGGTTCTTGCTGTTCTGGACGGTGATTACCGCGTTTGCGCTCACCGTCGCAGGCGAGAAGATGCCGTGGCTGAACGTGCACATCGCTCTGCCGCTGGCGGTGGTTGCCGGCCGCTTCGTCGGGGAGATGGTCGAGAACACGGATCTCCGTTCGGACCTGCCGAAGCTGGAACGGCTGGCGCCGTTCGTCTACGCGGCGATCGCTTCCGCCATCGCGATTCTGGTGTTCCTCGTCGTCGGCCCGCTGTCGTTTGCGTCGATCGGCGGATGGTTGCTGGTCGTCGTAGCTGCGTTCGCCGTGTACTGGGCGTACAGCGGCTACAGCCGGCACACCGCCGCGCAGGTCGCACTTGTCGGCCTCGTCGCCGCGCTCTCGATGTTTACGCTGCGCGTGGGCATTTTTTCATCGTGGGGGCACCCGAACCCGAACCCGCTGCTCAAGGGCGGCGTGCTGGCGACGCGCGACTATGGCGAAGTGCCGGACGAACTGCTGGTCTACACGCAGACCTCCGGCGACATCCCCGTGCTGCGCGACCGGATCGACCAGTACGCCAAGGAAAGCGGCCTCGGCGACAAGACGCCGATCGTCGTCGATTCGAGCGATGGCTACACCTGGCCGTGGGCGTGGTACCTGCGCAACTATACAGCCGTGCAGTATCCCCAGATCGGCTCGAACTTCCAGCCGCCGCCGAATTCGATCGTGCTGGCAAACAAGAACAACGCGAACAACGTGCAGACGGGCGGGCAGTACGCCGAGCCGGTCACCTACCATCACCGGCGCTGGTTCCCCGAGGAGTACCGCGGCGCCGATGGCAAGTACTCGTCGCGTGATTTCTTCCGCGGCCTCTTTTCGCTGAGCCAGTTGAACAGCTGGCGCAAGTACTTCGTGGAGCGCATACCGCCGGGCGAGCTCGGCACCGTCGACGGCGTCGCCTTCTTTCCGAAGGGGTTCTCGAACGTGCCCACTGTGCCAGTCGGGCCAACGGTGCGCACGGAGGGCACCCAACTCGTCATCGGCTCATCGGGCTCGGCGCCGGGGCAGCTCAACGGCCCCTCGGATGTTGCATTCGACTCCGCCGGCAACATCTACGTCGCGGATACCAACAACAACCGCATCGAGGAGTATTCGCCTACCGGCGAGTTCAAGGCAGTCGCAGGCGGATTCAGTTCGCCGGACGTGGTCCTGAATCAGCCGTGGTCGATGACGGTCACCTCCGATGGCACGGTGTTCGTCGCCGATACTTGGGACCACAAGATCGTCAAGCTCGACAAGAACCTCAAGAAGGTGAAGGAGTGGGGTGGCGGCGGCCAGGTCGAAGCAAACGGCGACCCGTTCAAGCTCTTCGGCCCGCGCGAGATTGCCCTGACGGCGGACGGCCATCTGCTCGTCGCCGACACCGGCAACGGGCGGATCATCGAGTACACGCAGGACGGCGACCTCGTTCGCCAGTTCGGCGCGAAGGGCAAATCCGGCGACCCGCTGCAGTTCGACGAGCCGGTCGGCGTTGTCGCCGGGCCAACGGGCGACATCTACGTGGCCGACTTCTGGAACCAGCGCATCGTCCACCTCGACAAGGATCTGCGTTCCAAGGGCGAGATCAAGATCCCGACATGGGGCAGCACAAGCGTCACCGACCGCCCGTACATGGCGCTGCTCATCGATGGCCGCTTGCTGGTCACCGATCCCAATCCCTGCACGTCGGCGCCAACCTGTCCGACGGCGCAGGACGGCAAGGTGCTCGTGTTCGATGCGGCGGGCAGTCCGGCCGGGAGCTTCGATCTGCCGAAGGAGCCCGGCAGCGCCGTCGTGCGCCCCGTAGGCATCGCTTCGGACGGCACGTCGGTGCTCGTGGCGGACTCGTCCGGTCAGGTGGTCCGAAAGATCCCGCTGAGTGAGATTGCGAAGTAGAGGACGGTGCGCGCACCTGATTGTTGATTGACCGGCCCTGGGGGCAGACCTATACTTTCGAAGTTTCCGAGCCGAACATAAGATAGCCGCACGTTCGGCAGGGGTCACCCCAGGGAGTTCCGCTTGCTCAAGAGCCGGGGATTTTGGATCGGCATCGCCGTTAGTGCCGTGTTCATCGGGCTGTTCGTCCGCAGCACGGACTTTGGCGAGGTCAAGCGCGCCTTCGAGGAAACGAACTACCCGCTCGCCCTGCTGTCGCTTCCCGTGTATTTCCTCGGCCTCTGGGTCCGCACGATCCGCTGGCAGTACCTGCTGCGTCCGGTAAAAAAGGTCTCGGCTAGGCGTCTCTACCCGGTGGTGATCATCGGCCTGATGGCAAACAATCTCATCCCGGCGCGCGCGGGCGAGCTCGCGCGCGCGTACGTGCTGGGCGAGCGCGAAGGCATCAGCAAGACGACTCTGCTCGGGACGATCGCGGTCGACCGGCTGTTCGACGGCGTGACACTCGTGCCGATGATGCTGATCGTCGCCGCCTTCGCCGGCGGCGATACGAATTTCCCCGTCGGATTCGGGCAGAGCCTAAACTTCGCCGGCCTCGGCATCGTCATGGCCGTGCTGTTCGGGATAGCGCTCAGCGTGCTGTTCTATCTTGCGCTGTCCGAAGGCGGCCGCCAGTTGCTGCACCGGCTCATCCACAGATTCGCGCCGGCCAAGCTGAAGCCCAAAGTCGAAGGGCTGCTCGAGTCCTTCTTTGTGGGGCTCCAGGCGCTCCGCAGCCCGATCGACCTCGCTGCCGCCTGGCTCATGTCGCTGATCTCGTGGACGCTGGAAGCGACGATGTACTACATCGTCGCGCGCGCGTTTGGCATTCACGAAAGCTTCCACATCTTCCTGCTGCTCACGGCGGCAGCGAATCTGGCGATCGCCATCGTCGCCTCGCAGGGTGGGATCGGCCCGTTCGAGCTGGTCGTGTCGCGGACGATCGTCGCGTTCGGCGCTGCGGGCGCCAGCTCGGATGGTCTCAAGAAGCTGGCTGACGCCTACGCGATCGGCCTCCACGCGCTGCTGCTCGGTCCAATCGTCGTGATTGGCCTGTATCTGATGTGGTCGATGCAGTTCAGCTTTGGCGACATGCTGAAGAGCCGGCGTCCCGATCCCGTGCCGGACGCCGACGGACCGCCGCGCGTGATCGCGGGCAAGCCTGCCGTCGAAGGGACTGCCCGGAAGTGAAGGCGATCATCGTCGGCGGCGGTGTCGCCGGCATGAGCACCGCCTACCGCCTGATGCAGGACGGCCACGAGGTCGTGCTGTACGAGGCGAGCCCGTACCTCGGCGGCCTTGTCCGCACCTTCGAGGTCGGCGGCTCGAAGCTCGAAGCCTACTACCACCACATCTTCAGCACCGACACGACGATCATCGCGCTGATCAACGAGCTCGGCCTCGGCGACAAGTTGCGCTGGGTCGAGTCTAAGGTGGGTTGGTTCGACAACGGCAAGATCTATCCGTTCGTGACCGCGCTCGACTTGTTGCGCTTTGGTCCGCTGCCGCCGATCGATCGGGTGAAGCTCGGCCTGATGGCTGTGCGGCTGCGCGGCCGCGACGACTGGACCGAGTTCGAGCAGATCACCTGCAAGGACTGGATCGAGAAGAACGTCTCCAAGGCAGTATTCCAGAAGATGTGGGGGCCGCTATTGCAGGGGAAGTACGGCGACGCCTACGACCAGGTCGCCATGGCCTGGCTCTGGAGCAAGATTCACCTGCGGTTCGCGTCGCGCGAGGGCGGCAAGGAGAAGCTCGGCTATCTCATCGGCAGCTTCGCCATGTACATCGAAGAACTCGAGCGTCGCCTGCGCGACGGCGGCGTGCAGATCCACACCGGCGCCGGCGTCCGGCAGATCACCGCCGAGCAGAACCGCGCGACCGGCGTCGTGCTCGAAAACGGAGAGCAGGTTGCGGGCGATGCCGTCGTGGCAGCGGTCCCGTCGACGCTGTTCCAGAAGATGGCGCCGCCCTTGACCGACGACTACACCCGGCGGCTTGACCACGTGAAGTGGCAGGGCGCCGTGTGCATGGTCGTGACGATGAAGCGCTCGCTATCGCCGATCTACTGGATGAACATCGGCGACCGCACGATGCCGTTTCTCGCGCTCGTCGAGCACACGAACTTCATTGGTCCGGAGAACTACGGCGGGAACCACATCCTCTACATCTCGAACTACCTGCACCAGCAGCATGAGTATTTCGGGATGGACGATGACCAGCTCTGGTCGATCTTCGAGCCGGCGCTTAAGCGCATCAACCCGGAGTTTTCGTCCGACTGGGTGAACCAGAAGTGGCTCTTCAAGGCCCCGTACGCGCAGCCGATCATCCGCATGGACTACAGCGCCCACAAGCCGGACCATCGGACGCCGGTCGACGGCCTCTACCTCGAGACGATGACGCAGATCTACCCGGAGGACCGCGGCCAGAACTACAGCATCCTCATGGGCGAGCAGGTGGCGAAGATGGTGGTCGAAGACCACGCCCGCCGCTCGGCAACGCCGACGGCAGTCTGACCTGGCGGGCTGGCGGAGCGATAACTATATAGTTATCATCGTCCATGCCATGGCGCATCGAGTTCTTCGAAACCACCAGCGGCACGAGTCCGCCGCAGGAGTTTGTGGCGCGCCTTCCGCTGAAGGCACGCGCCAAGCTGACGCGAGCGCTGGAGCTTCTCGAGGAACGCGGCCCTGCCGTGGGCCAGCCATACGTGAAGTCAATCGTCGGACGGCCGAGCATGTTTGAACTCCGGACCTCGCTCGCGTCAGATGCATTCCGCCTCTTCTTCTTTTTGGCGGGTCCACAACACATTGTTGTAGTGCAGGGTATTCGGAAGAAGACCCAGCGCACACCAGTTCGCGGCCTTGATACAGCAGATCGGCGGCGCGCCGCATACGAAAGGAGGACGTGATGGAATGGACCCAAATAAAGCGCGAGATGCTAAAGGATCCTGCGTTCAAGCGCGAGTACGATGCGCTTGAGGCGGAGTTCCAGCTCGCGAGTTCCATCATCGAGCGGCGACTCGCGAAGGGCTGGTCGCAGCGTCAGCTTGCGAACCGCATCGGTACGAAGCAGCCCGTCATCTCGCGCCTCGAGAGCGGCTCGTCCAAGCCTTCACTCTCGCTGCTTCAGCGCGTAGCAAAGGCGCTCGACGCGACCGTGATCGTCACACTTAAGCCAGAGAGCGCATCGCCGCGGCCGCGCGCCAAATCGGCAGCGCGCGCGGCACCCCAGCCGAAGCCTGCTAGGCGACCGGCATCCGCCGCGGTGTCTGGGTCGAGGGCACCGAGGGCGGCGACCAGAAAACAACCCATTCACAACTGACGACCGATCTCGGCCATATGCCATACTTGCGTTATGGAGCGGATCCATCCGAGCCTCGGCGTCTCGCGCGAGACCAGCGCGGCGTTCTGCAAGAAACGGCAGATTGTAGAATTCGCGCTCGTTGGCTCGGCGGCGCGCGGCGAGCTGCGGCCGGACAGCGACAGCGACGTCATGGTGGAGTTCGCACCCGCAGCCCGGCATAGCCTCTACGAGCTTGTGGACATCAAGGCTGAGCTGCAGGCGATGTTCGGGCGTGAGGTTGATGTGCTGACCACAAAGAACATCCGCAACCCCTTCCGGCGCAAGGCGATCATGCGCGATCTGACGGTGCTATACGCGGCCTGATGAGCGCGATGCGGCGCATGCTCGGTGGCGCTGATCTGACGCGCTATCGAGCGGACGAGCAACTCCGTTTCGCCGTGGAGCCCGCCGTGGAGATCATAGGGAAGCTGCGCGCCGCGTATCGCCCACCTTCCAGGCGGCATCCCGAGATCGCCTGGGCACGTATCATCGCCCAACGCAACGTGCTGGCCCACGAGTACGACGCGATCAACGACGCGCTGTTCTGGACGACGTTACGGAGCACGTGCCGGCGTTGCTTGTGCTGATCGCCCCGTTGGTGCCGCCGACGCAGTGAGCCGGAGGCGCTGCTTGTTCGCGCGCGTGCTGCTGCCTATAGTGAAACGACGCACAATGCGAGCGCCTGGAGCCGACGCTGCATGCTTGACAACGAAGCGACGCTGGAGATTCAGCACCTGATCCGCGATTTCAAGCCTGCGGATGGGGACCTGCTGGGGGCGCTGCATGCGGTGCAGCATCGCTACGGCTACGTCCCGAAGATGGCGATCCGGGTCGTCGGCCGCCAGCTGCGGCTGAGCGAGGCGAAGGTGTACGGCGCGCTCACCTTTTACAGCGAGTTCCGCCTCATCCCGCCGCCCGAGACGCTGATCGGCTGGTGCAGCGGCATCGCCTGCCGGCTCCAGGGGAGCGACCGCATCCGCCAAATCCTGGAACACGAGCTGGGCATCGCGATGGGCGAGAACACTGAGGGGGACAAGCTCGGCCTGCATCTCGCGCAGTGCAACGGCACCTGCGAGCACGCGGCGCAGGTCTGGGTGAATGGCAGCGTCGTCGGCCCGCTCAATTCATCCGAGACGGTGAAGCTGGTCCGAGAGCTCAAGGCGAAGGCGTAGCCAGTGACCGCATACGATGAGCTGCGCGCCATCGCTGATCCTGTCTGGCAGGCGATCGCCGCTCCCGCGCGGCCGCTGTTTTCCGTCTCCATCAGCACATCCTCGCTCGCCGCCGGCGGCGACGAGACGCTCGCCACGCTGCAGCGGCTCGGCGAAGCGCAGGGTTTCGATGTGATGCGCACCGGCGACACAGGGCTGTCGTTTGCTGAGCCCGTCGTGCAGGTGAGCAAGCCCGGCGGTCAGTCGGTGATGTATGGCGCCGTCACGCCAGAGCGGGCCGAGGCATTCGCAGCCGCGGCGGTGCGGGGCATCGCGAAGGAGTTCGCGATCGGCGTCGTCTCCGGCCCTTCCGTCGAGGGCGTGCCGCTGCTCGCCGATCTGCCGTGGATGAAGATCCAGACGCGCTGGCTGATGCACAACTGCGGCGTCATCGACCCGGAGAACATCGACCACTACCTCGGCCGCGGCGGCTACGCGCAGTTCGTTGAAGCCGCCGGCATGGACCGCGGCGAACTGATCAACGTCGTCAAGGGCTCGACCCTGCGCGGCCACTCCGGCAGCTTCTTCTCGACCGGCACGAAGTGGGACTTCCTCAAGACCGCCACTGCCGAGCCCAAGTACCTCGTGTGCAACGCCGACGAGGGCGACCCTGGCGCCTGGGTCAATCGCGTGATCATGGAGAGCGACCCGCACCTGCTCATCGAGGGCATGCTCATCGCGTCGTACGCGACCGGCGCCACGCACGGCTGGATCTATATCCGCGACGAGTATCCGCTGGCCGTGCTGCGCGTGAATCTCGCGCTGGCGCAGTGCCGCGAGAAGGGCATTCTCGGTGCGGACGCGCTCGGCACGGGCGTCCACTTCGACGCCGAGGTCGTGCAGGGAGCCGGCGCATACGTCTGCGGTGACGAGACCGGGCTGATCTCGTCGGTGAACGACGAGCGCGGCATGCCGCGGATTAAGCCGCCGTTTCCCGCGCAGAGTGGCGTCCTCGGCAAGCCCACCAACGTCAACAACGTCGAGACCTACGCCTGCGCGACGGCGCTCCTGCGCGTGACGCCGGCGACGTACAGCACCGTCGGCACCGAGGCCAACCGCGGCACGAAGATGTTCACGCTCTCGGGCGCCGTCAACAACGTCGGCTGCCTCGAGGTCCCGTTCGGCACGACCGTGAACGCGGTGCTCTCTGCCGCGGGCGGGATCGCGAACGGGCGGCAGTTCAAGGCGCTGCAGCAGGGCGGTCCGCTGAGCGGATTGCTGCCGGCGCACATCGCCGGAGACCTCCCGCTCGAGCCGGAGCCGTTCCGGCCACTGGGCGCCGGCATGGGTGGCGGCGGTCTCGTCTTCGTCGATGATTCCGCTTGCGTGGTCGACCTCAACGTGATGTTCTCGTGGTTCCTTGAAGATGAATCCTGCGGCCGCTGCACGACGTGCCGGGGCGGCAATCAGCGCATGCTCGAGATCTTCCGCCGGGCGGCGCGCGGCGAGGGTGAGGAGGACGATGTCGAGAGGCTCCAGTCGCTCGCCGCTTCGATGCAGAACGCCAACTGCTTCCACGGTACGCTTTCACCCGTGATCATGAACAACACGATGCAGCACTTCCGCGAGGAGTACGATGCCCACGCGAAGGAGCATCGCTGCCCGGCGAAGGTCTGCGCCGACCTCATCCAGTATCGGGTGACGAGCCAGTCGCCCGCCGTCGCCGAAGCGGCGGACATCTGCCCGACCGGCGCGATCGTCCAGCGCGAGGGCGCCTGGGCGATCGATGACCGGAAGTGCATTCGCTGTCACGCCTGCAAGGAAGTCGCCCCCGACGACATCGCCATCGACGACCGGTATCGCGATCTGATCCCGCTCCGCACGCTGGTTGCGGCGGATGTGGCGCGCGCCGGCTGACGGAGGCCCAGCTATGGTCCCACCGAGGCCACGAGACGGCATCTTGATTTGTGCGCGCCTTCACGAGCCCTTGACGCTAGCTTCGGACGGCGGAATAATGCGCCCGATCCGCGAGCCGAAGCAGACGAGGATGCCCGCATGCTGCGTTCCCGGACCCGCCCGCCTCGCCCCACCGACTCCGACCGCACGGCGATCACCCCTGCGACCATCCGTGTACCGCGCCCGAGCCGCGCTTACGACGCGCCGCGGCCCGCGCCGCAGCGACTGCGAATCCGTCACGGCATCCTCGCATCGCTGCTGAAGCGAACGGTAGCTTCCGCAAAGGGGGGAGCTCGTGCGTAGCGTGCGCACGCGACTCGGGGCGCTCGCGTCGCTGCTGCTCGTGGCGGTGCTGATGTCGGGTTGCGGACTGTTCAACAGCCCTCAGAACGTCTTCGCGCCGCGCGGAACAGTGGCGCAGGATCAGAAGAACCTGTTCTTCCTTACAATGTGGCCGGCCCTCGCGGTGCTCATCCTGGTCGAAGGGCTACTGTTGTTCATCCTCTT
Source organism: Dehalococcoidia bacterium (assembly GCA_038227375.1). Lineage (GTDB taxonomy): Bacteria > Chloroflexota > Dehalococcoidia > DSTF01 > JACRBR01 > JALYKW01. The sequence goes on from JBBRPY010000008.1 coordinate 70,918, forward strand.
CCGCTACCGGCGCAAGAAGGACGACAGCGGGCTGCCCGCGCAGATGCACGGCAACAACACGCTCGAAATCGGCTGGACGGTGGCGCCGATCATCCTCCTCGCATTCTTCATCGCGCCGACGATCGGCGGCATCGTGGACCTGGGCCGCACGCCGAAGAACTCGCTGCGCGTCGATGTTACCGGGGTGCAGTGGGCCTGGCAGTTCGCCTACGCCGACCCGGGCGGTGGCGCGGCCCCAATTCAGGCGCCGATCGGCGAGATGCACATCCCGATCGACAAGACGATCGACATTCAGCTCCACTCCACCGACGTGATCCACAGCTTCTGGGTGCCCAAGCTGGCCGGCAAGACCGACGTCATTCCCGGGCGCGCCAACCACATGTGGCTGAAGGGCACCGAGATCGGGCAATTTAACGGCCAGTGCGCGGAGTTCTGCGGCCGCGGTCACGCCTCGATGCGCTTCACCGTGGTCGTCGAGTCACAGGACGACTTCGACGCATGGCTGAAACAGCAGGCCGCCGCGCAGCAGAACCCCGATCTACCGGCGCTGGCGTTTCAGGGAGACTGAGTCATGGCGAGCGTAACCCTGCCACCACCGAAGCGCGTGACGATGGCCGATGCGATGCGGCAGGTGCGCGACGACGCCGGCACGTACAACGGCATCTGGAGCTGGCTGGCGACCGTCGACCACAAGCGCATCGGCGTGCTGTATGGCGTCACGGCGTTCCTGTTCTTCCTGATCGGCGGCATCGAGGCGCTGCTCATCCGCATCCAGCTCGCGAAGCCCGAATCGACGTTCCTGAACCCCGATCAGTACAACCGCATCTTCACGATGCACGGCACGACGATGGTGTTCCTGGTCGTGATGCCGCTGAGCGCGGCGTTCTTCAACCTGCTGACGCCGCTGATGATCGGTGCCCGCGACGTGGCGTTCCCCCGGATGAACGCCTTCAGCTACTGGCTGTTCCTCTTCGCCGGCTTGTTCCTGAACATCAGCTTCTTCACGGGTGGCAACTTCCTGAAGGGCGACCTCGGAGCGCCGGATGGCGGCTGGTTCGGCTATGCGCCGCTGACCCTGAACCGCTTCTCGCCTGGGAACGGCATCGACTTCTGGATGCTGGGGTTGCAGATGCTCGGCATCGCGTCGCTCGCCGGCGGATTCAACTTCATCGTTACGATCCTGAACATGCGGGCGCCCGGCATGTCGCTCTTCCGCATGCCGTTGATGGTGTGGATGACGCTGGTCACGTCGTTCCTGATCATCTTCGCGATGCCAGTCATCGCGGTCGCGCTGTTCGAGCTGTCGTTCGACCGGTTGTTTGGGGCGAACTTCTTCAACGCCGCCGCCGGTGGGACTCCCCTGCTCTGGCAGCACATGTTCTGGCTCTTTGGGCATCCGGAGGTCTACATCCTCATCCTGCCGGCGATGGGGATCGTGTCCGAGGTGCTGCCGACGTTTTCGCGGAAGCCGCTCTTCGGCTACCCCTTCGTCGTCTTCTCTGGCGTCGCCATCGGCTTCATGTCGTGGGGTGTCTGGGCGCACCACATGTACACGACGGGCCTCGGCTCCGTGGCGAACTCTGCCTTCGGCGTCTCGACGATCCTGATCTCAATACCGACGGGCGTGAAGATATTCAACTGGCTCGCCACGCTCTGGGGTGGGTCGATCAGCTTCAAGACGCCGCTCTACTTCTCGATCGGCTTCATCTCGATGTTCACGATTGGTGGCCTCACGGGGGTCACGCACTCGATCGTGCCGACGGACTATCAACAGCAGGACACGTACTACATCGTGGCGCACTTTCATCAGGTGCTCTTCGGTGGCGCCATGTTCGGCCTCTTCTCCGGCGTCTACTACTGGTTCCCGAAGTTCAGCGGCCGCATGCTCAGCGAGGGATGGGGCAAGCTCCACTTCTGGCTGATGTTCATCGGCTTCAACCTGACCTTCCAGCCGATGATGATCCTCGGGCTGCTGGGCATGCCGCGCCGCATCGAAACCTACCCCGATGGCTACGGCTGGGGCTTCTGGAACGCGATGGCGACCGCAGGCGCGTTCACGATCGCCGCCTCGATCGCGGTCTTCATGTGGAATGTGCTGATCAGCCTCCGCCACGGCGAGATCGCCGGCGACGACCCGTGGGACGCCCGCACGCTGGAGTGGTCGATCCCCTCGCCGCCGCCTCCATACAACTTCGCCGAGATCCCGCAGGTGCACGCGCTCGACGACTTCTGGCACAAGAAGTACGCGGAGGATCCGAGCGGGCACCCGGTGCCTGTGCCCGCGGGCGCCTCGGACACGCCTGATGCGCACGATGACGGGCACGGCGGCGGCCATGGCATTCACCTGCCGTCGCCGTCGTACTTCCCGCTGATCGCGGCCATGGGTCCGCCGATCATGGCGTTTGGGTTCATCTACGACATGGCGATCGTCGCCGTGGGCGCGTTCGTGCTGATTGCCGGCATCTATGGCTGGGCGCTGGAGCCGGCGACAGAGCCGGCGGAATAGCCACCGAGAGGACTGACCGTGGCAGTGCAGACGATGACGTCGGAACACCTCGAGACCAACACCGGCCTCGACAACCGCAAGCTGCTGATGTGGCTCTTCCTGGCTTCCGAGTGCCTGTTCTTTGGCTCGTTCATCGCGGCGTACCTGCTCTATCGCGACCGCAGCGTGACAGGGCCGTACGCAAAGGACCTGTACGACATCCCCTTCACATCCGTCAGTTCGTTCGTGCTGCTGATGAGCAGCCTGACGATGGTGCTGGCGCTGGCTGCGGTCCAGCGCGGCGACATCCGCGGCATGCGCATCTGGCTGCTGGCGACGTCGCTGCTGGGCATGACCTTCCTCGGCGGGCAGGCGTTCGAGTTCACGCAGTTCTATCGTGAAGGGCTGACGCTGCACACGAACATGTTCGGCACGACGTTCTTCGTGCTCACGGGCTTCCATGGGGCGCACGTGACGGTCGGGGTGCTGATCCTGATGTCGCTGTTCTCCGCTTCGTTCAAAGGGAAGATCAAGCAGGAGAACAACCTGACGGTCGAGCTTGCCGGCCTCTACTGGCACTTCGTCGACATCGTCTGGATCATCATCTTCACGCTCGTGTACCTGGTGCAGTAGCGTTGAAGATGTTTTTCGAGAATCCCGCTCTATTGTTTGGCATCCCGCTGCTGGCCCTCGGACTTGCGGGCGCCGGCCTCGCCCTGAGCGCTATGCTGAGCTACTGGGTGAAGCCCGCGTAGGGAGATATCGATGAAGGACTTCTTTGAGAACCCGGCTCTGTTGTTTGGCGTCCCGCTGCTCGCGCTCGGGCTGATGGGGCTCGGTGTTGCCGCGCTCTCGCTGCTGGCGCCGGAGCGGCCGATGGCGACCGCCGGCGGGCTGATGCTGCCAGCGGGCAGCACGAAGGGCGCCCACGCCGGCCACCCAGGCCCGGCTGAATACGTGATGGTGGGCGGCGTCCTTGCGGTGCTGACGGCGATCGAAGTCGTCCTCTACTACGTCAACTTCCCCCGCACACTCTTCATCCTGATTCTGCTGGTCCTTTCCGCGCTGAAGTTCATTACCGTGGTGATGTACTTCATGCACCTCAAGTTCGACAGCAAGCTCTTCTCGACGGCGTTTGTGACGGGCTTCGTCCTCGCTGTAGCCGCGTTCACCGTCGTCATCGCCACGCTCGGCAGTACTCTGGTCTGACGCATCCACGGGACTCCCCGGCGCGCCGGACCGGCGCCACGGAGGGGAATTGCACATGTTGCCGCTGCTCCCTCTTCTCCACGCCGCTTCTGGTCCGTACCAGTTTCAGTGGCACCTGCACCCCGACGTCGTCCTGCTCTGCATCTTCGTCGAAGCCGCGCACCTGTACGCCGTGACGAAGCTGCGTGACCTCGTCTCTGACGCGGGCCGCGTGCGCCGCCGCCAGGTTGTGTCCTTCACCGCCGGCGTCCTCTGCATCTACGCGGTGGCGGGCACACCCGTGCACGATCTGAGCGAGCAGTATCTGCTGTTCCCGCACATGATCCAGCACTCGATCTTCGTGCTCGTCGCGGCGCCGCTGCTGCTGGCGGGCGTGCCCGTGTGGATGTGGCAGGCGGTGCTGCGCGTGCGCGGCATGATGCCCGTGGCGCGCGTGCTGACGCATCCGCTCGTGGCGTTCGCGCTCTTCAATTCGTTGCTGCTCCTCACGCACCTGCCGTTCATGGTGAACGCCTCGCTCAACCATCACGCGCTGCACTTCTCGGTACACGCGGCGCTGTTGGTCTCAGCGATGATCATGTGGTGGCCGGTGCTCAGCGAGGTGCCGGAGCTGCCGCACATGGCGGCGCCGCTGCAGATGGCGTATCTCTTCCTGCAGTCGCTGCTGCCGTCGGTGGTCTCGTCCTTCATCACCTTCGCCGACGGCGCCGTGTATTCGTTTTACGAGCGTGCGCCGCGCACCTGGGGGCTCTCGCCGGAGGCGGACCAGCAGATTGGCGGCGGACTGATGAAGCTGATGGGCAGCGTCATCCTCTGGTCCTTCATCGCCGTCGTCTTCTTTCGCTGGTACGCACGGGAGGAGGCGCAAACGCAGGAGCCGAAGTGGGACGACGTGCGGGAGGAGCTGGAGATGATGGGCCTCACGCGGAAGCAATAGCTCTTCGGAAGTCGGAAGTCGGAGGCTGGAGGCTGGAAGTCGGAGCAGCAGTGGCTCCGGGGTTTCAAAGAAGGGCCTTCCCCGATGGTCAAGCGAAACAGCGAGACGGCCATCCTCAAAACGAGGATGGCCATGTTGGCAGCGTGTGTTCGGCAGCCTTCTGCGTTACTTGACTTCGAGCTTGCCCTTCATCTCCGTCGGGTGGAAGTCGCAGCGGAAGTCATATGTGCCGGCCGCGAGCGTGAAGACCAGGGTGGCGTTCTGGTTGCCCGATACTGACGCGGGCTTCGAGCACGGAGCGTCACCGCTCGCCTTGCAGAAGAGCTGATCGAACGAGCCGCTCTTGGCGACGTGGACATTGTGTGTGGCGATCCCCATGTTGCGGACCTGAATCGTCGTCGCGACGTTGGCACCCGTGACCGTGATGGTCGGACTCTTGTTGCCCTGCGCGTCGGCGAAGAAGTTATCGCCCATATCGATCTGCGGGACGCCCGGCTGAGCTGTTGGGCCGCCGGTGGGCGCTGAGGCCACGGCAGTGGGCGCGGCGACCTCTACCTTCTTCTTTTCGGCGTGACGGTCGTCGTACACCGAGGCGGCGATGCCGGTGATGCCGAGCGCCAGCAGCACGACAAAGAGGCCGCCGATCTGCCAGCGCGGGACGTAGGGGTGCGTCGCGAAGTACCACGAGCCGAGCAGCACGGAGAGGGCGACTGCGGCGGCCAGCGGCGTCGCCCACGAGCCCGGCAGCACGAGATAGACGCGCGAGAGTCCGAAAATCACCAGCGCGGCGAGCGCGAGCACGCCCAGTGGGATGAGCACGGCCAGCGCCAGACGGTCGTAGACCCGGTTGGGCGCGTCGCGCGTGGGCGCCGTGTCCGACTCCATGCGGTGGACCTGCACACTGTTCGGCACCAGGATGTCCGCGTGGGAGTTGATGATGCTGGCCACGGTCGGCTCGTGGGTCGCGTAGTCGGCCATGGCGTTGTTGTTCGACCAGCGTGTCTCGACGACGACCAGCACGTCGCCTTCGGGGTTCGCCGAGCGGGTGATCTGCACGCCATCGAACCCCGCCTGTGATGCCAGATAGCCGCGGTGCGCCTCGAGTTCGGACAGGAGCCCGCCCGGCGCCATCGCCTCGTCGAACCTGGTCGCGGTGATGCGAGCAAGCACCGTCTGTACGTAGTCCATGTTTACCTGACCTGCGCTGCGGATGAGCCGGGCTAGATACGATGTGGCTTCCGATTCCCGCCCTGCCGGAGCCAACAAATACTATCCCGCCCGTCCGTTTAGGGCTAGGGTCGGGAGCTG
>JBBRPY010000009.1:0-75475 GCA_038227375.1 Dehalococcoidia bacterium
GAAGCTGTGGCAAGCCGCATCGTGGGCGCATGTCCTCATCAGCGCCCCAGCTGTTCCCCTCAGACTATTCGCGAGTTGCCGCACCGACGGCGCAATTTCAAGGCGGCTGACAGCGCGACCACACGGGCCTAGGCGTCGGGTGGCGAGAGTGCGAGGGAGTCGAACCCCCCGACGACTTCGATGGGCGATCGGCAGCTCGATGCGGATCAGGGTCAGCGCAGTCCGGCGTGGGGGCGAACGCCTATGCCTCCACGAGGCGGCGCTGCCTACACATTACGCATGCAGAATACCAATGTTGCTCGAAGGCATCCCTCAAGGCAGCAGCATGCGCGCGGAGACATCGGCGTGATCGCCGCCGCGTTCGCTCTCGCGACGCTCGCGAGCCTCGTGCTGATCTCGCCATGGCAGCACACAGCGAGCGCGCCTGCAGAGGCGTACGAAGTCCCGGCCGCAGGTGCGGCCTTTGTCATCCAGACGAATGGCCCGAACGCCTCGGCCGGCCTGGGCGACTGGTACACCGCCACCTCCGCCGGCGCGGGTTCCGGCCATCACTACGCCACGATCAACATCCCCTGCGGTTGGCCCAGCGGCACGCCGGTGCACATCGATCTCTTCAGCCCTGAGATGAACCGCGTGAGCGGTGCGCAGAATCTGACGGAAGAGCCTGCGGGGAACTACGACTCGACCCAGTTCGAGCTCTACGGCCCCGGTGCGTCGGTCGGTCCCGGGTTCGCCTCGCCGGGCCCCGGCACGGGCATCGCCGGTTCGGAGGTCACCTATCAGCCCGGCGCAGCGGGGGTGGCCGAAGCGTGGGTGCGCTTTGCGACGATCAATCCCGCCACCTGCGGCAACTACGTCCTGCGTTCCTCTGTGCTTGCGAGTGACCCGCTGAACCCGTCTGGTGAGGGAAACGATCAAAACGGATGGCGGCTCCGCATCGGAATGGACAACGACGCCGACCCGACAAACGCGCCGCCGTCGAACGCAGATAACTTCGACGGCCTTCCGGGGACGAACGATGAGCTCACCAGCGGCCTTGTGCAGATTACGTTTCAGCACGACGCCGGCGGCACCGCTTGCCAGACGTTCTTCGAGTACGTCGATCCTGGTCTTGCGTCGGTCACCTTCAACGACTTCGACTTCGACAACAACGGCCGAGTTCGCTACTACGCGCCGTCAGATGTGTACGACGCCAACGGGCTCGTTGGCGGAACCGCGGGCACAATCTCCGGGCCAAGCGCCACATGGAACGTCAGCAACGCGATCAGCCGCGGCGGCGACGTGATCAGCAACCCGGAGTCCGGTTGGTGGCGAATCGTCACGTGCATCTCGAACCACAACCAGTACATCGAGGAAGGGCAGTCGGGCGTGCCGGCGTACTACACGCAGCCTCCGACGCCTCATCTCACCGTAGCAAAGAGCGACGGGACAACGACCGCGAGCCCGGGCGGATCGCTGACGTACACGATTACGATCGCCAACACCGCGAGCGGAGCTGCAGCCGGAGCAGCCGGCAATGTCGTGGCGACGGACACCCTGCCTGCCAACGCGGCCTTCGCCGGATGCGCCATCACGGCGCCAGCATCCGGTGCCTGTAACGCTTCCGGTGGCGTGGTCACCATGACGCTGAACGGCGTAATCGATGCCGGTGCTTCGGTGGACTTCACGATCGACGTCACGGTGAATGGCGGCGCCACGGGCACGGTCCAGAACGATGTGTCTGTCGCGTACAGCGACAGCATCGGAAATCCGTTCCTGCCGGTTACCGCGAGTGATGTCGACACCGTGCCGACAAGCACGGCGACGCCAACGCCCACCTCGACCGGCACCGCGACGCCAACACCGAGCGCTACCAGCACCCCTTCGGCGACGGCAACCGCCACGGCGACCTCGACACCGACGGCAACTCCGACGGCAACGGACACGCCCGCGCCGACGAACACGCCGACGGCGACGGAGACAGCGACGGACACGCCAACCCCGACGAGTACGCCCGCGCCAACGGACACGCCTACGGCGACCGACACGCCGGCGCCGACCAGTACGCCCGCGCCGACGGACACGCCCGCTGCGACGAACACGCCCGCGCCGACGGACACGCCCGCGCCGACGGACACGCCCGCGCCGACGGACACGCCCGCGCCGACGGACACGCCCGCGCCGACGGACACGCCCGCGCCGACGAACACGGGAGTACCGACGGCGACGGACACGCCCTCGTCCACGAATACGCCTGTGCCGACGGAAACGCCAACCGCAACGAACACACCCCCACCGACGAACACGCCGCCAGTTCCCGCTTCGCCGGCTCCCACAGACCCGGCCGGCGGTCGCGCTTCCGCTGCAGCCGGTAGTCCCGGCCTCCCGCCGCAGGCAGCGCCTGACGGGGACCAGCAGTCGGCATCCGTCTTGCCGAACACGGGGTCGGGCGCGGACGCATCCGGTGACCGACTCGTGATGCTCCTGGTGGCGCTGGTCCTGGCGATCGCGGGGGCGGCGACCATCCCGCTAGCGATGCGCCGTCGCTAGGAGACGTTAAGCCTGCTCAATGGCAGTTCGCTCAAGCAGGCTGATGGCGATGTGGGCGGCGCTACCGCTCAGGCCACCTCGATCCATCATCGGTGGCGGGAGTGCGAGGGAGTCGAACCCTCCCGACGACGCGAAGGCGCCATCGCAACGGTGTTGAAGACCGCGAGACCCACCGGGACCCATCCACGCCCGCTGCAAGGGTATCGCGGGAGCAGGTCGGGGTCGTGCGAACTGCGGATCAGGCGGAGCGTGAGCCGAGAACGCGCGCGGCGGTGCTGGCAATGTTGAAGAGCATAGCGCTTCGCCGGAGGGCTATTCGCGGGAAGCCGTTTCGATGACGTGCTCTAGCGTCGCCAAGCCCTGTTCGAGCTCCTCATCCGTGACCGTCAGTGGCGGCACGATGCGGATCGCGTTCGGACGCACGTTGTTCACGATGACGCCGCTCGTCAGCGCCTCGCGGGTGATGCGCTCGCCGATCTCGGTGGTGAACTGCACCGCCCACATCAAGCCCTTCCCGCGCACGGCAGACACGTTCGGGCAGCGGTCGAGCAACGACTGCAGCCGGCGTTCGACGATCTTGCCCTTGCGCGCCACGTCCGCCGGGATGCCTTGCTCGATGATGTACTTCATCACTTCGTAGCCGACGCGCGTCGTCAGCGGCTCACCGCCGTAGGTGCTGCCATGGTCGCCGGGGGTGAAGACCGCCGCATGCTCCTTGGCGAGGAAGGCCGCAAGCGGCACGCCACCGCCGATGCCCTTGCCGAGCACCATAATGTCCGGCTCGGCGCCGAAGAGCTCATAGCCGAAGAGGGTGCCGAGGCGGCCGCAGCCCGTCTGCACTTCGTCGAAGATCAGCAGGATGTTCTGCTCATCGCACCACGCGCGCAGTTGGGGGAAGTAGGTGTCGTCGGGGACGTTGATGCCACCTTCGCCCTGGATCGGCTCCAGGAAGATCGCCGCCGTGTTCGGGTTCGTCGCGCGCTTGACGGCGTCGACATCGTTGAACGGGACGTGGACAAAGCCCTGCGGCAGCGGCCCGAACGGCGCTTTGTACCGCTCGGTGCCGCCCGCCGTCACGGTCTGCAGCGTGCGTCCGTGGAAGGCATCGTCCGCGCAGATGATCTCGTAGGCGCCGCCCTTCTGCTCCTTGCCCCACTTGCGGGCGAGCTTGAGCGCCCCCTCGTTCGCCTCAGCGCCGCTGTTCTGGAAGTACACGCGGTCGAAGCACGAGTGCTCGATCAGCAGCTCGGCGAGCTGGAGCTGCGGGACGGAATAGAACTGGTTGGAGACGTGGATCAGCTGCTTCGCCTGGTCCGTCAGCGCGGCGACGATCACCGGGTGCGCGTGGCCGAGGCTGACCGTCGCCGGGCCGCCGAAGAAATCCAGGTATTCGCGACCGTCCTCGTCCCAGATGCGCGTGCCTTCGCCGCGGACCGCGAGCAGGTCCATGCGCTTGCCAGACCGCATGAAATACTTCGCCTCTTTGGCTCGCCAATCGGTCATCTGATCCTCCTGTGTGCGAGAGGAATTATCGATACTCGCCGCCTCTACGGGGGCTGGCTGCGGGGAACTCGGTATGGACGTTGCGGATGATGGAGCGCGAGCGGGCTGTCCCGGTCAGGCGCCGCGGTCGCAGACGGCGTAGAGACGCTGCGGCTCGGCGATGCCCTTCAGCTCGCGCTCGCCACGGTCCTCGAAGCCGGCGCTCGCGGAAGTGCGAGCGAGCGCGCGCACGACGTCGGTGACGAGGATCTCACCCGGCTCCGATGCGGCCGCCACGCGCGCGGCGATGTTCACGGCGCCGCCGTAGACGTTGGCGCCGTCGCGGATCACGTCGCCGGCGTGAATGCCGAGGTGCAGCTTCAGCTCGTTGTCGTCGCTCGCCGCGGCGAGGCGCAGAGCGGCGTCGATCGCCTGGCGCGCCGACGTGAAGACGGCCATCACGCCATCGCCGAGCACCTTGCCTTCGACCACGGTGCCGCCGCCCTCACGAATCAGCCTGCGCACCGTCTGATCGAGCTCGTTCGCGTGCTCGCGGAAGTGCGCGTCGCCCATGCGCTCGGTCAAGGAAGTCGAGTCGACGATGTCGGCGAAGAGGATCGTCGCCGTCGTTGGTGGAACTTCGGGCGCGGACTGCGGAAGCTCGGCGCCATCGGCAACGAACGCCCAGATCCTGGCGAACTCCTGCTCATGGGCGATCTCACCCTTGCCTTCGAGCAGTTCGAGCCGCGCGTGCGGTATGAAGCTCGCGCCACGGAGCCCCTCGTCGATGTAGGCCTGCGGGCCATCACGGCGCGCGAGGAGTAGCGTTTCGGCCGTGATCTTTGGCAGCAGTTCGTCGATGTGCCAGGACTTGCCCGCAGCGATGAACGCGCGCAGGGTTTGCGCCGTCGTGCCGTGCCGCATGATCTCTGCCAACTGGTGTGCGAGCGTGCCGTTCGACCAGCCGAGCACGGCGTGCGTGATCGTCTCGGTCGCCAGCTCCCAGTTCTTCTCGCCGAGCGCGAGGATGCTCGCGAGCTGCTCGTCGGGCACTTCCCTACCGGCGCCGTAGAGCCCAAGGACCAGGTGCGACACGCGTTCGGGATGCGTCGCCGCGTACTGCAGCCCAATCGGCATCGCGATGCCGCCCGAAAGCAACTGGAACTGGTCGAGGTTCAGGTGGTCGGCGATCGCCTCGAGGTCTCGCGAGAGCGCCTCCAGCGAAAAGTCGGTGATGTTGCGGTCCGACATGCCGAAGCCGCGCGCGTCGTAGTGGATGTACGTCCGCTGCAGCGCGATCATCTCGGCCATCTCGTGCCCGCACGCCCATTCGAGCTGCAGATGGGACACGGGGATCGACGAGGTCTCGACGAGCGGCGGTCCGCCGCCGATGACGTAGTAGGCGATGCTGACGCCGTCGCTGGTGCGAACGTACTGAATGCGCGGCTCGTTCATGCAGGCATGGTACACCCGCGCCGGACCGGCGGCGACGGGCGGCGGCCTCACCCCTCTCCGCGGCGAGTGTGCGGCCAACCCCTCGCTCCACCTCGCGGCGAGGGGAGCTTTGAAGGCGTGCTGGCGCCCGCTACGTGAGGTAGGCCGTCACTTCGATGAGCTGCTTGCCGACCGGATCCACGCCGAGACGAAATTCCTCGAGGGTGACGGCGCCGAGCAGCGGCGTCGCGCCTTCATCGGCGAAGACCACGATGGTCATCACAGAACGGCCTCGATGCGAATCCACGTCTGGCCGACATCGCGCGTCACGGTAGCGCCATTCGCGAGGCGGAATCGTCCCTGCTCGCGCGCCTCGACGCCCAGACGCCGCAGCATCGATGCCGGCAGGGCCGTGTGGCTCGCGCCCGTGTCGACGAGCGCGTCGATGCGCTCAAATCGCTCGCCCTGCGGGTCACCAAACTCTACGGGTAACGCAGACGCGCCCATGAATCATTCTACCTCTCGCCAGTCGCATCTCCGGTGCCACCCAGCTCCTCGATATTCGCGCGGAGCTTTTCGATCCCGTCGCAGAGGTCGTCGATGTCGCTGGTACTGCCGAGGAAGACCTCGTGGGGAAGCCAGATCATCTCCTTGTAGGCGGCCCGTTCGGCGACGGGGCACTGGACGCCGTCGTACTCCACCTCGATCGGCGCGTCCTTCCAGGCGAAGAGCGGCGACTGATAGACGGGCGTGTAGAACGCGCCGTAGAGCCGCATGCCCTCGGCCGACAGCGCGCGGGCGAAGCGGTCGCGCGTGATGCCGCGCCAGGCCGTCTCGTCGTAGCGAAGCACGACACCATAGCCGGACCGGATGGTGACGCGCTCGTCGTGGGGCAGCGTGCTCACGCCCTCGATGCCGGCGATGCGCTGGTCGAAGTGGGCGATGTTCGCGTTGCGGGTGGCGATTTGTTCAGGCAGGCGGTCGAGCTGCGCGAGGAGCACGGCGGCCTGGAACTCCGTCATGCGATAGTTCCAGCCAAGCATGCTGCCCTCGGCCGCCTGGCGATCGCTGCCCTGGCCGCGGCCGGAGTTCACGTAGCCGTTGCAGCGCTCGGCAAAGGCAGCGTCGTTGGTGATGACGATGCCGCCCTCGCCGCACGTCATCAGTTTCGACGACTGGAAGCTGAAGCAGCCGAGGTCACCCAGCGTGCCAGCGCCATGCCCGCGCCAGAAGCCCCCGTGCATGTGCGCGCAGTCCTCGATCACGCGGAGGTTGTGTTCCCAGGCGATCTCGCCGATGCGGTCCATATCAGCCATGCGCGATCCGAGGTGCACCGGCAGGATCGCCCGCGTATCGGGCGTGATCTGGCGCTCGATCTGCGCGGTGTCGATGCACCAGGTGCCGGGGTCGACGTCGACGAACACCGGCTTGAACCCCTGCACGAGCGCGGCGAACGCCGTGGCGTAGAAGGTCAGCGCGGGGACGAGCACCTCATCGCCGCGTTGGAGGCCCGCTGCCTTCAGCGCGACTTCGAGCGCGGTCGTGCCACCCGTGGTGCAGATGCCATACGCGGCGCCGTGGTACGCAGCGAAGCGCTCGGCGAACTCGCCCGCCATGACGTTGGGCGAAGGGAACCCGCCCCAGTTGCCGCTGTCGAGCACCTGCTGGAGATTGCGCAGCTCGCGCTCGTCGTGCTGTGGCCATGCGGGCCATGGCCGGGTACGCAGGGGGGCGCCTCCGCGCACCGCGAGATTGGGCATGAATGTAGGGTATAGCTTGGAGGTTGGGGTTGGCGTTCGGCTGACTAACTCCGCTGCAAATATGCGCGCGACAGCATGTCCGCGTATTCGTTCCAGCGGGTGCCGATGTGCGCCTTGACCCACGTGAGCTTCGCGAGCGGCCGCGCCCGCACCAGCGCAAACAGCTCCCGAACGAGGTCCAGGTTCTTGATTTCGGCGCCGCTCTTGCCGCGCGACCAACCGTTGCGCTCCCATTTCGGCGCCCAGAGCGTCATCGTGTTCACGCACAGCGCGCTGTCGGAGTACACGTCGATGCGCTCATCCAGCGCGAGCCGCTTGTAGCCCTCGAGCAGTGCCGTCAGCTCCATGCGGTTGTTCGTGGTATACGGAGCCTTGCCGTTGCGCTCTTCCACTATCTCGCCATCGATCACTTTCACCATGCCCCAGCCTCCGGGGCCCGGATTCGGGTCGCACGAGCCGTCGGTGAAGACGCCGCTGCTGGGCCCGGCGTCGTATCGATCCGCAGTCTGGGCGGGCGAGCGCCTGGGCGCCCGGCACGATGCGCACTGTTTCGGTACCCACCCGGGATACTTCGCGCGTGCCTGTGGCGATACGGAAAATGACGCACCGCAGCCGTTGCAGGTGAATGATCCGGCCATGACCGAGGTTATCGCCGCCGGCGTCGGCGCACCAGATAGAGGACAGGTGACAGCGGGCGGACTAACGACCAGCGACCGGCGACTACACGACCACGGGCTCGCGTTTGGTGAAGGTGAAGAGCTGCGCCGGGCGGTGCGCGCCTTCCATGCGGGTGCCGCCCGCCGGCTTGATGATGTCGAGCGAGAGCATGCGCCGGCGAAAGTTCCGCTTGTCCAGCTCGCGGTCGAGGATCGCCTCGTACACCTGCTGCAGCTCGCTGAGCGTGAACTGGCGCGGCAGCAGGCTGTAGGCGACGTTCGTGTAGTCGAGCTTCGAACGCAGCCGCCGCACGGCGTAATCGACGACGGCGTTATTGTCGAATGCGAGCGGCGGCAGTTTGTAGGCGCTGTGCCACGCAGGCTGCCACACCTCGCTATCGCGCAATCGCACCTGCTTGTGCTGGACAAGCGCGAAGTAGGTGACCGCGACGCCGCGCTGCACGCCCGACTTCGCATCGCCGTCGCCGCGCGAAAGCTCGCCAAAGGTAAAGAGCTGCTCGAGGTAGACATCCTGCACGCCCGTCTCGTCGTGCAGCTTGCGCGCGGCGGCGCGGTCGAGTGATTCGCCGTCCGCGAGCAGCCCGCCAGGTAGCGCCCAGAACTCGCGGAACGGTTCGGCGCTGCGATGGATCAGCAGGACGCGAAGATCATCTTCGACCACCGTGAGGATGACGACGACGACCGCGACCAGCGGCGGCGTGGCTCGGGGGCTGGGCACGGTGGGGAACCTAGCGCTGATCCTTGCGGCGTTCCTCGACAAACCCTTCGAAGAGATTCCAGATGAGGCCGACGAAGGCGAACGCCCCGACGCCGGCCAGCAACGGCAGGATTAGTGTGTCAGCTGAGTCGAACATGGTGCAGGAGCCGTCGCGGGGAGCGCTGTTCCTTGCAATGACCACGGGGTCGCGTGCTCGATGCGGACGCTGACGATCTCGCCAACTGCCGCCTCGCCCTCGAAGTGTACCAGCTTGCCCAGGCGGTTTCGGCCGGTCCAGCGCGCTTCCCGGCACCCTTCGACAAGTACGAGCTGATCGGTGTCAAGAAGCGCTTGGTTGATCTCGCCCGAGACGCGCGCTTCGAGCTGATCGATCGCCTGAAAGCGCTCTTGCTTGACGGCATCCGGCACATCGTCGGCCAGCGTGCGATGGGCGATCGTGCCGGGGCGCGGCGAGTACGCGGCCACGTGCACCTTGTCGAAGCGGAGCCGCTCCAGCAGGTCGTACGTGTGCTGGAACTCGGCGTCGGTCTCGCCGCAGAAGCCGACGATGATGTCGGTGACCATGGCAGCGTCGGGAATGCGCGCCTTGACCATCTCGAACTTTTCGAGATACTCGGCCAGCGTGTAGCCGCGCCGCATGCGCGCGAGCACGGCGTCGTCGCCCGCTTGCACCGGGATGTTGAAGTTCTCGCAGACCTTCGGCAGCTCAGCGACGGCGTCGATGATCCGTGGCGTCATGTCCTTGGGATACGAAGTGAGAAAGCGGATGCGCTCCAGCCCCGGTACGTCGTGGATCGCCCGCATCAGATCGCCAAGGTCGGGCCGATGCCCTCGCGCTTCCCTGGCGCCCGCCTCAGGCTCCAGGTCGTGCCCGTAGGCCTCGACCGTCTGGCCCAGCAGCGTCACCTCACGCACGCCGCGCGCGCAGTAGTGCTCGACCTCGTTGCGGATGTCCTCGATGGTGCGGCTCTTCTCGCGCCCGCGGCGGTAGGGGACGATGCAATAGGTGCAGAACTTGTCGCAGCCGTGGATCACCGGCACAAACGCCGTCACCGAATCGGGCGTGGCGAAGGTCGTCGGCCAGAACTCGCCGCCCGTGGCATCGATGCCGGCGACCTCCATGATCGGCGCAAAGTCTTGCGGGCGCGCGAAGGCGTCGACGTAGGGGAAGCGGCGGCGCAGGTCATCGTCGCGGACCCCGACCATGCAGCCCATGACGGCGATCTTGAAGGGCCGCCCGCGCCGGCGCATCTTCTTCAGGCGGCCGAGCTGTCCGACGGCGCGGTCCTCCGCATGCTCGCGCACGGAACAGGTGTTGAGCACGACGAGGTCGGCGTCGTCGATGGCGTCGGTGGCGACGCAGCCGGCGCGGTCGAGCCCCGCCGCAAGCTTCCGCGAGTCGGCGACGTTCATCTGACAGCCAACGGTCCAGATGTGGTACTTCATGGTGCGCTCACAGTAGGAATGGTGCATCGCGCGGGTGCGTCTCGCGCATTCTACCAGCGATGCGCCATCTCGCCGCGCATTGGCGTCGTCGGCGAACGCATCGTTTGGATGCAGCGCAGCGCGAACCAATGGCGGACCATTGTGATACGGCGAAGAGCGTGCGACTACCCGCTGAGGTCGAACTGCGGCGCGACGGGCGTCTGTGCGGGGATCGGGTTCTGGCAGGTGCTGCCGTCGCGGCCGAAGACCTTCTGCAAGTCCTTGAGGTCGATGTCGCCGTCGTGGAAGCGCGGTTCGAGGTCGTACCACTTGTCGTACAACGCGCTGCCGAGGTAGGCGCCGTAGCGCATCGCTATCGCGGCTTCGTCCTGCAGGTCGACGACGCAGTCGAGGTTCAGGTCGGCCTCCAGGATGCGAATCGATACGAACACGTCGCCGCAGGTCGGAAGCAGACCCGCGCCCGCGTTCTCAACGGGATAACCGAGGACGTCCGTCAACCGGCACTGGTTGTCCTTGATCAGCGTCGGGATGCCGTTGTCGTTCCCCGGGAACAGCGCCTGCACGTCGTCGGCCGCCGGCACAAGATCCAGGCTGGCGAGATCGAAGCTGCCGGCCGGCCCGGCATTCGGGCTATCTGTCACGCAAACAAACCGCACGGCGTTCTCGAAGGGGATCGTCAGCGAGCAGTCCGGCACGCCGCGGAATCCGGCGGGATACCCACCCGAGGTCGCGGGCGCGACACCCGCTGACGCAGAGCCCGCACTGAAGATGATGTCCGCCGGATTGAGCGATTCGATGACGGCGCTGTCGAACTCCACATTGAACTCGTAGGCGCCGAGTCCGAGCGTGTCGGGCACGGTGGCGACGCTGTCGACGTGCTCGATGACGATCAGGTCGCCCTCGCCAGGCCCCGCGCATGCGGCCGGCGCCTGGCAGATGAAGAGGTTGCACACGGGCCCCGGGCCGACGTTCGTAGCGGTCTCACCAGGGTCGCAGCTCTTGAGCTGCCGCAGCGGCGTCGGGGTGGTCGTCCCGCTTATGGGAGTGATCGTGCTGGTAGGCGTGGCCGTCAGCGACGGCGTTGGCGACTGGAGCCTGGCGGACGAACCCGCAGTCGCCATCTGATCGGTCTTCGGACAGTTGAGCGCGAGGCTGGTGCAGAGGTCTTGCCACGTCAGATGGATCGTGTCGGGCAGGGGGTTCGGGTCGCTCGCCTGCGCATAGTAGAACCCGTACTGGCTGGCCGTCGTGATGCTCGAGCCGGCGGGGAGGGTGCAGATCAGCTGCCCGACCGAACAGGTCGCGCCGCCAGACAAGATGTGCGAGAGGCCGGGGAGCAAATTCGCCGAGGTCTGATCACCAGCGCCCGCATGGACCACATCGACGATCGACGTGATCGTCAGCGTGTCGCCGGCGCTGTCGACGTTGTTGATGGTGACCACGTCGCAGGTATAGAGCTGTCCGATCGCGATCGGGCTGTTGCAGCCCTTGGCCAGCCCAACGCCGTGTAGTGGCTGCGCCGCTGATGTCTCACCGCCGCGCATGATGACCCCGAGCGCCCCTATCGCTATGAGCAGTGCGGCGACAAGTGCGACGTGCAACAGAGTTCGAGACATGAGGCGGCGCTTCTCCAGATGGCCATCCACGCAAGATGACGTTGTGCTGCGGTGTGCCGGCGGCACACGCACGCGGTGGAATGCGAGTTATGAGTTGCTGGCGGGCATCGCGGCAAAGGGCCGTTCGAGGGCACGGTCAATGTAGTGGGTGAGTGTGTTGTTGGTTGGTGAAAGGTATGAAATGACCGTCAAGGAACGCCGGCGCTGTGCGACGATTTCGATCGGCAGCCGTGCGTCAGATCTGCCCGACGAAGAGCCCGTCGTGGCGGCGGACGCGGATCGGTCCGTCCTCGCGGAAGCGCGCCCCGGCCAGGCGACCGAACTCCTCGCGCACGAGCGCTGCCTCGGCAGCCGCAAGGCCCGGGCTGCCATAGATGTCCCAGAGCTCCAGGCCGGTCTGCCGATCGGGCAGGATGATTTCGCCGTACCACTGCCGCAACTCCACCTCGGCGAAGGTCCGCCGCATGTAAGCGGCCCCGCTCCTCAGGTCGAAGCGCGCTCCCACATCGGGCGACGGCTCGCGGCCCAGCGCGCGGTGGACGGCTTCCGCATGCAGTTCGTCGAATTCGAGCATGTGGTCTGGCGCGACGGTGGCAGTGAGGAATCGGCCGCCGGGTTTCAGGCACCGCTTGAACCCGGCCAGCGCGGCGTCGATGTCCCGCATGAAATAGAGCGTCCAGCAGGTGACGATCGCGTCGAACGCCGCGTCGCGAAACGGTAGATGTTCCATCTCGCCACAACATAGCTCGAACGTCTGCGCGAACCGCTCCCGCGCGCGGGAGACCATCGCGAGCGACATATCGAGCCCGGCGATGGACACGTCGGGAAACGCGCGATCCATGTCTTCCAGCAGCCACCCCGAACCGAAGCCCAGCTCGCACACCCGCGATCCGGGGACCGCAGCCGGCGCCAGCGCATCGATCAGCGCGCCGACGGCGAGCGGCGCATCGGTCGCGTGCTCGCCGAGCCAGGCGATCGCCGGCTCCATGCCGTCGCCGGAGGCAAACTTCTCGCGTGCAAGCTCGCGCGGATCAACCTCGCTCACTGGTATCCCTTCGAGTTAGTGGCCCGGCCCAATTCGATCCCATCTGTGGTCGCTGTGCCCTCCGTGGACGAACACGCGACCGTCTCTGACGCCGAGAAGCGAGCGGGGTCGAATTCGGGTGGTGTCTCGCTCCAGTCGCCGTCGCAGATGCCGCGCGCGACCAGCTTCCCCGTCAGCGGCCCGAGCAGAATGCCGTTGCGGAAGTGGCCAGTGGCGGCGACCAGATTTGACCAGCCCGGCATCGCGCCAATCATCGGCAGATCATCGGGACTGCCCGGACGCAACCCCGCCCAGGCGAAGTGGACGGTGGCGGCCTTCAGTTGCGGCACGAGATTGAACGCCATCGACCGCATGGCGCGCAGCCCTGCCTTCGTCGTGCGGCGCCGAAAGCCAACATCTTCCACCGTGGCGCCGGCGAACACGAGGCCGTTGGCGCGCGGCACGAGATATCCGTCTGGCCCCCATACGATGTGGCGCACGGGCGCGCGCATGCCGCCGAGGGCGATCATCTGGCCGCGGACAGGACGCACCGGCAGCGGCGCGCGCAGCATGCGCGCGATCTGGCCCGAGCGGGCGCCGGCGGCGATCACGGCGATATCGCACGGGAACACGCTAGCGCCCGAACGGACGGCGACGATGCGGCCAGCGCGCGCATCGAATCCCGTCACCGGCGTGCCGTTCTGGATTGCGGCGCCAAGCGCGATGGCCCCGCGCTCGATGCCCAGCGCCAGGAGCTGGCTGCTGACGCTGCCTTCCGTTGACGAGAAGACTCCGCCCGTGACACGCTCGCTCAAGCGCGGCTCCAGCTCGCGGCAGAGCGCCGCGTCGAGGCAATCGAGCGGCAGATCGGCGTCGCGCTGCCAACCGAAGCGGCGCCGCAGACCCTCCAGGCCCGCATCGTCGAACGCCACCTTCAAGACGCCGTACGGGCGATACTCGACGCCAAACCCGCAGGCGCGCTCGACGTCATCGACGAACGCCGGGTACTCGCGCAGCGCGCGAAGGCCCGCCTGCAACATCGGGCCGGGCGCCTGGGCGTCGATGAGGGGAGCCAGCATGCCGGCCGCGGCGTTCGTTGCCTGCATGCCCGTCTTGCCGTACTCCAGCAGCGTCACCTTCGCGCCTGCGCGCGACAGCTCGTACGCCGACGAGAGACCGACGATGCCGCCGCCAATAATCACGATGTCGCTCACGTCCCCCCGCCGCCCACTATGCGCACAACCTCGACGGCGTCACCGTGATGGATGCGCGCATCATCGTACGCGTCCTTCGGGACAACATCGCCATTGATCGCGATGGCGACGAGCCGTGGATCGATCGCGTGTTGGCGCAAGAACTCCGGCAGCGCGATCGTTTGCGCATCGGCGGGCGCTTCGATCTCGCGCGGCTTGCCGTTCACGGTGATCCGCATCAGCGCTCCGCCATGCGCCGGATGGGGCGCGGCGGGCGACCTCTAATAGCGGCGCTGATGTCTTCGGCGGCGGCGCGGGGGCTTGCGGCGTCGAAGATCGCGCCGATGACGGCGACGCCGGCCGCACCCGCTCGCAGCACCGACGCCGCGTTGGCGGCGGTGATGCCGCCGACGGCGATCACCGGCACATGCACGGCCTCCCACACTGCACGCACACCTTCAGGTCCGAGCGGCTCGACTCCCGGCTTCGATGACGTAGCGAATGCCGTGCCGAGCTGCACCAGGTCGGCGCCATCGCGCTCCGCCATCCGCGCACCATCGATCGTGTGGACCGCGCACGAGATCAGCATGCGATTCCCGACACGCGCCCGCGCTTCCGCGACGGTAGCGCCGGCCTCAGGCAGATGGATGCCGCCGGCCCCGAGCGCGATCGCCGCTTCGATATCGCCGTTCACGAACAGCAACGCCCGTCCGGCGATCGCGTCGGAAATGCACTGCCCGACTTCGAGCAACCGCCTGTGTGGCATCTCCTTCTCGCGCAACTGCACGATATTCACGCCGCCACCCACCGCCTCGCGCACGATGCCGGCCATCCATGCGCCGGCATCACGCGTCGGGTGCGCAAGCATTCTCGTGCTGTCGGTGATCAGCACGAGCGCCGGGTGCGGCAAGCGGCGCTCGATGTCGGCAGGCATCAGAGGACGCTCGCGGCCGTCGCCGCCACGCCATCAACCGGACTGCTCGCTGACGCGTAGGGCTTGGCGGCGATGCGTCCCGCGAGATATGCCGAGCGGCCCGCTTCCACGCCCTGCCGCATCGCGGCGGCCATCAGGGGCGGGTCTTGTGACTTCGCAACGGCGGTGTTGACGAGCACTGCGTCCGCCCCGATCTCCATCGCCAGTGCTGCGTCTGAAGGTGCGCCTATCCCGGCATCGACCACCACGGGCACGCGCGCGTTTTCGATGATGATCCTGATCGCGTCGAGCGTGCGGATGCCCTGCCCGGAACCGATGGCGGAACCGAGCGGCATGACGGTCGCGCAGCCCGCTTCCTCCAAACGCTTCGCCAATACCGGGTCGGCGTGCATGTACGGCAACACGACGAAGCCTTCGGCGATCAGACGCTCCGCTGCGCGCAGGGTGCCGATCGGGTCGGGCAGCAGGTATTTCGGGTCCGGGATCACCTCCAGCTTCACCCACTTGGACCCGGTGACGGAGCGGCCGAGCCGCGCCGTCAGCAGCGCTTCATCGACGGTCTTGCATCCCGCCGTATTCGGCAGCACGGTGTAGCGCGACCAGTCGATGTAGTCCAGCTCCGTGCGCGCGTTCGGATTGTCGAGGTCGAGCCGGCGAATGGCGACCGTCACGAGCTGTGTGCCGGACGCCTCGAGCGCGGCGACCGTCTCTTCGGCGCTCGTGTACTTGCCGGTGCCAAGAAACAGCCGCGATGTGAACTGCTTGTTGGCGATCGTCAGCGTATCGGCGATGGCGGTCGTCGTCATTGGTCCTGCTCCTTCGATGCAAGCGCCGCCCGTGATGCCCGCGCGGCCCCCTTCAATCGCCGCATCAAACGCGCGCCGGCGATGGTGATCGGCACCATCGCGATCGCGGCGCTGGCGGCGAGCCAGTCTTGATGCGCCAGCGCCAAGATGGCGAGCGCGCCGAAGCCGACGCCGATCGCGGCGTAGAACCAGGATGCCGCGTATCCGGAACGGTTGTACCGGCGGACCAACAGGTGCATCGCGTCACCCCTCCATTTGCGCGCGCGGCAAACGCGGCTGCATTGATGCTGGCCGCACCCCTGCACGGTACCTGCGGCCGGTCGGCTGCCAGTAGCGGTAGAAGTGGTGCAGGGGGCCGTTGCCACGCCCGACCGGGTATGCATGCTGCATCGCCAGCGTCACGTACGACTTCGCGAGCGCGACGGCGTCTGCTGTCGCTAGGCCCTTCGCCAGCCCCGCCGTGATCGCCGCCGAGAAGGTGCATCCGGTGCCGTGCGTGCTCGCCGTGGCGATGCGGATGGCGGTGAAGTCCCGCAGATCGCGCCCGTCGTAGAACAGATCCGTCGCGTTCGCCGCGTCGTCGAAGTGGCCGCCCTTGATCACGACGGAGCGCGCGCCCATCTCGACGATCTGCTTCGCAGCGTCCTTCACGTCCTCCCAGCTCCGCAGGCTCCGGCCGGTGAGCGCCTCGGCTTCAGGGATGTTCGGGGTGATCACGAGCGCCATCGGCAACAGCTCGCGGACCAGCGCCGGGAGTGCGCCCTCGTCCAGCAGCGCGTGACCATCGGATGCGGCGATCACCGGGTCGACGACCAGCTTGCCGACGGCGTGCGCGCGCAGCTGCGCCGCGACGGCCACGACAATTTCGCTATTAGCGAGCATGCCCGTCTTCACGGCGGTGGCGCCGATGTCGCTGAGCACCGCATCGATCTGCGCCGCCACCAGTTCGGCTCCCATCGCCTGCCAGTCGACGACGCCGAGCGTGTTCTGCGCGGTCACTGCGGTGATCGCGGAGGCGCCGTAGACGCCATACGCAGCGAAGGTCTTCAGGTCGGCCTGAATGCCCGCGCCGCCTCCGGAATCGCTTCCGGCGATCGACAGCGCCCGCGGGGCCGCGTCTGTGTCAGTGGTCATCGTGCCCGCCAGCTCCTCGACGGTGCTGCTCGGAGCAGGGGCGCTGGCGCTGCGTGTCCACTCCCTGCGCCGGCATTACCCGGATCAGGTTCAGCGGTCGGCCGAGCGGCCCTCTCAGCCGGGCGATACCCAGTCCCGCAGAACGTCTCTGCGGTCAGACTAGCAGGAAGTAGGAGGAGTCGCTCGTGGCGGCGGGGGGACGGTCACGTCTGTCGGGTATGACGCTCGCGCGGTTCCTTGAGTTCGTGCTGTTCCCGCGCGCGTTCAATCTCGTGGTCGCACCAGCACTCCGCGCAGAGAGGACGGTTGCAGGTATCGCAGGCATGGTTCTTCGGGCGCGCGCATCCGACGATCGAGCACGTTTCCGGGGAACTGGAGGAGTCGGTGGGAGTCATTCCGCACACGCCCTTTTCCGACAGCATAGGTAGCTGCCCGCACGAGACGCATACGGGATGGCAACAGCTCATTGCAGCTTCATTTCAGCCGAGCCACCGTGACGCCTACCGCGTGGTGAGGAGGACGCCGCCGTCCACCGGCAGCACAACGCCGGTGATGTAACGGGCCTCGTCGGACACCAGAAACAGCGAGGCGTAGCCGATATCCCAACCCGTCCCCTCGATGCCGAGCGGCGCCGCTCGGCGCCGGCGCTCTCGCACGTCCTCTGGCATGCCCGCGGCGGAGACCATCGGCGTATAAACGGGGCCGGGCTCGATGCAGTTCACGCGGATGCCATCGTGGGCGTGATCGGCGGCGAGGCCGCGGGTCAGCGCTTCCACCGCACCCTTCGACGTTGCATACGGCGTGAGCCCGCGCGGTCGCTGCGCCGCGATGGAGGAGATGTTGACGATGGCGCCGCCGCCCGAGGCGATCATCGCGGGAATCGCACGGCGCGCGGCGAGCATCATGCTGCTGACGTTGACGCGCAGGATGCGCTCCCACGCCGCTTCCTCGATCTCCAGCACGGTGCCACGCGACCCGATGCCGACGTTGTTCTGAAGGATGTCGAGGCGGCCCCATCGCTCGACCGCTGCCGCGACCATCGCAGCGCAGTCCTCCGATTTCGTCACGTCCGCCTCGAACGCCATCGACTCGCCGTGGTCGGCAGCGATCATCGCGGCCGTCGCTTCGGCGAGCGAGCGGTCACGGTCGACGAGCAGTACGCGCGCGCCTTCGCGGGCGAACAGCACCGCCGCCGCGCGCCCGTTGCCGATACCGTCGCCGGCAGCGCCAGCGCCCGTGACGATGGCGACTTTGCCCTCAAGCCTCTTGCTCGGCATCGCGGTACTCCGTTCGCTGGTTGGCTCATGGATCGAAGGACGGGTCGTCGTTCATGTACTGCTCCGCCATCCGCCGCTCTTGCTCGCTGAGGCCGGCGCGCGCCAGCAGGTCCGGACGGCGGCGGGCGGTCCGCAGGATGCTCTGGATCCGCCGCCACTTCGCGATCTCGGCGTGATGTCCGGAGAGCAGCACCTCGGGGATGGGCATGTCGCGGTACACGGCCGGCCGCGTGTACTGCGGATACTCGAGCAGCCCCTGCGCGTGCGATTCCTCTTCGAGCGACTGTTCGGAACCGAGGACGCCGGGCTGATGGCGCACGACCGCGTCGACCAGCACGATCGCCGCTGGTTCGCCGCCCGAGAGCACGTAGTCGCCGATGCTGATCTCGTCGTCGGCCAGATGCGCCCGCACACGCTCGTCGACACCCTCGTAGTGACCGCAGATCAGGATCAGCCGCGCTTCGCGCGCCAGCTCGGCGGCGACCTCGTGGTTGAGCAGCCGCCCCTGCGGCGTCAACAGCACAACCTTGCCCCCGGGCTGCGCCATCGCCCGCACGGCCTCCACCGCATCGAAGATGGGTTCGGGCTTCATCACCATGCCCGGGCCGCCACCGAATGCGTAGTCGTCGACCACGTGATGCTTGTCGGCGGTGTAGTCACGCGGGTTGTGCAGCGCGATCTCGACGATGCCGGACTGGCGTGCGCGGGCGATGATGCTCGCGTCGAACGGCCCTACGAGCATCTCCGGGAACAGCGTGAGGATGTCGATGCGCATGGACGAATGCTATCGGGTAGCCGTTGACCGCGGTCCGCGCATCGGCGGAGCCGCAAGGGAGGTGACTGCCGCCCGAACGCCCAGCGCCTGCACGCCCGCGCGACGGCAACAGTGGACATCATCGGGCCGGCGAGTTGACATACTCGCGCCCGAACATGAGATTCGTTACCGAATTGCTTGACGGAGGGTTTTAGCCTCGCCTAAAGTAGCGCCGAGGTCGTCGCACATTGTGCGATGCCGCACCGTCGCTAAGGAGGGACCACGTGGCATTCGAAGACCGGGCGCTCAGTTGCCGCGACTGCAACTCGACATTCGTCTTCACGGCCGGCGAGCAGGGCTTCTATCTGGAGAAGGGGCTGCTGAACGAACCCCAGCGCTGCGCCGGCTGCCGGGCGACCCGCCGCCGTGATCGCACCCCCAGCGGCTCGCGCGAGCTGACCATCGTCCCGTGCGCGAGCTGCGGCGGCGACGCCAGCGTGCCGTTCGTCCCGCGCCTGGAGCGCCCCGTCTACTGCAGCGACTGCTTCGAGCAGTCGCGCCAGCCTGTGGCGGGTTGATGTTTCGGGCGCCGCGTCGATGTTGAAGAGTCTTGCGTGCGACCCGATCTTCGTATCGAACCGAAGGTGGATGATGGACGATAGATGATGGATGCGCCGATCCGAATTCCATCTTCCACCGTCCATCCTCCACCTTCACTCCGAAGCGAGACCGCCACTCGGGCCAACTCGGTCGATCGACACGGGCTCAGCCGCCCGGCCACACCTCCGGCACATGCCCTTCGATCCACTCCTCGCCGTCGTCCCAGACCTCTTTCTTCCAGATCGGGACGATCTGCTTGATCCGGTCGACGGCGTGGTGGCAGGCATCGAATGCGGCGGCGCGATGGGCGGATGAGACCGCGACCAGCAGGCTCGTTTCGCCGATCTCGAGGCGGCCGATGCGGTGCAGCACGCCCACGCCGGTCACCGGAAATTGCGCCCGCACCTCGTCGGCGACCTCCCGCATCTTCTTGATCGCCATCTCCGGGTAGGCGTCGTATTCGAGATAGCGGACGTTGCGGCCCTGATTCTCGTTGCGGACGACGCCGTAGAACAACGCCACGGCGCCGCTTTCATCGCAGCGCACCGCATCGACCAGCGGCAGCGGGTCGAGCGGCTCGCGGCTGATGGCGAACATCAGCGCCCTCCGCTGACCGGCGGGATCAGCGAGACGTGGTCGCCATCGGCCAGCACGTGCTCGGGCGGGACGTACTCCTCGCCCACCGCGCAGACCAGGCTGGGCAACAGCGCCTCGACCACCGGATACTCGCGCCCGAGCCGCTCGCGAAGCTGCTCGATCGTCGCGCCCGCCGGGAGCTCCATGCGGATATCGCGCGAGCCGACGAGGTCCTGCAATCCGGCGTAGAGGCGGACGCTCACGTTCGTCACCGGGTGCTTCCTCCGGGGCTATGGCGCATCGCTCATTGTAGCGGCGTGGCTGGAGTTGGCGCCGCGTCTGAGCCGATGGTAAGCCGGACCTACAACTTCAAGCGCTTGGCGGCGTATACTCGCCGCACCTATGCGAAACCTTCTCGAACACGCCACCCGCGTTGCGCTGGACCTTGTGTTCCCCGCGCAGTGCGCGCTGTGCCGCCGCGGCGGGACCCCCATCTGCGAAGCGTGCGTCGACATGCTGGTCCCCGCAGATGGCGCCCGATGCCCCTGCTGCTGGATGCTCGTACGCCGTGACGCATCCTGCCCGAATTGCGCCGAACGTCACCCGGTGTTCGCGTCGGTCCGCGCCGCATTCGTGATGGAGGAAGGGGCGCGGCAGCTGGCGCACGAGCTGAAGTACGGCGGCCTGACGGCACTCGCCGGGCCGATGGCGATGCTCATGGATGCGCAGATCGCGGCGACCGATGCCGATCTCGTGGTGCCCGTGCCGCTGCATCGCGGCCGCGAGCGAGCGCGCGGCTACAACCAGGCAGCGCTGCTGGCGAAGCAGTTCGCACTGTCGCGCGGCCTGCCGTCGGACGCGCGCGCGATGCGGCGGACGCGGGCGACGGCGCCGCTGGCAAGGACGATGCATCGCGCCGAGCGACGGGCGGTCGTCGAGGGCGCCTTCGCGGCGGAGGCCGCACGCGTGGCGCGGCGCCGTATCTTGCTCATCGACGACGTGATCACGACCGGCGCGACGCTGGATGTGTGCGCGGAAGCGCTGCTCTCCGCGGGCGCCGCGGAGGTGCAATGCGTCACTTGGGCACGCGCCGACTGACCGCACGCGCCACGGTCGTCGCCCATACGCCCCTATCGGAGGGATCGCTATAGTGCTCTGTCGAGCAGCCACACGGTAGGAGCCAGCCCATGCTTGGGGAACCAGAGATTCGGCGCATCGCGGAGAGCGTCATCAAGGCGAGCCGCGCCGACCAGACCGAAGTGCAGATCTTCGCGAATAATTCCGCGCTGACCCGATTCGCGAACAACTACATCCATCAGAACGTCGAGTACACCGATGTCGATGTGCGCGTGCGCGCCGTCATCGGCCAAAAGATTGGCATCGCCTCTACGAACGAGATCTCGCCCGAGGCGCTGGAGCGGGTGGCCGCGAAGGCGCACGAGCTCGCCGGGCACCAGCGCGAGAACGAGGATTTCCGCTCGTTGCCGCGCCCCGCGCCCATCGCGTCCGCCGACGCCTTCGTGGAATCGACCGCGCGCTGCGGGCCGGAAACGCGCGCCGCCGTCGTCGGGCAGATCTGCGATGCGTCGTCCCGCGCCGGGCTGACTGCGGCGGGGGCGTTCCGCACGTCCGCGCAGGAGATTACGCTCGCGAACTCGCTCGGGGTGTTCGGATATCATCGCGAGACGCAGGCCGACATCAACACGGTGATCATGTCGCCGACATCGAGCGGCTACGCGGCCCGAGTCAGCAAGGACATCGCCGACATCGACGGAGAGGCGATCGCGCAGGAGGCGGTGGACCGCGCCGTGCGCAGCCTCGACCCGCGGGCGGTCGAGCCCGGTGTGTACGAAGTAATCCTGGAGCCGTACGCGGTCGTCGACCTGCTCGATTTCTTCTCATACCTCTCGTTCGGCGCGCTGCCCTTCATGGAGAAGCGTAGCTTCATGGCCGGCAGGCTCGGCGAGAAGGTGATGGCGGAGAACATCAGCATCTGGGACGACGGCCTGGCGGCCGAAGGGATACCGATGCCCTTCGACTACGAGGGCGTGCCAAAACAGCGGGTCCCGCTGATCGAGAACGGCGTTGCGCGCGGCGTCGTCTGGGACACCTACTACGCGGGAAAGCAAGGTGGCGACATCAGGTCGACCGGGCACGCACTGCCGGCGGGCGCCAGCATCGGCCCGATCCCCCTGAACATGTTCATGGCGCCCGGCGACGCCACGACGGATGAGATGGTCCGCAGCGTGAAGCGCGGCCTTTGGGTGAGCCGCTTCTGGTACACGCGCACCGTCCATCCGCTCAACGTCGTAACGACCGGCATGACGCGCGACGGCACCTTCCTCATCGAGGATGGCCGGGTAGTCGGCCCCGTCCGGAACATGCGCTTCACGCAGAGCTACGTGGAGGCGCTGAATGCGGTCGGGCTCGTCGGACGAGATCCGATGCTGGTGCTGGGGGATCTCGGCGGCGGCGTGCGCAGCGTGCCCGCGCTGAAGCTCGATGCGTGGGAGTTCACCGGTGTGACGGCTTAGCTGGATGTTGGATGTTGGGAGATCAATGGGCCCACCTCCGGGCCCGTCTCCACCACGTGGCGGGAGAGCTTGGCAGTGAGACCGTGCGTAGCCCTCCAACATCCACCATCTAACATCCAACTTCTACTCGAGATCGGCTTCGCGCTCGTGCTGGCGGCGTGCGGATCGGGCGGCGCTGGCGCGCCCGGCGCGGACGCGCCGCAGGCCACCGGGACGGCGCCGATTGCTGCGGGCGCGATCGTGATCTCGGCGAACAACCTGCAGTTCGACACCGATGCGCTCAGCTCGCCGGCCGGCGCTGTCACCATCGTGTTCGACAACCGCGACTCCGGCGTTCCACATAACATTCACTTCCATCGCGGGATGAAGGTGACGGGTGAGAGCGTCGGTAAGACCGATGTGGAGAATGGCAAGACGCGGCAAACGCTGGAGCTGGATCTTGACGCCGGACCCTACTACTACCAGTGCGATGTCCATCCCAACATGAAGGGCATCCTCACCGCCAGCTGAGGCGTGTCATCTCCAACCGCCGGCCCCGGACCTCCAGCCTCCAGCTCGTCCCCAACAACTTTCGCCCGGGGGCTTCTGTTTCATACAGGACACAGATGACACACAGGATCATCCCACCTACTCTAGGCTCAGATCTCCAATCTCCAATCCTGCGCGTGATCGGATGCAGCGTCGGGCGCGTACGAATGAGGGGCGCCGTCACGCGGCCTCGATCAGTCCACCACCAGATGGATGAGGTTCCTTCTCGTTATGCGCGCCCGGAATTGCGCTTCGAGAGGGTGTCTTAGAGAATGACCAAAGGTTTGGCACGCGTCAGCGAGATCCCGAAGGCGGTGTGATGGAACGTACGATTGTCGAAGCCCGGCGCGAGACCGTAGCACGTTCTGACGCTCCATCGTCTCGGGTGCTGTGCGAGGCTATCGAATTCGAAACGACGTGCGCGCCGGAGTTCATCGACATCACGGAAGACGTCGAGCGCATCGTTGAGGCGTCGGGCGTGCAGTTTGGGCAGGTCACGGCGTACTCTCAGCACACCACCGCCGCGATCAAGATCAACGAGCACGAGCCGCTTTTGCTGCGCGACCTCGCCCGCACGCTGCGGCAATTCGCGGCGCCAAACGGGTACTACGAGCACAACGACTTTACCCGCCGCACCGTCAACATGAACGAAGACGAGTGCGCGAACGGCCACGCCCACGTGCAGCATCTCTTTCTCGGCACGAGCGAGACGATACCCGTGATCGACGGGCGGATCACCCTCGGACCCTGGCAGCGCGTCTTCCTGGTGGAACTCGATCACCCGCGTTTGCGCCGCGTCCTCGTGAACGTCGTCGGCACCACCTGATTTTCGCTTCGTCGCTGGGTTGAATGACGTGCCGCCGCAACCGATCGGCCGCGGTTACTGCGCGGTAGCGCATCGCGCCGGCAATAATCTGCATCATCTCGAACAGGCACTGGCCGCGGGCGTCGATGCGATCGAATGCGACCTCTGGCACGATCGCGGCCGCCTCTCGCTGCGGCACGAGCACAAGCTGCCCGGGTTGCCGGTGCTCTACGATCGCTGGTACGTCCGGTTCTCCCTTGGTGAACGGAACCTGCCCGAGCTGTTGCGGGAGATCAATCTTCGCGCGGCGCTCTTTCTCGACATCAAGTCATCGACGCCGCGGGCGGCCGAAAGCGTGCTGGCGCTGTATCGCGACAACGAGGCGTTCATGCCCGAGACGCGCGTGTCATCCAGCCGATGGCCGCTGCTCGACCACCTCGTCCGCGCCGGCACGCGCATGCAGATCTTCTATTCGGTCGGGCGCGCCCGCCAGATCGAACCGTTGCTAGCACGGATCGGCGGCGACCTGCATCCGGCCGGCGTGTCGGTCCGGCACACGTTGCTCGACGCCGATCTCGTGCGGCGCTTCCACGACGCCGGCCTGCAGGTCTACGCGTGGACCGTGAACAACCGGCATCGAGCGGCGGAGCTGCTGGCATGGGGCGTGGACGGCGTCATCTCCGACGATGTGCAGCTCTTCGAGGCTATGCGGAACGCCGGACGCGAAGGCGCCTGATAGGTCTGCAGCTTCGCTACGGCCTGGGGATCAGATGCACCGCGGTCGCCTTGAACGATGCGGTGACGTCGGTCCCGGCGTCGAGGTCGAGTTCGTCGAGCGAGCGGCGTGTGATGCGGGCTGTGAGAGTGAAGCCGCAGTCGATCTCGATGCGCGCGTCGGCGCCCGTGGCGACGATGCGGCGGACGCGGCCCGTCACGCTGTTGCGCGCGCTCGTCGCCGCGGCCTCGCCCGCGCGGGAGAGGCTGATGTCTTCGGGCCGCAGGCAGACCAGCGCCTCATCGAACGGCAGGCCGCCCTGGTCGACAGCGTCGATCGTCTGCGTGCCGGCGATCAGCGCGACGAGCCCGCCCGAGCGTCCGATCACGCGGGCCGGGATCATCGTCTCGATGCCGACGAACGCCGCGACCTCTTCGGTTGCCGGCGCGCCGAACACCTCGGCAGGCGCGCCCGACTGCACAATGCGCCCGCGCATCAGCACCGCCACGCGATGGCCAAGGCGGGCGGCTTCGTCGTGGTCGTGCGTCACGAGGACCGTCGTGGTGCGCGTCTCGGCCAGCACGGCCGCGAGGTCGCCGGTGATCGTCTCGCGCGCCGGGCGGTCGAGCGCGGCGAAGGGCTCGTCGAGCAGCAGCACTTCCGGATCGAGCGCGAAGGCGCGCGCGAGGCTCACGCGCTGCGCTTCGCCGCCGGAGAGTGTGCGCGTCGAGCGTGCTGCGAGCGCGTCGATGCCGAAGCGGCTCAGCCAGTGCGCCGCGCGACGCTGGCGTTCGGACCGCGGCACACCACGCAGCCGGAGCCCCGTCTCGACGTTCGCACGAACGGCGCCGTCCAGGAGTAATGGTTCCTGAAAGACCACCGCCATCCGCCGCCGGAGGGAGAGCTCTCGCCCGCGCACCGGCGCGCCGTCGAACAGGATTTCGCCTGCGTCCGGCCGCTGCAGCAGCGCGAGGTGGAGCAGCAGCGTGCTCTTTCCGGCGCCGTTCGGGCCGATGACGGCGAGCACTTCGCCCGCTGCCAGTTCCAGCGACGCCACATCGACGATCGCGCCGCCCGCCCGCCGGACGGCGAGACCGACCGCCGCGAGCTTCGGCGGCGTGGTCAGCGGCTGCGCCACGGCAGCGCGACGGGCAGGGAAGGCTCGGTATGAAGGGTATCCGGCTCGTCGGCGCGCCAGCGATCGTGCGCAGCGCCGACCTGCACCCACGTGAACAGCGCGTTCACCGCCACCATCATCGCCAGCAGGATGAGGCCGAGCGCGAGCGCAACGTCGTAGTTTCCCTTGCTCTGTTCCAGGAGGATCGCGCCCGTCAGCACGCGCGTCTGCCCGGCGACGTTGCCGCCGACGGCAACCGAAGCGCCGACCTCCGAGATTGCAGCGCCGAATCCCGCCATGATCGCCGCCAAGAGCGGTAGGCGAATCTCCTTCAGCACGAGCCACAGCATCTGTGCGCGCGAAGCCCCGAGCGCATAGATCTGCAGCCGCAGCTTCGGATGCAGCGCCGAAAGCGACGCCGCCGTGAATCCGCTGATTACCGGTGTCGCGATCACCGTCTGGGCGATGATCATCGCCTTCTTCGAGTAGATCCAGTCGAGCTGTCCCAGCGGTCCGCTGCGCAAGAGCAGAATCGCAATGAAGAGCCCGACGACCACCGGCGGCAGGCCCATGCCGGTGTTCACCAGTGTCAGGGCAATCATGCGCCCGCGGAAACGCCGGAACGCCAGCGTGGCGCCGAGGCCCACGCCAAGCAGCAGGCTCAGTATCGTCGCCGTCGCCGACACCTCGATCGAGCGCCAGGCGATTTCGTAGACGTCGGCCCGATTGTGGGCGAGGATCCGGACAGCCTCGCGGACCGAATCGAAGATCAACCCCATGCTGGTCGCTAGTCTCTAGTCCCTCGTCGCTGGTGATCGGTGAGTGGTCCTAGGGCGTCAATCGATTCTATCTCGCCCGTAGGGCCGTCCAACGTCCAACATCCAACATCCAACATCAACACCGCCCTTATGCTCCCGTCGGATCCGCCTTCCCCGCGTCGGGGACGAAGAGCTGCTCTCCCGCCGTGTCGAAGCCGAATTTACCGATCACGTCCTGGACGTCGGCGCGCACCATGTACGCGGCGAAGGCGCGAGCGGCCGTGACGTTCGTGTTTGTGTGCTTCACCGGGTTGACGACGATTACGTGATACACATTCAGCAGCGCCTTGTCCTTCTGGAACAGGATGTCGAGGTCGAGGTTCTTCTTCTGCGCCAGGTAGGTGGCGCGGTCGCTGATCGTGTACGCCGTCTTCTGGCTCGCGATCTGCAGCGTCGCGCCCATGCTCTGTCCCGACTCCTCGTACCAGCTCTGGCCCTTCGGCGTTCTACTCAGCCCCTTCCAGAGGGCCAGTTCCAGCGCGTTCGTACCGGAGTTGTCGCCGCGGCTGATGAAGCGCGCCTGCTTGGTAGAAATGGCGGTCATCGCCTCGCCGGTCGTCGTCGCGGCCTTCACGCCCGCCGGGTCCGCGGCGGGCCCGACGATGATGAAGTCGTTATGCATGACCAGCGCGCGCTCGACGCCGTCGCCTGCATCGACCATCGCCTTCTCGGCGGCGGGCGAGTGGACGAGGACGACGTCGGCGTCGCCCTTCGTCCCCAGCGCGATCGCCGCGCCTGAGCCAACAGCCACGGTTTTCACGCTGTAGCCGGTTTCTTTCTCGAACGCCGGCACAAGCACGTCGAGCAGACCGCTGTCCTGCGTGCTGGTGGTGGTGGCGAGGATCAGTGTGCCGCTGGTCTTCGTCGGCGCTTGAGGCGTCGGTGGCGCACCGGTCGCCGTCGCCGACGCGCTCTTGCCGTCGCCGCACGCCGCCAGCGCGAGCCCGGTGCAGACGAGGACGGCGATCGAGAGTCGATTCACGCGGTCTCCTTTCGGTGCGAATGCAGGTCGCTATGCTCGTGCGAGCATATCGCAAGCGCGCGTGAGCGCAACGTCGTGCGGGATGGCACCCCTTTTGGCAGAAGGCCATTTTACCCTGTGCTCATGCTGTGCAGCGGGTCGCACTTCCAACATCCAGCAGCCGACCGTCTTCCATCTTCAATCGTCCATCCTTCCGACCTCCGATGTCTGACTTCCAGCACCCAGCCTCCAGCCTCCAGCCTCCAGCCTCCAACGACCAGCATCCAGTAACCTCAACCCCGTGAGGCGAACCCCAACCACCGTCGCCGGCGTGGTCATCATCGTCGCGCTGGCTGGCATCATCGCCGCGCTGGTGATGCGTCGCGGGTCGGCCGGCGCACCCGGCGCGAGCGGCGAACCCTCGGCGACAGCGGCGACGCGCGACGCCGGCGCTATCGCGCGGGAAAACGCGAAGCCCGGGTCCACCGACTGGCGCATCGCGCGGCCCGCACTCGACGGCGAGATCCAGGCATACGCGGGACAGACTTCGCTCCAGCGGGGCGACACGCTCGACCTCTACGTGAGCACGAAGACCGCCGGCGCCACGTACGAAGCCGATGTCTATCGCATGGGCTGGTACGGTGGCGCCGGCGCCCGCAACCTGCGGTCGATCAAGAACATCGACGGCGAAAACCAGGGCCGCTGGGACCCCCTACGCGGGCTGCAGGATTGTAAGACCTGCAAGGTCGACCCCACGACGCTGCTGGTGGAGGCGAACTGGAAGCGCAGCCTGCCGATCAAGATCGAGAAAGACTGGCTGAGCGGCTACTATCTGGTGCGGCTCCACGAACTGAAATCCGACACGGCGACGTATGCGATCTTCGTTGTCCGCGACGATGCCTCGACGGCGCCAATCCTGATGCAAGCGTCAACCAATACCTGGGAGGCGTACAACACCTGGGGCGACGCAAGCCTCTACGGATCGTTCGGCGCCGATCGGAAGTACATCCCGAAGACGCGGCGGGCGTACCGTGTTTCGTACGACCGCCCCTACGACCCCAGCATGCGCGAAGAGCGGAACGACGGCGCGGGCGAGTTCTTCGCCTGGGAGTACAACTTCGTGCGCTGGGCCGAGTCGCGGGGCTACGACATGACCTACACCACGGACGTCGATGTCTCGCTCGACGGCGGCCGGCTCAAGCAGTATCGTCTGTTCGTCTCGCTGGGGCATGACGAGTACTGGACGAAGCAGCAGCGCGACGCGGTCGAGGGAGCGCGCGACGCCGGCGTGCATCTGGCCTTCTTCGGGGGAAACGAGGCGTACTGGCAGGCGCGGCTGGAGGCGTCGTCGTCTGGAGCGAAGGCGCGCGTACTGACCGTGTACAAGGACGCATCGTTGGATCCGGTCGCCCGCACGAACCCGAAAGAAGCCACCGTGCTCTTCGCCGACCCGCCGGTGAGCCGCCCGCAGAGCCTCCTGTCCGGCGCCGCCTACGGTTCGAACACCCAGCCCGACTACATCCCCTGGCGCCCTGCGGCCCTCGATTCGTGGATCTTCACCGGCGCTGGCATCGTCAGCGGCGAGTCGTTCCCCGGCATCGTCGGATACGAATACGACCACGCGGCCGTGCCCGACGAGCGGCCCCCCGGCCTCGAGGTCGTGGGATCGTCGCCGGTGAACGGATTCCTCGGCAGCGACACCTCTATCTCGACGATCTACACCGCTCCGTCAGGGGCGATCGTGTTCAACGCCGGCACGATCGCCTGGGCTTGGGGGCTGGATGACGCCGGGCACGAGGACCGCGGCGCCTACGCGGACGACAAGCTACGGCGCGTTACCGCGAACATCATCGACCGCCTCGGCGCGCCCCCGCCGTCGCCCGCCAGCCCCTGAGCGGACGCTGATCGACGCCGGTCCGGTCAGCCGGACGGACGCGTCATCGTCAGCGGACTATGGCTTCCGCTATCGTAGGTGCATGAGCCAGACGGCCGAACAGCAAGAGCCCGCTTCTCTTCCGAAGCGCGTTCAGCGCCGCGTCGAACGGTTTCTCGACGGGCTGGGCGGGCCCGACGCGCAAGCGCCGGACGAGGCCGTCGTCGCCTCCGAGCATCAGCAATTCGCGCTCGTCGGTATCGGCGCGGCGGTCGTCGGGATGACGGCGGCGCTTGTGATCGCATATACGATCGGCGGCGTCAAGCTGGTCAAGGACCTTGGCTACTTCGGGGTGTTTGTGTCGGCTGTGATCGGCTCCGCCTCGATGTTTGTGCCGGTCCCCGGGGCGCTCGCGGGCATCACCTTCGGATTGTTTCTGACGCCGATCCCGCACGTGCCGCAGGAGATCACGGTGGGCGTGGTGGTGGCGGCGGGCTCGGCCGTGGGCGAGCTGACCGGCTACTCCACCGGCGTCGGCGGGCGCGGCGTCATCGGTAAGAGCCGGATTGGCCGCCTGTTGGTGCGGCTGATGCGGCGGCATGGGACGATC
The DNA here is from genome assembly GCA_038227375.1 of Dehalococcoidia bacterium. Lineage (GTDB taxonomy): Bacteria > Chloroflexota > Dehalococcoidia > DSTF01 > JACRBR01 > JALYKW01. The sequence goes on from JBBRPY010000009.1 coordinate 29,922, forward strand.
ACGGTCTTCTGCGTGGCGGCGGTACCCAACCCCTTCATCGATGTCGGCGGCATTGCCGCCGGCGTCGCCGGCATGACGATGCGGCGGTTCATGACCGTCATGTTCATCGGCAAGACGATCAACTACATCACCGTCGCCTACGCCGTCGGCAGCGGCATCGACAGCCTGCAGCGCTGGTTCGGCGCGTAACGCGGAGGCGCTGGACGATGGCTGGTGCGCCAGGATCGCGCTTTCGCTCGCCTTCGGGCGCACTCTGCAATCTGGATGCAACTTACGCGGCACGGGCCGAAGCGGCGCGTAGCGTTTCGCGACATTAGTCTGAAACCAAGTACGGATCGGGGACGAGCGCGCTCGTTCGCCGCGCGACCCAAACGTCGCGGGAGCAGTGCCGTGAGCCACAGCGCAATCGGCACGGCTTCTCCCGATCCGGGCCGACGACTTCGGTCGGAAGCCTATGGCTCCGGGCGCCGAGGGCTGTGGCGGTCCTCGCGCCCGGGCCATCTTTCTCCAGGACGACGGGCGGTTAGTCACCTATGAGCCGGCCGCCGAGGAGGGGCACGATATGCAGACACGATCGATGCGCAGCCACTCGATCTCGCCGACCGGGAGCCCATGTGCCACGTCGCGGAGCGCTCCCGCGATGATCGTGCGCACCATCGTCGGCGCGCTTGCGCTGGTGGGGTTGGCGGCGGTCGTGATGATCGTGGCGAACGCGCGCGAACCCTACGGGGGGCCGCTGGAAGCCTGAGTGGCCCCTCGGGCTAGAGGCTGGACGCTGGAGGCTGGACGCTGGGCGGTTTCGATTCGTCCGAAAGAACGCGGGAGCGCCGTACCCAGGCGTCGCGGTCGCGGACATCGCGGTCGTGCAGCAGGCGGTTGGTCCAGACGGCCGGACGGGGCGCAGTAGCAGCAGGGAACGCGTTCCCTGCGACGCGTTTGGCCACGAGCAGCACCGCAAGGATGGCGACGCCCGCCGTCGTAGCCGTCGGCTCATCTGCCACGAGCGCCACCAACGGCATCGACACGATGGCGGCGAGCATCAGTTCTGGTACGCGGCGTAGCAGGACGCCGGCGAGCGTGATCGCGGCGAAGCAGGCGAGCACCGGCCACGACAGCGCCAGCATGATGCCGATCGCTGGCCCAATGCCGCGCCCGCCGCGCAGCCGCAACCACGGGTTCCACTGGTGCGCGAGGACAGCGGCGAGTCCGGCCGCGACCTGCGTCCCGCCGCTGGAACCGAGCGCCCGGGCGATCAGCACGGCGGCGAGGCCCTGGCCGATCTGGGCGATCCCGACCGGCACCACCGCCGTCTTCGAGACGCTCTGCCAGACGTTCGACGCGCCGACGTTGCCGCTGCCCCGCTCGCGAAGGTCGACGCCGCCGAGAAGCCGGCCCGTCAGGTACGGTACCGGCGCCGAGCCGATGGCGTAGGCGAGTGCGACCAAGAGCGCGGCGGCGCCAGCGGTCACGTTGCTCCGGAGTCCACAGTGGGAAGCGGCACCCGCGTCAGCCACAGGTCGCGCGCGTGGTCGAGGCCATGCTCGATCATGTGCTCGATGCCGCGGCGGGTCGCTTCCTCGATCTGCTGGTCGTGCTCGGCGACGTGCACGAGCACCCGCGCAGGCGGCCATTGGCCATCGACCGAGGCGCCAAACTGCGCCTCGTCCATGTCACCAATGGCGGACTCCAGCGCTTCGTATACCGCTCGCAGTGCGCGCCGGTGCGATTCGTCTGCGCTGAAGTGCGCGATCAACTGCTCGTGCGAGCGCTGCACATCCGCGAGCAATCGCTGCGCTTCCGGGCTCAAGTACATGATGCCTCTCCTTCGGGACCGCTCATCCCGGGCGCGGCGTGCGGTCGCGCGTGGCCTTGACAATGAGGGCGACGGCGAGGTCGGGCACGATCCGGCCGGCGTGGACCATCAGGTCGTACAGGCAGGGATTCTCCATCTCCACCTTGAAATAGCGGCGATGGAACTCCAGGCGATTGTGGTCGCTCTGCTTGATGCGCCGCTCCGCGTCGGCCGGTTGCAGCGATTCACGCCGCGCCAGCGCCTCGATGCGCTCTTGCCGCGGCAGGGTCACGTAGACGTGCAGCGTCTCCGGCTCGCGCTGCAGGATCGCCTGGCCGCCGCGGCCGAGGATGACGACATTGCCGCGCGCCGCCACGCCCTTGATCACCGAGGTGAGCGTCCGGAGATAGTGTTCATCATCGAGCTGCCCGGCGTCGCTCGCCGCCGCCTCGCCGTAGGTGCGCGCCAGGATCGTGTCGAGGCTTCCTCCCGAAACGGGGTCGGCCGAGCCCGCCGCAGCCGAGCGTTCCATGAGCGTGCGCATGACCGCCGCGACACGCTCGCCGATCGTGCTTGGCCGCTCGTCGTGCTGGACAACGTCGGATTCGTTGACGCCCATCGCCCGCGCGGCGGCGGTGAGGATCTCGTGGTCCAGGTAGTCGAGCTTCAGCTCGCGCGCGACGCCTTGCGCGATCTCGCGAGCGCCGCTGCTCAGCCTGCCGGTTACCGTGATCACGGGCATGGGACCCCCGATCGCTCCGCGCGTGCGTGTCGTCTGCATTGTATGTCGTGGCCGACGCCGCTGGGGCGCCCGGGTGAGGCTTGCCTATGCTACTGGCGGGCGCCTGCTTGTTCGACCCCCAGCCGTCACCCATACTTTCTTCCAGGCGCCGGCGCATCGGCGCGTTCGTTTCCCCGGCGAGGTACGTTCCGTGACCGTCGTGATCGGCCTGACCGGCGGCATCGCCAGCGGGAAATCGCTCGTCAGCGGCATGCTGGGCGAGCAAGGCGCTGTCGTCCTCGACGCGGACAAGGTTGGGCACGAGGCGTACACGCGCGGGACGGGCTGCTACGCCGCCGTCGTCGCCGCCTTCGGCCAAGACGTCGTGGGTAGCGATGGCGAGATCGACCGCAAGGCGCTCGGTGGCAAGGTGTTCGGCGCGCCGGACCAGCGGAAGCGGCTGGAGAGCATCGTCTGGCCGTGGATGCGCTCCACGATGGACCTGAGGCTGGGTGTCGTGCGCGCCGCCGGTGCGCCCGTGGCGGTGCTGGAAGCGGCGGTGCTCATTGAAGCTGATTGGGTGCCGCTTGTGGATCAGGTCTGGCTCGTCACCGTGCCGCCTGTTGTCGCGCGTGACCGCCTGATCCAGCGCAACGGCCTGACCGCCGACCAGGCGGACGCGCGCATCGGCGCGCAACTGACGGATGAAGAACGCGCGAAACATGCGCGGGTGGTGATCGACAACGATGGCACGCTCGACGAACTGCGGTCGCAGGTGATGCGCGAGTGGGAACAGCTCATCGCGAGCGCGGCCCCATCCCGGGGAGGAGCAGCATGACGGTCGAAGGCGAGGTCGACGAACAGCAGGGGTACCGGCAGTACGCCATCGAGGAGTACCACCCGCACGTCGAGCCCTACTACGTGGCGACCGGCGACGAGGTCACGCTATTCGAGGCCGCATTCGCCTCGCGCATCCCGGTGCTGCTCAAAGGCCCGACCGGCTGCGGCAAGACGCGCTTCGTCGAGTACATGGCGTGGAAGCTCGGCCGTCCGATTACCGTCGTCAAGGATGCCGGAGGCAGCGAGCAGAAGGGCGCGAACGGCGCCACCGAGGCGCTGCCGCTGGTGACCGTCGCCTGCCACGAGGACCTGACGGCGAGCGACCTCGTCGGCCGCTACCTGCTTGAGGGCGACTCCACCCGCTGGATCGACGGTCCGCTGACGCGCGCGGTGAAGGTGGGCGCGATCTGCTACCTGGACGAGGTCGTCGAAGCACGGAAGGACACGACCGTCCTGATCCACCCGCTCACAGACCATCGCCGCATGCTGCCGATCGAGAAGCGCGGTCAGATCATCGAGGCGCGGGAGGGCTTCTTGCTCGTCATCTCGTACAACCCGGGATATCAGAGCGCGCTAAAGGACCTGAAGCACAGCACACGCCAGCGCTTCATCTCGATCGAGTTCACGCACCCGCGCAAGGAGCTCGAGTCGAAGATCATCGCGCACGAGAGCGGCGTCTCGGAAGAGGTCGCGCAAGATCTCGCCAAGCTGGGCGAAAAGGTGCGGAACCTGCGGGAGCACGGGCTGAGCGAAGGCGTCAGCACGCGCCTGCTGGTCTACACCGGAAAGCTGATCCAGAAGGGGATTCCGGCGCGGCGTGCCTGCCAGGTCGGCGTCGTCTGGGCGCTCACCGACGATGCGGATGTGCAGCGCAGCATCGAAGAAGTGGCGAGCAGCATCTTCGAGTAGCCGCAACTGGCGCTCCGCTGGAGCATCAGCTAGGCGCCGGAAGCGCCCGATCACACGCTTTGCCGTCTGCACTCGGAAGTCATCAGAATCGCCCGGCTGCTTGGGCGGCGGGGCCGGAGCACACGATGGCGCTGGTAGTCCAGAAATATGGCGGCAGCTCTGTGGGGAGCGCCGCCCTGATCAAGAACGTTGCGCTACGCATCAACCGGCGCTGCGATAGCGGCGATCACGTCGTCGCCGTAGTCTCGGCGATGGGCGACACCACCGACGAGCTGATCGCGCTGGCGAAGCAGATCACCGACGCGCCCGAGGCGCGCGAGATGGATGTCCTGCTCAGCACGGGCGAGACGCAATCGAGCGCCCTCATCGTCATGGCGCTGCATGCGTTGGGTGTCGATGCGATCAGCCTCTCCGGCGGCCAGGCGGGCATGCGCACGGATTCCGTCCACCGCAACGCGCGCATCCTGGCGATCGAGCCCAGGCGGGTACGCGAGGAAGTGGAGCGTGGGCGCGTCGTCATCGTCGCCGGCTTCCAGGGCCTGACGGAAGAGATGGATGTGGCGACGATCGGGCGCGGTGGCTCCGACACGACGGCCGTCGCCTTCGCCGCGGCGCTGCAGGCGCGCTGCGAGATTTACACCGACGTCGACGGCGTGTACACGGCCGATCCGCGCATCGTGCCCGACGCCCGCAAGCTGCGCGACATCTCGTACGAGGAGATGCTCGAGCTGGCGAGCAAAGGCGCGAAGGTGATGGCGCCGCGCGCGGTGGAGCTTGGCTCCGTCTACAACATCCCGATACTGGTTGCGTCCAGCCACAAGGACGCGCCGGGCACGCTCATACATGGAGGCGTCGATATGGAAGGCTTCAACCGGGTGCGGGGCATCGCGCACGACCTCGACGTCGCGAAGATCACGGTCCGGCACGTTCCGGACCGCCCCGGCGTCGCCGCCGAGCTGTTCGAGCCGCTGGCGGAAGCGCACCTGTCAGTGGATACGATCGTCCAGAACGCCAGCGAGGAAGCGCTCACCGATATCACCTTCACCATCTCCAAGAACGACCTGGCGCAGGCGCTGCCGCACGTGCGCAGGATCGCCAGCGCCATCGGCGCGAAGGAGGTGGTGGCCGACGAGCACATGGGGAAGGTGAGCATCGTCGGTACCGGCATCCAGAGCGCGCCCGGGTACGCAGCCCGCATGTTCCGTGTGCTTTCGGAGGCCGGGATCAACATCGAGGTCATCTCCACCAGCGAGATCCGGATTACCTGCATCATCCCCGAGGCCAGCGTCGCCGATGCCGTCCGCGCGCTGCACACGGGCTTTGAGTTGGAGAAGGCGGAGAAGCTGTAGTTCGGTCGCGCGGTCGTCGGTCGTCGGTCGGCGGGGGTCGCGCGGGAGACCGTCGGAAGTCGGGGGTCGAAAGTCAACACGTCGCACTTCCATCTCCCGCTTCCTGCTTCCAGCCTCCAACTTCCGGCACCCGCAAGCGCAGCCTATACTCCATCCCATACCCAATCCCGCGCAGCACGGAGCGTTCGCCATGAGCATCGATTTCGGCTGGTTTCTTCCGACCATGGGCGACACCGAGGTGATCGGGCCGCCGACGCGCGAGGCGACCACCGACTACCTCGTCCGCGTCGCGAAGACGGCCGAGGATGCAGGCTTCGTCTTCGCGCTCGTGCCGGTGGGGACGACCTGTGAGGACGCCTGGCTCGCCTCGGCGATGGTGGCCTCGCGCACGGAGAAGCTGAAGTTCCTCGTCGCCATGCGGCCGGGCTTTGTGGCGCCGACGGTCGCCGCGAAGATGTCGAACACGCTCGACCAAATGACGCGCGGGCGTGTGCTGATCAATGTCGTCACCGGCGGCTTTCCCGCCGAGCTGGCGGCGGACGGCGACTTCACCGAGCACGACGACCGCTACGAGCGCACGCAAGAGTTCATGCAGGTGGTGCGCAAAGCCTGGACGGAGCCGCGCTCGTGGGACCATCAGGGCCGCTTCTACAAAGTAGAGAAGGGGAACGTCTTCCCGAAGCCGTACCAGAAGCCGCAGCCACCGTTCTACTTCGGCGGCGCTTCGGAGGCTGCGCGGAGGGTCGGCGCCGAGGAATCGGACGTCTACCTGCTCTGGGGAGAACCGATCGAGATGGTGCGGGAACGCATCGCCGACATGCGGCAGCGCGCCGCCGCGCTCGGACGCACGCTGCGCTTCGGCATGCGCGTGCTGGTCTGCGTGCGCGAGACCGAGGAGGAGGCGCGCGCCGCCGCGGAGGCGCTCGTCGCCGACGTGCCGGAGAAGTTCGAGGGCATGATGGCGAAGCACATGAGCGGCGCCGACTCCGAGGGCGAGAAGCGCCAGCGCGCGCTCCGCGAGCAGGGCGAGTGGCTCGGCCCGAATCTCTGGACGGGCATCGGCCGCGCCCGCCTCGGCGTCGGTCTGGCGATCGTCGGCGCGCCCGAGCAGGTCGCGGCGCGCTTTCGTGAGTACGTCGACGAAGGCATCGATACCTTCATCCTCTCCGGCTACCCGCATCTCGAGGAAGCCGAACGCTTCGGCAGGTACGTCATCCCCTTCTTCAAGGGCGAAGCGACCGTGCCCGCGGCGCCCGAAGAGCGCGAGTTGGCGCACGCATAGTGCCGGCTCTGCGCGCCGTCGCGATCTCCGGTAGCCCACGCGCGCCGTCGAAGTCAAAGACGCTGGCGGCGCTGATGCTCGAGGCGCTTGCCCGCTCGGACTGCGAGACGGAGCTGATTGACGTTGCCGAACTGTCGGCGGCGGCGCTGGTCGCGCGCGAGGCGGCGTCGGAGCTGGATGCCGCGCTCACGGCGGTAGGCGCCGCTCAGATTGTCATCGCCGCGTCGCCGACGTACCGCGCGCTGTACACGGGCGTCATGAAGTGCCTGTTCGACCTGATGCCGCCCGCGCATCTTGCGGGCACAATCTGCATCCCGATCCTGACCGCCGCGTCGCCAGCGCACTTCCTGGCGGTGGAATACGGCATGCGGCCGCTGTTCGCCAGCCTCGATGGCGTGCCGATTTCGGGCGTGTATGCGACGGATGATCAGTTCGCCGACGGCCAGCCGGAAGCGAGACTGCTCGCGCGCATCGACGCCGTCGCGGCCACTGCGATTTCGCTCGCTGGCGCCAGCACGACCTGATGCGGATCAGCTTCGACTTCGACGGCGTCCTCTGCCTCACCCCCTTCGGTCGCTTCGCCGTACACGCCCCCTCTGCGGTCGACGACCTTCCTGCCGGCTACGAGTCGCTGTACGCGGCAACTCCCCCGCCGAGCCGGCTTCGGCTCGCGCTGGAATACCTGCGCTTCGGATGGCGCCGCATGGCCCCGGACGCCGCGCAGACGCTGCGCGACCTCTCGGCCGGAAACGAACTCTACATCGTCACCGGACGCAGCGCTTCGGGAGAGGCGCTGCTCAGGAGATGGCTACACCGCCATCATCTCGACACCGCGATCGCAGGCATCCGCATGGCGCCGCCTGGCCTGCGCCCGCCGCAGCACAAGCTCGCGATGGCGCGCATGCTCGGCATCGACGTGCACATCGATGACGACCCGCGCACGGCCTACCACCTCGCGAATCACGGCGTATCGCGCGTGTACCTGCTCGATCACGCCCACGCTGGCGGCACGCGGCTGCCGCCCCGCCTCGCGGTCGTCCACACACTTCGCGAGTTCGTAGAGGATGTGCAGACGGGCGAGTAGCGGTCGCTCCTGCGCCGCCATCTTTCTTGACGCCGCGACACGTCGAGCCTAACCGGCATCGCCACCGTCCAGCGCAATCTGCCGGTAACACCGGCGTCACGCGCTGTTCATCGCAGCGACACCCTGGCGAAACGCGCTTCCGGCATGATCAGCCATCGACAACGCCGGGGGCAGTTGCCGTTGGCGCACAGCCGGCGGCGCTTCCCTTCCACTATCCGAGGGAGGCCGCATGGACACCGCATTAGACCGCTTTCGCACCAATCTTCGTGACCCGATTCGGCGGCGCAATGTCGCGCTGCTGATGGGCGGAAAGATGATCGGTCTGGCGATCGTCCTCTTCCTGATCCACGCGCTGATGCCGGGGACCGCCAACGCGCAGGATGGCGCCGACACGATCGATCCGGTGGCCTCCGTCAATGCGATCAACACCGTCTGGGTGCTGATTGCCGCGTTCCTGGTCTTCGCCATGCAGGTCGGTTTCGTGATGCTTGAGTCCGGCTTCGCGCGAGAACGCGAGTCGGTCAACGTGCTGGTCGAAGGCATCGCCGACACCTGCATCTGCGGCATCCTCTTCTGGGCTGTTGGCTTCGCCTTCATGTTCGAAGATGGCAACAAGTTCATCGGCACGCACGGCTTCTTCTTGCAGAACCTGCCGGAGACGTACGGCACCACGGGCGTGCCGCTGCTTGCGTTCTGGGTGTTCCAGTTCGCCTTCGCCGACACAGCTTCGACGATCACGTCGGGCGCCATGGTGGGCCGTTGCGGCTTTATCGGCGATATCCTCTACAGCATCGGCGTCACGGGGTTCATCTACCCGATCGTCGGCCACTGGGCCTGGGGGCCGGACGGCTGGTTGGCGCTGCGCGGCTTCCTCGACTTTGCCGGCTCCACCGTCGTCCACACGATCGGCGGCACGATCTCGCTGGCCGGAGCGATCGCTCTCGGGCCGCGCCTGGGCCGCGTCTTCCGCAGAGATGGTGGCGGGCCGATGCCGCCCCACAACCTGCTGTTGGGCGCGGTCGGTGGCCTGATCCTCTGGTTCGGCTGGTACGGCTTCAATCCCGGAAGCACACTCTCCGCGCTGGACGCGCAAGGGATCGGCCGCGTGTCCTTCAACACGACGTTCGCCGCCTGCTCGGCGGGGCTGACGGCCCTGTTCTATTCGTATGCTCGCAGCGGCAAGTGGGACCTCGGGCTGCTGACCAACGGCTTCCTGGCGGGACTCGTGGCGATCACGGCTCCCTGCTACTGGGTCAACCCGACGGGGGCGTTCTTCATCGGCATCATCGGCGCGACGGCGATGATCATCGGCCTGGAAGTGCTCGAGTACCTGCGCATCGATGACCCGATCGGCGCCGTCCCCGTGCACATGTTCGCCGGCATGGCGGGCACGATGTCGCTGGGGCTCTTTGCAGCTGGCCGCTTCGGCCTGCCGACGCCAACGGGCGCCGATGTGTCGGCTCCCGTCGAGGGACTGTTCTACGGTGGCGGCACGCACCTGCTCTGGGTGCAGACGTACGGCGCCGTCTCCGTCGCGGTGGCGGTGTTCGCCGTATCGATGGTCCTGATGTACGCCGTGAAGGCGACGCGCACGCTCCGCATCTCAGAGGAGGGCGAGCGCGAGGGCCTCGACATCCACGAGCACGGCGCATCGGCGTACCCGGAGTTCGTGGTCAATCGCGGGATGCTGGGCGGCTTCACCGGCCCGCCCGCCGGAAACGGGGCGATGCCGCCGTCCGCGCCGGTGCCAGCGGGATCGGGCGCCAATCGCTAGCCGGATAAGCGGCGGCCTGCGCTGCCCGAGGAGCCCTCGCCCCGCAGCGCAGGCGCCGCCGCAGAATTGCATCAAGGCGCGCGAGATGCGCGGACTCACAGGGAGGAATGAGGTCATGCAAAAAGTAGAAGCGATCATCAGGCCGGAGATGCTGCCGGTCGTGCGCAAGGCGCTCGAAGACGTCGGCATCGGCGGCATGACGATCACGCAGGTGCTTGGTCATGGCGCGCAGCGGGGCATCACCCGGCAGTGGAAGGGCAACTCGTACAGGGTCGACCTGCTGCCCAAGGTCAAGCTCGAGATGGTGATTCCGGCGTCGCTCGTCGAACCGGCGCTGGTGGCGATCGAAGAGTGCGCGCGTACCGGCGCCGTCGGCGACGGCAAGGTCTTCGTCTCCGACATCGCCGAGGTGATGCGCGTGAGGACGGGCGAACGCGGCGAGATCGCCGTCTGAGGCGATGCCGGCAGTTCGCGGCGTGGCGCTTGCCGGCGGCCGTCACACGCGGCGCTCGCCGCACTACATTCGGTAGCATCGCGCGGTGACCCGCGCGGTCTATACAAACGGAGGCGGCCCCCTCCTCCCCTGGCGTCGGGCCGCCTCCGTCCTCGCCTCACCCCTTACGGAAGTCTGTGGCGGCGATCAGATCGATCGCACACCCGGCCTCACCCCCCGCCCCTCTCCACCGCGTGGAGCGGGAAGCCCAATCCCGCGCCCGGCTCCAACATCCAACATCCAACATCCAACATCGACCCCGTACTCCGAATCGATAGATCCGCACACGGGCGCCCGCCGTACCTTCGCTCGTAACCCAATCCTCGTGGGAGATGAACGGAAGGACGGTCGAGATGAAATCAGGACGCATCGCGTTCGCACTGGGGGCAGTGCTGCTGGTGATGACAGCGGCAGCGTGCGGCAGCAGCACGAGCAATGCCGACAAGACGGCGACGGCGGCGGCCAAGGCGCCGGCGAACCCGACCTCGGCGGCGACGAAGGCAAGCACGGGCGCGAGCGGGTCGCCGACGGCGGGCAGCACCGCCGCCAAGACGTCGTCATCGAGCGCCACAACGCCGGCGAGCGGTGGCGCACAGAAGACGCTGACGATCACGGCGAAGGACTTCTCGTTCAGTGCCGACAGCCTCGACGTATCGAAGGGCGATACGATCGCGATCACCTTCAAGAACACCGGCGCCACCGCGCACACGCTGACATTCTTCACCGACGACGCGTACACAAGTCCGATCGCGGGCGCCGATACGAGTAGCGTCAGCCCGGGCGCGACGAAGACGCTGACGGTCACCGCCGGCACGGGCCTCTATTACCGCTGCAACATCCACCCGACGCAGATGCAGGGCGAGATCGACATCAAGTAGACGCCCTTTACGGCTCGGCGGGACACCGCGGTCTCTCACGCGGCTGTTCTGTCTGTTCGGCGACGAGACGCACAGTGCACCTTCGAGCGCCCGACCTGTCACGGCGAGGCCTGACCCTCGATGGGTGAGTGGCGGCGAATCGATCCAAACCAGACGAGCCGATGCCGCCGAGTCGGGCATGCGATCATTGATGAGTAAAGGGCGTTTAGCCCGAACGCCGCAGATTCAAGTCTACGGGGCGCTAACAGTGCCCTCGACGCGACTGAACGGCATCACTGCATCGGCATCGGAATGCTCGATCGCATCGAGCACCGCCCTATCCTCTTCAAGCACACTCAGTAGATTGGTGCGCCATTGCGCCCAAGAGCCCCGATAGAGCAGCGCGACCGGCTGAAACAAGAGCATCGACAGCCGGCTTCGATTGATGAGTCGCATACGGTAGTGGACCAGCGTGCCGCCGTCTTGCGCCACGAACTCAAACGTCTCCGTGACGGCTCGCGAAGAAATAAATCCACCCTTGACCTGCGTTGTGGTATGGCAGGTGAAATAGCTAAACGGTCGCCAGTCGATGTACTCGCGCGAGCTGACCATTCCCGGTCCGTGATTGCAATGAGACTTCGCTCCAGTTCCGACGCGGCCGTCGTCGTTGACCTCGGACTTGTCTGGGTTGCTATCACCCCACCGGCACGCCCAGCGGAGACGCGCCACCGGATCGACCAGATAGCCCCAAACAACCGGCGGCGGCGCTGGTATGTGAAGCGTCAATTCGATGTCGGCATCAGCCGAACCGATGTATTCGTACCGCTCTTCGCGCATTTGGTGCAGGACGGGCTCGAGATCGTGCACGCCGCCCGTCGTCTCGCCGAAGAGCTCGTACGTCTCGGCGTGCCGCGGCAGCTCCAAGGACGCGGGCATGTGCTGGAGGCAGTCATCAGTGAAGAACACGTAGGCGCTGTAACCCATGCGCTCGGTGATGCTGTTCTTCAGCAGCCGATGAATCAAGATGACGTCCGCACCTGCGAGGTCGTCGACGCCAGCATCTCGCTGCACGACGAAGGCGCCGAAATGAGCAACGAACTTGAGATCCAGAGAGCCCATGGTGGCGCAGGCGGCACAACGACAGGTCGTGGCGCGCGCCATATCGAGCAACCGGTTCGAGAAGTCGAAGTAGCAAGCCTCAAGCAGCTCTGCCAGGCGTTCGCCGTCGCCAAACGCGGCGCCGTCGGCGTAGCACAACACGGCGTCACCCTCCAATTTGACGAAGCGCATTGGTGGGACTAACCGCTCCCGCACCAGCGTCGTCAGCTCGTGGACGATCGCGTGGGCATGCTCCAGTTCAGTTTCGACAAGAAACGCTGTATACCCGGAGATATCGGCGACGACCAGATAGCCCTCTTGGGCACCCCGTTCCCCTGACATCGGTCTGCCTCGCTGTTCACCATTGCCGCTGGACTCTTTGCCGGGCCGCCCAAGCCAATGTACCAACTGGCTCTGAAAGCTCAGCGTTTCCGGTCTGATACTCCACGGGTGTCGGCCTACGGTCGCCAGCGGACTTCGAACAGCCGCACGGCGTCTTCGAAGCCCTTCGGCAAAAACTCACCGCGGTCGGCGAAGACGAAGCCCTTGCCCGCCAGCAGGTGCCGCACCGGCTCTGCGATGAAGATCTCGCCCTCGCCGGCCTGTGCGGCAATGCGCGCGGCGAGGATCACCGCCTCGCCGAAGAGGTCGCCGGCCTCCTCGATCGGCTCGCCGGCGTTCAGCCCGATGCGCACACGCAGCGGCTCAACGCCGGTCTCGTTGCGCGACGCGAAGGCTTGCTGCAGGCCGATTGCGCACTCCATCGCCGCGGCGACGGAGCCGAACGAGACCATGAAGCTGTCGCCGTCGGTCTTGATTTCGGCGCCACCATGCCTGCCGATCGCCTCGCGGGTGATCCGCTCGTGCTCGCGCAGGACCTCCCGGCCTCCGGCGTCCCCGAGCCGCCGCATCATCTCCGTGTGCCCGACGAGGTCGCTGAAGAGCACCGTGCGCACACCAGACGAGCGGGCCAGGTTGGCTTCCGGCGATTGCATCGACCACATGCGTTCGAATTCCTCGACGGCTGCCCGCATGCGAGGATCGCCTATGGCCGAGACCAGCGCCGTTCCCTCCAGCGTGACCAGACGCGCGTCCGGGACCTGAGCGGCAAGACGCCTCCCGAGCTCGAGCGACGTAATGTTCGTTTCTTGATGATGCACCACGAGCGTGGGAGCCGTGATCTGCGAAAGAAAAGTGTGCGCTGCGGGAACGTCCCGTCCGCGCCTGGTGTCGTCCCAGGTCATCGAGGCGCGGAGGACTTTCGCGTACTGCGTCCGCTGCTCACCGGCTGCCCAGCCCCAGTAGAGACCGGCAAGGACCTCGGTGTAGGTCTCCCAGTCGTAGTCGGCGAGTGCGCGAAGGGCAAGGTGTGGGGCTGTGGGTGGTAGATCGGGAAATGTGATGCTGGCGTTCAGAAGGATGAGCATGCGGACTTGATCCGGGTGCTGCGCGGCGAAGGAGATCCCTACGCGGGCGCCGACGAAGTGTCCAAAGAGAATAAACGGTTCGAGCTGCAGCCGATCGACCACCGCCTCGATGTCGAGGACGCAAGCTTCAAGAGATGTGGGCAGCACGCGCTCGGATAGACCTGACCCGCGCAGATCGAAGTGGACGAGCGTGTTGTGGCGCGCGGCCTCCTCAGCGATGCGCTTCGACACGGGATGCGACCATTCGAGCCGGACGTGGCTTACTAGCGGGTCGACCATGTGCACGTGGACAGGGCCCGAGCCGGTGACCGTGTAGGTGATGCGCACGCCGTCGGCGGTGGTGCAGTAGCGGACGTCGGGTTCCATGGGAGGAGCGTAGTGCAAGCGACGGTTGTGCCGTTACGCCCTCCGCCCCTGCCTTTTTCACGGCGTGGAAACGGACACGTCAGTTCAAGGCGGCGGATCGATCCAGATCAAACGAGCTCATGGCGTCCCGACGGATCAGCGAGACCGTAGTACTCATCCGATAGTGAGCTCAATCGTGTGGCCCGCGGCGTCTCCGCCGAGATCGTTCGTCGCCGTTTCGATGGCCATCTCTCCGTTTGCACGGAAGGTAATCCGTCCATCCCTGGCGCAGCCAGTGAGCTGTGGCCCCGCTACCAACAGCGTGAACCATGCATCGGGGTCGCCGCGCACCGTGGCCACGCCGCACCGCGTGCCGCCGACCCATGCCTCGACGACGCTGCCGCCTCCGAGCCGCGTGCCGTCCCTGCGCGCGACGTGCCCCTTAAACGCGGTCACATCGGCGGCCGCTCCGGATGGGCCAGACGTCGAGAAACTGGCGTCGAATGTCGCGGAGGCGCCATCGCCGGGCCAAGGCGCCGTTTCCCGGCTGTAGAGGAATTGGCCGCCGACGAACGTCCAGAGGACGATCCGCGCGGACGGTGCGCCGCAGCCGCGCGCGGCGGCATCCGCCATGACGCCGATTTCGTACCCGCCGCCGTCGACCCGTGGGATGTCTTGCTGACACGCGGACACGAGTCCATCGTGAACGACGCGTGCACCGAGAAAGTCCGCCTGGAGAGGCCGGTCGTCTAGTGTCAGAGTCCCGCGCAACGTGACCAGTCCCTGCAGGCTGAACGCCTTGGTTCGAGCTGGCGCCGTGCTCGTGGGCACGAGCAGGACAGCGCTCGCACCGGACCGAGACGTACCGACCGTCAGTCCTGATGTCATTGCGTATGTCACAGCCGCCGTCGCAATGCACGCGATTCCAATCCAAGCGAAGACCACGGCCATCCAACGGCGCGCGGCGGCGTCCACCGATTCGACATCGTCAAATGCAAGTAGTGACAACGCTACTAACACGCCGAGCGCCGCGATGCCGGCCCCGTTGAGCGAAATGAGGATCCCCGGGTTCGACCGGCTGACCAGTTCTGCAGGCGCGGCGCCGTGCCCGTAGCGGTACGCATCGATCAGCACACCGATGCCAGCGAACGCGAAGCCCGCGACAGCGATTGCGAGCCAAAAGAGCGGCCGCGCGACAACCCTCACGGGACGCAGGCCAGCGCGCATCGATGTTGCTCTTCCGCCCAACGAGTTCCCCGCAGGTGCCACCATTGCCCCAACAGAGTATCGCGATGGAGGGCGTCCCGTCTTCCGGCTGCGACACCAGGCATGCGTTTATGCGCCCTAGTTGTAGCGTAGCGCGAGTACTCCAGTCCTGCGCGTCACCGCCCCTTGTACGCGGGCTTGCGCTTCTGCGCGAAGGCGAGCGGGCCCTCACGTGCGTCCTCCGACGCGAGCACCTTGCGTGACTGCTCGTTTTCGAAGTGCAGGCCATCGGCGATCGTCAGGCTGAGGCCCTGGTACGCCGCCTCCTTCGCCAGGCGCACGGCGAGCGGCCCGTTCTCGCAGATCGCCTCCGCCATCGCGATCGCGCGCGGCATCACCTGATCGCCCGGGACGACGTGGTTCACGAGGCCGTTCTTCTTCGCCCAATCGACATCGAACTTGCCGCCCGTCATGATCAGCTCCAGCGCGGCGCCGAACGGGATCAGGCGCGGCAGCCGCTGTGTGCCGCCTGCGCCTGGGATGATCGCGCGCGTCACCTCCGGCAGCCCGAAGACCGCGTGCTCGGCTGCTATGCGGACATCGCAGGCGAGCGCCATCTCCAGCCCGCCCGCGAGGCAATAGCCGTTGACCGCGGCGATCATCGGCTTCCAGCACGCGAAGTTGCGGGTGATGCCGCCGAAGGGCGCGCGCGAGTACGCTGCGCTCACGGCGTTCATCCCCTGCTGCTGCATTTGCGACATTGCGACGAGGTCGTTCCCGGCCGAGAACGCCTTCTCGCCGGCGCCGGTAAAGATACCTACCCAGAGGTCGTCGTCGTCACGGAAATCGCACCAGGCGGTGTGCAGCTCCGCCGAGGTCTGCGGGTCGATGGCGTTCATCCGCTCCGGCCGGTTGATCGTGACGATGCCGATCCGGCCGCGCTTCTCGTAGATCACCTTCTCGAAACTGAGTTCTGCCACGCTGCGCCTCCCTCTCTGTTGGAGGCTCAGCGTAGCAGCGCGCCGGGGATGACGCTCTAGGGTTGGGTGCGACCCATCACTGGCTTTGAGGCTGGGGCACGAGGCATCGAGCAATCCCGCCATGCCAAGCTCCCCTCTCCACGCGGTTGTTTGTACAGCGGTGGAGAGGGGCCGGGGGTGAGGCAGCGTGTCGTCCACAGAAAACACAGAAGCCACAGAGATCTCTGTTGCAGCCGCACGAGCGCCGTGCGGGCAGGTGTGCACGCAGCGCCGATCTTGTCATCGCACCGGCCACGCGGATATTATGCTGATGGGCGGCATCCCCGAGAGGTGCCGCCATTGCTTTTGTGGCCGGTCCCCGGGCCCGCAAGGAGAGCATGCCAAAGTACATCTTTGTGACCGGCGGCGTCGTCAGCTCCGTCGGTAAAGGCATCACGACTGCCGCCCTCGGACGCATCCTCAAAAGCCGCAACATCTCCGTCTCGATCCAGAAGCTCGACCCCTACCTCAACGTCGATCCCGGCACGATGTCGCCGTACCAGCACGGCGAGGTCTTCGTCACCAGCGACGGCGCCGAGACGGACCTCGACCTCGGCCATTACGAGCGCTTCATCGACGAGGAGCTGACGAAAGCGAGCTCCGTCACGACCGGCCAGATCTACCAGGCGGTGATCGCCAAAGAGCGCAAGGGCGAGTTCCTGGGCGGCACCATCCAGGCGATCCCGCACGTCACCAACGAGATCAAGGCGCGCGTCCGACACATCGCGCGCGACACCGAAGCGCAGGTGGTGATCGTCGAGGTCGGCGGCACGGTGGGCGACATCGAGGGTCAGCCCTTCCTGGAGGCGATCCGCCAGATTCGCCGCGAAGAGCGGCCCGAAGATACGCTCTCGATCCACGTCACGTTCCTCCCGCACGTCGGCTCTACCAACGAACTGAAGACCAAGCCGACGCAGCACTCCGTGCGCGAGCTGCGCAGCGCCGGCATCCAGCCGGACGTGATCCTCTGCCGCGCGGACCACGATGTCACTGTCGATCTCCGCCGCAAGATCGCGCTCTTCTGCGACGTGCAGGAGCGCGGCGTCATCTCACTGCCGACGGTGGACAGCATCTATCAGGTGCCGCTGGTGCTGCAGGACGAGAATCTCGGCGACTACGTGATCGAGCTGCTGCGGCTCGACGCCGCGCCGCGCGACCTGGCCGGCTGGCGCGAGCTCGTCGACCGGCTCGAGCACCCGACCGCCACGGTGAGCATCGCGGTGGTGGGCAAGTACGTCGAGCTGCACGACGCATATCTCTCGATCAAGGAAGCGCTGATCCACGCCGGCATCGCCCACCGCGTGGCGATCGATATCCGCTGGATCCACTCCGAGAGGCTGGAGCAGGAGCCCGTCGCCCAGGTGCTCGAAGGCGTCTCCGGCATCCTCGTCTGCCCGGGCTTCGGCAACCGCGGCATCGAGGGCAAGCTCGAGGCCGCACGCTATGCACGCGAGAACGGCATCCCGTACCTCGGTGTCTGCCTGGGCATGCAGATGATGGTGATCGAATTCGCCCGGCACGTTCTCGGCCTGATCGGCGCGAACTCCACGGAGGTGAACGCGCAGACGCCCCACCCGCTGATCAGCCTGCTGAGCGAGCAGACCGGTGTCGAGGACAAGGGCGGCACCATGCGCCTCGGCGGCTACCCCTGCACGCTGGTGCCCGGCACGAAAGCGGCTGCGGCGTATGGAGTCGAGGAAGTGACCGAGCGTCACCGCCACCGCTACGAGTTCAACAACGCCTACCGCGATCAGCTCGCCGCAGCCGGCCTGATCGCCAGCGGCACATCGCCCGACGGCAGTCTCGTCGAGATCGCCGAGATCGCGGACCATCCGTTCATGGTCGGCTCGCAGTTTCATCCGGAGTTCCGCTCTCGGCCGGACCGCCCGCACCCGCTCTTCCGCGCCTTCATCGCGGCCGCAAAGACGCGGCACGCTGGCGTCGAAGGCGGGCTGCTGACGTCCGAGCGCGTGCACGCCCCCGCCGTCGGCGAGACTGTCGCTGCCGGAGGCGTGTGAGCACCAGCGAGCAGATCCTCGCCGCGCTCCACTTCCTCTCCCTCTTCCTGATGATGGCCGGCCTGGGCGCCGTGATGGTCGCGCTGTGGCGTGGCTGGCGCGAAGACGACATCGACCGCGCCATCGTCGCCTTCGAGGACGCGTCGACGGGGCACAAGGCGGGGCTGCTACCCGGCGCCATCGCGGTGGGGGCGACGGGGCTGTTTCTCGCCGCGGACGAGGGCTACAACTTCTTCACCACGGGCTGGTTGCTGGCGCTGGAAGTGCTGTATTTGTTCGTGCTCTTCGTCTGCATCCCGCTCCTCGGCCACGCGCTGAACCGCGTCGAAATCGAGGCGCTGAAGTCGAAGAAGCGGAAAAAATCGACCGACGAGCTGACCGAGCTGGTGAACGACAACGTGCCCATCGTCCTCTGCCTGATCATCCTCTTTCTCGTGCCGATTATGGTCTGGCTGCCGGAATTCAAGCCCTTTTGACCGCCGGCCTACGCATTGTCGACCAGGTGCTGCCGGACGGCGAACAGTGCCGCCTGCGTGCGGTCCGCCAGGTGGAGCTTCTGTAAGATATTGCTGACGTGCGTCTTCACCGTCTTCTCCGAAAGCACGAGATCGCGGGCGATCTCTTTGTTCGCCCGGCCCTGCGCGATCAGCCGGAGCACCTCCGTCTCGCGCTCGGTCAGCCGGGCCAGTTCCGGGTTCACGCCACCGCTGCTCAGCTCCGTCATCAGGCGGCGGGCGACGTCGGGATGCAGCAGCGGTTCGCCGTCGCGCGCCATGCGGATCGCCCGCGCGAGGTCCTGCGGCGACACATCCTTCATCAGGTAGCCGATGGCGCCGGCGCGGATCGCGGGAAAAATCTTGTCGTCCTCCGCAAAGCTCGTCAGCACGATGACCTTCGCTGCTGCGTCCGCGGCGACGATGCGGCGGATCGCCTCGATGCCGTCAACCTTCGGCATGACGACATCCATCAGGATCACATCCGGGCCGATCGCCGCCGCCTTCGCCACGGCGTCAACGCCGTCTGACGCCTGTCCGGCGATCTCGATGTCCTCCTGCAGCTCCAGGAACGTCGTCAGCCCCTGGCGCACCACCTCGTGGTCGTCGCAGATCAGCACACGGATCTTCTCACTCAACCGGCACCTCAAGATGGACCGTCGTCCCGGCGCCCGGCGCGGAATCGATGCGTAGTGTGGCGCCGATCGCCTCCGCTCGCTCGCGCATCGACGTCAGGCCCAATCGCTTCGAGCGAATCGCCGGCGCCTGCGGGTCGAAGCCCGTGCCATTATCGCGCACGGTGAGGGCGACACACGCCTTCTCGAACAACAGCGACACGTCGATGCCGCGGGCGCTGGCGTGATTCAAGGCGTTGTTCAGCGCCTCCTGGGCGATGCGAAACAGCTCGCGTTCCAGCGCCGCGGGCAGCGCGCGCTCGGCATCGACGCGCAGCTCGATCTCCTCCGAGCGGACGCGGCGCACGACATCGATGTGCTTCCGCAGCGTCGCAACCAGGCCGTCGGCGGCGAGATCGGCCGACCGCAGTTCGAAGATCAGCGAGCGCATCTCTTGCAGCGCGCCGCGCGCCAGACTCTGCACGGCCTGTAGTTGCACCTTCGCCTCGCCGGGGTCGCGGTCGACCAGCGTGCTTGCGGCCTCGGCGGTGAGCACGACGCTGAAGATCGTCTGCGTCACCGAGTCGTGCAGTTCGCGCGCCAGGCGGTTGCGCTCCTCGACCACGCTCAGCTCGCGGCTTCGCTCGAAGAGGCGGGCGTTCTCGATCGCGATGGCGGCGTGGGCCGCGAGCATCGCGATGATATGCTCGTCCTCCTCCGTGAATTCGTCCGCCGCAAGCTTGTCCGTCAGGTAGAACGCGGCGACGATCGTCCCCTTGGCGACGACGGGCACGCCCATGAAGGTGCGCATGCTGGGATGCGCAGCCGGCCAGCCGACGAAGCGAGGGTCCTGCTGAATATCGGCAGCGCGGTACGGCGCGGCGTCTTCGAGCATCTCGCCCAGCATGCCGTGGGTGCGCGGAAGCCAGCCAATCGCCGCGATCTGCTCGTCGCTCATGCCGGAGGTGATGAACTCTTCGAACCCGCCCTCGCCGTCGGGGATGCCGAGCGCGGCGTACCGCGCGCCCGCAAGCTCGCGCGCGCCATCGACCAG
Source organism: Dehalococcoidia bacterium (assembly GCA_038227375.1). Taxonomy (GTDB): domain Bacteria; phylum Chloroflexota; class Dehalococcoidia; order DSTF01; family JACRBR01; genus JALYKW01. The sequence goes on from JBBRPY010000009.1 coordinate 50,298, forward strand.
CTTCTGCAGCACGGCGTCCCACGACAGCTCCGCCGAGATCGCGAGGATGGCGTTGCTCATGGTGTGCAGCGCGACGTGTACGTGCGCATCGGGCATACGGGAAGGTTAACGGAAGTCGGAAATCGGAAGTCGGACGACAGAAATTCGGACGAAGCGTCGGATGCGGTCGGCTGAATACTCCGACTTCTGACCTCCGACTTCTCCCGACCGGCCGTGCTACGGTGTCCGCATGGACGGCTTCCGGTTCGAGACGCCCGCTGCGCTGCTGTTCCTGCTGCTTCTGCCTGCGCTTGTGGCATTCCTCTATCGCAGCCGTCCTCCCGCGACAAGCATTGGCTCCATCGCCGCGCTGCCCGCGTTCCGCCCGACCTGGCGTCTTCGCGGGCAGCGGCTGCTGCCGGCGCTGAGGATCGCCGCGGTCGCGCTGCTCGTCTTCGCGCTGGCGCGCCCGCAGCGGGGCGAGGCGGTGGCGCGGACGAGGGGCAACGGCATCGACATCGTTCTGGCGTTCGACATCTCGACGAGCATGTCGTTGCCCTTCGCCGGCGGCCGATCCCGGCTCTCCGCCGCGAAGGACGTGCTCACGCGCTTCGTGCAGGGGCGCACCGGCGACCGCGTCGGACTCGTCGTGTTTCAGGGATCCACGCTCACATTGAGTCCGCTCACGACCGACTACAGCGTCGTCGCGCAAGACATCGCCGAGGTCGACCGGATCAGTCTCGCGGACGGCACGGCGATCGGCGTCGCAATGGGCCAATCCGTGAACCTGCTGCGCGATTCCACCGCCGCGAGCCGCATCGTCATCTTGCTCACCGACGGCGAGAACAACGGGCTGCAGATCCAGCCGCTCGCCGCCGCCCGCATTGCCGAGAAGCTGGGCGTGCGCGTGTACACCGTCGGCGTGGTGACACGCGGGAGGAATCCCGGACAGCCGGCCACCGAGGTGGACGAGGCGGCGCTAAAGGCGATCGCCGACGTCGCGCACGGGACCTACAACCGCGCCGAAGACCCCGAAGCGCTGCGGCGGATCTACCAGGAGATCGACCAGCTCGAAAAGTCGCGGTTCGAAGATCGCATCGTGATGCGATTCGACGACATCGCGCCGTGGCTGCTCGCGGCGGCAGTTGCGTTGCTGGCGGCGGAGATCGCGCTCCGCCATTCGTGGCTGCGGAGCCTGACATGAGCTTTGGCGCCGCCGGTTACCTCTGGCTGCTCGCCCTGGCTCCGGTCGCCGGCGCGATGGCGGCGGGCGGCCTCTGGTGGCGCGCCCGGGCGCGGGTGCGCTTCGGTGGCGTCCATCCGCGATCGGCTGCAGCGTACATCGCGCCGGCGACCGGAGCGCTGGCGATCGTGGCGGCGTCGTTCGCTGCCGCCAGGCCCCAATTTGGGTCGCACCGCGCGCCATCCGAAGATCGCGGCATCGACGTGGTCGTCGTGCTCGACGTATCACAGAGCATGCTCGCTGGCGACGCGCAGCCGACGCGGCTCGGGCGGGCGCAAGCCGAGATCGGCTCGCTACTCGACCGGATGCACGGCGACCGCGTGGGCGTGATCCTCTTCGCCGGGCAGCCGTTCGTCCGTACGCCGCTGACGGCTGACCTGCGCGCCGTGCGCCAGCTCATCGACGGCGTCGACCACGAGCGCGGCCTCGTGCCGCCGGGCTCCGACCTGGGGGCGGCGATCCGCGGAGGGCAGCGGCTGCTCGCGGCTGGCGACGCCCAAACGAAGGTCATGCTCGTCGTCTCCGACGGCGAGGACCACGGCGCCGGGGTCGCGCCCGCGGTCGCCGCCGCGCGCGCCGCAGGCTATTTGATATACACCGCGGGCGCGGGCACGGGGCGCGGCGCCGCCGTGCTCGATACGGACCCCTCGACAGGCCAGACCACCGCGCGCCGCGACGCCGGCGGCAATGCCGTCATCACCCATCTCGACACCGCAGCGCTCTCCGGCATCGCACGGGATGGCCGCGGCCGCTACATCGAGCTGGCGGGCGACGGCCGGCCGCTGGCGTGTCTGTCGGCGGAGCTGCGCGCGCTTGCCAGCACGGATTTCGGCGGCGCGCAGACGGCGACTCCGATCGAGCGCTTCCAGGTGGTTGTCGCTATCGCTCTGCTTCTGGTCCTCGCCGCGGCGGCGCTCGTCGCGGGCCCGCGTATTGCGATGCGCCGCGCGGCCCGGCTCTGGCCGCTCGCCGGCGTCGGTCTGCTGGTGGGCGCGGTCTGTGCCGGCGGCGTGGCCGAGGTGAACCGGCGTGGCAATGATGCCTACGACCGCCAGCAATTCGCCGCCGCGGGCGACGCCTATCACACGGCGCAGGCGATCGACCCGGCGCGCGCGGAGCTCTACCACAACTCCGGCAATGCCTACAACCAGCAGGGCGACTTCAGCCACGCCATCCAGGACACCCAGCGCGCGCTCGACCTCGCGCCGGCTGGGCCGCTTGTGCCGCTGGCGCAGTATGAGCTGGGCAATCACTACGCCGGCGCCGGTAGCCTGCAGGAGGCGCGCGAGGCGTACAAACGCGCGCTGCTTGCGGACCCGCGCGACGCCGACGCCAAGCACAATCTGGAGGTGGTCGAGGCGAGGCTCCATGCGACGCCGACGGCAACGACCACGCCGCTCGAGCAGCCGCCACCGGCGCCCACGCCGCCTGGGCCTCCTGCTTCCGATGGGCGCGGCAGCACACCCGCCGCGGCGGGCGCCAGCGGGACGCCGAGCGCGACCCCGGACGCGGCTGCCCAGGGCGGTACGCCGGTCCCATCAGAGCTCGATCAGCTGACGGCGGAACAGTTGCAGCAGCGGCTGAACGACGCGCTGTCCGGCATCGCGAACCAGTTCAGCGAGGAAGAGGCGCTTCGCATCCTCGACCTGCTCAATCGCACCAACGAACGGACGACGGAAGAGCACCAGGGCAGCGGTGGCAGCGTGTCGCCGCCGGATTATTAGCACCGGGGCCGCTGGCCACCGCTTTCGCCCTGCTCCCGAACCGCGTGCGCGAACCAATCACTCTCTAGCCTTCGGCCCCCCCCGCCGACCGATGACTGACGACCGGCGCCACAAACGAAAAGCGTTGTTCCTCCTGCGCCAACGCGTGCCTGGCAACGCCCCCCGAACCGCACATTGCCCACGCGCGCGGCCGACCATATATTTGGCGAAAGCACGTTCTCACGACACCAGCATGAGAGGCAACGCACACATGGAGATTTCCGTACAGCAAGGCGACATCACCCAGACCGAGTCGCCCTGCGTCGTCGTCAACCTGTTCGAGGGCGTCTCTGCGCCCGGCGGCGGCGCCGGCGCGATCGACCGCGCGCTGGCGGGCATGATCAGCGAGCTCATCGCCTCGCATGACCTTCGCGGCACGTGGGGCGAGATGACGCTGCTGCACACGGTTGGCCGCATCCCGGCGGCGCGCGTCCTGGTGGCCGGGCTGGGGAAGAGCGCGGACTTCAACCTCGACCGCGTGCGCGACCTCGGCGCGGGCGTCGCGAAGTTCCTACGCGGTAAACGCATCGAGCGCTTCTCGACCGTCACCCACGGCGCGGGCATCGCCGGACTCGATCCAGAAGCCTGCGCACAGGCGCTGGCCGAAGGGGCAACCCTGGGCCTCTATCGCTTCGATCGTCACAAGAAGGCGGACGACGACGCGGCGGGCTCGATAGCCGCGATCACGCTCGTCGAGCAGGACGCCACCAAGGTCGCTGGCCTCGAGCGCGGCGTCCGCCGGGGCGTCATCCTTGGTGAGGCGGCGAACTTCGCCCGTGATCTCGCGAACGAACCATCGAACATCCTCACGCCCACGGAGATGGCGGCGCGGGCGGAGGCGCTGGCGCGCGAGACGGGCCTCGGCTGCCACATCTACGACCGCCCATGGGCCGAAGGGATGGGCATGGGGGCGTTTCTGGGCGTGGCGAAGGGCAGCGCTCAGCCCCCGAAGTTCATCGTGCTGACCTACCAGGGGGCGGCCGAAGCGCGCGCGGTCGGCCTCGTCGGGAAGGGCATCACCTTCGACACCGGCGGCATCTCGATCAAGCCGGCTGCGGGCATGGAGGAGATGAAGGGCGACATGTCCGGCGGCGCCTGTGTGATCGCCGCGATGGGCGCGATCGCCCGGCTCAAGCCCGAGATCAACGTGACCGCGCTCGTCCCCGCCACCGAGAACATGCCCGGCGGCAACGCGATCAAGCCGGGCGACGTGCTGCGGGCGATGACTGGGACGACGATCGAGGTGATCAATACGGATGCGGAAGGCCGGCTGATCCTTGCCGACGCGCTGGCCTACGGCTGCAAGCTCGACCTCTCGCCGATGGTCGACGTCGCCACGCTGACGGGCGCCATCTCCTCCGCGCTGGGCGATGTGGCGTACGGCCTCTTCACCGAGCACGAGGCGCTCGGCAAGCGCATCGAGGCCGCTGCGGCGGCTGCGGGAGAGAAGGCGTGGCAGCTGCCGATGTTCGCGGAGTACAAGGACAACAACAAGAGCAACGTCGCCGACGTGAAGAACAGTGGCGGCCCGAAGGCGGGTTCGATCAACGCGGCCTTCTTCCTGCGGGAGTTCGTCGACGACCGCCCGTGGGCGCACCTCGACATCGCCGGCGTCGACTTCGCCGATAAGGAGAAGGGCGTCTTCATCAAAGGCTCGACCGGCACGCCCGCCCGCAGCCTGATCAACCTCGTCCTCGACCTGGCGGCGCACCCGCTGTGATTGGGCGGCTGGAGGTTGGAGGCTGGAGGCTGGGCGGATACGCGGCGCGGCAGGTCTCCGTAGCGGAGGAGCTTTAGCTCCGTCCCTCCGCCGCTTGTAAGCACGGTCGCAATCGAAGAGCACCAGCGCCCTTGTTGCGGAGCCGCCTGCGGCTTAGTCGAGGCGCCGGCCAGCGGATGGCTGCGGGCGCGACACGGGGCCGGAGCTAAAGCTCCTCCGCTACGAGAACGCCGCGTCCAACCTCCACAACACCGCTAGCGGTCTAGCTGCGGGTCCAACCCCAGGGTCACCTTGCCGATGTACTCCAGCGCCTCGTACGGAGCCAGCGGTTGCATGAAGGGGCCAGCGCGCACGTCACGATAGAGGCGCGACAGCAGGTGGCCGCTCATGTACGAGCCGCCGCCGCTCACCGTCATCGCCCGGTCCACAACGTCGATCGCCTTGCGGTTGACCACCCACTTCATGCACTGGTGATCCTTCATCAGACCGAAGGCGGCGTCCGCCGGCGCTTCGCCCTCGAGATACTGCGCGTAGTAGGCGTCGATCTTGCGGCCGTGTTCGATGACGAGCGCGCGCATCGTCGCGATGTCGATCTCGATTTCGGCGACCATCTGCTGAATGGGCACGCGCTCCGCCAGCCGCTTGCCGAGGCGTCCCTTCTTGCGCTCGATCATCGACCGCACGGTGAAGTCGCGCGCCGCCTCGGCGATGCCCAGGAACGCCGCCACGAGCGCGGAGTTTGCCCCCAGCATGAAGTCGATGCGCGCAGGGGTCTCCACGCCCCATGGTTCGGCGTTCTCCATCCGGAGCGCCGCCGCCGCGATGCGGCAGTCGGTGTACACCACGTCGTGGCTGCCGGAGGCGCGCATGCCCAGCGCGTCCCAGTTCTCCATCACCTCCAAGCCCGGCGTGCCGCGGGCGACGATCGCCAGCGCCCGCACGTACGAGCCGTCGTCCTGTGGCACGCGCACCGACGAGGCGAAGATCTGCGCCACCGGCGAGAGTGTCCCGAAGATCTTCCGGCCGTTCAGCGACCAGCCGTCGGCGGTCGGCGTCGCCTCGGTGAACGGGCTGTTGACGTCGGTGCCCGGCTCGGTCATCGGACCGCAGATGATGACGCCGGCGCGGCCCATCCCGTTGAGCAGACCCTCCGCCACCGCCACGTCGCCGCCGTGCGCCAGCGCGGACGCCCGTAGCCGCATCGCGATGAAGCCGGCGGTGAGGTGCATGTTGACGGCGATCGCCGTCGACGCGTCGCCGCGGGCGAGGCGGCCGATGCCGATCATGTAGTCGGCGACGGACGCCACGCCCATGCCGCCGAATTCTTCCGGCACGGTTGCGGTCATGAAACCACTCTTTTTCATCGCCTCGATGTTCTCGAAGGGAAAGCTTCCCTCGCGGTCGTGCTGCTCCGCGCGCGTCGCGAAGTCCGCGCCGTGCTCCTCGGCCAGCGCGACGAACCGGCGCCCCGCCTCACTTTCGGCCTGCAACTCAAAGTCCATTGCGTTCCCCCTTCGTTCGTTCGGCAGCAAACGGCGCGGCGGCACAGGTCGCGGTCCCGAGATTGTGCGATCCTACATCCCGGCATCATCTCCGTCCACGTGGCGAGGCCTCGGCGCGGTCTCGCGGCCGAGACGAGCGGGTATCATGGCGCGATGCCAGACCCACAGCCCGAGTCCGAGCGCATCATCGCCGGCGAGCCGCAAGAGGGCGACCTGCAGGTCGACACGTCGCTGCGGCCACATACGCTCGCGGACTACATCAACCAGGAGAAGGTCAAGGACAACATCAGCATCAGCATCCAGGCGGCGCGCAAGCGCGGCGAGCCGCTGGACCACGTGTTGCTGTACGGGCCGCCCGGCCTGGGCAAGACCACGCTCGCCTACATCATCGCCGCCGAGATGGGGGTGAGCATTCGCGTCACGTCGGGACCGGCGATCGAGCGCATCGGCGACCTCGCGGCGATCCTCACCAGCCTGCAGTCCGGCGACATGCTGTTTGTGGACGAGATCCATCGGTTGTCGCGGATCGTCGAGGAGTTCCTCTATCCGGCGCTGGAGGACGGCGCCATCGACTGGGTCACCGGCAAGGGCCCCGGCGCGCGGTCGATCCGCCTCGCCATCAAGCCTTTCACCCTCGTCGGCGCGACAACGCGCTACGCGATGATGTCGCCACCGCTGCGTGACCGCTTCGGCGCCGTCTACCGACTCGACTTTCACAACGTCGACGCGCTGGCGCAGATCATCCGCCGCTCGGCGGCGATTCTTGGCGTGCCGATCGACGGAGCCGGCACGGCGGCGATCGCCCAGCGCGCGCGCGGGACGCCGCGCGTCGCGAACCGCCTGCTCCGCCGCGTCCGCGACTACGCGCAGGTCAAGGCCGACGGCGCAATCAGCGACGCGGTCGCCGCGGAGGCGCTGGGGCGCCTCGAGATCGATGCGATCGGTCTCGACAACGTCGACTATCGCGTGCTCCGCGCGATCATCGAGAAGTTCGACGGCGGTCCCGTGGGACTCGACACGATCGCCGCATCAATCTCTGAAGACGCCGACACGATCATGGACGTGTACGAGCCCTATCTGATGCAGATGGGCTTCCTCCAGCGCACGCCGCGCGGCCGCCAGGCCACCCGGCGCGCCTACGAGCACCTCGGCATCGAGCCGAAGGCGGCGGCTCCCAGCCGGCAGCGCCCGCTCTTCGAGTAGTCACACGCTGCGCCGCGACCCACCGGGCTTCGCCGCCGCGCGCCCGCCCTTCGGTTCCGTCCGGCTGCTTGTTAGCATGTGGCGATATGCCCACGCCGATTGAGATGATCACCCGGAATCTGGACGAGGTGCTGACGCGCGAGGACCTCGAGCGGCTGATATCGACGGGGACGCCGCTGCGTCACTACATCGGGTTCGAGATCTCGGGCCTGATCCACCTCGGCAGCCTCGTCTGCCTGGCGAAGGTGCGGGACTTCGTCGAGGCCGGCGTGCACTGCACGATCTTTCTCGCTGACTGGCACACGTGGATCAACGACAAGCTCGGCGGCGACACGGAGACGATCCGGCGCGTGGCGGGCGGCTACTTTCAGGAGGGGTTCAAGGCGGCGTTCCGCGCGGTCGGCGGTGACCCGGAGCAGCTGCACTTCGTACTCGGGAGCGATCTCTACCATCACAACGATCAGTACTGGTCGACCCTGATCGATGTCAGCAAGAACACGACGCTGGCGCGCATGCAGCGCAGCATCACCATCCTCGGGCGCAAGGAGGGCGAGTCTGTCGACTTCGCCAAGCTGATCTACCCGCCGATGCAGGTAGCCGACATCTTCATGATGGGCATCAATATCGCCCACGCCGGCGCGGACCAGCGCAAGGCGCACGTGATCGCGCGCGACGTCGCATCGAAGCTGAAGGTGACGCCGCTACGCGACGCGACCGGCGCGCAGATCAAGCCGGTCTGTGTGCATCACCCGCTGCTGCTGGGGCTGAAGAAGCCGGCGGTCTGGCCGCCGCCCGAGTCCGATCTCGGCGACTTCTGGGCATCGATGAAGATGAGCAAGTCGGACCGCAACTCCGCGCTCTTCATCCACGACACCCCGGACGAGATCCGCACGAAGGTACGCAAGGCCTTCTGCCCGCCCGACTCCGTGACCTTCAATCCGATGCTCGACTGGGTACGCAAGCTCGCCTTTCCGCGCGACGGCGAGTTTCGCATTGCCCGCTCCGAGGCGCACGGTGGCGACCTCCACTTCGCATCGCCAGACGAAGTGGACGAGGCGTTCCGTTCGGGCGCGCTGCACCCCGCTGACCTGAAGAATGGCGTCGCCGAATGGCTGGTGGCCGCGCTCGAACCCGCGCGCCAGACCTTCGAGCAGCCCGCGCAGCGCGCTCTTCTCGAGGAGCTCGAGGCGCTGCTGGGATTGCGGTAGGCTTCACCCGCTCCCCGGCGAGTCTGCGACCGGCCCGGGTGGGCTGACTCTCCATAAAGTCGCCTGGCGCTCGGTGCGGGCTCTCCCGCGGCTACGTTTTGCGCGCCCCCGCGACCTCAGCGATAGAGACCGTGCTCCCGGATGTAGCGCTCAACGGAGTCCGGGACGAGATAGCGGATGCTGCCGCCACCGGCCACGCGGGCGCGGATAACGGTCGACGAGATGTCGATGCGCGGCATCGCGAAACGCTGGACCCGTTGCGCAGTGTCGTGTGGGCCAGGACCCATCTCCTCCTCTTCCTCCATCTCGCGCGGCGCGACGGCGAGCGTGGCGTGAGCGATGATCCGCTCGGGGTCGTGCCAGTTCGGGAGGTCGGCCAGCGCGTCGGCGCCGATCATGAAGAAGAACTCGTCGTCCAGGCGCTCGCCAGCGAGCTGCTCCAGGGTGTCGGCGGTGTAGCTCGGACCGGCGCGCCATAGCTCGATGTCGCTGATGCCGAACGCGTCATTCTTCGCGATCGCCAGTCGCAGCATTTCGAGGCGGTGCGTTGCGGGGGTGATCGCGCGCGTCTTGCGCCAGGGCTCGCCCGCCGGAATGAACAGCACCTCATCGAGCGTGAGCGCATGAAGCGCCTGCTGCGCCAGGATCAGGTGCCCGAAGTGCACCGGGTCGAAGGTGCCGCCGAGGATGCCTACACGCACGTTCGTAACTCGTGACTGGTGACTGGTGATTGGTGATTGGTGATTGGTGGGTTGGGCCACTGCACCGTGTGACGCTGACCAACTGCCCACGCCGCGCTCATTCTTCCCACCGCAGCTCGACAGCGCCGAACCGGACGGCGTCGCCCTCGTGCACGCCCGCGCGGCGAAGGGCAGTGACGACGCCCATGCGGCCCAGCCGGCGCATCGCCTCGGCGCGCGACTCGTCGGACTGCAGCGCCAGCATCTCCACCAGCACAACCGGCTGGTCGCCGACGACGCGGAAGGCGCCGTCCTCGCGCTCGATCGCGAAGCGGGGGCCGCGCTGTTGGGGATGCAGCACCTCCAGTCCGTCATCCGCTGCCGCCGGCGGCTCTTCCTCGCGCAGCCGCTGCAGCCGCTCGAAGGCGAGCTTCACGAGCTCGGTCGTGCCCTGACGCGCCGCCGCCGACATGAAGACGTGCGGCCGCCCGAGGCGCTCGGAAAGCGCGGCCAGCTCATCCATCCGCTCCGCCGCCTCTGGCACGTCCATCTTGTTGAAGGCGAGGATCTGCGGCCGCGCGCCGAGTTCCGGCGTGTACGACCGCAACTCATGGTCGATCACCTCGATGTCGTGCGCCGGGTCCGGCTGCGAGGCGTCGACGACGTGGACCAGCAGGCGCGTCCGCTCAACGTGCCGGAGGAAATCGAGGCCGAGCCCCAGGCCTTCGTGGGCACCCTCGATCAGGCCGGGGATGTCCGCCATCACGTAGGAGTCATATCCCACCTCGACGACGCCAAGGTGGGGTTCGAGCGTGGTGAAGGGATAGTCGGCGATCTTCGGCGTGGCACGGGACACCGCCGTCAGCAGCGTCGATTTGCCGGCGTTGGGCAGGCCGACCAGCCCGACGTCGGAAAGCAGTTTCAGCTCCAGCTCGACGCGGCGCGCTTCGCCGCGCTGCCCGGTCTCCGACACATGCGGCGCCTGATTGCTGGGCGAGGCGAAGTGCGTGTTCCCGCGGCCGCCGCGCCCGCCGCGCGCCAGCACGAAGCGCTCGCCTTCCGTCTTCAAGTCGGCGATCACGTTACCCGTCGCGACCTCGCGAGCAACCGTGCCGGGGGGCACGGGCAATTCGAGCGCCGCGCCGTTGCGACCGTGCTTCTTCTTCGATGCGCCATTGCCGCCACGCTCAGCGCGGTACAGCTTCTGATAGCGGAACGTCCCCAGCCCGTTGACGGCGTTGTCCGCGACCAGCACGACGTCACCGCCACGGCCGCCGTCACCCCCATCGGGGCCGCCGCGTGGGACGAACTTCTCGCGGTGAAAGCCGATGAGGCCGTGCCCACCGTCTCCGCCGCTGGCCTGGATTTCCGCTCGATCGATCAAGGTTTTCCGTCCGGAATCGGGGTAATTCGTGATCATTATAGGGGCGTGGGAAGCGTGGGACTTCCGCGAAATGAATCTGAAGAGCGACGGGAAACCGCATTACAGTTGCAATATGTAAAGCCGATAGTGGATGCAGGGTTGACACCATGGGGTAGAATAACCCCTGTGCCACGGCGCAACGGACCTAGCCCACCTCGCGTGGGCATTCTGTTGGCCGGAAGGTGGAGACGGCACAACGTGAAGTAGGAGGCAGCGAGCATCAGGGGCACGCTCAGCCCGCGCTCATTCAAGGACTCGAGAGCGCGTTTCAGACCGGGCAGGACAGCAGGTCCATTCGTGCGCACGGACGCGCGGATACCGCACAGGCCATACACCCACGGCCTCGTGCTTATCGTGATCTCTCTCATCGTCGGATACGCAACAATCACCGGCGGCGCGCTGCGCAGTAAGACGCCGGCATTCGCCGCGCCCGTCATGGGGCTCTCGTTGCCGGGCGTCACGTCGAGCATTCCTGCCACGGGGCAGAGTGTCCTGCGCGGAAGCGCGATGAACAAGACGCTGCTCGCGGACGCGCCCATTCCGGCAAAGCAGCGGCAGGTGGCGGACCAGTTGGTGGCCATCGCGGCGACGCCGACGACGCAGCCGCAGGCGGTGCAGGAGGACGCGGTGGTGCGCGCGGCGTCCGTCGCACCGACGCCGGACCCGCCGCGGTACACCGTCTACCCCGTGGCGGAGGGCGACACCGTGAGCTCGATCGCGGCGCGCCATAACCTGAGCCCGGAGTATGTGCTGGCGAACAACGCGGACATCCGCGATTCGGACTTCCTCAAGCTTGGCCAATCTATCCTGATACCGGCCGGCAACGGCATCCTGCACGAAGTGCGCCTGGGCGACACACTGAGCGCGATCGCGACGCGCTATGACGTGCCGGTCAGCGACATCACGGGCTTCGCGACGAATCACATCGCCACGGCAGACGACATCACGGAGGCGCAGCTCGTCTTCGTGCCCAACGCGAAGGTCGTCGCCCGGCCGACGGCGGTCGCAGCGGGAGCGACGGTCACGGCCGGCGCCGGAACGCCGACCGCTGACGCGACATCCGAGCCCACCGATACCCCAGGCAGTGGGAATAGTGGTGGAGGGTCATCCGGCCGGCGCAGCGGCGGTTCCAGCAGCGGCGGCGCACGTTCGAGCAACGGCCTGATCTGGCCGGTACGCGGGCCGATCTCCAGCTATTACGGGCCGTCCCACCCGCTGGGCATCGACATCGACGGCTTCAACCTCGCGGGAGCTTCGATCGCGGCGGCGACGAGCGGCACCGTCGTCTTTGCCGGCGGCAACGCTTGCTGCTCATACGGGCTCTACGTCGTCGTGATGGGCCCCGGTGGCATCGAGACGCTGTACGGGCACCTCAACTCGATCAGCGTGTCTCAGGGCGAGAGCGTATCGCAGGGAGAAGAGCTGGGCATCATCGGCAACACCGGCTATTCGACCGGCCGGCACCTGCACTTCGAAGTGATCGCCAACGGCACCCGCGTGGACCCCCAGAGCTACCTGCCGTAGTGCGGTCTCGAAGAAGCGGGCGATGTTGGAGGTTGGATGTTGGAGCGGCGCGCCGTCGCCCTCGACCGATAACTGAAGACGTGTGACAGGGGAATTGCCGTAACGCAGCGTGTGTGTTTGTTCGGCGCCGTTTGCGACCAATCGATGCGATGTGGGCGTCGAACTCCAACATCTAACATCGGCTCCGGAGGAGCACGCACCCCCACCCATACCGACCCCTACGTCCTCCCCAGCGCGGCGCCGAAGCGCATGAAGAGTTCCAGAGATGGCGGCGTCTCGAGCCTCGCGAGGTCAGTCGTGAATTCGTAGAGCGGGGTCGCGATTTCGTTTCGCTCGCGCTCGTAGCCCGCGAGCGCCTCCTCTAACGGTTGCCGGCCCGAGAGGCCCGCGTCGATCGCAGCGGCGAGCAGGTCGGCGTCGCGAAAAGCGTCGGTGATGCCGAGGCCGGTGATGAAGTCGCGGTGATAGCCGGCATCGCCGACGAGCGCCCAGCCCGGGCCATACGGCTTGCGGAAGAAGTTCGGCTGGTCCGCGGTGCCCTGAAATCGCGTCTCGCGCTTGCCCGCGGCGACCTGCTTGCTGAGCGCGCCGGCTGAGTCCACAAGGCGCATGTAGTTCGCCTCGATGTCGTCGCGGAAGGCGTGGAACGACTCAACGCTGCCGCCGACGGCGATGCAGGCGAGCCCGTCGTTCGTCGGGAACGCGAGCACGCCGGCGTCTTCCATGAAATGCAGCTCCGCGCCGTCGAGCGGCACGTCGCTCCAGTAGGCGTAGTACGCGAAACTCAGCGAGGGGATCTCGTTGTACGCCTGTGCGCCGACGGATTTGGCGACGAACGAGTGCATACCGTCGGCGCCGATGACGATGCGCGCGTGCTCGGTCTGGCTGGCGCCGTCGCGCTCGCCGCGAACGCCGGTGACGCAGCCGTCATCGCCATCCATCACGACCTCACGCACGGCGAATCCGCCCCGAAATTCGGCGCCCGCTTCGACCGCGGCCTCGACAAGGATGCTGTCGAGGACGGTACGTCGCGGGCAGAACGATTCCGGCGCCGGCTCGCCATCGGCTGGTGGGGGCGGCGTCAGGTCGACGCCGCGCATATGCACCGAGATCCTGGTGATCGACGGTGTGTTCGCTGCGCGGAGCCGGTCGAGCAGGCCCCAGCGCGCGAGCCTGGCTACGCCGGGCTGCTGGATGAAGTGGGTGGACATCGTGTCGCTCGGGAACGTGGCCTTGTCGACCAACAGCACGTCGTAGCCCCGCCGCGCGAGGAGCATCGCCGTCGGCGAACCGGCGCAGCGCGCCCCAACAACAATTGCGTCGTACACGCGGACAGATTACCTGAGAGAGAGGAGGGATGGCAGCCGCGTCCGACTGTCAGGCGGGAAGCAATCCACGCGCGCTGTGGGAGGTGATGCTGCCCGCTTTCAGTGGCGGCACCGCGCGCCCGCACTCACAATCCGAACAGCGCGGCGGCGTTCCCCCCCGTCATCGCCGCCACTTCTTCCTCGGTGACACCGGCGGCCGCGCGGGTGCGCTCCAGCGCTTTCGCCTGCGACGTGAGCGGGAAGTCGCTGCCCCAGAGCACGTGCTCCACTCCGATCAGGTCGATCACCGTGCGGTAGACGCCGTCGCCGTACAGGAGGTGGCTGGCCGCCGTATCGACCCAGACCATGTCGAGCGCATCGCGCACTTCCGGCATCAGCGCGTAGAACGGCAGACCGCCGCCCCAGTGCGCGGCGATGATGCTGACGCCGGGGGCCGCGCGCACGAACGCGAACAGCTCCGAGATCGGCAGCCCCTCCTTGCCGGCGTAGGCGTGCCCGACGGGCTCGCTGGCGTGGACGAGCAGCGGCAGGTCGAACGCCGACGCGGCCCAGGCGAGGACATCCGCCTGATCGCTGTTGGCGAAGTTGTAGCCGCTCTGCTGGGGCCGCAGCTCGCCGATGCCGCGCGCCCCCGCCGCCGCGAGCGCTCGGATGCGCGCCCGTGCGTCGCCGGCGGAGACGGCCGGCGCCTCTTCGATCTCGGCGCGGCTGTGCTCCGCCATTGCGTCGAAGTGCACCGAGACGAACGGCAGCAACCGCCCGCCGGAACGCGCAGCCGATTCGAGCAGGTACGCGTTCGTCTCGTCGACGAGGGACTCGCCCTGCCAGGCAAAGTTGGCGGCGACGCTCGTGGCGACGCCGGCGGCATCCATCGACGCCAGTAGCTCGTCGGAAGTGGCCATCGCCGCACCGGGATTCGAGTAGATCTCCGCGAACGCTGGCTCCGTCTCGAGCAGACTCGCGCGCCGGTCGCGCACAGCCGGCGGGAAGATGTGCGTGTGCGCATCGACGATCATGGCGCTTCCGCCCTGGCGTGCTCGACGAATCGGTCAACGAGCGCCTCCAGTTGCGATTGATTCGGCTGCTCGCCCAGGCCGACAGCGGTGATGCTGCCGGTGACACGCCCGTCGCGTACAAAGACGGTATCGGCCACGAACGCGGTCACGAGCCCGCTCTCGAACGTGGCTTTTCCGCTGAGACGCCAGGCGAACGACTCGTTGCCCTTCGCCGGGAACGCGACATCCTTAACGGCCTGCGTGTCCTCGATCTTCGTGCCCGCGCCCTCGTTCGCCAGCACGTTCGCGATGATCGAGGGCGAAAGGCCGCGCGTGAAGGCGAAGGCAGCGGTGGCGCCGCCGGCGGTCTCATATAGCGTGGCGATGTTCATCACGCGCGCGATCCTACCGTTGTAGACGAGGTTGGCCTGCTCCGGCGCGGCGTACTGGACGTTGTACGCGAGCACCTGGCCCCACTCACGATACTGGCGGCGGGCGTTGTCGGTGTCGGGCCGTGCGTTCGCCTCGTCGGCGTTCGTCTGTAGCCGCGCGGTGTCCTGCGTGAACCCGCCCCCGATGTCGTCGGCGCCCAGCACGACCTGCCGCAGCCGCACGGCCGCGTCGCCACCGGAGACCGCGGTCGCATCGCCGCCGCGGCAGGCGGCGGACACGAGGGCAAGGGAGGCGATCAGCATGACGGCGCTGGCGCGGAATGTGAGGAGCCGTGGGACATTCACGCCGTAAGGATAGCGGGGAGAGCGCGTGCGGGCCGCTACAATTTCGATCATCAGCCCACCGGCGGCGGGTGTCGCGGCATCATTCTTAGCTCGCGCTGCTGCCGATCGAGATATCCCGACGGAGTCCGCGCTCATGGCACAAGCCTTCGTCATCGCACCACAGGAGTTCAAGGGGAGTCTTACGGCTACCGCCGCGGCGGAGGCGATGCGCGCCGGCGTCCTTGACGTCGTCCCCGATGCCGAAATCACGGTCGTGCCCATGTCCGATGGAGGCCCCGGCCTGGTCGACGCGATGCTGTTGGCCTGCGGCGGCGAGCGCGTCGAAAGCGCGGCGCACGATCCGTTGATGCGGCCGATCCAGGCGGCATGGGGCCTGCTCGGCGATCACACGGCCGTGGTCGAGATGGCAGCGGCGTCCGGGTTGGTGTTGCTCCGGAAGGAAGAGCGGGATCCGCCCGTCGCGACCACGTTCGGTACCGGCGAGTTGATCCTTGCCGCGCTCGACCGCGGCTGCGAGCGGATTATCGTCGGCGTCGGAGGGAGCGCGACCGTCGATGGCGGCGCCGGCGTGATGCAGGCCTTGGGTGCGCGATTGCTCGACGCCTCCGGGAGCGAGCTCGCGCCGGGAGGGGGATCGCTGGCGCGGCTCGAGCACATCGATCTGTCGGCGCTCGACTGCCGGCTTGCGGCGGCCGAAGTGCGGGTCGCGTCCGACGTGACGAATGTGCTGTTCGGACCGCAGGGTGCGGCGGTGATCTTCGGGCCGCAGAAAGGCGCTTCGCCGGCTGCGGTGCAGGCGCTCGATGCGGCGTTGCGCCGGTTTGCCGAGGTTGCGCTGCGCGACGCTGGCATCGACGTCGGTGCGCTCCAGGGAGGCGGCGCGGCGGGCGGACTCGCCGCCGGCCTCGTCCTCGCTGCGCGCGCGACCATAGAGTCAGGGTTCGACCTGGTGGCGGATGCGACGGGCTTGGCGGACGCGATCGGCCGCGCCGACTTCGTGGTGACGGGCGAGGGCCGCCTCGATGCCCAGACCGCCTTTGGCAAGACGGCCGACGGCGTCACGAAGCTCGCTCGCGCCCGCGGCAAGCGCGTCGGGATCATTGCCGGCAGCGTCGACGCGGCATACGACCGGACGCAGGCGCCCTTCGATGCGATCGAGGAGGTGATTCGCCCGGGCATGCCGGTGGATCGGGCGATGCGCGATGCGGCGCCGCTCGTCCGCGAGGCAGCAGCGCGCCTCACGCGCACACTGACCGCGCCGTCGTGAGACTGGGCCCGGGATCCCGTCCGTGCGATTCATGCGGCGGCAGTGGTGCGGGCCACCAGCCTTTGGGCGTGATGAGCTGTGCGCGTGGATGACCTTGTGTCCCGCGTTAGGCTGTGGCGATGATGCGGCACTTTACTGTCTCGGGATTTCTGGTCGAGGGCGGGCGGACCGCCCTGCACTGGCATCGTAAGCTGCAGCTGTGGCTTCCGCCCGGCGGCCACATCGACCCGGACGAGGACATGACGCAGGCCGTCGTGCGTGAAGTGCGGGAGGAGACCGGCATCGCGGCGGAGATCGTGCCGCACGCGCCGCTGGCCTCGTTCGGCAACCTGCCGCAGCTTCCGCCGCCGCTCGCGATCATCGTCGCCGATGTGCCGGAAGGGCCGCACCAGCACATCGACATGAGCTACGCGCTGCGCCCGCTACCCGGCGTCGCGCACGGCGCGCCTGAGGAAGGGCACGAGTTCGTGTGGGTGGACGAGGCCATGCTTTGGAGCGGCGACCCACTGCCGGTGGCAAGTTGCGGTGTTGACGTGGCGATCGCGGACGATGTGCGCGTGCTCGCGCTGCAGGCAATCGCATTGGTGCGCGGGACGCGCGGGTAGCTGTGTCGCGGCAGCGCCGGAGCGACGAATGCGCCACTCAGATGTGATACTTGATCTCCCCTCTCCACGCGGTGGAGAGGGGCCGGGGGTGAGGCCGTCTCGGCGCGGCCAAAGCAGAAGGTGAGTTCAGAGAGAGGGAGCACACGTATGTCTGACCGCATGAAGGACAAGATCGCGCTGGTCACCGGCGCCGGACAAGGCATCGGCCGCGCCATCGCCACGCGATTCGCCGCCGAGGGAGCGCGCGTCGTCGTCTCCGACATCAACGACGAGAATGCGTCGCGCGTGGTCGAGGAGATCGGCTCGTCGGCGAAAGTCCATCACTGCGACACGGCCGCCGAGGCCGAGGTGAAGTCGGCCATCGAGTTCACGATCAGTTCGTTCGGCGGCATCGATGTCCTCGTCAACAACGCCGGCGTCAGTCCGGCGACGACGCCCGACTGGGACCGCATGCTGGCGATCAACCTGAGTGGCGTCATGTACGGCCTGAAGTACGGCTGTGAGGCGGTGGCGGCCCGCGGTAGAGGATCGATCGTCAACCTCTCGTCGATGCTCGGGCTGATCAGCGTGCCCTTCCCGAACCTCGAGGGGTACACGGCGACGAAGCACGGCGTGGTCGGGCTGACGAAGCACTATGCCACGCTCTACGGCCCGCGCGGTGTCCGGGTGAATTGCATCAACCCCGGCTGGATCGAGACGCCGATGACGGACCCGATCTCGGCCACCGCGGCCGGACGCACCTATATGGAGCAGAACGCCGCGCTGGGCCGCCTCGGCCGGCCGGAGGAGGTGGCGGCAGTCGCGCTCTTCCTCGCTTCCGACGACGCCTCGTTCGTGACGGGCGCATCCTACGTCGTCGACGGCGGCTGGACCGCGCGTTGAGGTCCCGGTGTGCGGCCTCACCCCCGGCTGCTCTCCACCGCGTGGCGAGGGGACCTACCCCCGCTCCGGTTCGCAAATGATCACTGGCGTTGATCTATTGTCGGTTCACCATACCTGACTTATACTCCGAGCAAAGTGACTACACAGGTGAGCGCAATGAAGGTAACGTGTCTCCAGGAGAACCTGGCGAGGGGCCTTGGCATCGTCGGCCGCGCGGTGGCCGTCCGCAGCACCCTGCCGATCACGTCGAATGTGCTGATCTCGACGGACCACGGCCGCATCAAGCTCGCGGCTACCAATCTTGACATCGCTCTGAGCTGCTGGATCGGTGGCCAGATCGAGGACGAAGGGGCGATCACGGTGCCGTCGCGGCTCCTGTCCGACTTCGTCAACTCGCTCCCGCCGGACAAGGTCTCCCTCACGCTCGCGCCGCGGGCGCGCCAGGTGAAGCTCGTATGCGCCCGCAACGAGGCGACGATCAGCGGCATGGACGCCGACGACTTTCCGCCGATCCCGGCGGTTGAAGGCGACACGCTGGAGATCGACGCCCGCACGCTCCGCGAGGCGATCACGCAGGTGGTCTTTTCCGCCGCTACGGACGACTCCCGGCCGGTGCTCACCGGCGTCGACCTCGTCGTCGAAGGCACCAAGCTGACCTTTGCGGCGACCGACGGCTTCCGGCTGGCGGTGCGGACGATCGAGCTGAAGAAGAAGGTCGCCGAGCGGCAAGAGGTGATTGTGCCAGCGCGGGCGCTCGCCGAGCTCAACCGGCTGCTGCAGGATCAGGAAGACCCGGTCGCGATGACGTTCAACACCAACAAGACGCAGGTGCTCTTCCGCCTGAAGGACGTCGAGCTCGTCGCCCAGCTCATCCAGGGGACATTCCCGGACTACAGCCGCCTGCTGCCGACGGAGTGGGCGAGCCGCGCCGTCGTCGAGGTGCGGGATTTCTTGCAGGAGACGAAGATCGCATCGATCTTCGCCCGCGATGGCAGCGGCATCGTCCGCGTCACGTTCCAGGATGGCGAAGGTGGTGGGCCCGGCCAGATGACGATCTCTGCCCGCGCGGAAGAGATCGGCGACAACGAGGGCAAGCTTGACGCCGCGGTCGAGGGTGAAGCCTCGAAGATCGCCTTTAATGGCAAGTACTTGCAGGAAGTGCTCGCGGTGCTCGATGGCGGACGCGTCGCGCTCGAGACCAACGGTCCTTCACAGCCGGGCGTGATCCGCCCGCTCGAAAACGACACCTACGTCCACATCGTCATGCCGATGTTCGTCCAGTGGTAGGCGCGCGGTAAGGGTTACCGGCACAAACCCCTTATCACGCGTGGCGCGTCGAGATGCCGCCGTCTACCGGTAGCACGACGCCCGTCACGTACGCCGATGCGCGAGACGCAAGATAGATCGCCGTCCCCGCCATGTCGTCGGGGCGGCCGATGCGGCCCATTGGGCACGATGCGCGGATCGCCGCGTAGACCGCGGCTCTCAGAGCGAGGATGTTACGCCACTTGACGGGGCGTGACCCGAGTCGAGTCGTCGCCGTCGCGCGATTACTCCCGATTGTGTTCAAGGAATAGTCAAAGAGATTGAAGTCGAGTGCCCGTTCAATCCACTTCTCGATCGCGCGCCTTTGGCGAGAGGTCACCAGAAACGAGTCAAACATTTGGTTGGAGCTATCTTCGTCAAAGAGAGCGCGGAGCTCGCTTAACGTTACATTTTCTAACGGATATTCGTCGATCAAAGTGTCCGAACCAAGTTTGTTGTACTTGGTGATCACCCACATGGTTCACCCACAATCGACCGCGTCACGCGTGGCGCGTCGAGATGCCGCCGTCTACCGGTACCACGACGCCCGTCACGTACGCCGATGCGCGCGACGCAAGATAGATCGCCGTGCCCGCCATATCGTCGGGGCGGCCGATGCGGCCCATCGGACATGAAGCCCGGATCGCGTCGCCGAAGCGCTCCAGCGTGTCGTGCATCATCTTGCTTTCGAACGGCCCCGGCGCAATCGCGTTGACGCTGATGTGTTTCGAAGCGAGCCGGTGCGCGAGGACGCGCGTCAGGTGGTGGACGGCCGCCTTGCTCGATGAGTAGGCGTAGGTTTCGAGCGTAGGGGCCTGCAACCCGTCGATCGAGCCGATGTTGATCACGCGCGCCGGGTCTTCCGCTGTGCCCGCGCGTTCGAGCAGCGGCGTCATGAAGCGGGTGAGGTGGAAGACGCCCTTCACGTTGACCGCAAACACCTTGTCGAACGCGTCGTCCGGATAACTCTCAAGCGGAGCGCCCCAGTTTGCGCCGGCGTTGTTGACGAGGATGTCGACCTTCCCCTCGCGCTCCTCAAGCTGGTCCGCGAGCAGGCGGCAGCCTGCCTCCGTGCCCAGGTCGGCCGGAATCGACACGCAGTGCCCGCTCTTCGAGAGTTCCGCGGCGGCCGCGTCGCACACGTCCGCCTTGCGCGAAGAGATGTACACCTTCGCCCCCGCCTCGACGAACCCACGGGCGATCATCTGGCCGATACCGCGTGATCCGCCGGTAACGACGGCCACTTTGCCGCTGATCGAAAACAGGTCGGTCATGAGCGAACATCTCCTGGCTACGTGCAGCGGCGCGCGCCAGTGCGCGAGCTCACGCGCAGCTTAGCGACGCACGCGGTGGCGCGGAACGGTGCTCTGTCCCCCCGCGCGCAGCCGACGTCTCTGGAACAGCTCGCGTGCTACGCGCGGCGGACGCCGGCGGCATCGAGCACCTCCCGCACCTTGGCCGATAGGCTGGCGGGCGAGAAGGGCTTCGCGAGGTAGGCGATCGCTTCCGCGCCGACCTCGCGGCGGACGACCGCGTCTTCGGTGTAGCCGGACGTGAAGAGCACGGCTGTGCCGGGTCGGGCGGCGCGAAGCTTGGCCGCCAGGTCGGCGCCGCCCATGTGCGGCATCACGACGTCGGTCAGAAGGAGGTCAATGCGCTCGGACGTCGCCGCTGCGACGCGCAGCGCCTCCTCGCCATTCGGCGCCTCGATGACGGCATAGCCCGACGCTCTGAGCGCACGTACGGTGACGGCCCGCACGGCCGGCTCGTCGTCCACCACAAGCAAAGTCTCCGTCCCGCGTGCGGGCTGCTGCGGATCGCCCTGCGCGGGTGCGGGCGCGATCGGCTCCTCGGGCCGCGGCAGGTGGATCGTGAACGCGGACCCTCGCCCGCGCTCGCTCTCGACCTGGATCATCCCGCCGGCCTGCTGCACCACGCCGTAGCACGTCGCGAGTCCCAAGCCCGTGCCAGCGCCGACCGGCTTCGTGGTGAAGAACGGCTCAAACAGATGCGCACGCACCTCATCGGTCATGCCGCTGCCGTTGTCGCTCACGGCGAGGAGGATCTGCGGTCCCGGCGCTCCACCAGCACTGTCTTCCGCCGCTCGATCATCCGTATCGACGTGCGCCGTCGCGATGGTGATCCGTCCGCCTGCGGGCGTGGCGTCGCGCGCGTTGACGGCGAGATTGATCAGCACCTGTTCGAACTGGCCAGGGTCCACTCGGACGAGGCAGGGCTCCGCGGCCAGCGACGTCACAAACTCTCGCTCGTCGCCGATCAGCCGGCGCAGGATCCGTTCGGTCTTCCCGATCAGCTGGTTCAGGTCCAGCACGCGCGGCTCGATGATCTCTTGTCTCGAGAAGGCCAGCAGTTGGTGAGACAGGCTGGCCGCGCGCTCCGCCGTCTCGCGGATCTCGCGCACGTCCGCGGTCGCGGCGTCGCCTTCCGGCAGCGACGCCAGCGCGAGGTCTGCGTAGCCGATGGCGGCCGTCATCAGGTTGTTGAAGTCGTGGGCGATGCCGCCGGCGAGCCGGCCGACGCTTTCCATCTTTTGCGCCTGGAGAGACTGAGCCTGAAGCCGCTTCCGCTCGCGGATGTCGGTGACGCTGGCGCGGACCAGCGTGCCGCCGGCGGACGGTAGCTTCACCAGTCGCACTTCGCAGGGAATGCCGCGGCCGTTGGCGTCGCGCTGCATCCACTCGACGCATGGCGAACGCCCGGCGAGCACCTCGTCCACCAGCGCGCGCGCCGCCGCCGCGGAGTCTCGGCCGTCGGACTGATGTGGCGGACTGAGCTCGAGAAAGTCCAACTGCAACAGCTCTTCGCGCGGGTAGCCGAACAGCGCCACAGCGTTCTCGTTCACGTCGACGCAGTGGCCCGCCCGGAGGTCCATGATGAGCATCGCCTCCGGTGCGTGTTCGATGATCGTCCGCAACTGGCGCTCGCTGTCGAGCAACTCCAGCTCCGCCTGCTTTTGTTCGGTGATGTCGGTGACGTACGCCTCCAGCGCCTCGATGCGGTCGGACCTGCCGTACACCGCCCGGCCCTGCTCGTGCGCCCAGCGCTCTTCGCCGGAGCGCGTGCGCATCCGGTAGGTGACACTCCAGGGGAGTTCGGCGGCCAGCGCATCGTCGATTTGCTCCCGCACGCGGTCGCGATCGTCGGGATGGACGATCTCGTCCCGGGACGCCACCGGCCCGCCGACGATGTCGTCCGCGTGGTATCCGGTGAGCGATACGATCCCGTCGCTGACGTATTCGAGCGTCTGCGCGGCATCGGGTTTGCAGCGGTACGCGTAGCCCGGGAGGTTGCTGATCAGCGTGGCGAGAAACCGCTGGTCCGCCTGGATATCGTCGCGGGCGTCGTGGCTGCGCGTCTTCGCGCCACCCTGGCGGGACGGCGACCGGTCGGGCGCACTCGGGCGCTCGGCCGCCGATGCGGGCAAGCGCTCGTGGTTGTCGGGTCGGGGTGTCGATGAAAGTTGCATGCAGTCGCTCGTGGCCGGATGCGCATTCTATCATGACCGGGCATCTTCCCGAAGCAAATGAGGTTGCGAAAGCCTACTACAGATGCAGATCGATCAGGCGCTCGTTGACGCGGACTACTGCTACCTGACCACGACTGGGCGGGTGACGGGCGAGCCTCACACCGTCGAAATCTGGTTCGCGATCGAAGGCCGCGCGCTGTATGTACTCGCGGGCAGCGGCCGGCGGGCCGATTTCGTCAGGAACCTCCTCAAGTCGCCAGATGTCCCCGTGCGGATCGCCGAGCGCCGCTTCCGCAGCCACGCGCGCATCGTCAGCGATGCCGTGGAGGAAGAACGCGCGCGCCGGCTCGTGTTCGAGAAATATGCGGTGCGTACCGGGGACGATCTCGATGAGTGGCGGTACGCCGCGCTGGCCGTCGCGTTCGACCTGGAGCCTGGTTAGGCGGATTGGGCAGCGTCGCGCTCTACGGCCGGTAGAGGTTGACGGGCGATTGGCCAAGGATCATACTCGCCCCGTATGGCTGAGCGAGACGAGTTTGACCACATGGCGACCGCCGTATCGAATGATGCCCCTGCCGATCCGCCGCCAGCAACCGTCCCACCAAAGAACGGGCCGTCGCGCGGGTGCTGCGGTTCGTTGCCGGCGCGAAGGATCAGCTCACTATGAACGTCTTGCCGCGGCCCCACACGGCGCAACGCCGTGCGATACGGCGGGGGGCCGCCAACGACCCGAATGTGGATCGCGCCCTCAACGAGCTCCTTGCCGCGCGGCCCGAGCTACGCGGGAAGGACTCGAGCGCGAGTGGCATACAAGGTCGAGTCAACTTAAGTAGCGACGCCTCGCGACGCTTTGCTCCTCGCGCGCCGCACCGGCCTCATCCAGGGGAGCGACCCGCTATCGTGCTCGGACCAACAATACTGGGGTATCAAATCGCCTCTTGTCGGCGCAAGGAATCATACATTCTCGCCCCTTGGTATCGAACGCGGCTTCAGCATCCGCCGTTTCCGGCCGATCTCCTCTCCCCTCGTGTGGGGGGAGAGGGGTGCCCGAAGGGCGGGTGAGGCCGCGCTTAGCTCGCCGCGGCGGCGGCGCGTAGCTCCTTCATCAGGTCGATGTTGGGGCGGTCGGGGCCTTTGCCGGCGCCGTCGAGCTTGTACCCGGGCACTTCGAGCAGGAACGGCACGTCGGCGAGCCCTGGCTGCGCGACGAGCGCCTGGAATCCCGCCCGGCCGATCTCGCCCTCGCCGATGTTCTCGTGCAGGTCGCGGCCGGCGCCGAGCTTCGTCTTCGAGTCGTTGCAGTGCACCGCCGCGACGTTGCCGAGTCCGATCTCCCGGTCCAGCTCCGCCATGACGCCGGCAACGCCTTCCGCGCTGCTGAGGTCGTATCCCGAGGCGAAGGCGTGGCACGTGTCAATGCAAACCTTCGCCCGCGGACTGTCGATGCGCCGCAGGATCTCCCCAAGCTCTTCGAACTTGCCGCCGTACCGGCACCGCGCCCGATGACCAGCAGGAGGACGAGCACACCGATGGTCGCGGCGTACATTGGCCAGGTCAGCCAATCAAGCACCCGCACCGTAAAGCGGCTGACGAAGTAGGCCGCGCCAATGGAGACACAGAACCAGATCAGCTGGTTTCGCCACAGTCGCGCGACCCCTGTCATGACGTCGGTCTGTCCAGCCGAGTAGACGATGGATATTCCGTAGATCGAGAGCAGGAGTCCGACGATGACCAGCGGCCAATCGATCGGAAAGCGACGCGTGGACATCAGCCGTCCACCGACATGTCCAGCACTGGCGTCACGTGCAGGTACGCCTGAATGATCTTGGACGCGATGGCTGCTGCGCGGGTCCCATGCCCGCCAAATTCGATCATCACCGCCACGACGATGGATGGCTTGGCCGCTGGCGCAAAGCCCACGAACCAGCCGTGATTCAGCTCCTTGCCCGTGGCGGGATCAATGGTACCACTCTGCGCCGTTCCCGTCTTGCCCGCCAATTGCACGCCCTTGATCGCGGACGCTGCCGCCGTTCCGCTGTTCACGACCCCCACGAGCGCTTCCCGCATCTGCTCCATCTGGTCCGCATCGAGCTGGAGCACCTGTGCGCGTTCCGGCGCACCGATTCGAATCTGCGGTCGTGCAGACTTGCCGTCCGTCGCCAGGGCAGTGTAGAACTTGGCCATGTTGAGAATGGTCTGGGAGTTGTCCCCCTGACCAATCGCCATGCTGAGCACCAATGAGTTCGTCCAGCGGCCGTGACCATACTTCCTGTCGAAATATTCGGTGTTCAGTGGAAACCGGGGTCGCTTCTCTTCCGGGAGGTCGA
>JBBRPY010000010.1:0-69877 GCA_038227375.1 Dehalococcoidia bacterium
ACATCTATGTCGATGGCGAGCACGGCGGCGTGCCGGTCGCGCCGGAATCGAAGACGGGCGTGAACGTCACCGTCTGCGGCGCGACGGCCGTCCCGGCGACGAACACGCCGACGGCCGGCGTCGGCACCGCGACGAATACGCCTGTGCCGTCGCCTACGCCCACCAATACAACGGTCCCTGGGCCTGGGACCGCCACGGCGGTACCGCCGACCCTGACGGCGACAACGGTGCCGTCCGCGACGCCGGTCTGCAACTGACCGCGCGGATGCAGTAGGGATGCAGTATGAGGGGCTCGCCGCGGCGAGCCCCTCCGGCCTCACCCGTCTCCTCTCCACCGCGTGGGGAGGAGAGCTTGGTTCGAAGCCACCGTCACGATCCCGCCGGCATATCTGGCCTTTGGGGTTCCCTCCAAGCGCCCACCGCGTGTGTTCTCAAGCCGATGCTACGGATATGCTCTCCGACTTCCGACTTCCAACATCCACTTCCGGCACGCACCGTGTCCGTAGTACGCTGTAGCCGAGGTGTGACATGCGCAAAGACCTGATGGAGATCCTCGCCTGCCCCATGTGCAAGAGCGAGCTCACGCTGACGATCGACGAGGAGAAGGACGACGAAGTGGTGCGGGGGTCGCTCTTCTGCGCCAAGTGCAACGAGCGCTACCCGATCGAGGACAGCATCCCGAACCTGCTACCGCCGGACCTGCGCAAGGCCACCAGCGGCGCCTGAGCGCCACGCGGAGGGAACGACGATGGGACGATCACGTCAACTCGGCATGATTCTGATGGCGGCGGCGGGACTGAACGGCCTGATCATGGTGGCGGGCACGATGCGCCGCAGCTACCTCGCGATCGCCCTGCCGGTGCTCGCCGCGACGAGCGTGGTCAGCGCCCTCGCGTTCTGGGTCGGCTGGACGATGATGAACACCGACCCGGACCTGGCCGAGCTCGAGTCGCAGGAGTCGGTGCCGGCGGCCGTCTAGAAGGTGGACGACGGGTGGACGATGGACTGCGGCACTTCGCCGTCTGAGTTCATCTAGGTAACGGCCACCGCGAGGCCTCACCCGCCCGTTCGGGCAGCCCTCTCCCACAAGGGCGAGGGGATCACGCGGGACAGACAGCCAGAGACCGAAGTGCGAGGCAGCGCTACAGCGGCTGGTCGCCCCTCTCCACGGCTTGGGCGAGGGGAAGCCTCACCCCTCTCCGCGGCGAGTCTGCGACCGGTCCCGTCGGGCCTTCGCGCAAACGACGGATAGTGAGAGATCCGCGATGGATGAGTCCACCGTCCATCCTCCACCGTCTATCTTCGAGATCACCTACGACCAGCCGGGCTGAAACCCGTCTTAGAGCCGCAGTTTGCCGTGGGAAGGCTGGCGGCGGCGCTGCCGGGGCTGGCCTTCCTCTTCGTCGAGGAGCTCGATCGGGGGGGTGGCGACGGCCTCATGGACGTAGCCACAGCAGAGGCAGGTGCTGTAGGCGCCGTACCAATCCCGCTCGACAATCATCGAGCCACGGCAGCGGGCACACGTTCGGGGAAGCGCGGTGTTCATGGCGGAAGTCCTTCCAAGGCCCGGCGGGCCGGTTACTCCCGCATCCGCGGGAGACAGCAGAAAGCCAACGGCACGAATCACGGCCTTCCGGATGCCTACGGGGTTAGCTGTCGGGTTCGGACTGAAAGGCTGTCCTACACGTCGGCGCGCCGTTGCCGGGTCGCCGCGCGATTCACCCCATCCGCGAGCGCGGACACTGGTTCCCCCGCCCCCAATTGCCGCAAAACGCGGCGTTTCGAAGCTCGGCCACAGCCCCTGACTCGGGCTGCGCGACGCCGCAGGTGCAAGCTACGGAATCGTTTGTGATTTCCGGTACATGTTACGCCCGAGATGCCGGATCTGTCAATACTTGATCGTGATGTTGCTGAGAATGTGTAAAGCCACCGTGCATGCTTCGCAAATCGGAACGCCCGCGACATAAACTGCGCCAGCTCGCAAGCTGGCTCAACTCACCTCGACGGACATAAGGACTTCCGCACTCAACTCTTCGGTAAACGACATCAATTCAAGCCATCGTTCGAGCGTCAGGCGGTAAGCGTCGCGCCACTGCTGCCCGCCCTCGCCCGCCCATGTGTCGAACGCCGCGCGGTCCTCCCAGTAGGTCAGCGCCAGGTACGACACCGGATCGGCCGTCCGCAGGAGCGCCAGCCGCTTGCAGGCCGGCTGGCGTTCGTAGGCAGGCACGATGCCATCGCGGATCAGCGCGATCAGCGCGGCCTCATCGGCGCCCTCCTTCAGGGACCAGCGGCGCATCGTCACGTATTCGGTCATCGCTTCTACTCCTGCACGTGGGATGAGGTCACGTCTCACGGCGTCGGGTTGCCAGCGCTGCCACCGACTCCGGCGTACAGCATCTGCCGCAGGTCCTCGCGCACGCTCGTGCCGTCGAGGCGGAGGTGGCGCGGGTTGTATTCGTCATGGTGCACGGTCACGAAGAGATCGGTTGGCGGGACGCCGGCGGGCAGCGGCAGGCCGCACGTGCCGCCGGCATCCGTCCGTGCCCGCCCCAGCACCTGCGCCTGGTGGCCGCTGAGCGTGACGTCCGCGCCCGCGACCGGCGGCCGCTCGCCCGAGGCGTCGGCGTCGTTCGCCAGGACCTCCACCATGGCGGTGCGGCCGTCTTCGTGGGCGGTGATCTGCACGGCCACGTCGATCAGATACACCAGAGGGTCGGGCGTGACCGCCTTCATGCCGGCGTCGGTCACCGCGCGCACCTGCGTCGCCTTCAGGGACGCATCGGTCGGCGCCATGCCGTGATCGGTGGTGATCACGAAGAGGGTGTCGTCGAGCAGCCCCGCGCCTTCCAGCATCTCGAGGATGCGGCCGATGCGGACGTCGGATTCATCGAGCGCCGCGCGCTGACCCTCGGAATGCGGTCCGTAGTCGTGGCCGACGCCGTCCGTCAGCGGCATCTCATGGAACATGAACGCCGGTGGTGGGTGCGAATCGTCGGTGTAGAGCACGATCGCTTGCGCGAGGCCGCGGTTCTCGACGACGGACTCGGCGTACGCGCCTTTCTGTCCGTCGGACTGCCACTTCGGATTGGTGTCGCCCGCGTAGCGCTGGGTGAGGTCACGCAGCCGCTCGCGGTCGCCGATGACGGTGCGTTCGAGCGTCGCATGGTCGGCGCCGCGGGTGCAGGGCTCGTGGATCGATGCGGTGAAGGCGCCCGTCATCCCCTGCCACGGGCCGAACACGCGGTGGAAGGCCTCATAGAGCGTCTCGACGCCGTCGCCGAGGAACTTCGCGGTGTCGAACTGCTGCCCCTGCGGCGTCACGACCTCGCGCGTCTCGCGCAGGTAGTAGGTGGGGTTGACGATGTCGTGATGGCCACCCCAGGCGCCCGTGCCGATCGAGTTGTGGCTCGGCCAGGTGAT
The DNA here is from genome assembly GCA_038227375.1 of Dehalococcoidia bacterium. Lineage (GTDB taxonomy): Bacteria > Chloroflexota > Dehalococcoidia > DSTF01 > JACRBR01 > JALYKW01. The sequence continues at coordinate 3,424 of JBBRPY010000010.1, forward strand.
GCTGGGGAAGTTCGTGAAGGAACCGTAGTCGAACATCGCGCCGTTGCGGATCAGCCGCCGGATGTTGGGGATCGCATCGGCATCCTCGGCGAGCCGGTGCTTCAGTTCGGTGTTGCTCTGGCCGTCGAGGAGGAAGATGTAGACGCGCTTCGGTCGCGCTTGCGCCGCGTCGATGATCTCGTCGAGCACATGGCCATCCTGCCGCTTCAAGTAGACGTCGGGCGCGACGCCGCGTTCCGACGACGTGCGCCCGGTGACGTTGCAGCCGTCGATCAGCGGAAAGCCGGCGAGCGCGGCGATCGTCGGGGCTATGTCGATCTGGCGCGACGCCGCGTCGGTGACGACGCCACGCCTGATGCCCGGCCCGGAGAAGATGAGCGGCGAGCGTGCCTGCACCGCGTCGAGGGCGCCGTGCTGCCCGGGCTGGCGGCCGAATGCGTATGCCTTCGGGTTGACGACGAGGTCCGGTGCGTTGGGGCTGTCGAAGAGTTGCGCGATGCGCTCGTAGGCAAACGGGTAGCTGTTGTGCTGAGGCTCGATGTACGCCGTGTTCGCGTCGGCTCCGGGGAAGCCCGATGCGTTCGAGGCTGCGAGCTCTTCGTCGATCGTGGCGAGCGCCGTCCGGTCCTGGTTGGCGACGGGGTTCTCGCCGATCTGCTCGATGACGCTGTAGGTGTAGCCGCCGCCGTCCGCCGCGTATGCGCGCTGGAACCGGATCATGCCGCGCTGCGCCCACACCTCGTACGCGCCGGCGCGATAGGTGATCACCATGTCGGTCTGCGGTCCGGCGGTGGCGTCGCTGAGGATCGCGTGGATGGCGCGGTCGCCCGACTCGTACTGATGCTCATCCAGCCCCTGGCCACGCAGCCGCTCCGGCCCGACAGCGCTCCCCTCCCGCTCTACGGTCGTTGTCATGTGTTGCCTCGCTCGATGCTGCGGCTTTTGTATCATCGCCACCGGCGTCCGGCGTCCGGGGTCAGTCGCAACGTCTACGCGGCGAGCGTCCCGGCTTCCGTATCCTGCCACCGGAGATGCCCCGGGGACAAGCGAGGGCCCGGCGCGTGCCACCCTTGGCCGGTGCTACGCTGTGCCTGCATGGAGCCGAACATCCAGTACGCCACGACCGCGGACGGCGTCAGTATCGCCTTTTGCGAGGCGGGCGAAGGGACACCGTTCGTCTCGATGCAGCCGCCGCCGTGGAGCAACATCGAAGCCGAGTTCCGGGCATGGGAGTGGCACCGAATCATGGCGTCGAGGCGGCGGCTCATCCGCTTCGACAGCCGCGGTTCGGGCTGCTCCCAGCGCAATGTCGCGGATTACTCCGTCGAGGCGATGGCACTCGACATCGCCGCGGTCGCGGACGCGCTCCGCCTGGATCAGGTTGCCCTCTTCGCGGAGTTGCACGCGGCCCCGGCGGCGATCGCCTACGCCGCGCGGCGCCCAGAGCGCGTCTCGCACCTGATCCTTCACGATGGGTTCGCTGACGCGCGGGCCTTCTTCGATATGCCTCGCATGAAGTCCCTCCTGTGGTTGCTGGATCAAGGCGACTGGGAGCTGTTCACCGACAGCTTTTCCATTGCCGGGATGGGGTGGCGGGAGGTCGCGCAAGAAATGGGTGCATTCGCGCGAGCCGCCACGACGCTTGACGAGGCGCGCCGGTGTTTCAGCGCCGCTCGGTCGCACGACGTGACGCCGCTATTGGCGCAGGTGCGGGCGCCCACGTTGGTGCTGCAGGCGCGAGGCACGCAGATGCCAACGCTGGACATCGCGCGGCGGCTGGCTGCGGCGATCCCCGGCGCCCGCCTTCGCATCCTTGACTCGGAGACGCACTGGTCGAACGAGATAGAACCGCAACTTCTGGCGGCGCTCGACGAGTTCATCGGCGACGGCGGCAAGGCGACGGCGGAAAGGGTCGCGCCCCACGTCGAGCGCGTCCTCGACACGCGCGAGCTGATGACGGTGCTGTTCACCGACATCGAGAGTCATACGGAGATGATGAGCCGCCTTGGCGACGCGCAGGGGCGCGCAGTCCTGCGCGCGCACGATGGCATCATGCGGGGACTGTTCCGGGTACACGGAGGTAGCGAGATCAAGGGGATGGGCGATGGGTTCATGACGAGCTTCGGCTCAGCGACGCGGGCGCTCGAGTGCGCGATCGCGCTGCAGCGCGCGTTCGCGCGGTACAGCGAGGAACACCCGGACGAACCGCTCCGCGTGCGCATCGGGCTAAACGCGGGCGAGCCGATCGCCGAGGGGGGCGACCTCTTCGGCTCGACGGTGATCGTCGCGTCGCGGATCATGTCGAAGGCCGCCGGTGGCGAGATCCTCGTGACCAACGTCGTGCGGGAGCTATGCGCTGGCAAGACCTTCATGTTCGCGGACCGCGGCGAGACCACGATGCGCGGCTTCGAAGATCCGGTGCGGGTATATGAGGTGCGTTGGCGGGATGAGTAGCCCCGACGCGCTCCACTCGCGTTTGCCGCCTCCCACCGCTTCCGCAGGTTCGCGCCACTGCCACGGCGCGATCTACCATGACAGCCTGCACAACGGACCTATCGAGCAGGAGGTGCGCGCCATGGTGGTCGAGACATCGGTGATCGGCAAGCTGCAGGAGGCGCACGACCGGGGCGTCGCGCATCTGTTGCGGCAGCAGCGCGCGGACGGCGCCATCGGCGACCCCGAGAGCGAGGGCCTGGCGCCGTACTACAAGGCGCTCTGGGCACTCGCCGCCGCCGGGCGGTCCGACGAGGGGAATCGCCTCGCGACATGGATCGAGGGCAACGTGCTCTCGGAGGAGGGCGACTTCGCGGGCGCGCTGCGAGGCGATCAGCACAACCGCAGCTATCCGTACCCGAACGGCTGGATCATCTGTGGCGCCCAGAAGCTCGGGCGTTTCGACATCTCGCGGCGCGGGATGAAGTTCTTGCTCGGGCTACAGCACCCGGAGACGGGCGGCTTTCGCATGCAGCGCGACAAGGAGGATGCTCCTCAGGACCTTCTCTGCAGCGCACAGGCCGGCAACGCCTGCCTCTACACCGGCCAGCTCACCCAGGCGAAAGAGGTCGGCCGGTTTCTCCGGACCGTCTGGGAGGCGCAACCGCATCCCGAACGCGAGCTGTTCTTCGTGTACAAGCCCGGCGAAGGATTGCGCACGGAGTTTCCCGCCGAGCGCCAGCGCTTGCACTCGATCCGGACGGACACGCCGCGGCAGATGTACTTCAACATGGGGATTGCGGCGGCGTTCCTCGCGCGGCTGGCGATGGCGACCGGCGATCAGCAGTGGTCGGATCTCGCGAAGCAGTACCTGTCGATCGGTTTCAACGTGCTCGACGAAATGTACGAGACGGCGCAGGTCGGCAAGGTCGGCTGGGGCGCCGCGCTCACGTATCAGGCGACGGGCGACCGCAAATACCGCGACCTGGCGACGCGCGTGGGCGAGGCGATGATCGCACAGCAGACGGACACGGGCGGCTGGGACAACACGGGGGGATACGTGAACGAGCCGATCCGGACCGAGGTGACGTGCGAGTTCATCGTGCTGGTCGACGAGATGATCGGCGGGCTCGCCGGCGCACGCGCGTAGGCGCTGCCCGCCGATGGCGGTCTCCAGTGCGTGCCTGACTGCACAGCCCCTAAGGGGAATCGCCCCGCCGCCATCGCGCTCTCCTACTGGAGGCGCTGCCTCGCGCCGCCGATACTTCCGGCGATGGACGATTTTCGATCGCAGCTGAGTGACGTCATCAACGAGATGGTCGCGAACGGCGTCGAGCCCGTGTTCATGGTCGTCGACCTGCACGGCATCGAGACGATCAAGCGCGCCCATGGACAAGAGAGCCTCGATAAGTTCCGGGATGCCGCGATCAACGCAATTACGAGCGCCGGGCACGGCTGTGACGCCTTCACTTACGGGGAGGACCGCATCGTCGCCATCCTCCCCGGCTTCGACCGGCTGAAGACGTTCTCTATGGCTGACAAGCTGCGCCGCGGCCTGCCGTACCTGGCGCAGTCGTTCGACTGCATCATCCGGCCGGAATTCGACATCCTCGAATTCGAGGCGACTTCGGGCGTCGCCGGCCTGGTCAATCAGCTGGTGAAGCGCCAGACCCGCGAGGACGTGGCGTAGCATCTGGCCGCTGGCCGCTGGCCGCTGGCCGCCGGTCGACTGGTGATTGGTGATTGGTGATTGGTGACTGGTGACTGGTGACTGGTCGCTCCTTCCGAGTCCTTCGCAACTGTTCCGCGTGGTCGCTCCGTGACCGTTGATGAGCGCGATGCGCAGACGTCGTGTCCCACCTCCACAACCTCATCCCTCTTCGCGCTCTGCTTCGCCTTGATCTTGCGCGCGTGGCGATCGCACAATGCGCAGCTAAGCGCTCGCTAAACTAGCGCCCGAGGAGGCCGCCGCATGGCAAACGACACCGTGGCAATCCCGGAGAACCTGCGCGCCAAGGCGAAAGAGAAGCAGTGGCCAGACGACCTCCTCCAGCAGTCGCTGGCTGCCGGCGCATCGCCCGAGCAGTTGATCGGGTACATGGACCAGGGGATCAGCGCCGAGCAGGCGCGCGGGTTCCTCGCAGCGCAAGCGGCGCAAGCCGGCGGCAGCGGTGGCGTGGAACCTTCGCAGGAGCTCGCTGACAAAGCGGCGCTGGTGAATTGGCCGATCGACCTCGTGAAGACGGCCCTCGCCGCGGGCGCTGCCGAGGCGGACCTGATGCGGTTCATGGACATGGGCATCACCGCCGAGCAGGCGCGCGAGTTCATGGCGCAGGGCGGCGGCGCTGCGCCGCAGGTGGACCTGAGTTGGATGCATGTGCCGACCGAGTGGAACACGCGCGCCAAGCCGACGAAGCACGGCCTGACGCTGGAAGCGATCAACGTCGGCCGCTACGGCGAGATCCCGGACGTCTGGCCGTACCAGACCGAGATGCCGCGCGGCGCCGTGCCGATCTCCGGCGTCGAGTCGATGGGCTATTCGATCTTCGAGAAGCAAGAGGTGTGGAGCGACAGCTGCGCGCGGCTGTACGAAGAGGCGATCCAGCGCCGATGGCGGCCCGCGACGGACGTGCCGTGGGACAGCATCGAGCAACTGCCCGATGACCTCGAGCGCGCCATTTGCCAGATCTGCACGCACATCAGCGAGAAGGAGCAGATGGAGGCCGACGTAATCGGCCGCTGGGAGCCGGACATCAGCTACGGCTATCACGAAGTGAAGCTCTTTCTGGCGACGACGGTCTTCGAGAACGCGCGCGCGACGGAGGTGTTCCGGAAGCGGGCGCTCTCGAACGGCGGCGGCCTCGGTGTCCAGTCGCCGGGGTGGGGATTCCGGTCGGTCGTGGATGCGCGCAACTTCACCGAGATGGCGGTGATCCAGTTCGTGCTGCACGACAGCCTGACGCTGGCCCAGTATGCGTTCGGCGAGAAATATGCGAAGAATCCCGCGGAGAAGTTCATCTTTGGCCGCGTCATGCAAGACAAGGCGCGCATCGTCGACTACGGCATCACGCACCTGAAGTATGTGATGATGCATCGCGCCGACCGCCGCGACGAAGTGCAGACGTATCTCGCCAAGGGCGAAGCGATGATGCTGCAGGACGACAAGAAGGATCCCGCCACCCGCGAGGCCTTCGCCATCTACTTCGGCGGCAGCAAAGCGGACATCGCCGAGGGGATGCAGATCTACAATGCGATGCGGCGGCGCCACCTGGAGCAGTACCTCGCGCGGCTCCAGTGGGCTACGATTGAGCGCGCCGATCGCCTCGCTCACGGCTTGCGGGCGTTCCTCGAAGGCTAGGACACACAGGGCGCGCGGATGTGCGCCGAAGGAGAACCAGCAATGCCAGTATTCCCGTCGGTCGAGTGGTTCAACACGATCAAAGACATGGTGAACGCCGACCCGGCGTTCCGGCAGCTCGGCACCGTCGACGCTGTCATCGGCGTCAAGGTGGGCGCCAAGGTCTACGAGCTCACGTTCGAGGCCTTCGAGTGCACGGGCGTGCGCGAAGCCAGCGAGAACGACCTGCGGGACATGGATTTCTGGCTCGAGCAGTCGTACGACCAGTGGAAGGACATGGTCGAGAACATCAAGGCGCACGGCGGCGCCGACCTGACGCACACCCTCAACACGATCGACCTCAGCCTGCCCGAAGGGTTCGCGCAGGCGCAGGATGGCTACCGCCGCGACGCCTTCTACCGCTTCAACCAATCGATCCAGGACTTCTTCAACGCGTCCGCCAAGATCGACACGACCTTCGCGTCGGCGGAAGCCGTTACCGCATAGCTCACTGGTAGTCGGAGGTCAGAAATCGGAAGTCGGGATCCGCTCCTGCAACATCCAATCTCTGACGTGCAGCCCCGCACATGGACATCGAACTCACGCTCCGCGCGCTGCGGACCAACGCGGCGAATCTCGCTCTCGGCAACGAAGTCTTCATGGCCGACGGCGCCACGTTTGTGCGGAATCGCGCGGCGCCGAAGATTCGCGACGCGAACCACATCACCAATGTCACCGCATCGACACCTGACGAGATCGATCGCCTGTTCGCGCGCGTAGAGCGGGAATACGCGGGGTTCCCGCACCGCAAGTTCGACGTCGATTTCACCACGCCGCCGGAGTTCGAAGCGCGGCTCGCGCTCGACGGTTATGCGCGCAGCGACGCGCTGGTGATGCTCCTCGAAGGCGAACTCAGCGGCGACACGCCGCCGCACGACGTGCGTGTCATCGAGGATGAAAGGGGCGAAGTCGCCGCCGCTCCGCTACTGGCTCGCGTATCTCGATGGCGCGCCGCGCGGCTACCTCTCGTCGTGGGGCGGCATCGACGGCGTTGGTCAGGTGGAGGATCTGGCGGTGCAGACGGCGTACCGGCACCGCGGGCTCGCGACGGCGCTGCTGCATCGCTGCATCACGGACTGCCGCGACCACGGCGCCGGTCCGGTGGTCATCGTCGCCGACCCCACCGATACGCCGAAGCGCATGTACGCCGCCACGGGCTGGCGCCCCGTGGCCGTCAAGCGCGAATGGAGGTTAGAACTGCCCCGCGGTCATGACGCCACTACCCAGCGTCCAGCCTCCACCATCACTCGCCGTAGCTCCAGCCCATCGCCCGCAGCGTCAGCGGGTTTCCCTCGCGATTCTCGCCGCCGTTGACGACTGTGCCGATGACGAGCTCGTGGTCGCCGGTCATCACCGTCTGCGCTACCTCGCACTCGACCCACCACAGCGCCTTCTGCAGGATCGGGCAGCCGGTCTGCTCGACGCGAAACTCGACATCGCCCAGCTTGTTGCCGGCGCGCTCCTGCGGCTCGACGAACTTCTCGATCAAGCCGGTGTCGGCCTCGGCGACGATGTTGATGCTGAAGACGCGCGTCGCGCGGATGTTCGCCATCGTGTGTGACTGCGCTTCCACCGCGACGGCGACCATGCGTGGGTCGAACGACACCTGCGTCAGCCAGTTCGCCGTCATGCCGTTGACCTCGTCGCCGTTCTTCGACCCGACGACGTAGAGGCCGTAGCTGATCTGCTGGAGTGCGGGGGAAGCTGCGTCGGCAGGCATGGCTGGTCCTTTCGCTCGTAGCTGTGGGTGGGACTGTGCGCCGACATGATGACGTACGCCCGTCCGCTGGAACATGCCCTCGCGTCTGACCGGCACAGGGGCGCGGCGGGGGAATCATGCCGGATGTGATTGCTGATACGATGGCGGGGCGGGCGAGAGATGCGGGAGGGGCGGACGATGGCGCTGCATAGAATGAACTCCGTGACGATCGGCGTGCCCAACGTCGACGAGACGCGCGCCTTCTATCGCGACTTCAATCTGACGGAAACGCAGCCGGGCGTCTTCGCCACCGTGGATGGTGGCGAGCAGTTGCACGTCGTCTATGCGCCGCTACGCCGGGTCGTCGAAGTCTCGATTGGCGCCGAGGATCCAGACGGCCTTGACCGTGTCGGCGCGCAGCTCACGCGGCTCAACGTGCCGGTCGAGCGTTCGGGCGATTCCCTCGCGGCGCGGGATGTCGGCACCGGCGTGCTCGTGCGCGTGACGGTCGCGCCGCGCATCCAGCAAGCTGCCGCAGCAGCGGCGCCGCATAATGCGCCCGGCCGCATCGAACGCGCGGGCCGCTCGCCGCGGCTGCGTCCGGACGACGCGCTGCGGGCGGCGCGGCCGCGCAAGCTCGGTCATGTCGTCGTCGGCTCGACGGACATCGACGCCAGCAATCGCTTCTTCACCGAGGGCATCGGCTTCAAGATCAGTGACAGCGTGCGGGGCCTCGCGCACTTCATGCGCTGCTCGACGGACCACCACAACCTGCTGGTGCAAAAGTCGCCGGTGCAGTTTCTGCATCACACGTCATGGCAGGTGGAGGATGTCGACGAGATCGGTCTCGGCGCGCAGGCGCTGCTGAGCAAGGACCCATCGCGGCACGTCTGGGGGTTCGGCCGGCACCACGTCGGCTCGAACTTCTTCTGGTACTTCCGCGACCCCGCCGGCAACTTCTCCGAGTACTACAGCGACCTCGATGTGATCATCGATGACCAGCTCTGGAAGCCGCAGGACTGGGAGGGCATGCGCGCCCTCTATTCGTGGGGTCCGCCGCCGCCCGCGTCGTTCATCCGGCCCGACGATCTCGCGGAGCTGATGGCCGGCAGCCATCCGGTGCGGGCCTGACGGCTGGAAGTCGGAAGTCGGAAGTCGGAGGTCGGAAGTCGGACGGCGATTCCGACTGCTGACTTCTGCTCTCCGCCTTCTCCGCTAAAATCATCTGACCGTCCCCTCAGCACGACAGGACTAGCACATGCGCATGTCGCGACTCTTCGGCAAGACGCTGCGGAACGCCCCAGCCGACGCCGACACCCCGAACCACAAGCTGATGCTCCGCGCCGGGCTGGCGCAGCAACTGGCCGCCGGTGTCTACAGCTACCTGCCCACCGGCTGGAAGGTGATGCGCAAGATCGAGCAGATCATCCGCGAGGAGATGGACCGCGCGGGCGGCCAGGAAGTCGTCATGCCGATCATCCAGCCCGCGGAGCTGTGGGAGGCGTCGGGCCGCGCCGAGACCATGGCCGACGTGCTGTTCCACTTGCAGGACCGCCGCGAGCGCGAGCTGGTGCTGGGACCGACGCACGAGGAAGTGGTCGTCGACCTCTTCAAGCATCAGGTCCAGAGCTATCGCGATATGCCGCTGATGATCTACCAGATTCAGACGAAGCTGCGAGACGAAGCGCGCCCGCGCGGCGGCCTGATGCGCGTCCGCGAGTTCACGATGAAGGACGCCTATAGCTTCGACACCGGCTGGGAAGCGCTGGATCTGAGCTACCAGGCAGCGCGCGAGGCGTACGTCCGCATCTTTGACCGCTGCGGCGTGCCGACGACGCCGGTGCTCGCCGACTCCGGCGCCATCGGTGGCAAGGAGAGCGAGGAGTTCATGTACCTCAGCGAGTCCGGGGAGAACATCGCCCTCTTCTGCAACCGCGGCGACTACGCGGCGAATGACGAGAAGGCCGACCACAAGAAGGAGGAGCTGTCGCCGGAAGAGCCCTTGCCGCTCGAAGAAGTGGCAACGCCCGGACAGAAGATAATCGACGACCTCGTGAAGTTCCTCGGCGTACCGCACGAGCGCACGCTCAAGGCGGTCTTCTACGAAGCCGATGGCGCACCCGTCTTCGTCGCGATCCGCGGCGACCTCGAGGTGAACGAGGCGAAGCTCCGCAACGCGCTGCACGCCACCGACGTCGCGCTGCTCGATGATGCGGGCGTGCGAAAACACAACCTCGTCGCCGGATCGGCGTCGCCGGTCGGCCTCTCCGGCATCCGTATCGTCGCCGACGACAGCGTGCTCGCCTCGCACAATCTCGTCGCCGGCGGCAACAAGCCCGACGTGCACCTGCGCAACGTCAACTACGAGCGCGACTGGCGCGCCGACATCGTCACCGACATCTCGCTAGCACGCGCAGGCGATCTCTGCCCGCGCTGCGGCGGCACGCTCGAAGCGACGCGCTGCTACGAGATGGGCCACGTCTTCAAGCTTGGCACGGTCTACACCGAACGCCTCGACGCCACCTTTAGCGATGAGGCCGGTAACACGACGCCGGCCGTGATGGGCTGCTACGGCATCGGCGTCGGCCGCGTCTTCGCGGGCGCCATCGAGGCGAACCACGACGAGCGCGGCATCATCTGGCCGCCGGAACTGGCGCCGTACCAGGTGCATCTCGTCGGCCTGGGGTTCGACAAGCCGGGTGTGCGCGAGAGCGTCGAGCAGGTGTACGAGCAGCTCCAGCAAGGGGGCTACGAGGTCCTCTACGACGACCGCGAGGAGGGCTCGGCGGGCGTGAAGTTCAACGACGCCGACCTGCTGGGCATGCCCGTGCGCGTGACGGTCAGCCCGCGCAGTATCGAGAACGGCGGCGCTGAGGTGAAGCGCCGCACCGAGAAGGATGCGCAAATCGTGCCGCTGGATGAGGCCGCCGCCGCGGTGGCGCGGGCGCTCGCTGGTTAGCCGGTGGCGCGGCTCGCGTCGATGTTCGAGCTTGTTTAGCTGCCGGGCCGCACTTCCTCCGTGACCAGCTTGAAGTAGTCGTCGATCATCTTGCCGCGCTCGTCTGTGAAGTGTTCCGACAACGGGCTGATCGAGCGAATGCGGTCGAGGCGGAAGTTCCGGAAGCCGTCCCGCAGCTCGCACCAGGCGGTGAGGGTCCAGCCGCTGCCCCAGAAGAAGAGGCCGAGCGGTCGCAGCGTCCGCTCGGTTTCGGCGGCGTCGGCACCGGTGTAGGCGACGCGGAGCTTGCGGCGGCCATCCATTGCCGCGCGGATCTCCGCGAGCGCGGCGACGACCCGCGGCGGCACGTGAAAGCCCGGTGCGTACAGGGGCGTGCCGGTGATCCGCGCCTTCAGCCGGTCCGGCAGCACGGACTCGACGCGCGCCAGCGCTTCCGTCGCGGCTTTCGCTAGCCCCGCGTCGCCCCAGCTCGTGACGACGCGCGCCCCCAGCACCATCGCCTCGATCTCGGCGTCGGTGAACATCAGGGGAGGCAGGTCGAAACCGCGACGCAGGATGTAGCCGACGCCGGCTTCGCCCTCGATCGGGACGCCGGACAGCATCAGGTCGCGGACATCGCGGTAGACGGTCCGCTCCGACACCTCCAGCTCTTCCGCGAGCCACGCGGCCGTGGCCACGTTGCGCCGCCGCAGCAGCTGGATCACCTGAAAGAGCCGGTCAGCGCGCCGCATCGCGTTGGTCCCCCGTGGCAAAGGCGGGAGTGCGGGCGCGGGTTGCTTAAGAAACAATTCCGCGCCCGCGCTCAGCCGTGTCTACTGCTTCCACTCCAGGATCTGGAGGTAGTTGCCGTCGGGGTCCGTGAACGTCGAGATGACGCCGCCCCATTCCTGCTTGCCCTCTTTGCGGATGAACTTCGCGCCGGCCGCCTCGAGGCGCTTCTGCTCGGCGGCTACGGCGTTCACCTTGAAATTGATCAGCACGCGGTGCGGCTCCTTCGCGCCGCCCTTCGTGTCGCTGTGGCCGTCGACGAACAGCGTCGCTGCTCCGGCTTTGAACGCGCCGGGGCCCATCCCGTCATGCTGCGGCAGGCCGACGACGTCCCTATAGAAACCTATGAGCCGGTCCGGCTCCTCGCTGGTCAGGTTGATGGAGAAATTCTCGACGTCCATTCTGGGGGTTCCTTTCCTCGGGTGAGATGCTGGTTGTTTCCGCGAATGAGACCAGCTTACGCGCCGCGTACTGACAGCATTGTGTCAGGAGAAGGTAGCCCCGGCACAGCACTCCTGACATCGGGTTGTCAGCAGTCCGTGGGCAATCGGCGGCCGACGCTCGGCGTATGAGGTGGCCGGCGTTCGATAGCAGTCCCGGACCGGATGGCCGAAGCGCGCCAGATCGTCGACCGGATCGCGGTTGCGAGCGCTGGATTAGGGGACGCCGTAGGGCGCACCTTCCGGACGATCTGCTCGATGTTCAGATTCGCCCGAGGCCTCGCGAGCCATCGCTTGGTCCTGCCACTCAACAGCCAGCGCAATTCGACCGATCATATCCGCGAGGGTTGACGGCCGCGCGATCGCCGTAACATCGCCGATATCTGCGGCCGTTACAATCGTTTCGGATGCTTGAGCAGCGGGTCGAAGAACTGAAGCGCATCATCGCCGGCAACGACGGCCGGAACGCCGCTGACGCGCGCTTCTCGCGTGCCGTCGACGAGCTGGTGAGCGCGGTCTACGACGACATCGGCGAGATCAAGGATCTGCCGACGCGCGCGCTGTTCGACCTTTTCGTGATCAAGGTGCTGTACGTCGGACGCCATAGCCGCCACGCCGACGTCGTCGAGTATCTTGGCGGACTACTCGAATCCAATATCAGCGCGCCAGAGCTGGCGCCACCCGGCGCTGCGGGAGCGCCGCGCACGATGTACTTCTCCGACATGCTCGATGAAGAACACGTGGGCGCGTTCGAAAGCCGCTTCGAGGCGTACCGCAACTACGGAGACAACGCGCTCTTCCGCGCGGGCGTGTTCCCGACGAGCATGCGGCCTCGGCGCCCGTCGCATCCGACGCACCTGCGCCGGGGCGCCGCCCGGACGGTGGACGCCGAGTACTACGTGACGACCGGCAAGGCGATGTACCGCATGGCGTCGGCCGAGGACCTGGCGGAAGATACACGGCAGCGCGCCACGTTGTCGAAGCTCGCCGAGCACTTCGAGATCTACGTGGACGCGCTGAACGAGATGAGCGAGCGCTACATCATGGGCTTCGACCTGGAGCTGATCGCCGACAAGATGCTCGACAACATCAACCGCTATCGCGAGTCCCGCGACGAACGGCATCTGTCGAACGCCCGGCGCTACGCCGCCATCCTCTCGATCGACCGCCTCCGCTTTCCGGCGCTCTTCGACGAACAGCACTGACGCCGCCAGGCGGGTCTGAGCCGAGCCCGCCGACGCCCTACGACCGCACTGTCGTCTCCGCTCCCGCGCCCTCGAGCTTGAGCTTGCCTTCCGACTGCAGCTTGTGCAGGTGCGCGAGGATCTGGCCGGTCGCCATGCCGTTCAGCCGCTTGTCAAGTTCCGGATAGATCGCCTTGAGCAGCGCCTTCACGCTGCCCTTGCCCTGGGCAAGCAGCCCGACGATCTGGTCCTCGCGCTGCTGCCGGTGGTCGATCAGCTCCTGGATCTTCCGCGACGGCTCCTTCACGGCAGGGCCATGACCGGGAGCGAGCAGTCCCGCGTTGAGCGTCTGCATCTTCCGCAGCGAGCGGATGTACTCGGCCATGTCGCCGTGCGGTGGGGGCGCTATGGCCGCGGTGCCGACGCCGAGCACATTGTCGCCCGCGAACAACACGCTGTCCTCTTCGAGCAGGATGCACAGATGGCCGGCGGTGTGACCGGGGGCATGGATGCCGCGCAGGTGCAGCGATCCCACAGTCAGCACGTCACCGTCTCGCACGCGCACGTCGGGCGTGGCCTTCGCCGCCTCGGCGATCCATTTCTTCGCCTGCTCGCGGGCTGCCTTCTGGTCCCTCTCCGGAATCTCCATATCGCCCGACTCGCTCGGCGGCTCGCGCAGCAGGCGCTCCTCATCGACGTGCACGACGATCTCGCCGCCCACGGCTTCGCGCAAGCGGTGGGCGCCGCTCGAGTGGTCGTAGTGATGGTGCGTGATGATGATGTACTTGAGTACGCTGACGCCGAGTTCCGCCAGCATGGCCGTGCGCTTGTTGAACGACTCGTCGTCGCCGAACCCCGCATCGACGATCGCCGCCTCGCCGCCGTCACGGATGAGGAAGACGTTGGGCGGGTACGGCTGCGGGAACCACGAGAGGTCCACGTGCAGGCTCATGACGTGCGGGCTGATCTCGATCGGCAATGGGCACCTATTCGAAAACTGACCGGGGACATGCCACCGGCTGTGCGACGAACTCTCCGTCGATGCAGGCTGAGGGATCGTACGGGAAGCGCACCTGTGCGTCGAGAAGCAGCGATGCTTGGGCTGATGCACGGCCTCCGCTGTGGCGCCCCGACGGTGATCCAAAGCGTCCGGCAGGTGCCGTCACGCCCCCCGAGGGCGCATACTGCAAACGGCGCCCGCTGCGCCGCGAAGGGGGTGATGCATCGTGACACGAGAAGAGATCCTGCGGCTGACCAGCCTCGCGTCCTGCGCCGGTTGAGCCGGCAAGGCGGGCATAGCCACGCTCGCGCAGGTGCTGCGTCCGATCGCGCAGACGTTCGACCCGGCGCTCTTCCCTGACCTGCTGGTAGGGCTCGACGGACCGGACGATGCTGCCGTCTATCGTCTGAGCGACGATCTCGCGATCGTCCAGACGGTCGATTTTTTCCCGCCCGTCGTGGACGATCCCTACACGTTCGGCGCAATCGCCGCCGCGAACGCGATGAGCGACATCTACGCGATGGGTGGAGAGGTGCTGCTTGCTCTCAACATCGTCGGATTTCCGGAAGACCTCGACCCCGAGATTCTCGGGCGCATCCTGCTCGGGGGCGCGGAGAAGGTGCGCGAGGCGGGCGGCGTCGTCGCCGGCGGTCATACGCTATACGACGCGGAGCCCAAGTACGGGCTCGCCGTCACGGGCACCCTGCACCCCGGCCACATTGTCGCGAAGGCGGGCGCCCAGCCGGACGACGTGCTGGTGCTGACGAAGCCGCTCGGCACCGGCATCATCCTGACGGCGGCGCGCGACGGCCGCGACCCAGAAGGCCACGCGGCCGCCGCTGTCGAGAGCATGCTCGCGCTCAACCGCCACGCATCGCACCTGGCGCGCGAGGCGGGCGCTCACGCGATGACCGATGTCACCGGCTTCGGCCTGCTGGGTCACGCCAACGAGATGGCATCGCGCGGCGGCATCCGGATCGTCATCGATGCGGCTGCCGTGCCCGCGCTTCCGGCCGCTGTGGCGTACGCGGCGGCGGGCATCGTCACGGGCGGCGCCGGTCGGAACCGCGAGGGCCTAGCGGGCCACGTCGAGATCGGCGGCGATGTGAGCGAGGCGGAGGCGCACCTCCTCTACGACCCGCAGACATCAGGCGGACTGCTGATCGCCCTCCCCGCGGCGTCCGCCCGCGCGCTGGTAGCGCGCCTGCACGCCGATGCGCTGCCGGGCGCGATCATCGGCCGCGTCGAGCGCGGCGCCGGCGTGCGCGTCGTAACCTTGAGTCCACGCGTCTAACTCCCCTGCTGCGCCCCGCGTGGCTCGGTGCTCACCAGCGAGGACAGTGCGCGCCAACCTTCGACGATGGCGACGGCGGACATCGTGAGGATGATCGGCAGCACCGGCAGGTGGTAGCGCGGCTCGCCGAAGAAGACGATGTGCGCCGCCGTCCAGAACGCCAGGATCAGCCACAACAACAAGCGCTCGTCGCGCAGGGAGAACGTGAGCGGCACGACGACAAGCGCCAGGATCAACGTCACGTAAGCGGCCGTATCTGCCAGGTCCATCAGGTGTTGAGCGCGGGCCGCCGAACCCCAGATCGGCGTGCTGTCGAAGGTCGATGCCCAGATGATCGAGTCGGAGTCGGTAGTGTACAGATAGAAGATCTTCTTGGCGGACAGCGACATCTCGTCGATCGGATGGTGCACCGCGTAGTCGACGGACCGGCGGATCGCCAATGACTCGCTCGGCAGCGCGCCCGTCGAGGCATCGGTCGGTGGCGATGCCCAGAGGTCGGTCGGCCAGATGTAGCGCCCCGTCGAATACGGTGCGTGTCCGATGCGCAGGTTGTAACCGAAGTTGTTGGAGAGCGCAGTGAGTTCTCCGGTGCGGGCTGTGTTCCAGACCGCGTTCGGCAGAATGAAGATGCAGGCTCCGAACGCCGCATACAATAGCGGCTTCAGCACCGAGCGTGGCGACTCATCGCGGATCAGCCAGTACACCGCAGCGGCGCCCAGCACGACCAGCGCCTGCGGGCGGATAATTGCCATGTATCCGACGGCGAGCCCAATCGCGACCGCTTGTGTGCGGGTCGGCCGCGTGCCTGCGTACACGAGGAGCACGGTCGCCACCACGAACGGCGTGGTGAAGACGAGGTCCGAATACAGGACGGATGTCCAGAAGATGTTCGCGGGATACAGTGCGAAGAGTGCGGCCGCGACGAGCGCGACCGCGCCGCCGAACGGACGCCGCGCCAACAGGAACACCAGCGGGATCACGAGTGTGCCGGCCACGACGTTCAAGAGCTTTCCCGCCGTAAGGCCCGCCCCGAACACTCTGAAGACCGCCGCGAGCGTGATCGAGTAGCCCTGCGGCCACAGCGTCGTCTGCATCCCGCCGGGGCCGGGAAGGTAGCCGATCGGCGGTACGACGCGGATCGTTAGGCCGTGTCCCGTCGCCAGGTTCCTGGCGGTCCCGTAGTACCACTGCATGTCCCAGTACTGGCCGAGCCGGCTGTGCACGGTGAGCGCCCAGACGAGCCGCAACGCGCAGCCCAGCACCGTGATCACGAGCAGCCATCGCCCCTCGCCCGTGCGCGCGAAACCGAAGGCGTCACTCACTGGCCCATGGAGCCTCGTACGGGGCACTGCTGGTCTCAATCGATTCTCCCGAGCGCTTGGTGACATCACACGGTCTGTGACCGACCTGCCAGCCGGCGTAGGCCGGGCTGCTGCGCCACTTCGTGCTGGCGGCCATGATACGCTGGCACCCACTTGGGTTTCATCCGCGACCATGCCGTTCTGTTCAATATGACGACAGACCTCGCTCAACCGGTCTCCATCACGCAGCGCGTGTCTCGCCTGCTGAGGTGCCCCGTCCGCGCTGAGTGGCTGTGGCTCGCCGTCGTGCTGTCGATCCTCGGCATCCTGCCCTTCAGCAGTGACAGCGACCCCGACCTCTGGTGGCACCTGCGCACGGGCGAGCTCGTCGCGCATTCGGGCATCCCGCGGCACGACATCTTCTCGTGGACGGCGCACGGCCGTCCCTGGGTGGCGCACGAATGGCTCAGCGAGCTGCTGATCTACGAGGTGCGGCACTGGCTCGGCTATGGCGCCGACGTCGCGCTGTTCAGCGGCGCCACCGTCGCGGCATTGGCGCTGGTGTACGCGCTGGCGCGGCGCAGGGGCGCGGGGGCAGGCCTGCTGCTCGCGCTCGTGATCCTGGCAAGCATTACGCTCGCGCTCTTCATCACGGTGCGGCCACAGATCTTCACCTGGCTCTTCTTTGTCGTCTTCGTCGTCGTCATCGAGCGCAGCGAGGCCGAAGAGGCTGCGCCCGTGTGGCTGCTGCCACCACTGATGGCGGTCTGGGTGAACCTCCATCTCGGCTTCGCCTACGGCCTGATGACTGTCGTGCTCTGGAGTTTGGCCCGAGGCATTCGCAGGCTCCGTGGAGAGGCCGTCGACCTCCGGACACCGCTGATCTTCACCGCGCTGTGTTTCCTGGCAATGCTCAACCCGTGGGGGCCGGCGATCTTTGTCTACCCCTTGCGCTACGTGCAGGACCGCCAATCGCTATCTGTGGCGACCGAATGGTCTCGCCCCAGCCCCATGGCGCCGGCGCTCTGGCCCTACTTCGCGTCGGTTGGGCTGGTCTTGCTCGCGATGGCCTCCAGGCATCGCCCGCGTCCGTTCCTGGTGCTGCTTGGCCTGGCTACCATCGCCGTGAGCCTGGAGGCGGTCCGAAACATCGCGTTCCTCGCGCTGGTGCTGCCGCTGGTCGCAGGCCCGCCACTGAGCGCATGGTGGCGGAGCTGGCGGCTGGGCGGGAACCGTGGCCGCCGAAGACGTGGACGCAACAGCCGGGGGCGGGGCGACCCACCCGAAGCGCAGCGCCCCGATGGCGAGACCCACGCTCAACTGCCGGCGGCCCTGGCGGCTGCCATCGTGCTCGGTGTACTGGGTCTGGGCCTGCTCGCGATTGCCGCGTCGCCGGACGGCATACCGCTACGGGCGCCGCGGCAACGCGGCTTCCCGTCCGCTGCGCTGCCTATGTCACCGAACAACTACCTGACGCTCGGCTCTACAGCGAATACATGTGGGGTGGCTACCTCATCGACCGGGCGCGCTCCGTCCCCGTCTTCATCGACGGGCGGAGTGACTTCTATCGCTCGCGTGTCCTCGACGACTACTCAGCGATCGCTCGCACCGACAAGGGGTGGGAGGACATCGGCGACCGCTATCAGATTGATACGATGCTCCTCGACAAGCGGTCACGTCTGGCCGCGCAACTGAGGCGACAGAGCAACTGGCGGGAAGTGTTCACCGGCGAAGTCGAGAGCGTGTTCGTCCAAAACCGGCCGCGCGGCTGAGCCATTGCCTTTCCGATTGTTCGCGTATCGCCAAATCGAGGTAGCCGCTCTTGCTGCTGGCGCCGACTCAGCGCCGCGAAAAGAGATCCAGCGGCGTGTCGATCCTGGCGGTCGTTGTTCGGCGTATGAGTAGAGCCTGTCCGCTATCCGGCCGAGACCGTCCGGAAGCCCGGCTCGAACGACAGAAGGAGATCGACGATGCGATTCATGGTGCTGGTGAAGGCGAACGACGACAGAGAGGCGGGCATCCCTCCTACGAAGGAGATGATCGACGCGATGGGGAAGCTCAATGAGGAGATGGTGCGCGCCGGCGTGCTGCTCGCGGCCGAGGGGCTCCAGCCGAGCTCGAAGGGCGCGCGCGTCGCATTCTCCGGCGGGAAGCCGCCGAAGGTGATCGACGGCCCCTTCACGGAGACGAAGGAGCTGATCGCCGGCTTCTGGCTGCTCGACGTAAAGTCGAAGGAGGAGGCCATCGAGTGGGCGAAGCGCGTGCCGTTCTCCGACGGCGAAGTCCTCGAAGTGCGCCAGGTGTTCGAGGCGGAGGACTTCCCGGCCGACGTGTTCCCACCCGAGGCCGCCGCGCGCGAGCAAGCCTTGCGCGACGAGATGCAGAAGAAATCCGCAAACCGATAGTGTCGGAAACGCATCGCGCGATCGAAGCCGTCTGGAGGATCGAGTCGGCGAAGCTGATCGCCCGGATGACGCGCATGGTCGGCGACGTCGGCCTCGCCGAAGACCTCGCTCAGGACGCGCTCGTCGCTGCTCTCGAACGCTGGCCCGAGTCGGGCGTCCCGGACCGTCCGGGCGCCTGGCTCATGGCCGCGGCGAAGTTTCGCGTCGACCTCTTGCGCCGCCGCGAGCGGCTGGAACGAAAGCATAAAGCGCTGGGACGCGAGCTGGAGATCGAGGAAGAGTTGGCGACAACCGAGTTCGACGCCGTGATCGAGGACGACGGCGTCGGCGACGATCTCCTGCGGCTCGTGTTCATCTCCTGCCATCCCGTCCTCTCGTCCGAAGCGCGCGTTGCGCTCACGCTGCGCCTGCTGGGAGGGCTGACGACCGACGAGATCGCCCGCGCGTTCCTCATCTCCGAACCGACGCTTGCCCAGCGCATCGTCCGCGCGAACGGGCCCTGGCCGAGGCGCATGTCCCCTTTGAGGTACCGCGGGGGAATGACCTCGCCGCGCGGCTGTCGTCGGTGCTCGAAGTCATCTATCTCGTCTTCAACGAAGGCTACTCGGCGACCGCCGGCGACGACTGGATGCGGCCCGCGCTCTGCGAAGAGGCGCTGCGCCTCGGCCGCATCCTCGCGGAGCTCGCCGCTACGACACGATCAGCCGGCCCCGCATCGTGCCCGGATGCACGTCGCATTTGTAGGCGTAGGTCCCGGCGCCGACGGTGAAGGTGAGCGCATCGAGCGACGGTCCGGCCACCAGAGCGGTCGCGCCGACGCTTGCGCCAGACGGACTGAAGAACTGAATGTTGTGCACGACACCGGCGTCCTGGTTGTTGAAGTGAATGGTGACCTCGCCCGGATGGCCTGACAGCACCGTCTGGTCGAAGAGAATGTCCTTCGCGCCGATGGTGATGTCCTGGCCGCCGGATGGAGGGGGTGGTGGGGGCGGCGGCGGAGGCGGCGGAGGCGCCTCCGTGTTCGTCGGCACGGCCGGCGGCGGTGGGGCCTGCGTCGGCGCCGCAGCCGGCGGACCGGTTGGCGCCGGCGCGGCTGCGGGCGGCGTGTCGGTTGCGGATGGTGCGACCGTGAGCGCGATCGTCGGCGTCGTCGCCGGTGATGGCGTCGCTGCGGTGCGCGATGCGGAAGGTGAAGGCGATGCAGGCGCTAGCGTCGCCGTCTTCGACGAAGACCCACCACCGCCACAGGCGCTCAGCACCATGGCCGCGACGGCTATCGCGGCGATTCCGCTCCTGTGCATCCGTCTCCTCCATCCGTCCGCGCGGCGCCTGGGCGAGCGTCACTCCGCAAAGGGCGCGAGAGAGGGGGACGGATCCGTCCCCCTTCTCATAACTTTACTTCGATGCGCGGGCCTAGGCGTCGCTCTTCCGGAACCGGCGCGTGCCGCCAGCGACGCAGAGTGCGCCGGCGACGCCGAGTGCGAGCAGCGCCGGCAGCCAACCGTCCAACTGTGATGCCGTCGGGCCGGCGCCGGTGTTCGGCGCCCGCACGGGCACACCCGATGTGCCACCGGGGGCGCCGGAGGGCTGCTGCGCGGCCGGGGGCGGCGGCGCGGCGGGCGGCGGCGGTGCGGCGGCCGGCGGTGGCGTGATCGAGATCGGCTGGATGGCCGAGAAGGCCTTGATCTGCCAGATCTCTCCCGGGACGACGCCCGGGATCGTGATGCCGCCGTTGGCCACGTACGCGGTGTCGCCATCAAAGATCAGCGACGTTGGAAAGGTGAAGCCGTTGACGATCGGCGTCAGCGCACCGGTCACCAGGTTGACCCGGAGGATCTTGCCGGAACCGAGCGTCCACGGCGGGCCGTTCGGGTCGCTCGAGTCCGATTGGTCGCCGAACTGCAGCACGTAGAGCTTGCCGCCAAAGCCAAACTCCGTGTCCGTGAGCGAACTGAAGCCGTTCGCGACGTTGGCGACGGCGCCGCCCGGGAAACTCACCGAGTAGAGCTTGCCATCGGCGGGGGTGAACGGGAACTGCCCGAGCGCGGTCACGTAGAACGGGCCGGCCCCGTCGTACGTGATCCCCGTCGTCACCGGGTGCCCCGTGAATTCGTTGACGCGGCTGACGACGCCGGCGGCTGTGACCTTGAGGATCTGGTTCTGGTTCCCGTCGGTGACGTAGAACGCGCCGTCGCGCACCGTCATCGCGTAGGGGTTTCCTCCGATCTCGATGTCTTGCTGCTTTCCGCTTGAGATGTCGCTGACGGGGTTGGCGATGTTGTACGCACCGATGTCGGCCAGCAGCGTCACGGTGCCATTCGAATTGACCTTGTAGATGCCGGTGGGGTTGCTGGGGAAGCCGTACGCCGCGCCACCGTGCGTCTGCACGTAGTAGAGCTGACCGCCGAGGAATGCCACGTCCGCCGGTCCGACGGCGTCGCCTTCGGGGCCGCCGTTGGAGGGCAGATTGTCGGCGAGCGTCGTGCGGTTGCCGGAATTCGGGTCGACCTTCGAAATGCGGCCGGTGTTGCCGCTCATCGACTGGTTGTCGGCGGGGCCCACCGTCATCGTGCCGGCGGTGCCGGCCTCGGCGACGTAGAGCATGCCGTCCGGTCCGAGCTTCATGCCGCGGGGACTCATCAGGCCGCTCGCCACCTTCGTGCCCGACGTAGGGCCTTTCGGCGGCGGCGTCTGCGCGTGCGCTTGCGGCGCAAGACCTAGGGCGCCCAGTACGAGGGCCGCGATCGGGATGACGAGTAATTTCAGCTTCATGCCTCTACCGACTCCTTCTTTGTGCTGCTGCTGAGATGGGGCGCCTCCAACGGTACCGCGGCGAGTATACGCGGGCACGCGGGTTCGATCCATCCCCGCGGCATCGCAGATGCCATGGAAGCAGACGGAAAGGCTTGGGACAAGGAGGATTGCGCGGTTGTGCTAGCGGGCCGCCCAGAGGGTCTCGTACTGGCGGCCGACGATCGCATCGACGGTGGCGGCGCGCTCGCGGCTCACGAGGTCACGCAGCGCCTCATCGCAGGTCTCGCGCGCTCCGACAAAGCCGGAGTGGACAATGCGCTCCCGGATCGCTGTCCAGAGGCCGCTCTCTTCGAGAAAGAGCGTGCTGTGCGGCCAGAAGAAGAATTCGAAGCTCTTGGGCATGCCCAGCGAAGGCCGGTGCTGGCCCAGCCAGAAGAACCGTTCCTGGATAGATTCGACGGGGTCCACGATGGCGACCATCGGCGTACCGGAGGCGCCGCGAGGGTCGGCCTCATCGTGGCGCGTGTCGATGAGCAAGCGTTCGGGGAAGAGGCGGAACGACGCGGTAAACACATCGGCGGTCTTCACGATGTCATGAATCTCGGTGATGTTCACAAGCAGCCCGTTCTCCATGTGCATTGTTCCGTACCTCGCAATAAGATTGCAAAAATGCGCCACGTCTTGCAATCCCACTAAAAGAGTACGGGGTGCGCCGCGTTGGCGCACCCCGTATTCTCTCACGCTCGAATCACAGCGTTCGCGGACTTAGTACATCGGCGGCGCGCCCATGGGGGCGCCCGCGTTCTTCTCGGGGATGTCGGTGACGAGGCAGTTCGTGGTCAGCACCATGCCGGCGATCGAGATCGCGTTCTCCAGCGCCGCTCGCGTCACCTTCAGCGGGTCGATAATCCCCTTCGCCATCATGTTGCCGAACTCGTCCGCCGCGGCGTCGTAGCCCTCGCCGAGCTTCAGCGTCTTCACCTTCTGGACGATCACCGAGCCATCCTTGCCGGCGTTGATCGCGATGCGGCGGAGGGGTTCCTCCAACGCCCGGCGGAGGATGGTGGCGCCGGTCAGCTCATCGCCTTCGAGCTGGACCTTGTCGAGCGCGGGCAGCGCATTGATCAGGGCGACGCCGCCGCCCGACACGATGCCTTCTTCGACGGCCGCGCGCGTCGCCGACAGCGCATCCTCGACGCGGTGCTTCTTCTCCTTCAGCTCGACTTCGGTCGCGGCGCCGACCTTGATGACGGCGACACTACCGGCGATCTTGCCGAGACGCTCCTGCAGCTTCTCGCGGTCCCAGTCGGACGTCGTCGCCTCAAGGGCGGTCTTGATCTGCTTTACGCGGCCGTCGACGGCCTTGCGGTCGCCGCGGCCCTCGATGACGGTGGTGTTCTCCTTGGCGATGATCACGCGGCGGGCGCGGCCGAGGTCTTCGACCTGCACCGAGTCGAGCTTTCGCCCCAGCTCCTCGCTGATCAGCGTGGCGCCGGTGAGCGCGGAGAGGTCGCCCAGGTTGTCCTTGCGGCGGTCGCCAAAGCCCGGGGCCTTGACGCCGACGACGTTGATCGTGCCGCGCAGCTTGTTCACCGCCAGCGTCGCGAGCGCTTCGCCCTCGATATCGTCGGCGATGATCAGCAGGTTCTTGCTGACCTGCAGCAGGCGCTCGAGCATCGGCAGGATGTCGGTGACGGCGGTGATCTTCTTATCCGTGATCAGGATGTAGGGGTCGTCGAGCTCCGCCTCCATCTTGTCGTTGTTGGTGACGAAGTAGGGGCTGATGTAGCCGCGGTCGAAGGCCATACCCTCGACGTACTCGACTTCGGTGGCGATGCCCTTGGACTCTTCGACGGTCACCACACCGTCCTTGCCGACCTTCTCCATCACCTCGCCGATGAGGGCGCCGATCGTGGCGTCGGCGGCGGAGATGGCGGCGACCTGGGCGCTCTGCTCGCGGGTCGTCACGGGCTTGGCGTTCTTCTTCAGCTGGGCGACGATCGCCTTGCTGGCGGCCTCGATGCCACGCTTGATCGCCATCGGGTTCGCGCCCGCAGCGACGTTCTTCAGGCCCTCGTGGACGATCGCCTGGCCGAGCACGGTGGCGGTGGTCGTGCCGTCGCCGGCGATGTCATTCGTCTTGGAGGCGATCTCCTTGGCAAGCTGGGCGCCGATGTTGTCGAAAGCGTCGTCAAGGTCGACGTCCTTGGCGATCGTGACGCCGTCGTTGGTGATCGTCGGCGCGCCGAACTTCTTGTCCAGCACGACGTTCCGGCCCTTCGGCCCGAGCGTGATCTTCACCGCGTCGGCCAGCGCGTCGATGCCGCGCATCAGGCTGTGACGGGCGTCCTCATCGAAGAGAAGTTGCTTTGCCATCTCTACCTCATTCCTGGTGTGTGCCTGGGTGCGTGGTTATGAATCGGGTCTAGCACTCTCCGTGTGGGAGTGCTAATCGAGTGTACCACGCAAGAGGCTTCGATCAAGGGGTCGGGTAGAATCTCCGGCGGAGGTGCGAGCTTGGGCGAGCAGCTGAACATCGACGAGATCGAGGACATCGGGCGGACGCGGCTGGAGCCGGCCGTGCTCGACTACGTCCAGGGCGGCGCTCTTGACGAGATATCCCTGAACGAGAGCCGCGCGGCGTTCCTGCGCCGGCGGCTGCGGCCGCGCGTGCTCGCCGGCGCGGGGACGATCGACCCTTCCACCACCCTGCTCGGCGAGCGGGTGAGCATGCCGGTCGGCATCGCGCCGACGGCACGCCAGGGGCTGGCCCACCCGGATGCCGAGCTGGGGATGGCGTGTGCCGCGGCTGAGGCCGGCGTGGTGTATACGGCGTCGACGATGTCCACGCTCACGCTGGAGGCGATCGCCGAGGGCGGCGGCATCCGTTGGTTCCAGCTCTATGTCTTCGTCGACCGCAAGATGACGCTGGGGCTGATCGAGCGCGCGGCGGCGAGCGGCTACCGCGCGCTGGTGCTGACGGTCGACACGCCGGTCCCGTCGAAGCGCGAGCGCGACCTTCGCCTCGGCGACGGCGCCGCCGACGGCCCGTGCGGGAATCTCATGTCACTTGAGGGTGCGGGTGGGTCGGTGGCGACGGTCATCGGCCAGTTCGACCCGGGTCTCACGTGGGAGGTCATCGGCTGGCTGCGGTCGGTGTCGCCGCTACCGATCGTGCTCAAGGGGATCGTCTCGGCGGAGGACGCGCGCCTCGCGGTCGAGCATGGCGTCGACGGCATCTGGGTCTCGAATCACGGCGGGCGACAGCTCGACCGCACCGTGGCGCCGATCGACGCGCTGGAGGAGATCGCGGCGGCCGTCGCCGGACGCGCCGAGGTGTACGTCGATGGCGGCGTGCGCCGCGGACTCGACGCGATCGTGGCGCTGGCGCTCGGGGCGCGGGCGGTGTTCCTCGGGCGGGCGGCCTATTACGCGCTCGCCTACGACGGGCAGGCGGGCGTGTCGCACGCGCTGCACATTATGGAAGATGAGCTGCGCAACGGCATGGCGCTGCTCGGCGCCCGCGATGTCGCGTCGATCACCCGCGCGCACGTGGTGTGACGCGCGCCGACGCGGCACCGGATCCAGCAATACGGCGGTGGCATACGGCTATCATTTGGCATCGAAGGACGGCGCATTGAGCGACTACCACATCAACATCTTCTACAGCGACGAGGACGGCGGTTACATCGCCGACATCCCGGATCTCGAGGCGTGCTCCGCGTTCGCGAGCACGCCCGAAGAGGCGTAGGCGGAGCTACAGCGGGCGAAGGCAGCGTGGCTTGAGGCCGCACGCGCCGCCGGCAAGCCCCTCCCCCCACCGCGCTACCGCCCCGCGCTGTACCAATCGGTGCAGTGACTGACGCGCTCGGCCATTGGCGGGACGCTGTCCGCCGTCAGCGACCTGCTCGAATTCCTAGTTCTTCGTGGTGCCTGGCACGCCGATGGCGACGTTGACCTTGACGAACACGGCCACGTCCTGTGTGGCCCCACCGCCGCCCAGCCCCGCAATGCGCACGACGGCGGCGTCGCTGCCGAGGATCTTGCTCGGGTCGACGCTGATTTTCAGGACTGCCGTCCGCTCGCACGGCGCCGACGGCTTACAGGCGAGGTCGCTGCCGACGGCGACGCCCGCCTGCTGCGATACCTTGATCCACGATTTGTTCGCGCTCACGCGCCACGGCACGATTCCGGAGCCGTCGTTTGAGATGCGCACCTCGGCCGGCGTCGCCGACTGCCCCGGCCGCACGTTCACGAGCACGATGGGGCGGTCGACGGCGAGCCGCGGCAGGCCGAGCACAACGAGCCGCGCGAGCAGATCGGGCTTCGGCGTCGTGTCCATGTGCAGGGGCTTCGGCGTCGGCAGGTCCATCTTGTTGTAGGGGTACTGGAAGTTGGCCAGATCGAGCGGCGCGCGCCAGTACGGATTCTTCAGGTCCGGCAGCGTCGATGGCTGCGCCGTCCATAGCGGCTGGCCCTGCACCTGCGGCGGGTGCGCAGCGCACCCGTACACCAGCTCCTGGTAGGGAAAGAGGCTGCGGTTATGCGAAAGGCCGTCGGTTGATGGCCCGCAACTGTACGGCGTGCGCGGCCAGCTTCCGTAGATCGGGTCGAGCGGGTGATTGCTGCGGTTCGCGCCCGGACCAGTGAAGCCGTTGTAGCTCCAAATGGCGTAGTACCAGTTCTCGACGATGTGCGGGTCGCTGTTCGTATCGATGCCGACGATCGGCCGGTCACTCGGCGCGGCGTTCCATTTGTCGAGCAAGATCGCCGCGCCACGGCCCACGTTGTAGGCGAAGTGCGTCGCCACCATCGCTTGCTGGTCGCTCGGCTGCCCGGCCTCGCCCACCGGCGCCGTCATGCCGCTCGTCACCTGCGAGATGCCGTAGCCGCAATCGAACGACACGAGCGCCGGGCCGATCGCGCCGAACGGCAGCGCCCCGGCGCCTTGCGACGTTACGCTTTCGATCCAGCTGATCGCCTTGAGCAGCGACGGCGGGACGTAGACGTCGGGCGAGTTCGTGCGGTTCGACCGCGTGCCGACCTCGATCGACGCTTGCGAGAAGAATGGGTCGTGCGGGAAGAGCATGTCGTTCCCGGCCAGCTCCATCGCCCTCAGGTACAGCTTCCGGTCTTCGGTCGCCTCATACGTCGTCGGCGGATCCACGAAGGCGCATGCGCCTGCGTGTGGCGTGGTTGCGCGCAGCGGCAGCAGCGCCGTCAGGCTCAAGGCCGCCGCGGCGAGCAGTCGCGGTGCGTGCGATAGGCATTGTGCAGGGAGCCTTCCTGCATGCCGGCGTAGTCCTTCGCGTCCGCCCATCTTCATCGCAGCCACCCCACAATCAACACATCCACACCGTCCGACACGCGGTCGCGGCGGCCGTCGCCGTCCACCAGCTCGACGTGACCTTCGCCCGCATCCAGCGGCGTCTTGCCGTCGACGGCGCGCACCGCCAGCGTGCCCCCGTCCGGCGACCAGCCGAGCGGCAGGTCGATGCCGGCATCGTTCGTCGTGAGACGCTGGGCATCGCCGCCCGAAACGCCGACCGACACGGCGTCGCCGCCGCCCGCAGCCTTCACCGAGGCGACGGTCAGCCGGCCGTCGCTGTTCCATGCGGGGTTGAACTCGCTGCGATCGCCGGCTGCGGCGACGACAGCTTCGGCAGCCACGCCGCTCTTGAGCTCGAGCGTCTTCGTGACGACGGCGGGCGCGGCGCCGCTCTCTGTGACGGAGTACGCCAGCTTCGCGCCGTCGGGCGAGAGCTTCCAGTTGCGGGCGATCTGGTCGCTCAGGTGGGCGACCATCGTCTCGCCAGAGCCGTCGGGGGCGACACGATAGAGGTCAGTGCCCTTAGCGTTGAGGGTGGCGAAGTACAGCGCCGAACCGTCGGGCGCGAAGGCGATCGGGAATACCGCCGCCGTATTCCAGGTCGTGATCGAAGACCGGGCGCCGTCGCGGTGCAGGAGCAGCAGCTCGAACGAGCCCGCGCCTTCGGCCTGCGCGGTGTTCTTCCGCGCGACGAACGAGGTGCTGTCCGGTGACCAGATCGGCGGTACGAGCAGGTCAATGTCGTCGGCGAGGATCGTAGCCTTGCCCTTCACATCGACGACGGCGGCGAGCGCGGGCGCGTCAGGCGCAGGCTTCGCCGCATTCGCCGGCAGGGCGGTGTAGGCGATCGCCTGTCCGTCGGGCGAGAGCACCGGAAAGACGCCGAATCCCTGTGCGTGGTCGATCTGGGCGATCGTCTTGCGCTGGCTGACGTCGGCCGGGTCAATGGCGACGATCGCGTCGCTGCGTTCGCCGAATTCGCTGATCAGCAGCTTCTGGCCGTGCCCTTGCACCTGCTGGAACGCGGAGGGGGGCTGCTGGCCATGGAACTTGTCGACGGCGAAGAATCCACCGGCCGCCGCGGCGGTGAGGGCACCGCCGGCGAGCGCCGGTTTCGCAACTGCGCTGAGCACGCGGACGATCAGCATAGGCCGTTCACTCTCCCTGCCTGGAGGCTCCCCGGATGCTGTCCGGACGATGAGCCAGCCTATATTCGTTCGCGACGGTACCCCGCCAAGGCGCCGCTATGGTGGTCCTGCTTCAGGGCGCGCGGCCTCAGGTTCGGCGCCCCACGCACGTTTGACGTGCCGGTAGATGTACCAGGCCACCGCAATCACGATGATCGCCGCTATCGGGTAGTCCAGCGGTCGCATCGCGCTGCGGAGGTCCTCGTAGTTCGCCCCCAGCTTATACCCGCCATAGGCAAGGCCGGTAGACCAGATGAAGGCGCCGGCAAAGGTGTAGATGGTGAACTGCCAGATCGGCATCCGCGCGATCCCCGCCGGCACGCTGATGAAGGTGCGGACGACGGGAAGCAGCCGCGAGCCGAAGATCGCCCAATTGCCCCAGCGTTCGAAGAATCGGTCGGCGAGATCAAGGTCGTGCCTTGAGACGAGAATGTACTTCCCGTACTTCTCGACCGCCCTGCGGCCGCCGTACAGGCCGGCGTAGTAGGCGACCCAGGAGCCGATGGTGTTGCCGATGGCGCCGAAGAGGCCCGCGAGGAGCACCCACTCCACGCCCCGCCCCTTGGCCTCGATCAGCTTCCAGCCGGCGAGCGGCATGATGAGCTCGCTGGGCAGCGGGATCGCCGCCGACTCGATCGCCATCATGAAGATGACACCGAGCCAGCCGACCGCATCGTAGAAGTCGGTGATGAACTCGAGGAGGGCGTTCTCGATGCCGCTCAGTGATCCACCGCCCCTCGCCTGCCGCATCCCCGTTGGGCCGCGCCGCTGCGCCCGAATCCGAGGCGCTTGGCAGCCCCGCGAGTCTAGCCGTGGCGGGTGAAGGGTGTCAACTATTGGAAGCTGGCGACGGACGCGATTCGCATGCGGGCCCCCGAACAGAGGACTGGCATGCCGAGCTGTTCACGGCGAAGGTCATGTTAGACTTCGAGAGGAGCGCACTCTTCTTTTGATCCTCATTCACCGCGATCTGATCAGCACCGACTTCGCGCTGTTCCTCACGCTCGTCGCCGCCTCCATGTTCGCGCTCGTCGTCGGCATCGCCTTTCACGAGTTCTGCCATGCGTTCATGGCGGATTCGCTCGGGGATCGCACTCCGGCAAGCCAAGGGCGCGTGACCCTGAACCCCCTCGCCCACTTCGAGCCGCTTGGGACGCTGATGATGCTGTTCGTCGGCTTCGGCTGGGGCAAGCCGGTGCAGTTCAACCCCTTCGGCCTAAAGGTATCGCCCAAGACCGCGACGCTGCTGGTCGCCGCCGCTGGCCCGCTCTCGAACTTCCTCGCAGCGTTCCTGCTTGCGCTGCCGATCAAGGCCGGGTCGGTGCCCTACATCAACCCCTTCGGCAATGTGTTTGGCATCACGAGCACGCGGGAGTACATCGGGCTGTTCCTGACGGCGGCGGTCTACCTCAACGTCATCCTGGGCGTCTTCAACCTGCTGCCGCTGCCGCCACTTGACGGCTTCAATGTCGCCGTCGCGATCCTTCCGGATGAGCTCTCGCGGTCGTTTTCGAAGCTGAACCAGTACGGCCTCGGGCCGCTATTCTTGCTCTTCTTCGCGATACCAATCGTCACCGAGCAGCTCACCGGCCAGGCGTACAACCCCGTCTCCGACATCATGGCGCCGACGGTGATCCGGCTCCTCCGCCTCTTCACCGGCGTCGGCTGATGCTCCGCCGCGCCCGGCATCGCGCCGGTCAGTTCTTCGGCGCACTGCATCCGCGTGTCGACACCGAGGGACGCCGCGATGCGTATCGTTATTTCAACGAGCGGCAGCGCCAGCTCTTTGCGTCGATGATGCTGCGCGACCAGCAGCATGGCATCGAGGTGATGCGGCGCGTGCGCGCGGCCTCGCCCGACGATCCGGAGCTCTGCCTCGCGGCGCTGTTGCATGATTGCGGCAAGGGCCATGTGCGGTTGTGGCAGCGGGTGGCACACGTGCTGCTTGCGTCAGCGCCGGCCCTGCGGGCGCGCGTGGCTAGCGAAAACGGGCCCGCCTGGCGCCGGGCCCTCTGGCGCCTGCTGCACCACCCTCGCCTCGGCGCCGATCTCGTCGCCGCCACCGGCGCGGATGCCGACACCGCCCGCCTGATCCGCGATCAGGAGGCGGAACAGCCCGACGCGCGCCTCGCCCTGCTGCAGGCGGCCGACGAAGGCTGACCATCGCGCCCGCGGTTCCCGCGCCAAAATCGCGGGCGGAGACGATGTAAACTCAAGGCGCCCTCAGGAGTGGGTGCGATATGGCACGGGTCGCGATCATCGGTCTCGGGCTGCTCGGCGGGTCGCTCGGCCTCGCCATCAAGCGCGCCGACCTCCCGGACGTCGAGATCGTCGGGACGGCGCGCACCTCCGAGACGATGCAGCGCGCGAAGAAGGCCGGCGCGATCGATGTCGCCGCCACCACCGCGGCCGAAGCCGTCGATGGCGCCAGCCTGATCATCGCAGCCGTGCCAATCATCGCCGCGAGGGCGATCTTCGAGGAGATTGCGCCCGTGCTGAGTCCGGGCGCGGTCGTGACAGACGTCGCCAGCACGAAGAGTGAGGTGACGCGCTGGGCGGATGAACTGCTGCCCGATACCGCCCACTTCGTCGGCGGGCACCCGATGGCGGGGAAGGAGGCGCAGGGCATCGACGCCGCTGACCCCGAGCTCTTCCGCGGCAAGCCCTGGGTGATCGCCCCGTCGGCACGCGCGAGCGAACGAGCGGTATCGACCGTCGTCGGCCTCGCGCAGGCAGTCGGGGCGATGCCGATGTTCATGGACGCCGATGAGCACGACAGCTATGCCGCCGCGATCAGCCATCTGCCGCTGCTGATCTCGTCCGCTCTCTTCTCCGTGGCCCAGTCCAGCGCCGCCTGGCCCGAGTTGGCGCAGCTGGCATCGAGCGGCTTCCGCGATACAACGCGCCTCGCATCGGGGTCCCCGGAGATGGCGCACGACATCATGGTCTCCAACCGCCAGAACGTGCTGCACTGGCTCGACCGCTATCTCCAGGAGCTGTCGCGGTTCCGCGCTGTGATTGCCGAAGGTGATGCAAAGGCTGTACTCGAGGCGTTCACGCGCCCGCAGATGGAACGCGAGAACTTCATGGAGAACGGCCCGCCGCGCCGCGACCAGGGTGAGCCGATGGAGACCGTCAGTCTCAACGACATGCTCTTCGGCACGAAGGTCAGCGGTTACATGAAGAAGCAACAGGAGATGCTCAAGGCCGCCGAGAAGCGTGTCAATGGGAAGCGTCCGTGAGCGCCCGCATGGTGCGCCCGGCGCGCACACTCCGTGGCACGATTGCCGTGCCCGGCGACAAATCGATCTCCCATCGCGCGGCCATGCTCAACGCGCTCGCGGACGGCGACGCCATCGTGCACAACTTCCTGACCGGCGACGACTGCCTCTCGACGCTCAACGTGCTGCGGTCACTCGCAGTCGCATGCGTGGTCGATACATCGGGCGATACGCCGGCGCTGCACGTCCAGGGCGTTGGCCTTGTGGGGCTCAGCGAACCCGCTAGCGTGCTGGACTGCGCCAACTCGGGCACTACCATGCGGCTGATCAGCGGCGTGCTGGCCGGACAGCCGTTTCATTCAGTGCTCTCCGGCGATGCCTCGCTCTGCGGGCGGCCGATGGCGCGCGTCGTGACGCCGCTGCGGGAGATGGGCGCGCGCATCGACGGCCGCGACGTCGGCGGCCTGGCGCCGCTGGCGATCCGCGGCGGCGGCCTGCACGGCATCCGCTACCGGATGCCCGTGGCCAGCGCGCAGGTGAAGTCGGCGATCCTGCTCGCGGGGCTCTTCGCGGACGGCGAGACGATCGTCGAAGAGCGGGAGCCGACGCGCGACCACACCGAGCGGATGCTCGCGGCGATGGGCGCCGATATCGGCCGCGAGGGGCCGGCGGTGCGCCTGGCGCCGGGGCGGCGGCTGACGCCCCTTTCGATGCGCGTGCCCAACGACATCTCCGCCGCCGCCTTCTGGATGGTCGCCGCAGCGATCCACCCCGATGCCGAGATCCGGCTCACCGGCGTCGGCATGAATCCGACGCGGACCGGAATCATCGACGTGCTGCGCGCGATGGGCGCCGACCTGTCGATCGAGGAGGAGCGGCAGGTCGCGGGCGAGCCGGTGGCAGACGTCGTTGCGCGGTCATCGCAGTTGCAGTCGACGATCATCGATGGAGAGCTGGTCGCCCGCGCCATCGATGAGATACCCGCGCTCGCCGTCGCCGCTGCCTTCGCCACGGGCACGACGGAAGTGCGTGACGCCGAAGAGCTGCGGGTGAAGGAGTCTGATCGTGTGGCCACCGTCGTCGAGCAGCTCTCGCGGCTCGGCGCGCGGCTCAGCGAGCGTCCCGACGGCATGAGCATCGAAGGCGGCGCCGGCCTGCGCGGCGGCGAAGCGGGCTCATGCGGCGACCACCGGCTGGCGATGGCCCTCGCGATCGCCGGGCTGGCGTCGGCGGACGGCGTGATGGTGGACGATGCTGATGCGGTCTCTGTGTCCTACCCGGACTTTTGGGCGCACCTCGATCGGTTGAGCACGTGAGGGCAGCGCGCTCGCCCGGCAGGGCCGATAGCCGCGATGAGGAGTAGCCGACGCCGTGCGCGATAGCGGCCAGGCGCCCGAACCAGCTCCTGAGGGAGACCAGCGCCCACTGTTGGTCGTGCTCTCCGGACCCTCCGGCGCGGGCAAGGACGCTGTCCTCGACGAGCTGGCCCGACGGGGCCGGAAGTTCCACCGCGTCGTCACCTGCACGACGCGCCCGCCGCGGCCCGGCGAGCGCGAAGGCATCGACTACTACTTCATCACCGACCAGGCGTTCGACGCGCTGATCTCGGGCGGCGGCCTTCTGGAGCATGCCGTCGTCTACGGCCATCGTTCGGGTGTGCCGCGGCAGCAGGTTGCCGACAAGCTCGCGCAGGGCGACGACGTCTACGTGCGCACGGACGTGCAGGGCGCCGCCGCGATCAAGCTGCTCGCGCCAAGCGCCCTGCTGATCTTCATCGCGCCCTCGTCGATGGGGGAGATCGAGGCGCGCATCCGCGCCCGGCGGTCGGACGGCGAAGACCGCATCCAGCAGCGCCTGAAGGCGGCGCACGCCGAGATGGCGCGCCGGTCGGAGTTTGGGTACGTCATCGTCAACGAGCCGGGGCGTCTCGAAGAGACCGCCGACCGCCTGATCGAAATTCTCGACGCGGAGCGGTTGCGCCCGGGTGGACGCGCACACTCCGGCTGACCGCGATCCCGGGCGGCCTAAGCAGGCCTCCACGTCTCTCGTCCTTCGCACCGTCATGCTGCGTCGATTCTCCGGACATCGTTTGTCACGGGCGGTTGATGTTCGTCGCGCTACGGTTCAACCGAGATATACGGAGGTGAACGATGGCACGCAGCGAAACACTGAACCGGTACAACATTGTTGCGTCGTATCCCGACATGGCGGGCGCGCGGAAGGCGATCGACGCGCTGCAGTTCGGCGGCGTGGATGCGAACAACATCTCGCTGCTCGGCGAGCGCGCCCAACAGGCGTCTGACAAGGCTGCCGGCGAGACGAACACGACCGCGCGCGAACAACCCATCGTCATGCGCGTCCTCCGGCGGGCGATCTTCTGGGGCATCGCCGCGGCGATCGTCGGCGGCGTCCTCGGGCTCATCCTCGCCAGCATCGGCCTGGCCTTCCCCGCGGTCGGCGACAGCGTCGCAGTGCAGGCTGGCAGCTGGGCGCTCTTCGGCTTGGTCGGGGGAACACTCGTCGGGGCCTATTCTGCCCTCACCGTGAGCGAGGCGCTGGAGCTTACGTTCGAGCCGGTCGACGACGGCAACGTCCTCGTCGGCGTGCATTCGGAAGACGCCAAGGGCATCGACAAAGCCACCGAGATCCTGCGTTCGAAGGAGGCGCTGAGCGTCTCCCGCTTCGACGGCGATGGGCATCCGCTCAGCAACTGAGGTTAGGGATCATCGCGGGGTTTGTTCACTGCGCGACCCCGCAACCACGCGCGCGCGTCGGTTTCAGCTGCGGCGCGTGATCGTGAGCGGGCTCCACTCGGCGCTGATGCCCTGGCCATGGCACGAGACGCTCTTCCCGTCCACGATGTCCTTCTGTGTCATGATGCCCAGCGCGGCGATGAATGACGCCATCCGCGGCACACCCACCTCTCGGTTCACCAGCTCGCCCTCGACGTAGAAGCGCAGTTCCGCAGCGCCCTGGTCGTAGGTGATCTTGTACCGGTGGCGTTGGCGCGGCCCCTTGGGCAGTGGCTGTTCCTTGAAGAGCGCGAAGTACTTCTGGCCGTCGCCATCGGGCACCGTCGTGCCGGGAAAGGGAAGCCGCGCGTACACCGTCGCGAAGCACTCGTTCGAGACAAAGAAATCGACCGCGAGACCGGTTGAGAAGTCCAGCAGATTCAACGATACGAAGCCGTCGTAGAAGTCGTCTGGCACGCCGTTCAGCTTTTGGGCGCGGATCTCGAACTCAATCGAAATTTCGCCGCCGTCGGCCACCGCGAAGGTTTCCTTCGAGAAGTACATGTGCTTCGCGTTGTCGAGGATCTGAACCCCGGCGTTTCCGCGCGTCAATGGCATGACGCCGACGCGAAGGATGCCGTTCTGCACCACGACCACGGCATCGGGTTCGCGAAACTCCCATCCCGGAAAGCCGCCGATGGTCCACTTGCTCTCGGGCTTCAGGATGTCGGCGTAGTCGCCATACGTGATCGTTTCGGCGCCCTGCGTGGCCTCGGCCGTCATTGCTGTTGCCCCGTCTTCCGCGCGACCGTGCGCCCGAATGGCAGACCCGCGCCGAACACTGTCACCATCGATACGACTTCTGTCCGCCGTGAGATCACAAGACCGACCGCGCTATTGTCCGTGTCTACTCGTCGTGCTCGTGATCGTGGTCATCATCACCGTCGCCGACGCCGGCGGACTGCGGCACCAGCGGCACAGGACGGTCTTCGCCATCCTTCCGGCGCGCGCGCGGCGGCAGCGCATCAATGGTCTTGCGCAGATGCTCGACCGCACCGGCGTCTTCGGCGATCGCGACCACGACATTCGTATCCCGCAGCGCCTGCAGCGACGTGGCCGAGATGCCCGCCCGCACCGCCGCCATCAGCGGCTTGCGCGTCATGCCGTAGATGCGTCTGAGCTCGATCTGCTGCCGCACCGTCATCGATCCGTGGATCTGACCGATATCGATGGCGTCGAGCTGGAACGATTCCAGCGTGCGCAGTTCCGCGTCGGTCATGTCGCGCGGCGCCGTCAAGACGTAGCCGATGTTCTCTTCGAGCAGGGCTGTCGCCGCGGCGCGGTCCGGGTCGAAGATCACGAAGTCATATCCGGCATCCTTGCACGCCTGCGCTTCGTGGTCTGCTTTGGCTTCGATGCGGGCGCCGAATACGACGCCACCGGCAGCCGCGGCGCCGGGCGGCGAGCCGCTGACGCCCTCCATGATGATCACATCGGCGCCGCGCCCGGAAAGCTCTCCCGCCGTCTGCGAGTCCTTCGCCGCGGCGGCGAGCAGCATTGTCGGCTCGCTGGTGGCGCGCATCGAACCGAACCCCAGGCTCTGCGACTGGATGCGCGTGACCTTCTTGATCTTGTCGGAAAGCTTACTCAACGGGTCTCCTCTAGCTGGCGCACATGCAAAGATTACCGGTTCACGCCGCGTCGGAACACGTCGAGGCTGGGCGGGTGGTCATTGGAGGTTGGAGGTTGGGACTGGAGCGCGAGGCTGGAGGCTAAGGCTGGAAGCCGCCGCCTCCGCGCCGATCTGCCTCTTGTGGCCTCCTCCGCATTCGTCGTCAACTCGCGCCCCTATTCCCTTCTCCCCTTGTGGGAGAAGGGTGGCCGAAGGCCGGGATGAGGGCGGCCCTACGCCGCGTCTGCCGTGGTGGCCGGGCCGGAATGACGATCGTCGTCCGCATCGGCAAGCGGCACGGGCAGTTGGTGGCGGAGTTCCGGCCGGCTCTCCATCAGCTGCGCGAACGCCTCCACCACATCCGGATCGAACTGGGCGCCGCTGTTGGAGGCGACCTCGATCATCGCCGTGTCGTGCGGCATCGCGTCGCGATACGGGCGGCCCGATGTCATCGCGTCGTAGGCGTCGATGATCGAGAAGATGCGCGCCTCGAGCGGGATCTTGTCGCCGGTGAGCCCGAAGGGATAGCCGCCGCCATCGAAGCGCTCGTGGTGGTACAGCAAGATCGGCATCGCGTTCTCCAGGAAGCCGATCTTCGACACCATCAGGCTTGCCAGCAGCGGGTGCTTGCGCATCGCCTCCCACTCCAGGTCGTTGAGCGCGTTCGGCTTCTTCAGTACCGCGTCCGGCACGCCGATCTTGCCGACATCGTGCAGCAGCGCCCCGCGTTCGATGTCCGTGAGCTGGGGCTCGACGATGCCCATCTGCTTGGCGAGGTGAATCGTCATCTTCGCGACGCGTTCGCAGTGCCCCTCGGTCACTTGGTCCTTCGCGTCAAGGGCGGCCATCAGCGCCTTCAGCGTCGCGTCGTAGCTCAACTCGATCTCGTTTGCGTGGCCGCGCACCTTGGCGAAGAGCTGGGCCTGCTCGACA
Organism: Dehalococcoidia bacterium; assembly: GCA_038227375.1. GTDB lineage: Bacteria > Chloroflexota > Dehalococcoidia > DSTF01 > JACRBR01 > JALYKW01. The sequence goes on from JBBRPY010000010.1 coordinate 40,132, forward strand.
GCCGTTACGCCCTGTCCCGCAAGCTGCTCGACCTGCGCGATCTCGTCGCCGGTGAAGCCACCCCGCTTGGCGCCGACCCGGACGGTGGAGACGACGCCGACGACGCGCTCGCGCAGGGCGACAGGGACGCACAGCAGGTGTACCTGACCCTCGAGCGTGGCGTCGTGGCCGAAGAACTGCCGGTAGCTGCCGCCGGGCTGCATCGTCGTCTGCGTCGTGTTCGTCGCCACGCAGCGGCGCATGAACCACTCATCCACCGCGCGCTGATGGTGGGCGATCGAGCCGGTGGCGTGATCGTAGGTGGCGTGCAGCACGAGGTCGCCCGTCTCGTCGTCGAATAGCGCAACGAGACCGTAGTCTCCGTGCGCAAGGCGCGTCGCGTCGGTCGAGAGATGCGTAACCACTTCGTGAAGGTCCAGCGACGAACGGATCTCGTCGCCCGTCGTGTACAGGTACAAAAGGCGCTTGTGGCGTTCCGCGAGCCGCCGCACGCCGAACGCAAAGCAGCCCTGCAGCAACAGGAACCCCGCCAGGGCAAAGCCCGCCACCAGGATGACGATGGTCCGTTGCGCGCGGACGATCGAAGCGTCGAGCGCGCCGGACGGCTGGGCGATCTCGATCGTGTACACCGGCTCGCGGATGTAGGTGACGAAGAGCAGCCCGCCATCTTCCGCCCGGGCACGGCCCCACGCGAGCCCGGTCCCGTGGGCGACTCCGGAGCCTGCGGGGGCGCCAGCGGCGTAGATCGATGCGCCGTCATTGCCCACGACACGCAGGCCCGTCAACGAAGGCGAGAGCAGCGGCCTCGTGAGGGCGTCCGCCCGCACGGCAATGTCGGACGGCAGCGGTTCGCCCGGCTGCACCGCGCCAAACAGATCGCGCAGTGGCGCGGCGAGCGATGCGCTCGCGCTCTGCGCCGCCGCCTCTTGTTCCGACGCGCGGACGGTCTGGATGACGATGTAGGCGAAGACGGCGGCGGCCAGCGCGACGACGCAAAAGCTTGCGCCGGCGAAGCGCAGATAGGTGCGCGAACTGCCCTCTTCGATCACATACGCCTCTCTTCTCGCGGACACGCTGCCCATACTGGTATCGGCCGGCGGGCGCGGTCACGGTACCCGCGTGGCGAGGCCTGATTGGTATAGTTCAGGCATGAAATCCAAGCTGGAAACCCTGCGCGGCATCATCGGCGAGATGGAATCCGCGGTCGTCGCCTTCTCCGCGGGTGTCGACAGCACCTTCGTCGCGGCGGTGGCGAGCGATGTGCTGGGCGAGCGCGCGCTCGCCGTTACCGGCGTCTCCCCTTCGATTCCGGCGGCGGAGGTGGCCGAAGCGCAGGCGCTTGCGCAGCAGATTGGCATCCGGCATATCCTCCTGGATACGTCCGAAATGGACCGGCCGGGGTATGTCGAAAACTCACCCCAGCGCTGCTATCACTGCAAGACCGAGCTGTACTCGCTGCTCGAAGCGATGGCGGAGCGCGACGGCATCGCCTTCGTGCTCGACGGCTGCAACATGGATGACATCGGCGACCACCGGCCCGGCCGCGTCGCCGCGTCGGAGCACCGCGTCCGTAGTCCACTGATCGAAGCGGGGCTGACGAAGCCCGAGATACGCGAACTCTCGAAGCAGCGCGGCCTGCCGACGTGGGACAAGCCCGCCATGGCCTGCCTGTCGTCGCGCATCCCCTACGGCACGCCGGTCACCGTGGAAGCCCTCGACCAGGTGGGAGCGGCCGAGGCGTTCCTGCGCGGGCTCGGATTCCGGCAGCTCCGGGTCCGCCATCACAGCGACGTCGCGCGCATCGAGGTGGAGGCGGCAGACCTTGCCGCCGTGCTCGAGCATCGCGAGCGGATCATCACCCGGCTCAAGAATCTCGGCTATCGGTACGTCACTCTGGACCTGGCAGGCTTCCGCAGCGGCAGCATGAACGAAGTGCTCGCGACTGCGGCCGCTGGCCCGCGGGTAATCGCGCTGTAGTTCGCGCCACGACGCTGCTCATTCGCGGTCGGCGATCTCACGCACGGAGCGACGCCGCAAGCGCGACGCGCCTCCGATCACTGATGCACTACCGACGAGCAGCGCGTACACCAGGTAGCGTCTGATGCCTGAACCCGATGATGATGCCGCCGGAACCGCGAGCTGTGCCGTCTCCGCGACGCCGCCGACGCTGGCGGCGCAGGGCGGTGACGGCGCGGCCGCGTAGATGTCGTCGTTCAGATTCCGCGTGTCGGTCCAGATCGGCGTGCCGCAGGAGGCCATGCCGAAGTAGTCCCCGATGAAGCTGCCGCCGCTGCCGTCGTTGTTCGGATCCGACGATTGCGTTGTGACGCGGACGTTTGCGCCAAACGACACGCCGTGGTTCGTCGACTTCGCCAGGAAGATATCGTAGAGGCGGCCGTCCGTGTTCACGGTATCGAGCCGGTCATCGCCAAACATCACGCGGACGGCGCCATTGTCGTCGACCACCGTCCACGGGAAGAACTGGTCGCGCGTATTGCCGGCGTCCCCATTGACGCGTATTGGCAGCGGCGACCACGTGCTCCCGCCGTCCTGCGATGCGCTGAGGTAGACGTCCGCGTGCGCCGTCGCATCGTTCGGGCAACTGAACCACGTCACGTACACGCGATTCGGGCTGGTCGGGTCCGTGGCGATCGTCGGGAAGGGCGAGCCGGCGCGGAAGCTCGCGCCCGGCAGCGGATTCGGACAGTTGGCGTCGCCCGCGCGTGGAGATAGCGTCCCTGCCCCCGCGACGACCGCCGGCGCGAACGAGCCGCCGCCGTCCGTGGACTTCCGGACCAGCTCCCGATCGCCGCCGTTGCAGTCGAACCAGACGACGTACACCGAGCCATCGACACCAACCGCCGGTACCGGCGCGACGAGGCAGCCCGAAGCGAGCGCCAGCGGCGCGCTCCAGGTCGCGCCTCCGTCGGTCGAACGCGAGAACATGATGCGACGGTCGCTGAAATTCGTCGCGAAGTCCTGCGGGCAGCCGAGATATTCGTCGTCGTCCCAGGTGACATAGACGCTCCCGGCGTGCGGGCTCAGGATGGTGGCGTCGGCCGCGACGTATCCCTTGTCGCGGAACACGGTCTGCGTGTTCGGGGCGACCGCGGCCGAGGGCGCGGACCACGTCGTCCCGCGGTCGACCGACTTGTACACATAGAGGCCACCCACGCCGCAGACGCCGGCCGTCGGCGGCGCCGCGTTGTCCTGGAACCCGAGGGTGCCGTAGTACACGGTGTCGCCGAGGCCCCAGGCGACCGAAGCGTCGCCCCCGGCGACCTGGCCGGCCGCCGACCGCGAACCCCAGGCGAGACCTGGCGGACTGGGCAGGAGCGGTCCGCTGCCACTCGGCGCTGACCAGCAGGCGCCGCCGTCTGTCGTGCGGGAAACGCCCGGGATGCTATCCACGACGCTGTCGGCGTACGCTGCGACCTCGACGCTGCGATTGTGCGGATCGCTCGCAGCGCTGGGTTCAGCCTGGCGCGACGACAGCGTGCTCGCGTCAGCGCTGACGAGCGCGTTGGCGCCGCAGCCGCCGGATGGCCCGTTGGGCTGGGGGCCGCGCCGTGGCGGCGGAGGGGGGCGGAACACCGTGGCGCCGGACGGCGGTGGCATTCGACGGGGGCCGCCGGCGTACGCCGCCTGCTCGAAGCCGCGTGCGTCGGACCACCCCACCACCGACAAGACCAGGCCGCAGGCGACGGCCAGGCGAACTAAGCGCTTCATGGTTGTCCAGTCGGCGCCCGGCGAATTGCCGCCGTTCGAGTGATCGCCCGGCTGATCATACACCCGCTGTCAAGGACGTTCCCTATCGCGCGATGCGGTTCGCCGATGGTGCCGATGGCGGCGTCGAAGATATGCCACATGGCAGATGTTCCGGCCCCTCCTGCACGGCAAGATGGCCCCGAAAGGGGTCATACTATGCCAGAACCAATCCTCTCCACCGCGGAGTCCTTCTCTTTGAGCGTGAACGAAGCATCGCTGCCGACGGGAATCGTCACCTTCCTGCTAACGGACATCGAGGGCTCGACCCAGCACTGGGAAGCGGACAACGCCGGCATGGCCGTTGCCGCCGCCCGGCACTACGAACTCCTGGATGCGGCGATCGCGCTCCATGGCGGCGTCCGTCCGGTGGAACAGGGTGAAGGGGACAGCGTCGTCGCCGCCTTCGTGAAAGCGTCCGATGCGGTCGCCGCCGCCGTCGACATTCAGCTTGCCTTCTCGGCGGAGGCCTGGCGCCTCGATCGCGAAGTCCGCGTCAGGATCGCCCTCCACACGGGCGAGGCGCAGTTGCGCGACGAAGGCAACTATTTCGGTCCCACGATCATCCGCTGCGCTCGCTTGCGGGCGGTGGCGCACGGCGGGCAAATCGTGATCTCCGGGGCGACCAGAGACCTCGTGTCGGACCAATTGGGCGACGTCGCGATGCGTGACCTCGGTTCGCATCGCCTGAAGGATCTCGGGCGCCCGGAGCGCGTGTGGCAACTGTGCCATCCCGGCCTCGCCGCAGACTTCCCGCCGCTCCGTTCGCTGAACGTGCTCGCGAACAATCTGCCGACCGAATTGACCACCTTCATCGGCCGCGACGAGGAGCTGGCAGAGCTGCGCGAGCTGCTTTCCGATCGACGCCTGCTCACGCTGATCGGGGCAGGCGGATGCGGTAAGACCCGGCTCGCGTTGCACGCGGCCGCCGACATGGTCGACGAACACTCCGGCGGTGTCTGGTGGGTCGAGCTCGCGTCGCTCTCTCACGGTGACCTCGTGCCCCAGGCCGTCGCGATGGTGCTGGGCCTGCGTGAGGAAGCGGGCCGGGCGCTCGCGGATACGCTCGCCGAGCAGCTGGCGGACCAGACGGCGCTGATCGTCCTCGACAACTGCGAGCACGTCCTCGATGCGACCGCTCGCCTGTGTGAGATGCTCTTGCGGGCAGCGCCGCGCCTCCGCATCGTCGCCACCAGCCGGGAGGCGTTGGGCATCGGGGGCGAGACGGTCTGGCACGTTCCGTCTCTCGACCTGGACACGGCGCCGCGGTTGTTCATAGAACGCGCGGCGTATGTGCGGCCCAACTTCGCTCCGCGGGAAGCGGAGCACGCCGCGGTCGCGCGAATTTGCCGCCGCCTCGACGGCATCCCCCTTGCCATCGAACTCGCCGCGGCGTGGACGCGCATGATGCAGCCGAGCGAGATCGCCGCTGCATTGGACGATCGGTTCCGTCTGCTCACCGGCGGCAGCCGCACGGCGGTGCCCAGGCAGCGGACGCTGGAGTCCTCCGTGGCATGGAGCCACGATCTGCTCCAGGATGGCGAGCGGGCGCTGCTCCGCAGGTTGTCGGTGTTTGCCGGCGGGTTCACGCTGGATGCCGCCGAATTCGTCTGCGAGGGCAGCATTCTCAGCAACTACGCGGTGCTCGACGTGCTGTCGCGCCTCGTCGATAAGTCGCTCGTACAAGTCAGCCATGAGCACGGGGCCGCCCGCTACAGCCTGCTGGAGACGATCCGGTTCTTTGCCCGCGAGCGGCTGATCGAAGCGCAGGAGAGCGACGCTACGCGACGGCGGCACCTCGCGTGCCTGCTGGACCTCGCGGAGAACGCCGTCCCGAGGATCGTCAGCGGCGAAGGACCTGCATGGCTCGCACGGCTGGAGCGTGAGCACGACAACCTGAGGGCGGCGCTCGAGTGGGCGGAGGCAATGCACGACGACGACTCCTTCCTCCGACTGACCGTGGCGCTCACATTGTTCTGGGAGCTGCGAGGGCATCTGGCCGAGGGCGGACGCTGGTTCGCGCGCGCGCTCGCTGCCGAAGGCATGCCGTCTGTTGTGAGAGCGCGAGCGCTCTGGGGCGCGGCGCACGTCGCGCTCTACGGCGATGATTTCGAGACGATGATGCGGCGCGTGCCCGAGGCGCTGGCGATGGCGGAGGCCGTAGGAGATCGCTGGACTGAGGCACGGGCAAACAACACGCTCGGATACGGCCAGACCGTATCGGACCCAGCTGCGGCTCGACTGGCGCTGGATCACAGCATCAAGCTCGGGACCGAGCTCGGCGATGCTTGGGCCGTGGCCGATGGCCTCAAGATGCTCACGGTTTCCTGGATATTCCAGGACGACCACGATGCGGCGGCGATCGCCCTGGAGCAGCTCCGTGAGGCCGCTCTGGCGCTCAACAACAAGTTCTTCCTCGCTTGGTACCACTGTGGCGTCGCCTACGGCGCCTATCGGCGCGGCGCGCTTGATGTGCTGCGCGAGCATGCGGAGGCGTCGATACAGCTCTGCGCGGAGGTGGGTGATCCCGTCACCGACGGGTTAGCGATCGCGATGCTCGGTGCGGCAGATGCGCTTTCCGGCGACTACGACGCTGCCGCCGACCGGCTGCAGTCGCTCTTGCGGACCGCCAGCGCGTCCGGAGGAAGCGTCGCGGTGCCGCAAGTGGTACTCCAGCTCTCCACGATAATGCTGGGGTGTGGGGACCTCGACGGAGCTCGCGCATACCTCGCGCCGCTGATCGAGGAATCGCGCGCGCTCGACCTCGCGCTGTACCTGTCATGGTCACAATGCATCGTCGGAGGCTGCGCACTCGCGCAGGGCCGGCTTGAGGAAGCGCGGACAGCGCTCGATGAGGCGCATTCCGTTGCAACGGCGATGGGGAACCTGTGGATGTCCGCGTTGGCGGTCCACCGGTTGGGCGATCTCGCGCTGCGCGAAGACGACATCAGCCACGCCGAGGACCTGTATCACGATGCGCTGGCGATTCAGCACGAGCGGCGGTTCTTGCCCGACGTGGCGCAATCGCTGGACGCGCTGGCGTCGATCGCCGCGCGCCAGGAGAGCGCCCCGGAGGCAGCGCGACTGTACGGCGCCGCCGACGCGCTCCGCCGGTCGCTCGGCATGGTCCGTTTCCCCGTCGACGAGGCAGAGCATGAGCAGTTCATTAACGGCCTCGCCGTCCAATGTGGCGAAGAAGCGTTCGCGGCGGCGTTCGCCGAAGGCGTGGCGCTTTCGGTGGACGATGCGGTCGCGTACGCATCACGCGCACGCGGCGAGCGCAAGCGGCCATCGCTGGGATGGGAGAGCCTGACGCCGACCGAAGAGCGCGTGGTTGCGCTGGCGGCCGAGGGGCTGACGAATCCGCAAATCGGAGAGCGGCTCTTCGTCAGTCGTGGCACCGTCAAGGTGCATCTGGCGCACGTGTTCTCGAAGCTCGGCGTCTCGACGCGGGCGGAGCTAGCAGCGGAGGCGACGCGCCGCACCGGAAGACGCGGAGATCCGAAAGAGCCGGCTCCGGTGGCGCCGCGGGAGTCCTGAAGAACTCGTTTGCGGTAGCATGGGTATGCCGACCTATTGCATCTCGACCCAGACGCGCGCGATATCGAACGGGAACGAGCCGACGAACAGCGCTTCCACGAACAAGCGTGTACCCACGAGCCGCACGCGCACTGGCTGGCCGCCGAGGCGCCGCGCGATGTCGGGCGTGATCAGCGATCCACAGGCAGTCTCGGCGTAGACGGCGGCTTTCGTCGTGCTGAGCGTCAGCAGGCCATCGACGCAGCGCGCGTCGCGGAAGAAGTAGATGACGTCGGCGACGTCGCCGAGCACGAAGTCGTGGTCCACCATCTGCGCCGAGGGCGGCACAGCGGCGGGCCGCGGATCTGGGTTGACCACAGTGGCACTTGCCGCCGCTGCGGAGCGCTGCTGGCCGCCGCGCTCGCTCCAGGCGGTCAGCGCGAAGGTCGCGATGACGATCACGACGACCGTCGTCCAGAACAGCGCCAGCACCACCATCACGACGGCGTGGAGACGCCGCAGCGGCGACAGCACACCACTCCAACCGCCATCGGCGGCGGCGGCGCCGGTGCGTGTCAGAAGGTCAACGTCGTCTGTGTGCATGCAGTCTCCGGGATGCTGTCGACCCATTGTCCCGCGCGCCGCACACCGTTGCGCTCAGGGATAGCCCGCGAGTACGCGCGGCGCGGCCCGTACGCAGACGGAGCGGCAGTCTCACGGCTTGCGCGGGTTCATCCGCACTTCGTCGGACGGAGGGGCGGAGCTAATGCTGCTCCGCTACGGCTGCCGGACGCGGGGCGGAGGTAAAGCTCCTCCGCTATGGCTGGCTGGCTGCCTGCCCGTCGCGAGAGCTGCGGCGCAGCCATCGCTCACCAGTTCCGTCCCCAGTAGATCGGGTTCGTCATCGCGTGGACGACCTCGCCCCGCTCCGGGCGTCCCCGGAAGCCGCGCACTTCGATCCGGAGATAGTCGTCGCCTTCAAGCCGGAGCTCGAACTCGTCGTCGTAGTCCTCGACCGCGGGCGTCACTTCCCGCACGAGCCCTCGCTTCGAGAAGAAGCGCAGATGTTTGCCGTCCGGCCCGCGATACTTCACGTGAAACCGGACTGCACCGCCGGGGGGGTGGCTGATGCAGTCGCCGTGGAACGCCTCGAAGACGCCGTCCCCATCGGCGTCCGCGCGCAGCTCGATGAACGGCCCCGTCGGCGCTTCGGAGATGAACACGTGTCCGCGCTCGACCGCGTCCAGCACGGCGCGCTCGGTCAGCGGTCCTTCGACGTACACCCACGTACACGGCTCGCCCGGCCCGTTCGGCTGCGTCATCGTTGCGGGCGGCACGCAGTGCGAGTCGCTGCCGCCGACGGCGATCATCCGCTCGCCCGCCTTGAGGTGGTCCTCCCAACGCAGCAGCGCCGGCTCGTTGAACCAGCGCCACGGCGCGTTCCACACTTCGACCGCCTGGTAGCTGCGGACCGCGGGATGCCGCCAGGGGATCGGCGAATCGGGATGGTTGATCGAAAACATCGAGCCGCGCGCGTTCGCGTGCTCGACGAGCTGGCGCACCTTGTCGGAGTCCGAGCCGCGAAAGTCGATCCAGTCGTCGAGGCCCCAGACGTTGGCGTGGCCGCTGTACATCGTGATCTCTTCGCCCGCGATCAGCAGCGGCGCACCGTCGTTCAGCCGCGCCAGCTCATCCCAGTGGCTGATCGTGTTATGGTCGGTGAGGGCGAAGTAGTCGAGCCCGACGTTCCGCGTGTACTGCACGATCTCTTCCACCGTGTTCGCGCCGTCGCTGTGCTCGCTGTGCGCGTGCAGGTCGCCCTTATACCAGCGGCCGCTGGCCCCCGGCGCCGGCGCGGCCGCATGAGACGCGCCGGCGCCGGGACGCGCCGGCGTGCGCGGCGCGTCGACCGGCGCGCCCGCCATCGTGGGATCGATGTCGAGGTCGATGTTCACCCGGTAGCGCACCCGCGCGTCGCTGATCTTCGAGCAGCCAAAGATGATCTGCCACTCGCCCGGCTGGATCGGGCCGCGCAGGTAGCCCGGCGTGGCCCCGCCCGGCTCGATGTAGAAGTTGCTCCGCGCGCCGCCGCTCCAGCCACGGAATCCGCCGGTGAGGAAGTCGGCGCCGCGCACATCGAAGACGCCGATGTCGATGTTGTTGCCGGGATGCGTCTCCTGCGCGCCGGTTACCTGGTTCTCGTAGAAGTAGCTCACCTCGAGGCGGCGCGCGCCCGGCGGCACCACGAACGGAAGGTACGCGTACGCCGCAGCCATGTTCTCGGGGGTGACACTGCCCTCTAGCCGGATCTTGTGGCGCATGCGGGCTTAGCCGATCACTTCGTGCGTTCTGAAGGTGAAGATGGATGGTGGAAGATGGACGTGAACTCTATCCATTCTCCATCTTCAATTTCCATCTTCCAGACCAGCAGGGAACGCGCGGGCGAACTCTCGAGCGAGACCCTGCTCGCTAGCCGTGCGGAAGCGCTGGTACATCGCGATGTAGCGGCGGCCTTCGGCGGTCAGCCGCGAGCCGCCGCCACCGGCGCCACCGGCCGCGCTCTCGACGAGCTTGACACCGAGATTCGCCTCGATCTCCCGGACCTTGCCCCAGGCGCGGCGGTAGGAGAGCGTCATGCGCGCGGCGGCTTCGGCGAGCGAGCCGGTCTCATCGATCAGCGACAGTAGCCGTACGCGATAGTCGCTCAGTACGAGCTTGCCGTCACGCTCGACCCAGACCTTCGCCCGCGGTTCCATCAGGGAAGTATATTCGGGCTCGGCGTTGTGTCGGGTGCGGCGTGCGCTAGGTTGGCGGGCAGCCGTCGGGAACGGGGTTCGCGCCGCGTGGGAGCTTCGGGTTTGGCCGGGCACTGCAAGACGGCGCTGAACCAATAGAAGCAATCCCGCCGAAGGGGGCGGCGGGGAGCGTCCCTGCTCAGGACGCCACCGACCCTGCGGCGGGATGCTTCGTAAGACAGATGATACGCCGTCACGACGCAAAAATGGCGGTTCTTTATGTGGAATTGGTCAGATGCAACGTAGTTGTTATGCGGCGCGATCCGCCGCGGCGTCAGTCTCGCTCGCGACGTCGCCGGCGCTAACGTCGGAAGCGAAGGCGCTGCTCAAGAACTGATAGAGGAGGTAGGCGGCGGAGACGGTGAACAGCGCGCTGACGGCAATGAAGAACTGCATGTCGCCCTCCTGCATTCACCGGGGCTTGGGGAAGAAGCGCGCGGGGTGGCAGCCGGGGACTGCCGCCACCCCGCATCGCTTACTTCTTTGCCGCTGGCTTTCGCTTGGCGGCGGGCTTCTTTGCGGTCCGGGACTTCGCGGCGGCGGCCTTCGCGGGGGCCTTCTTCGCTGCCGGCTTCCGGGCCATCGTCTTCTTCGCCGCGGGCTTCTTCGCCATCGTCTTCTTGGCCGCGGGCTTCTTCGCTACGGCCTTCTTGGCCGCCGGCTTCTTCGCCATGGCCTTCTTGGCCGCTGGCTTCCTGGCTGCCGGCTTCTTCGCTGCCGGCCTCTTCGCGGTTACAGCCATGCTTTCCCTGCCTCCTGTCTTCCTTGACCGTTGTCTTGTGCCCCCACCTTAGGAGCAGCCACTCGTGCTACCGCAGTTTTCACAACGGTAACACGTCCCCGACCGTATCATGATCCACCCGCAGCTCGCACACGCGGGCGCATCGGCGTGCCCGTTCGCGCGCGGCGCGCGGTAGATCGCCGGCACCCCATCGGAGGCGCTTCCGTGCGCATCCTCCGCCGTGCCGTGGGCGCCGCCTGCCGCCGATGCCGCCGCGCCCGCGAGCGGGTACTGGCCCGCGGCGAGCGCGGCCTTGATCTCCTGCGTCATCACGCCGACCTCGTACGCCTCTTCCGGCGACATGTAGCGGCTGGCGAGCCAGCGGAAGACGTAGTCGATGATCGACTGCGCCATCGGGATCTCGCGATTCTCCGTGCGCCCCATCGGCTCGAAGCGCATGTGGCTGAAGTTGCGCACCAGGTCCCCGACCGGCACGCCGTACTGCAGCGCGTAGGACACCGCGCGTCCGAACGCCTCCATCAGCCCGCTGACGGTCGAACCCTGCTTGGCCATCGAGAGGAAGATCTCACCCGGCTTGCCGTCGTCGTAGAGGCCGACGGTGATGTACCCGTCGTGGCCCTCGATGCAGAACTTGTGGGTGATCGAAGCGCGCGTGTCGCTCATCTTGCGCCGCACGGCCTTCGGCGCGGCGTCGCTGGCCGCTGCGGACGCATCTGCACTGGGTGTGGCGTTGGATGTGGAGAGCGGCTGAATCGTCTTGGAGCCGTCGCGGTAGATGGCAATCGCCTTGACGCCGTGCCGCCACGCTTCCAAATACGTATCTGCCACGTCCTCAATCGAGGCCTCATTGGGCAGATTGACCGTCTTGGAGATAGCGCCCGAGATGAACGGCTGGGTCGCGCCCATCATCTTGATGTGGCCCATATGGTGGATCGAGCGCTCGCCGTTCGCGGCCTTGAACGCACAGTCGAACACGGGCAGGTGTTCTGGCCGCAGATGCGGCGCGCCCTCGATGGTGCCGGTCTCGTCGATGTGACCGATGATCGTCTCGACCTCGGCGGTGTCGTAGCCCAGGCGCTTGAGCGCGCGCGGCACGGTCTGGTTGACGAGCTTCATCATGCCCCCGCCGACGAGCTTCTTGTACTTCACGAGCGCGATGTCCGGCTCAACGCCCGTCGTGTCACAGTCCATCATGAACGCGATCGTCCCTGTTGGTGCGAGCACTGTGGCCTGCGCGTTTCGATACCCAAACTTCTGTCCATTCTCCAGCGCATCATCCCATGCGTTGTGCGCTGCGTCGATCATATCACCCGGCACAAGCGCTGCGTCTATTTTACGCGAAGCATCGCGGTGTTTCGCAACCACGCGCAACATCGGATCGCGATTTTGGTGGAACGCGTCGAACGGGCCGACGCGCTGCGCGATCGCTGCGGACGTCGCGTACGCGTGTCCCGTCATCATCGCCGTGATCGCCGCGGCGTAGGCGCGGCCGCCATCGGAGTCGTACGGAAGGCCAAGCGACATCAACAGCGCGCCGAGATTTGCGTAACCAAGACCCAACTGCCGCATGGCGATCGTGTTCGCCTCGATCTTCTTCGTCGGGTAGCTGGAGTTGCCGACGAGGATCTCCTGCGCCCAGATCGTGATCGTGACCGCGCGGCGAAACGACTCGACGTCAAACACGCCGTCATCATCGATGAACTTCATCAGGTTGAGCGACGCGAGGTTGCAGGCGCTGTTGTCGACGTGCATGTACTCCGAGCATGGGTTGCTGGCGTTGATGCGCGCGGTGTTCGCGCAGGTGTGCCAGTCATTCACCGTGGTGTCGTACTGCATGCCGGGATCACCGCAGGCCCACGCCGCAGCCGCCATCCGGTCGAGCAAGTGACGGGCGTTGACGCTGCGCATCGGTGCGCCGCCGACGACGGCGCGCAGTTCCCATTCGCGGCCGTCGATCGCGGCCTGCATGAACTCGTCGGCCACCCGGATCGAATTGTTGGCGTTCTGAAACTGAATCGAGGACCAAGCGTCGCCGTTCAGGGACATGTCCCAGCCGGCCTCGCCCAGCGCGAACGCCTTGCGCTCTTCGTTCACCTTGGCGTCGATGAACTCCTCGATATCGGGGTGGTCTACGTTCAAAACGACCATCTTGGCCGCCCGGCGGGTCTTCCCCCCGGACTTGATCGACCCGGCGATGCTGTCGGCGCCCCGCATGAACGAGAGCGGGCCGCTGGCCTGGCCGCCGGCCGAGAGCATCTCCTTGCTCGAGCGGATCGAGGAGAGGTTGATGCCGGAGCCCGATCCGCCCTTGAAGATCATCCCCTCCGTCTTGCACCAGTCCAGGATCGACTCCATCGTGTCGTCGACGGAGAGGATGAAACAGGCGGAGCACTGCGGCTTCTCTTCGACGCCAACGTTGAACCAGACGGGGCTGTTGAAGGCCATCTTCTGGTTGACCAGCAGGTGCGTCAGCTCGTCATGGAAGGTGCGTGCCTCTTCGTCGCCCTCGAAGTAGCGGTCCTTCGCGCCCCAGTCCGTGATTGTCCGGGCGACGCGGCCGATCATCTGCTTGACGCTGCGCTCGCGCTTGTCGCTGCCCAGCGGCCCGCGGAAGTACTTCGAGACGACGACGTTGGTCGCCGTCTGCGACCACTGCTTCGGGATCTCCACATCCTTCTGCTCGAAGAATGCGTTGCCGCTCTCGTCGGCGATGACGGCCGCGCGATGTTCCCACTCGAGCTCGGCGACGGGATCATCACCGGAGCGCGTGAAAAAGCGCTCGACGGTGGAAGAGGGGCTGGTGAGCGATCTGCGGGTGTCGGGCTCGGCTTGGAGGACCATGGTGGCGGGATTCCTTTCGCGTGACTAGCCTGCCTTTGTTCGTGCCGCATAGGGAATGGCGAGCGTCGCACCAGCCTGATGGAGAATCATCCGCACGGCAACTGCTGACATTCCACCTCTCGAAGCGTGAACTCCACGCTGCCCTCTACATGCAAAGCGCCGCACAGGGTCACCTCCGGCGACCCCTCGCGGCGCCTCGTCGTCTTAGTTGCGCGCCGCTACGGCCGCGTCCTCCGTGTACGCGCGCCAGCGTTGCGCGAGCTCGCCCGCGATCACTTCCGGCTTGAGCACGGCGAGACCGACCGGCGAACGCCCCGCACGCAGCGTCGAGAGCAGCTTCTCGAAGCACGCTGCGTCCATGTCGCTGAGGCGGTGGTCGGTGAGCAGAGCGATGCCGTCCTCGATCGCCCGCCGGTCCCCACCATCGTTCAGCAGCGCGAGGCGCCGCCGGAGGTCGGTCACGACTTCATCCATGAAGAGTTCTACGTTTGGCATCATGCCTCCCGAACACTCGCCCGGCGCGAGTGTTGCTGCCTGCATCAGCGCCGTGGCCACTGGATCGGCGCGTGCGCGTCGTGCTGTGGCGCCGGCGTGGCATCTGGCCCCGGCTGCTCGCCGACCTCGCCCGCCGGTGTTTCGGTGATCGCCGGCTTCTCGTAGCCCGCGCTCAGATGCTCCGGCACGGCGTCGATGATCCGTAGCCGGTAGACCGAGATGCGCTGCTCGGACGGCCCCTGCAGCTTGAAGGTCAGGTGCTTGTTGCTGATCACGAAGCGCCTGCCGCCGTCGAGTTCCAGCACCAGGTCGCCCCGCTCGCGCTCGAGCATGTGCATCTCCCACGACGGCCACATTGTCACCTCGGCGCGGTCACGGTGGACCTCGCACGGGCCGCTGGCGATGAATTCGCCGTCAGCGTTGGTCAGCTTGCCTTCTGTTCGCACGCTGCACTCCTTGCAGTACCCGGCTCAGTGCCTCGCGCGCACGGCCGGCGATCGCCAACTCAACGACGTTGGAGCGCGTCCCGCTCCCTCAGCGTGCGTTCCGTCTCTTCGACTGCTCCCGCGGCGCAGCTTCCGGCCCCGCCAGCGGGACAGGAGTCTGCACCGGCCGCACCGGGCGGCGGGTACGGGTTGGTGAAATCGGTGCGGCCGGTCGCAGCCGAAGAGAAGAGGGAGCGAACTCCGCGTCGAGCAGCGGTAGCTGCGCCTCCGCGGGCCGCCCGTTTGTCTGCAGCGCTTCGAGTTCGTCTCGGAGCGCGTCGAGGTCGGCGAAGTGCCGGTAGACGCTGGCGAAGCGCACGTACGCGATCGGGTCGAGCGCCTTGAGCTCGTCCATCACCAGCTCTCCGAGGACATGCGACGGCACTTCGGCGACGTTGCCCGTGTTCAGCGCCGAGGCGATCTGGTCGGCCAGGGCCTCCACCGCGCCGGCCGCCAGCGGCCGTTTCTCGCAGGCCTTGCGCAGGCCACCGAGCAGCTTGGCCCGCGAGAACTCCTCGCGACGCCCATCCTTCTTGACGATGTAGAGGGCTGCGACCTGGATCCGCTCGTGCGTGGTGAACCGCGCGGCGCAGTCCGGGTTCAGGCACTCGCGGCGGCGCCGGATCGCGTCGTCGACGTCGCGTGAGTCGACCACCTTCGATTCTTGTCCAGCGCAGAACGGACAGTGCATGCCTCGGATACTCCCTCGCCAGAGGAGACGCTTCTCCATCCGCTGAGCGAGCGTAGCACTACATCTAGTGCTTGTCAATCGATAATTGGTCAATCACCACAAGATATAGTGGGAGGACTACAGAAACGGCAACAGCACGCCGCAAGCCGCCAGCCGCAAACAGCTAACACCAACGGGGGGCGCGCGTGCGTGCGGGCGGGACCATGCGCGCTCCGGGGGAGAGTGCCCACGCGACCGATTCAGCGCCAACGGAGGGCCCCGATCGCGGGTTGACGAATCAGCGGCCGCGGTTATGGAAATCGCGGCGCCGGTTGTTGTAGTATTCCTCCAGTAGCCCAGGCTCCCGGTTTCGTGGTACCTGCCCGTACCACTCCACCGGGTCGGGCTACTCTTTTTCTCCGTGCGTTTCGTCCCCGGGGTCCGCGTCGGCGGCGCCGCGGACCGCGCGGGAGATGGGTAGACCGTGAGCGGCGTCATCTCCCAATTCCGCCGCTCACGGTCCTGCGTTCGTTCCCTGGTGGGGGAACGATCCCGGCGCACCTCTGCTCCGGGACGGCGTTGGCTAGACGTCGCCTCCTTTCGCTACTCCTCCAACGGTCCTTACCGCGCCGCTACCGTGCGGCGCAGAAACGTTGGCAACTCCGTGTCGCGCGGGTCGGGCGCCGCAGCCTCGGCCTGCACGGCCGCTTCCGGCCCGTGCAGGTTGCCGCCGTCGATGCCGTCGTCGTCCGGGTTGCGCTTGCGG
This sequence comes from Dehalococcoidia bacterium, assembly GCA_038227375.1. Lineage (GTDB taxonomy): Bacteria > Chloroflexota > Dehalococcoidia > DSTF01 > JACRBR01 > JALYKW01. The sequence goes on from JBBRPY010000010.1 coordinate 56,210, forward strand.
TACTGCTCGGGGATCGGGCTGACGGCCACAGGCCGCGCGAACCCGGTGGCGATGAGCGTGATCTGCACTTCGTCGCCGAGCGACGGATCGATCGCCGTGCCGAAAATGATCTCGGCGCCGGGGTCCACGACGCCGGAGATCACCTCTGCCGCCGCGTTGACCTCGTGCAACCCGAGACCCTTGGCGCCGCTGATGTTGAAGAGCACACCCTTCGCGCCGTCGATCGACACTTCGAGCAGCGGGCTCGATATGGCGATCTGCGCCGCGTCGGCTGCCCGGTTGGCGCCGCTCGCCCGCCCGATCGCCATCAACGCGGGCCCGGCTTCGGACATGATCTTGCGGACGTCGGCGAAGTCGAGGTTGATCTCGCCCGGCAGCGTGATGATCTCGCTGATCCCGCGGATGCCCTGGAGCAAGATGTTGTCGGCCGTCCGGAAGGCGTCCTCCACCGTCGCCTTCTCGTCGCAGATGGCGAGCAGGCGGTCGTTCGGGATGATGATCAGCGTGTCGACCTTGTCCTGCAGCCGCTGGATGCCTTCTTCGGCCTGCACCCGGCGCTTCGCGCCCTCAAAGCCGAAGGGCTTCGTGACGACGCCGATGGTGAGCGCCCCCGCCTCCTTCGCGACCTCCGCGACCAGCGGCGCGGCGCCGGTGCCGGTGCCGCCACCCATGCCCGCGGTGACGAACACCATCTCGCAGCCGCGCACGGCCTCCAGCAGCTCGTCGCGGCTCTCCTCCGCTGCGCGCAGCCCGCGGTTAGGGTCGCCGCCGACGCCCAGCCCCTTGGTGAGCTTGTCGCCGACGCGGATCTTCACCTCCGCCTGCGATAACTGGAGCGCCTGCGCGTCCGTGTTCACCGCGACGAACTGCACGCCGGGGATCTGTTCGGCGATCATCCGGTTGACGGCGTTGCAGCCGCCGCCCCCGACGCCGACTACCTTGATGGGTGGAAGTCCGTCCGAATACGCCCTGCTCATGATCGCCTCCCTACGCTGCTCTTCTTCCCGGAGAATCTGCACTTCTTCTTCGAACATCACCGATTGCCGATAGATGGGCATCCCACTCCCTCTCTTTTGATCCCTTGGTGATTGGTGACTGATGATTGGTTGCCGCAGCTCGCGAGCCCACCAGTCACCAATCACCAGTTACCAGCCGTCATTCCGGCAACAGCACGCGGGCCCAGTTGCCGACGCGCCGCCAGATGCTTCCTACGTCGAGTGAGCTCCGCGGCGCGCGGTGCCACGAGCTCGCTTCCGCTTCGTTCACCGCCCACTGCAGCAGCCCGACGCTCGTCGAGTACGACGGGTCGATGAGCAGGTCCGTCAGCCCGTGCAGGTGCCGCGGCATGGCGACGCGCGCCGGCCAGCCCGTCACCTGCTCCGCCAGCAAGTCGATGCCGGCGAGCTTGGCGCTGCCGCCCGTCAGCACGATGCCGGCGGAGATGATGTCGTTGTTGACGGCGCGCTTCACTTCCGCCGTCACCATCTCGAGGATCTCTTCCATACGGGCCTGGGTGATTTCACATAGCCTGCGCCGCAGCTCCGTCTTCGACCCTTCGGAGCCGAACGCCTCGATCGTGATCTCCTCCCGCGCGTCCACCATGCTCGGGATGGCGTGGCCCCACTGGCGCTTCGCCTCCTCGGCCGCCTGATACGGCGCCCGCAGGCCGACGACGATGTCGCGCGTCAGGTGGTTGCCGCCGACGGGAAGCACAGCCGTGTGGAACACGCTGCCTTCGATGAACAGCGCGATGTCCGTCGTGCCGCCGCCGATATCCGCGAGCACGACGCCCTGCTCCTTCTCCTCCTCATCCAGCACGGCCTCGGCGCTTGCGAGCGGCTCAAGGATCAGCCCGTCCACCTGGACGCCGGCGTTCTCCACGCACTTCGTCAGGTTCTGGATGGTGGCGTCGACTCCGGTGACGATGTGCGTCTCGACATCGAGCCGCGAGCCGAACATGCCGACAGGGTCGGACACGTTGTCCTGCCCGTCGACAACGTAGTAGCGCGGGATGACATGGATGATCTCGCGGTTTGTCGGGATGCTGACGACGCGCGCGCCATCGAGCACTCGCGTCACGTCGTCCGGCATGATCGGCCGCGTGCGGTCGGGGATGGCGACGATCCCGCGGTTGTTCAGACAGGCGATGTGGGTGCCGGCGATGCCGACGTGCGCGGACAGGATGCGCGTCCCGCTCGACCGCTCCGCCTTCTCGACGGAGACCTTGATCGAGTCCGTCGCGTCGCGGATGTTCTCCACCATCCCGCGCGATAACCCGCTCGACGGGGCGATGCCGACGCCGAGGATGCGCATCTCCCCCTCGCTCGCGACCTCACCGACGACGGTGCAGATCTTGGTCGTGCCAATGTCAATCGAGGCGAACGTCCCACCGCGGCTCATGCTGCCTCCTGCTCTCTAGTTGAAGCTCAAGCGGTCGCCGAACCGAAGGTCGACGGCGTTGAGCGCCAGATCCTGCCCGCGTGCCTGCTCGATGAGCACGTAGAGCGCTGCCACCTTGTAGTCGTAGTCGCGCGAGTCGCCGAACGTCACCCACAGCGCGTGGTCATCGACGTCGGCGCCCGAAAGCACCGCCGTCAGTCCGGCGTTCTGCCGGTAGACCAGCGCCAGCACCTTCCGCCCGAAGGCGGCGTCCGACTCCTTCACGAGCCGCGCGGCGAGCTGCACGGCCCCGGGGTCGATGCGGTCGCCCGCGTTCAGCACACGCCTCGGTTCGACCTCCTGGATCACGGGCGAGCCCTCCAGCGCGGGCGCGCCATCAAGCACGTAGCCGTCGATATCGATCGGCACGTTGACGCCATTCATCTGCCAGGAACCCCACACCGTCCGCTCTTCGACGTCGATCGCGACGCCGTTCCGACCGTGCTTGCGCACCACCGCGCTGCGCAGCTTCGGCAGCGCGGCCACCCGCGCCTGCGCCGCCTGCAGGTCGAGCCCGAAGACGCTGGCGCCATCGACACCGGCGGCGGTGCGGATCTGCTCGGGAGAGACCTGCGCCTCGCCGCTGATCGTCACGTGCTGGACCGTCAGCCACGGCGAGTGGTAGGTCCACCAGGCGGACCACGTGAGCATCACCAGCACCGCCGCCGCGAACGCGAGGCGGGCCTGCAAGCGCGTCACGCGAATGCGCGGCTGCGGCGGCGCCGTCCGATGCACGCCGCGCGTGCCGTCGTCGCGCGCCTTGATTACGCGATGCGTGCGCAGCGGCTTCGCTGCCCGGTACGGCCACTTCCGCGGCGTCCTCGCGTCAGGCATCGCGGGGTTTCCTCTCGCCAAACCGCTCCACCGCCAGGTCGACGATGCGGCTGATCAGGTCGCGGTAGGTGACGCCGGCGGCCGCCCAGAGCTTCGGAAACATGCTCACGGGGCGGAAGCCGGGGACGGTATTGATCTCGTTAATCACGGTGCGGCCGTCCGGGGTGAGGAAGAAGTCCACGCGCGCGAAGCCGGCGCCGTCGATCGCCTCGTAGGCGACGACGGCCGCCTCCTGCAGCGCGGTCGCGGTCGCGGCGCTGATCTCCGCCGGCACAACGATGCGCGCGCTCTCGTCGAGATACTTCGCGCGGTAGTCGTAGAACTCGCCGGAAGCGATGACTTCACCGATCGGCGATGGTTCGGGCGATCGGTTGCCGAGGATGCCGCACTCGACCTCCCGGCCGTCGATGCGCTCCTCGACCAGCACCTTCTCGTCGAAAGAAAACGCGCTCCGCATCGCATCGCCGAGGTCCTCGCGCGACGCAACCCGGCTGACGCCGATGCTGCTGCCCCCGTGCGCCGGCTTCACGAAACAGGGATAGCCGTGGGCCTGCTCGATCGCCCTGATGTCCGGCTCTGACTCATGCCACGCGCCGGCGAACACCGTGGTCGAGCGCGCGACGCCGAGGCCGGCCGCACGGAAGAGCTCCTTCTGGAGCGCCTTGTCCATGCCGATGGCGCTCGCCGCCACGCCGCAGCCCGCGTACGGCAGCCCGAACATCTCGAGCATGCCCTGCAGCGTGCCGTCCTCGCCGTTCACGCCGTGTACGAGGGGAAACACCACGTCCACCCGCGAAAGCTCCGACAGCACGTCGCTGCGTTCGAGCAGCGGCGGCACGTCCGCGACGATGCGCTTGCTGAACAGCGCCTCATCGCGCTCGAGGCGCGCGCGCGTCTCCTCCGATGTCAGCCAGCGGCCGTCCGGGGTGACGCCGAAGGGAACCGGCTCGAAGCGCGCGGGGTCGGCCGCCTCCAGCAGCTCCATGGCCGAGACGACGGAGACTTCGTGTTCGGCGGACTGCCCGCCGAAGACGACGCCGAGACGCAGCTTCGCGGTCATCGCTCGAACCCCTCGCCCACCAGCTCCACCTCGTTCTCAAGATCGATGCCGAATTGCTCCTTCACCCGCCGCTGCGCTTCACGCATCAGCGCATGGACATCAGCTGCCCGCGCAGCGCCCAGATTGGCGAAGAAATTGCAGTGCTGCTCGGAGATCTGCGCGTCGCCGACGCGGTGGCCGCGCAGCCCGACGCTGTCGATGAGCTGCCAGGCCTGCTGGCCGGGCGGATTCTTGAAGGTGCTGCCGGAGTTTCGGCCGCGCGGCTGTGCGTGCAGGCGCTGGCGGTCGTACTCCGCCACTTGCCGCACGGAGGCGGCCGCATCGCCGCGCCGCGTCGCCAGCTCGACCGTCAGCACGACGCAGCCGCCGAGCTCGCCGCGCAGGATGGCGCTGGTGCGATAGCCGAGCTTCAGCTCTGCCGCCGGCAGGTAGTGCTGCTCGCCCGCGCCGTCGATCACGCTGACGGCCAGCAGCACGTCTTCGAGGCAGCTGCCGTAGGCGCCAGCGTTGTAGACCGCCGCACCGCCGAGCGTGCCGGGAATCCCGCACGCCCACTCGATGCCAGGGAGCCCTTCTCGCGCCAGAGCGCGCGCGAGCGCCGCGAACGAAGCGCCGGACTCAGCCCAGACCACCGACGCCCCGGAAGCGTCGCCCTGCAGTCCCGGCGGCAGCGTCACGGCGTTGCCTTCACCGAGGACCAGTGGCCCGATGCGATGCGCTTTCGCCTGGTTATCGATCACCACGCCGCGGACACCGGCATCGCCGACGAGGATGTTGCTGCCGGCGCCGAGGACAAACAACGGCGCACCGGACTCGCGTACGGCAAGGACGGCGGCCGCCAGCTCGCTCGCGTCTCGCACGGTCACGAAGGCGTCGGCGGGGCCGCCGATGCCGAACGTCGTGTGACGCCCCAGCGGCTCGTCCGTCCGCGTCGGCGCGATGCTCTTCAACCGCTCGATCAGTCGCTCGTCCATGTGCTCCGTCGCGGCGCGCCTGCCGCCGCCATGCTGAGTTCTGATTCTCGTCGCCGCCGTCACGGCTGCCCTCGGCGCAGCCCCGCGAGCACCATCGGGCCGACCTGATCGACGTCGCCCGCGCCTGCGGTAAAGAACACGTCGCCTTCCCGCAGGTCCGCGGCGATGCGGCCCGCAGCCTCCTCGAACGAATCGACGTAGACGGCCTTCGGCGTCTGAATCGCCGCCGCAAGCTCGCGTCCGCTGAGGCCGGCGTCCGCTTCCTCCCGCGCCGCATAGGTGTGCGTGATGTAGACGGTGTCGGCGCCTGCGAAGCACGTCCTCCACTCGTCCAGCAGGTACTGCGTGCGGCTGAACGTGTGCGGCTGGAAGAGCACGACCAGCCGGCGCCCAGGAAAGCGCTGGCGAGCGGCAGCGATCGTCCCTTCGCGCACCTCCGTCGGATGATGCGCGTAGTCATCCATGACGGTGACGCCCGCCGCCTCGCCGACCAGCTCAAACCGTCGCGCCGCCCCGCGATACGAAGCGAGCGCTGCCCGCATCGCGGCGGCGCTGATGCCGATCGCGTCGCCGGTAGCAATGCCGGCGAGCGCGTTGCTGACGTTGTGACGCCCCGCGAGGCCGATGGTGAAGGTGCCGTAGTCGCGTCCGCCGGACTCGACCGCGAATGTCTGGCCGGCGCCGTCGTGCGAGAGCGGGTGCGCGCGCCACGATGCGTCGGCCTCGAGCGCATACGTCCGCACGTCGCGCGCGGCGATGCCGCCGGCAGCGACCATCTCACGCACGCGCGGGCTGTCGGCGCCGGCGATCACGTGCCCATCGGCGGGAGCGCTCGCCATGAACTGAGCGAATGCGGCCTGCATCTCCTCGACGGAGCCGTAGATGTCCAGATGGTCCGGCTCGATGTTCGTGACGACCGCGACATCCGGCGTATAGCTGAGGAACGCCCGGTCGTATTCGTCCGCTTCGACAACGATGTAGCGGCCGCCGCCCGGCGCGGCGTTCGAGCCGAGGCTCCGCACTTCGCCGCCGATCAGGTACGTGGGGTCAAGCTCCGCCTCGACCAGCATGTGGGCGATGAGGCCGCTCGTCGTCGTCTTCCCGTGCGTGCCGGCGACGGCGATGCTGTAGCGCCCCCGCATCAGCAGCGCCACCATCTCCGCGCGCTTGATCACCGGCACGCCGCGCCGCCGCGCCTCGATGATCTCCGGGTTGTCCTCGTGCGCCGCCGAGGTCATCACCACCAGCTCCGCATCGCCCACATTCTCGGCGGCGTGGCCGATGCTGATGCGCATGCCGCGCGTCCGGAGTTTTTCGGTCATCGCGCTCTCGCGCTGGTCGGATCCGGTGATCGTGTGACCCCAGGCATAGAGGATTTGCGCGATGGCGGACACATGCGCGCCGCCGGCGCCGATCAGGTGCACCCGCTGGGGGATGTTCGGCTCCGTCATGCCGCCTCCTCCCAGAGCATCTGCGCGAGGTCGGCGGCGGCGTTAGGCCGGGCGAGCGAGCGCATTGCCTCTCGCATGCCGTCGAGGCGGGCGGTGTCCGCAAGAAGGTCGCGGACCGCGTCGCCGAGGCGGCCGAGTTCGTCGTTGCGGACGATGATTGCCGCGCCGTGATCGCGCAGGTACTCAGCATTCGGCGCCTGCGACCAACCCTCGTACTCGCCCGGCACGAGGATCGCCGGGAGGGCAGCCGCCGGCAGCTCGCCCAGCGTTGACGCGCCAGCGCGGCAGACCACGACGTCGGCCGCAATCATCGCCTCCGGCATGTCGTCGAGATACGCCCGCACGTGATAGCGCCCCTGCTGCTCAGCGCTGAGTCCGGCGCGCCGCGCCTCCGCGCGGGCTTCGTCGGCGGCGCCGGTCACGTGCAGGACATCGCAGACGGAGAGGAGCTGCGAAAGAGACGCGGCGACGGCGTCGTTGATTTTGCGCGCGCCGAGGCTGCCCGCGGTGACCAGCAGCACGGGAGCATCCGGCGGCAGGCCGAGCTTCGTCCGCGCCGCCGTTCGTTCCAGGCTCCAAAAGTTATCACGTACCGGGTACCCCACGACGTGCGTCTTCTGTCGCGGCAAGTGGACCAGCGCGCGTTCGGACGTCGTCGCGATCGTCGTCGCCAGCCGCGAGAGCAGGCGCACCGCCCAGCCGGGCGTGACGTCCGGAAGGAACAACACCAGCGGCACCCGCCCGAGCCGCGCGGCGACGCCGACCGGGACGCTGGCGTAGCCGCCGGTCGCGAACACGGCGGCTGGGGCGAAGTCCTGCAGCAGTCGCCGCGCCCCCAGCACGCCGCGCGCGAGCTTCGCGAGGTTGCGCGCGAAGACGAGCGGCGAACCGACCCGCAGTTGTCCTGCGGCGATCGCCCGGAAGGGGATGCCCGCGGCCGGCACGATTGTTTCGTCGATGCGGCCGCGGATGCCGATGTACAGCATCTCGAGCGGTTCGCCCTCTGCGCGCGCCTTCGCTTCGAGCGCGCGGGCGACGGCGATGCTCGGGTAGACGTGACCGCCGGTGCCGCCGCCCGCGAATACCACTCTCAACGCGCTCCCTTCCGCTCGGGCCAGACATCGGTGGTCGCGCCGCGATTCGTGCGCGCGTCGCGCCGGCGGAGCGGCTTCGTCGTCTTGCGCACGGGACGGACGATCTTGTCGGAGCCGTCGGCGGGGGGCGGCTTCTTGGTGATCGTCTTCACGTCGACGCCATAGCGGGACACGCTGAGCAAGATGCCGATGCCCGCGAGCATCGCCACCAGGGCGGAGCCGCCGTAGCTGAGGAACGGCAGCGGAATGCCGGTGAGCGGCAAGGTGCGGGTGATGCCGCCGACGTTGATAAGCGCCTGGTAGCCGATCCACGAGACGATGCCCACGGCGAGCAGCGAGCCGAAGTCGTCGCGCGCGCGGAGAATCACGCGGAAGCCGCGCACGATCAGAAACGCGAACAGCAGGATGACGGCGACGGCGCCGATGAAGCCGAGCTCTTCGCCGATGATCGCGAAGATGCCGTCGGTGTGCGCGCCCGGGACGTAGAAGAACTTCTGCCGGCTGGCGCCCAGACCGAGGCCGTGGACGCCCCCGCTGCCGAGCGCGATGAGCAGTTGCAGCGTCTGAAAGCCGCGGCCGCTTGGGTCGTCTTCAGCGCTCACGAAAGCAAAGATGCGGTCGGTGCGGTACTGGCCCGCGAAGATCAGCATCGAAGCGACGACGCTGCCGACGCCCGCGAAGGCGAACACGTGCGTGATTGAGGCGCCTGCGACGAAGACCAGTGTCATCGTCGTCAGCACCAGCACGATCGCCGTGCCGAGGTCGGGTTCCAGCATCACCAGCCCGGCGACGAAGCCGACCAGCAGCACGCATGGGAAGAAGCCGAGCCAGAAGGTCTTCACGTCGTCGCCGCGGCCCGCCAGCCAGGCACTGACGTAGATGATCAGCGCCAGCTTCGCGAATTCGCTCGGCTGTAGTGGTGGGATTGGGCCGCCCAGCGCGATCCAGCGCGTCGCGCCGTTGTGATTGAGGCCAATGCCCGGCATGAGCACGGCGAAGAGCCCCGCGATCGCCGCAAGCATCAGCAGCGGGCTGAGCATGCGAAGCTGGCGGTAGTCGCTGCGCATGAGCACGTACATGGCCACGCCGCCCATCGCTGCAAACAGCACCTGGCGGAGGACGAAGTAATTCGCATCACCGAACTCCACGAGGCCGAGCGCGAAGCTGGAGCTGTAGACGACCAGCACACCGAGGACGACCAGCGCCGTCACCGTCGCCAGGATCAGGTAGTCGGGGCTGCCGATGCGGATGCGAGAGGGGTGCGCGGTCACGGCCATCAGCCCGCCTCCCCTGCGAATGCGCGGACGAGCCGGCGGAAGTCGTCGCCGCGCTGTTCGAAGTTGTCGTAGGCGTCGAAGCTGGTGCAGGCGGGCGAAAGGAGCACAACGTCGCCGGGGTCGGCCATCGTCCGCGCGGTCGCGACCGCTTCCGCCATCGTGACGACGCGCGCGGTCTGCGGCCGTTCTTCTTGCGCCACGAAGCCGGCGTTGGCCTCAACCGCCGCTTCCAGCAACGGGCCGTCGGCGCCAAAGAAAACGATGCCGGCGCAGCGGCCCAACGCCTCCTGCGCCAGTTCGTCCTTCGGAAGGTCTTTATCCTTACCCCCGAGCAGCAGCACGATCCGCTCTTCGAACGAGCGGATGCCCGCGAGCGTCCGTTCGGGCGTGGTGGCGATGCTGTCGTTCACATACCTGACGCCGTCGACCACCGCCACTTCCTCGAGCCGATGCGGGACAGCCACGAATGAGCGGACCGCCGCCCCGATGGCGCCAACGTCGATGCCCGCGGCTGCGGCCGTTGCCGTTGCGGCGAGGACGTTGGCGACGTTGTGCCTGCCGCGGAGCGGCACGTCCTCGACCGCCAGCACGACCTCTTCGGCGCCATCCCGCCTGAGGATGACGGCGCCATCGCGCAGGAACGCGCCGTCTCCCGCTAACGAAGCGCCGAGCGTGAAGAGCCAGCGCCGCGCCGGCGTCAGGTCTGCCATGGCGGCCGAGATGGCGTCGTCGAGATTCAGGATTGCGTGGTCGTCTGGCGTCTGAAACTGGACGAGGCGTTGCTTGAGGGCCACGTAGGCGTCCCAGCTGAAGCGGTCCAGATGGTTCGGCGTCACGTTGAGCACGCCCGCGATGTGCGGGCTGCGGTCCGCGAGCTGAAGCTGCGTGTGGCTGATCTCCAGCACCGCCCACGTCCGCTCGTCGATGCCGTCGAGCAAGCCCAGCAGTCCGATACCGACGTTGCCCCCCATGCGATACGGCCGGCCCGCCGCGGCCAGCATCGCCGCCACCAGGCTGGTCGTCGTAGTCTTGCCGCTGCTGCCGGTGATGCCGACCGTCGGCCCGGGGCAGTGCTCCAGGAAGTAGCGCGTCATCGAGTCGATGCGGATGCCGCGCTCGCGGGCGAGGACGAGCAGAGGGGCGTCGAGCGGCACGCTCTGGGAAGCGAAGACGATGTCGCTCTGGGCGATCGCGTCGGTGCCGTGCTGGCCAAGTGCGTAGGTGATGGGGAGGCCCTCAAGCTGCGACATGCGTGCGGCGAGAGCCTCGGGAGATTTTGCATCGGATACGGTGACCCGCGCCCCGTGCGTTGCCGCATAGCGCGCCACGTCGACGCCTTCGATGCCGAGACCGATAACGGTCACCCGTCGCCCCACCAGGAAGTCTCGCTCACCTGTCATATCACTTCATCATTTCCTTGTCAAGCGATTCAGGCCGCCAGCGAACGTGAAACGGCAGATTGCAATGTCAAAGTCCTGTCCTTCGTTGTCGCCCAGTGTCCGTTCGGCCGCCCCGCCCGTCAGCAATCGACGTCCGTCGCCGGCTAGTCGATTGCCGCCAGCGCGACGCCGAGCAGCGACGCCACGACCGTCACCAGCAGCATGCGCATGGCGATCACCGTCTCCGGCACACCGCCCTTCTCGAAGTGGATGTGCAGCGGTGCCATCCGGAAGACGCGCTTGCCGCGCAGCCGGTAGGAGCCGATCTGGACCACATCCGAGAGCGCCTCCGCCACGAAGACGACGCCGATCAGCGGCAGTAGAACCCACCAGCCGGTCATCAGCGCCACCACTGGGAGCGTGGCGCCGAGCGGCAGCGAACCGGCGTCGCCCATGAAGACGCGCGCGGGGAAGGCGTTGAACCAGAGGAACCCCAGCAGCGCGCCGGCGACCACAAACGAGAACGCCGCCAGCCCGGTCTGACGCTGCATGACGGCGATCGCGCCGAATGCGCCGAATGCAACCGCCGACGTGCTGCCGGCGAGCGTATCGATGCCGTCGGTCACCGCGAGCGCGCTGGTCGTCGCGACGATGACGGCGACGACGATCAGCGGGTACAGCAGCCCGATGTCGTAGCTGCCGTAGTAGGGCACGAGCATGCGAGGCGCATCGATGCGGCCGTAGAGGAGCCAGGCGGCGACGATGGCGACGCCGGTGAATCCCGCCAGCTTGAGGAACATGCTCGCGCGGTCGTGGGCCTCACGCCGCTCGCGGCCGACCAGCGTGCCCAGGTCGTCGTACCAGCCGATCGCTGCCATCACCGCCGCGACCGCGATCGGCAGCAGCACGCTGCGGTCCTTCGGTACCGCGGCCAAGAGGCCGACGACGATCGCCACCGTTACGAAGAGCAAGCCGCCCATCGTCGGCGTGCCCGCTTTCGACATGTGCGACTCCGGCCCATCGCTGCTGATCGACTTCCCCAGGTTGCGCTGCCGCAGGAATGCCACGAACGGGAATCCGGCGGCAAGCGACACCAGCGCCGCGATGCACCCGCTGATCAGCGCGTAGCTCACGACCGCTCCTTCAGCTCGTCCAGCAGCGAGTCGAGCGCGAGCGCGCGGGATGCCTTCAGCAGCACGACGTCGCCCGGCCGCAGCTCGGACTGCAATGCCGCCGCGACCTCCTCTTTCTCGATCATGATCTGGACGGCGTCGTGCCCCCTCTGGATCGCGGCGTCGCCGATCCAGCGGCCTAGATCGCCGACAGCGAAGATCAGGTCCGCCACTTCCGCGGCCCGTCGTCCCACCTGCTGATGGCCCTCGAGTTCCGCAGCGCCAAGCTCTCGCATGTCGCCGAGCACGGCGATCTTGCGGCCGGGCACCTCGCCCAAGAGGTCCAGCGCCGCCGCCATCGAATCCGGGCTGGCGTTGTATGCGTCGTCGATGATCGTCGAGCCATTGATCCCGCGATGCGCCTGCAGCCGCGCCGGTACCTGCGCCGCGCCCAGCGCCGCCGCGACTTCATTCAGCTCGAGTCCATCGACGACGCCCGCCGCTGCGGCGGCAAGGGCGTTGCGCACCATCGCCCGGCCGGGGAGACGCGAGTACACGGGTTCACGCTCGTCCCCGTGGACCAAGGTGAACTTCACGCCGGCGAGGCCGTGGCTCTCGATGTCTTCGGCGCGGACGTCCGCTTCTTCGGACAATCCGAACGTGATCACATTCGCCTGTGTGCGTTCGGCCATCGCCGCGACGCGCGCGTCGTCGGCGTTGAGGATCGCGACGCCATCCTCCGGCAGCGCCTCGACGAGCTCGGCCTTCGCGTCGGCGATCGCTTCGATGCTGCCGAGGCGCTCCATGTGGGAGGGGCCGACGTTCGTGACGATGCCGACCTCCGGCGACGCGATTTCGCACAGGAAGGCGATCTCCCCCGCGGCCCACATCCCCATCTCGAGCACGGCCCGCTGGTGCTTGCGGGTCAGCTCCAGCAGCACGACAGGGAGGCCGATCTCGCTGTTCAGGTTGCCCTCGTTCTTGAGCAGCGCATACCGCGTGCCCAGCACGGCCGCTACCAGCTCCTTCGTTGTCGTCTTGCCAACGCTGCCGGTGACGGCGATCACCTTGAGCTTCGGTCGCGCGGCGCGCCGGTTGCGCGCGAGCTGCTGCAGCGCGGCCAGCGGGTCGGGCACGACGTACTGCGCGATGTCCGCTTCCACCTCGTGCCGCACGATAGCGGCCGTCGCGCCGCGAAGCGCCGCTTCGGCGACGTAGGCGTGACCATCCGCGCGCTCGCCCTTGAGCGCGACAAAAATGTCGCCCCGATGGGCCTTGCGCGAGTCCACGACCGCATGCTGAAACCGCATCGGCCCGACCGAAGGCGGACGCAGCAGTGCGGGCCGTAGTGCGCTGGCGAGTTCCATTGCGGTGATCATGCGTCGTACCCGCCTGCCTCGGGCATGCGCTCGTGCTTGCGCCGGCGCGGCCGCGTCGACGGTGGCTCTCAAGACGCCATCCCGTCAGGGATTCGTCGCGACCAGTTGCGGCCCTTCCGGGCGCACGCCGAGATACGCCAGGATGTTCGGAGCAAGGCCGGCAAACACGGGCGCGGAGACCTGTCCGCCGAGCCGGTCTTCCTTGAAGTCGAGCTTGACGAGCATCGCCATCTTCGGGTCGGCCGCGGGCGCAAAGCCGATGAACGAGGCGACGTTGCCGTTGTGTACGGTGCCGTCCGCCAGCGTGGCCCCGGTCGTCGTCCCGGTCTTGCCGGCGACGTGGTAGCCCTTGACCGCAGCGAGGTGCCCCGGCACGCCCTCGACCACCCGATTCATCATATCGGCAACGGTATTCGCTGTTTCTTCCTTGACCACCTGCCGGACGACGACCGGACTGAACTCACGCGCGCCATCCACGGTGTCGAGCTCCTTCACCACGTACGGGCGCATCAGCTTGCCGCCGTTGGCGAACGACGAGATGGCGGTGATTACCTGCAGCGGCGTCGCCGCGATCCCCTGGCCGAAGCTGTTGGTGGCGAGGTCGACGTCGGCCCAGTTCGGGTCCCTGTTCGTCCGCACGAGGCCGTCGGGTTCGCCACCCAGGCCGAC
>JBBRPY010000011.1:0-69501 GCA_038227375.1 Dehalococcoidia bacterium
GGAGGGATCTGGGGCGTGGGTCCGATGCGTCGCGCTCACCGCCGGCCGATGCTCCCGAATCATTCCTCCGGTCATTATGTGTTTGGGCGAGGTGGTCGGCCGGCGATAGCGAGACGTTGCTGTCGGCGTCCCCGACGACTGGCGACCGACGACCGATCGACGATGTAGGGCGAGGCCACCACGCTAAGAGAGAGGCCATTACGCTACGCAGTCCGCCACAGCCGCCATCGAGCGTCCTCGTCATCGGGACGACGGGCTCCGGGAAGACGACGCTCGCCAGGCAGCTCGCCGCGCTCCTCGGCTGCACGTATATCGAGCTCGACGCGCTGCACTGGGAGCCGAACTGGACCGAGGCGACGGCGGAGGTCTTTCGGGCGCGTGTGGTCGATGCGATCGCCGCGCCGCGGTGGGTCGTCGACGGCAACTACACCGGCAAGCTCGGCTTCCTCGCGTATGAGGCGGCGGACACTGTCGTTTGGCTCGACTACCCGTTCGCGCGCGTGTTCCGCCAGCTCGTGGTGCGCACGCTCCGGCGGTGCATCCGGCAGGAGGAGTTGTGGAACGGAAATCGCGAGCGCATGCGGACGCAGCTGTTCACCAAAGACTCGCTCTTCCTCTGGGCGGTGAAATCGCACTGGCGCCACCGCCGGGATTACGCCAGGCGCTTCGTCCAGCCAGATTTCGCGCACCTCAGGATCATCCGCCTGTACGGCCCACAGGAGAAGAACCGCTTCGTCGCGGCGCTCGCAGCCGAAGCCGGTCGGCGCGTACTGGAGCCCGGACGCTAACGGCCGGAATTCAGGACCATCGCTCCACCGCTGGCTCGTCGGCTCCGCTCCACCCTGCGACCTTCCCCTTCCGACTTCCGACTCGGTTGCTAAGCTGAGAGCAATGGCCGCACCCCACGCCACGCTCCGCTCGGCGCTTCGCTGCTCGCTCTTGATGGCGGCAGCTGTTGTGTTCGCGTCGTGCGGCGGCGGCGCGGCGAAGCGCGCAGTGTCGAATGATCCGCCCCGCACCTTCGCCATGGGCATCAGCACGCTGCCGCGCGAGCTGAACGCCAGTTCGTACAAGGAAGCTTTCAAGCTCGCGGGTAACAATGGCGAGATGGTGCTCATCCAGCGCACGCCGCCCTGGGCCGACTTTCTGCCGGGGGCCGACGTCAGCGCCGACACCGCCAAGACCACGGCCGCCGAGAAGCAGGCGGCGAGCGACAACCACCTCAAGACGTTCTTCGCGATCGACCCCACGGACGGAGAGACCGGCCGCGACCGCCTCGCCCACCTGCCGCCCGCCCAGGCGGGCGCGCACTTCGATGACCCGAGCGTCCGGCAGGCGTTCGTCTCGTACGCCCGCTACGTGGCGCTGAACTACAAGCCGGCCTACCTCGCGCTCGGCGTCGAGATGAACATCTACTACAACAAGAACAGGGATGACCTCGCGAACTTCCAATCGCTCTACGCCGAGGCGTACGACCGCGTGAAGGAGATCTCGCCCAGCACGCAGGTGACAGTCACGTTCCAGTACGAAGACCTGCAGGGCATTCTGCCGACCGAGGACAAGCACTTCTCCAACTGGCAGTTGATGAAGGCGTTCGACCCCAAGCTCGACGTCGCGGCGATCAGCACCTACCCGAGCTTTTCGTTCCCGAACGCGGGCGCGATACCCGCCAACTACTACAGCCAGCTCCGCGCGTTCACATCGCGCCCGATCGTGATTGCCGAGATGGGATACGCATCGGCCAGCGGCCCGCAGGGGACGAACAGCGGCACCGAGCAGGACCAGGACGCCTTCCTCCAGCGCGCGCTCAGCGATGCCCAATCCATGAGCATGCCATTCGTCATCTGGTTCGCCGGCTGGGACCCGTCGTACGCGAAGGACACTGCCCTCAGCGTGTTCCAGCACATCGGCTTGCGGAAGGACGACAACAGCGTGAAGCCGGCCTGGCAGTCGTGGGCCGATGCGGCGCGGCGCGCGTACGACCCGGCGCCTACGGCCGCCACCAGTAGCGGCTGAGCGCGCGTTGACACAGGTTGGCGCGTGCGATGCAATGGGCCGTCCCGCAGCGGCAAGGAGGGGAAGTGTTGGAGCTTGATCCAGGCAGTCTTGGCACGCTCGACCTTCAGGGTGCCTGGGTGCCCTACGCGGACCTGCACTTCACCGACTTCCTGCCCACGCGGATCAAGCTCGGCGCAGAGGAGTACGCGTACAGTTCGAGCATGATCATCTTCGGCCATGGCGCCGTGCTGCCCCAGCGCATCAAGGACCTCCGGAGCGCGGGGAAGAAGCCGATCGTCGTCGAGCGCGATGACCGCTACTACGTCTTCGTTTCTCCTCCCTGACAGCCATGCCCCCCAAAAAGAAGATCAACGAACCGCACGTCAAGCTCTATCAATCGGACTGCCCCGTGTGCGCCCGGCACTACGAGGGCAACTTCCCGATGTGGGTGCGGATCGGCGACTTCCCCTGCATCTGCGGCGCGACGGTGCCCGCCCCGGCGACGCAGGGCGGCTACAACGACTACGACGACGCCTGAGGGCCGGTGTGCGGGCTATCTCTCTCCCTCCCGCAACGCGCCTCACCTCTCCCCACGGCGAGTCCGTAACGGCCCCCCTCCACCGCATGCCGAGGGAGCTTGCCCGGGCGGTCGGACGGGCGGCACTGCCGCTGTGGTGGGCACAACACCGCGACGCGATCCCCTCTCCCTTTGTGGGAGAGGGGCCGAATGGGCGGTCGAAGACTCGCCGTGGAGAGGGTGAGGGCCGGTGGCGCCTCTAGCCGCTCACATCTCAACAACCTAGGCTGTCGGCATGGACTATCACGTCACGGTCGAGCGCAACAAGCTCAAGTTCGCGGCGGCGCATTTTGCCACGTTCGACGGCAAATGCGAGCCGCTGCACGGGCACAACTACGCGGTCTCCATTGAGGTTAAGGGTCAGCTGACCGAGGACTCCTGGGTGTGCGATTTCGCGACGCTGAAGTCGCTGGGCAAGGAGCTCTGCGATGAACTGGACCACAAGTTTCTCCTCCAGCGCGACAGCCGCGTGCTGCAGATCGACGAAGGCATGAGCAATTGGAAGGTCCGTTTTGAGGAGCGCGGCTTCGTCTTCCCGAAGGCCGACGTGGTGGCGCTGCCGATCGATAACACCACGGCGGAGCGGCTGGCGGAGTGGTTCGCCGTGCGCCTGAAGGCCGCGCTTCTCGAGCAGGGCGCCGCCAACCTGACTTCCCTCTCCGTCGGCGTCGAGGAGGCGCCGGGGCAGGCCGGCTGGGCCAGTGACTCGTTTTCCTGAGCAGACGGCGCCGGATTAGAAGATGGAGGATGGACGGTGGAAGATGGATTGCGCCGCATCCTCAGCTCCGATCCTTCAAGCTCCCGCCGGTGGTCGAGACCAGAGCAGCACGCTAATGGCCCAATCACGTAGTCTGGTTCGATTCGCTTCGCGCAAATCGATGAAGGCTCTCTGATGAATTCGTCGCAACGGACGAACCTGGATGAGCTCATGCATTCGACAGCGGGGCGGCTCTCGCTGTTCGTCGACGACGGCGGCGTGTTGAATGACAACAGCCTTCGTGGGCCGGAGTGGCTGCGGTTGATCGGGGATTTTATGCCTTCCCGGCTGGGTGGGACCGCCGAGCAGTGGGCAAGCGCGAACCGGGTGGTCTTTCCAGAGGTGTGGGGAGACCTTCAGGCGCGGTTGGCGGACTTCGCCAGCCACGCGGAGTTCCAGCGGACGTACGCCAAGAGCTGGATGAGTGGCATGTGCGCCCGTGTCGGGATTACGCCCCCGCACGAAGATTGTGCGGTGACCCTGTTTCGCGAGCTTTCTAGCTATGTCGGCGAGCGAGCAACTTCTGCGTTCGTCGGCGCCGCGGATGCTGTGCGCTCCCTGCATCGCGCTGGTTACACGCTGTACACCGCATCAGGGACGACGTCATGGGAACTGCGCGGCATCATGGCGAACATGGGGATCGCGGAGAGCTTTTCGGGATTCTACGGACCAGACCTTATTGACCACGTGAAGTTCGGATCTGACTTCTATCGGAGGGTATTCGCCAACGCGGCCGTCGCGCCGGACAATGCGGTGGTCATCGAGAGTGACTCAGCATGCTGCCGCTGGGCATCCGAAGCCGGCGCGCATGCCGTCTGGATCGACCCTGACGGTAGAGGTGATGCAACGACGTTGGAGCTGCTAGTTCGTACGTTGGTTTGAGTCTGGAGCGCCGGATTGGAAGATGGGGGGCGGAACATGGAAGTAGATCGTCCCAGCCTCCAGCCTCTAGCCCAAGGGGGTGGCGCATGCGACTTCTCGACAAAGTGGTCCTCATCGCCGGCGCCGGCGGGCGCCAGGGCACCGCGGTGCCGGTTGTCTTTGCGCGTGAAGGCGCGAAGGTGGTGCTCGCCGGTCTGGACGAGGCGCAGGTCGAGCTGCTGACGGCGCACCTCCGGGCGCAGGGGCACGCCGCCGTGGGCATCCGGGCGGACCTCACCCGGGCCGGCGACGCGGAGGCCGCCGTGCAGCTCGCGGTCCAGCGCTTCGGACGCATCGACGTCCTCTACAACAACGCCGGCGTCTACCTTGCGGGCGATCAGCGCGCGGCGGAGACGGAGGAGAGCGTCTGGGACCAGCTCCTGTCGGTCGATCTGAAGACGCACTTCCTCACGGCGAAGTACGCGCTCGCCGAAATGGTGCGGCAGCAGAGTGGCGCGATCATCAACGTCGCCGCTGCCCGTCCGGCGCGTCTCGGCGGCAATGTTGGGTATGCCGCGGCGAAAAGCGCGATCATCGGCATCACGAAGAAGATGGCGCGCGAGTACGCCGCCGACAACATCCGCATCAACTGCATCTGTCCGACGAACATCCAGGCCTCCGCGAGCCCGCTCGACCCGCAGCCACCCGATCGCCGGCTGCAACGCGACGGCTCGCCGGAGGATGTCGCTCAAGCGGCGCTCTTCCTTGCGTCGGACGAAGCGTCATGGATCACCGGCATCTCGCTCGTCGTCGACGGAGGCGCGGAGGTCACCGGTTGATCGTGGTAGGGCCAAGCGCTCGGACCGTGTGACATTTCAACGATCGCTCGCATTTGGGCTAGGCCGATTCAGCTGAATCTGAACATGCGAATGAAGGCGAATGGGCCGACGAAGACCGCTGCCGGGCGAGATGAGGGCGATTCGACAAGCCGCTGGGGTGTCAAACTTGACCGGTCGTTCGCGCGCCTCTACAATGAGCCCACAATTGAATACAGCTCATCGAGAGTGGTGGAGGGATCGGCCCTGCGAAACCCGGCAACCCGCGCAGGCGGGTGCCAAATCCGACTCGCTGCGGCGAGGCAGATGAGAGAAACCCGAACTTCTCACCACCTCCAAGAGAAGTTTTTTTGTTGCCTGAACAACCTGCATTACGGATCGACGTCATCTCCTGGCGGGAGGGCACGCTGCGCTTCCTCGACCAGACGCTGCTGCCCGGCAGGGAGTGCTATGTCGATACCGAAAATTTCACCGTCGTCGCCGACGCTATCGGGCGGCTCGCAATGCGCGGAGCGCCGCTGATCGGCGTCGCCGCCGGCTACGGCATGGCGCTCGCCGCACGCCGGGGTGCGGACCTCGCCACCGCCGCTCGCGCGCTACGGTCGTCGCGCCCGACCGCGGTCAATCTCGCCTGGGCGGTCGAGCGCGTGCTCGCTGCCGCCGCCCCGGCTGTGGACCCGGCGCTGGCGGCCGAGACGGAAGCGATACGCATCCATGAGGAACAGATCGCAGCGGACCTCGAGATCGGCGCGCTCGGCGCCGCGCTGCTGGACCGCGGCGCGAGCATCCTCACGCACTGCAACGCCGGCTCGCTGGCGACCGGCGGCATCGGCTCGGCGCTCGGCATCATCAAGACGGCGCACTGGCAGGGCAAGCGCGTCCGCGTGCTCGTCGACGAGACGCGGCCGCTGCTGCAGGGCGCACGGCTGACGGCGTGGGAGCTGGCGCGCGAGTCGATCCCACACCGCATCATCGTCGACGCGGCGGCGGCCGGATTGATCGCGCGAGGCGATGTGCAAGCGGTGGTGGTCGGCGCCGACCGCATCGCCGCGAATGGCGACGTCGCGAACAAGGTCGGCACCTACGGGCTCGCGCTCGCCGCACACACCCACGGCGTTCCGTTCTACGTCGCAGCGCCCGCGAGCACGATCGATGTCACCACGCCAGACGGCGCCGCGATCCCGATCGAAGAGCGCTCCGCCGACGAAGTCACGTCGTTCGGAGGGGCAGGCATAGCGCCCGCGGCGAGCGGCGCGTGCAACCCCGCCTTCGACATCACGCCGGCGAGCCTGATCAGCGCCACGATCACCGAGCGCGGCGTCCTGCGCGCGCCGTACGGCGAGGCGATCAAGCGCATCGCCGGCGCCGTGATGGTGGCGCGATGAAGCAGAGCGCCACGCTCGCCGTGATCGGTGGCTCGGGATTCTATGAGATGGAGGGTATCGCCGACCTTGAGTCGGTACGCATCGACACGCCGTTCGGCGCCACCTCGGACGCCATCACGTTGGGGACGTGCGCCGGCGTGCGGACCGCCTTCCTGCCGCGCCACGGCGCTGGCCACCACCTACTGCCGTCGGAGATCCCCGCTCGCGCGAACATCTGGGCGCTCGCCATGCTGGGGGTCGAACGCGTACTCGCCGTCAGCGCCGTCGGCAGCCTGAAGGAAGAGATCGAGCCGCTGCACATGGTGGCGCCGGACCAAATCATCGACCGCACGGCCGGCGCGCGTCCGTCGACATTTTTCGGTGCGGGCATCGTCGCCCACGTCGGCTTCGACCACCCGTTCTGTCCGCAGTTGTCCGCATTGCTGCATGACGCCGGCGGCGAAGCCGGCATCCACACGCACCGCGAGGGCACGCTGATCGTCATCGAGGGCCCCGCCTTCTCGACGCGCGCGGAGTCGTTCCTCTATCGGCGCTGGGGCGCGGACATCATCGGCATGACGGCGCTGCCGGAAGCGAAGCTCGTGCGCGAAGCCGGGATGTGTTACGCCATGCTCGCCTGCGTCACCGACTACGACACGTGGCACGAAGATCACGCAGCGGTGTCGGTGGACGTTGTTATGCAGCGCCTGCGCGAAAACGCCGGCGCCGCGCAACGGATCGTCGCTGCGGTTGCCGGCGCACTGCCCGCGCGCACCTGCGCCTGCGCCGACGCGCTCGCAGGCGCGATCGTCACACCTATGGAACTCGTGCCGGAAGACGTGAAGCGCAAGCTGGCGCCGATCCTCTCGCGGGCTCGCGTGCCGCAGGCAACCCGCGTGGAGTCGGCGTCATGACGGTGGTAGAAGGCAAGTCGGAAGCGATCGGCAGCGGCGGCGAATGTCTCGTGCGGCCCCTGAAGGACCGCGAGCGCATCCGCCGCATCCTGGAGGGCCAGCGCCCGTACGCGGCGTACGCGCTGGGCCAGCTTGAGCCGCAGCTCTTCCGCCTGACCGAGTGGTGGCTGGCCAGCAGTCCGGCGAACCAGGCGCTCGTGCTGCACTCCAGCGGCGGCCTTGGCAACGCCACCTTCACCATGGGCGAGACGGCGGCGCTCGACGCGCTGCTCAGCGTGCACCCCGGTCCGCGGCATACGTTTCTGACGTGCGAGGTCCATCATCTCGAGACCGTGCAGCGGCACTTCGCGCTCGACCAGCGTCAGAGCATGATGCGGATGCAGGTGACCGCCGCCACGTTCCAGCGGCTCGACGGCGCGGGTGTGCGGCGGCTGCACGGGCCCGACGTGCGCGAGATCAATGGCCTCTACCGCACCGAGGGCGTTCCGTCCTTCTACTCGTCGCGCCAGATCGACGACTCCGTATACTATGGCGCGGAGCGCGATGGCCGCATCGTCGCGGTCGCTGGCACGCACGTGATCTCCAGCGCGAGCGCCATCGCGGTGGTCGGCAACGTCTACACGCACCCCAAGTTCCGGAATCAGCATCTGGCTCAGGCGACGACGGGCGCGGTGACCGAACAGTTGCTGACGTTCTGCCGCGAGGTCGTGTTGAGCGTCGACCCGACGAACGAGGCCGCCGTACGGGCGTACGAGCGGCTGGGATACCGCGAAGTGGCGCGTCTTGTCGAAGGCGCCGCGACCCGCCACGACGCGATCGGCGCGATCACGACGCTGCGGCGGCTCACCGCGCGCGTCCGCGGCCGCGGCACGGGCGCGGAGATCGTGAGACCTAGTTTGCAGTAAATGGCGCGTCTGCCACGCGCGAGCGGCGGGACGCTGACCAGCGTCTGCATGTGTGATGACCCGTGAACGGGCGTCCAAGGAAGGACCATCGTGACGACAGAGACCACCAAACATGACGTGAAGGACATGCGCCTGGCCGAGGAGGGCGTGCGCCGCATCGAATGGGCCGCGAGGGAGATGCCCGTCATCGCGCAGATCGGCGCGCGGTTCAAGAAGGAGCGTCCGCTCAACGGGCTCCGCGTCGCCGCCTGCCTGCACGTGACAACGGAGACCGCGAACCTGATGATCGCTCTTCGCGACGGCGGCGCCGATATCGCGCTCTGCGCGTCGAACCCGCTGAGCACGCAGGACGATGTCGCCGCCGCGCTCGTCGCCGACTACGGCATCTCTACCTTCGCGATCAAGGGCGAGGACAACGACACCTACTACCGGCACCTCGACGCCGTGCTCGACCACAAGCCGCAGTGCACCATGGACGACGGCGCGGACTTGGTGGCGCGGCTGCATCGCGACCGCACCGAACTGCTGCCGAACCTGATCGGCGGCACCGAAGAGACGACGACGGGCGTCATCCGCCTGCGCGCGCTCTCGAAGGAGAACGGCCTCAAGTACCCGATCATCGCCGTGAACGAAGCCAACACCAAGCACATGTTCGACAACCGCTATGGCACCGGCCAAAGCACGCTCGACGGCATCACCCGCGCCACCAACGTGCTCTGGGCAGGAAAGACGGTCGTCGTCGCCGGCTACGGCTGGTGCGGCCGCGGCGTTGCGTCGCGCGCCCGCGGCATGGGGGCGCAGGTGATCGTCACCGAGGTCGATCCCCTGCCGGCGCTCGAGGCGGTGATGGACGGCTTCCGCGTGATGCCGATGGCAGAGGCGGCGCGGCTCGGCGACATCTTCATCACGCTCACGGGTGACTGCAACGTCCTCGACCGCCCGCACATGGAGGCGATGAAGGACGGCGCCATCCTCGCCAACTCCGGCCATTTCAACGACGAGATCAATCTACAAGCGCTAGGCTCGATGGCGGAGAGTCGCCGCGACGTGCGCCCGTTCGTCGAAGAGTACAAGCTCGGTGATGGCCGCAAGATCTTCGTGCTGGGCGAGGGCCGGCTGATCAATCTCGCCGCCGCCGAGGGACACCCCGCGAGCGTGATGGACATGAGCTTCGCGAACCAGGCGCTCAGCGCCGAGCACCTGGTGAACCACGAAGGAAAGCTGGACGTCGGCGTCTATCCGGTGCCGCACGAGATCGATGCCGAGATCGCCCGCCTGAAACTCCAGGCGATGCACATGGACATCGACACCCTCACCGACGAGCAGATGAAGTACCTGACCTCATGGGAGTCAGGGACCTAGACGAGAATCGACCAGTGCACATCGCGTCGCGTCCATCGACGGCCGGAGGCGATGCCACACCAACGGGAATTAAGAAGGGACACCATGACGACGACATTCATGAACTCGAAGCTACTGAGCCTAACGAGCGAGTCCGTCACCGAAGGCCACCCCGACAAGATGTGCGACCAAATCAGCGACGCCGTGCTGGACGCCATCATGAAGGAAGACCCGATGGGCCGCGTCGCCTGCGAGACGGCGTGCACCACCGGCCTCGTCGTCGTCATGGGCGAGATCACCACGAAGACGTACGTCGATATCGCCACGATCGCGCGCGAGACCGTCCGCGAGATCGGCTACAACAACCAGCACTACGGCTTCGACTGGGAGACGTGCGGCGTGATGGTCTCGATCAAGGAGCAATCAAACGACATCGCCATGGGGGTCAACAAGGCGCTCGAGGCGAAAGAGGGCGCGGGCATGGGCGACGACCTCGACACCGGCGCCGGCGACCAAGGGATGATGGTCGGGTTCGCCTGCAACGAGACGGAAGAGTGCATGCCGCTGACGATCTCGCTGGCGCACAAACTCTGCCGCCAGCTCGCCGATGTCCGCAAGAGCGGCAAGCTGCCCTACCTGCGGCCGGATGGCAAGTCGCAGGTGACGGTCGACTACGAGTACGGGAAGCCAAAACGCATCAACACCGTCGTCATCTCGACCCAGCACGACGAGAACATCGCGCGCGAGGCGCTGCAAAACGATGTCATCGAGCAGGTCATCCGGCCGATACTGCCGGCCGAACTGGTGAAGGAAGACCCGCGCATCCTGATCAACCCGACGGGCCGTTTCGTCATCGGCGGCCCGATGGGCGACGCCGGCCTCACCGGCCGCAAGATCATTGTCGATACCTACGGCGGCATTGCCCGCCACGGCGGCGGCGCCTTCTCCGGAAAGGATCCGACGAAGGTGGACCGCTCGGCCGCGTACGCCGCGCGCTACGTCGCGAAAAACATCGTCGCCGCCGGGCTCGCCGAACGCATAGAATTGCAGCTCTCCTACGCCATCGGCGTCGCCCGACCGACGTCGATCTCGGTCGAGACGTTCGGCACCGGCCACATCGACGACGACCGCATGCTGGCGCTGATCAACGAGCACTTCGACCTGCGCCCCGCCGCGATCATCCGCGACCTCCGGCTGCGGCGTCCGATCTACCGCGCTACGGCCTCGTACGGCCACTTCGGCCGCCACGACATCGACGCACCGTGGGAGCGCACCGATAAGGCGGCAGCGCTGAGCGCGGCGGCCGCCGCCGTCGGCGCGAAGTAGGGGGAAGCCGGACGCGCGCGAGGCGCGGCTTTGGGTGCCTTCGAGTGGCAAGCCACTGCAGCGCGAGTGACACGATTCGCACCACTGTCGGGTAGCGATCCGTCACTACTTTGGCGCCCATCTGGCAGATCGAGACGTTGGCCTCGGTCAACCTCCCCACTCCACGCGGTGGAGGGGCCGGTCGCAGACTCGCCGAGGAGAGGGGTGAGGCGGCCCTAAGCCGCGGCGCGGACGCAGTTGCGGCCCGCTTGCTTCGCGCGATAGAGGGCGGCGTCGGCCGCGGCTATGAGCCCATCCTGCAGTTCCGCGTCGTCCGGGCAGACGGCCACCCCGATGCTCACGCTCGCTTCGCAGGCGACGGCTGCCTCGCGCAGCCGCTCCGCCAGGGCGAGCGCGTCCTCGCGCGTGGCGTGCGGCGCCACAACGATGAATTCGTCTCCCCCGTACCGCGCCACGAGGTCGCCGCGGCGCATCACTTCCTGCAATCCGCGCGCGACCTCACGTAGCTTGTCGTCGCCGGCGGGGTGCCCGTCACGGTCGTTGATCTCCTTGAAGTGGTCGACGTCGATCAGCATCAGCGCAAGTGGCACGCCGCTGGCCAGGGCCTGGCCG
Source organism: Dehalococcoidia bacterium (assembly GCA_038227375.1). Taxonomy (GTDB): domain Bacteria; phylum Chloroflexota; class Dehalococcoidia; order DSTF01; family JACRBR01; genus JALYKW01. The sequence continues at coordinate 11,492 of JBBRPY010000011.1, forward strand.
AGGCTCGCGACGTAGGCCTGGTGAAAGTGCCGGCGGTTTGGCAGCCCCGTCAGCGAGTCGGTGATGGCGACCTGCGCCATCGTCTCGCGAAGGCGCTGTTCGCCGCCCGCGAGAATGCTGACGTTGAAGCCCATGAATCCGATGCTGAGGGCGACGACGATGACGTACGACCACGAGACGGGATGCCCTAGCCAGGCAGTCACGAGTGCAAACGCGACGTAGTTCGTCATCACCCAGATGACGTTAATCGTCATCTGCCGCCGCGTGATCAGGCTTGCCACGCTGACCATCGTCATCAGATAGACCGCCCAGACGGGGTTGCGGACGTCGTGAATCGCGATCATCGAAACGGTCACCGTCACTACATCGAGAAAGCGCGTGATGGTGTAGATCGCGGGCGTGGTCCCCTTATCGACGATCTCGAGGACGAGGTGGAACAGATCGTACACCGCGATGATGCCGCCGCTCACCAGCAGCGCTTGTCCGCTGATGTCCAGGACCCCCGTGCGGGCGAGCATGACGTAGGCGATCAGTAGCAACCAGCGGAAGGCGAGGAACGCCCGGCGGAAGCTTGGGTCCGCGATGTTGAACTCGGACGTGTCGCTCGCCAACGGACGAACATCCATGGTGCGCTAACCTCGCAGATGTATCGGCACTCCGAGGCGCGAGATGAACACCAGATAGGGCTGCTCCAGCTTCGGATCGGAAGACTTATTGGTATGCGTACGAGCGATTGTCGGCGCATCGCACCGTGTCAACCTGCTAGCCAGCCAACCCGCGGGTAAGATGAGCACCGCTGATGAGAGGACATGCCATGGCCGACCACCTTTCAGCCATCGTCGACGTGTACATCGAACGGACGAACACCTCCTCGCCCGTCGCCGCGTCAACACGAGGCTTTCATGGCCACGATGGCCAGTTGGGCGACCGCGGCCGCGCGGCGCTGGAGGAGCGGGCACGGGACGTGCGTGGTCTGCTTGAGCGCGTGCGCACCCTCGACGCCGGCGAACTCATAGGCAACGAGCGATACGACCGCGATCTGCTCGCACGCCGCATGCAGTGGGAACTGACGGAATACGAGAGCGTCCGCAGCTGGCAGCGCAGCCCGGGCGGGTATCTCGGCTCGATTGGCAGCGGCTGCAACGGGCTGGTCATCCGCGACTTCGCGCCGCTCCCCGAGCGCGTCAGCGCTCTCGTCTCCCGATTGGAGGCGGTGCCCGCGCTGCTCGACCAGGCGCGGGCGAATCTCACTGACCCCGGGCGATATCACGTCGAGACGGCGATCGAACAAGCTGCCGGCATGCGGGCGCTCTTCGAACGTGATCTGCCCGCGGCCGTGGCCGGCGTCTCCGATCCGGATCTGAAGCAGCGGTTCGACGGCGCAAATGCGTCGGCGCGCGCCGCGGTCGCATCGTTCGGCGACTGGATGAAAACCGAGCTCCTTCCGAAGGCAACGGACGACTTCGCCTGGGGAACGGAGAACTTCGGCAAGCTGCTGAGGCAAACGGACTCAGTCGACGACCCACTCCAGGTCTTGATCCAGCGCGGCGAAGAAGACCTGCGCGCGCACCAGGAGACCCTGCGGGAAGTGGCGGCGCAGATCGATCCCAGAGCCACGCCCGCGGACGTGATCGATGCGGTGTCCCGCGACCATCCGTCTCCGCAGGAGCTGCTGCCGCTCGTGGCGTCGCTGCTGGAGAATCTCCGGCAGTTCAGCATCGACGCCGGGCTCTGCACGATGCCAACGGAAGTGCGCATCGGCATGAAGGAGACGCCCGGCTTCGCGCGTATGACGACGCAGGCGGCCTGCAGCACGCCGGGACCGTTCGAGCGCGTCGCCTCCGAGGCGTACTACTACGTGACGCCGCCCGATGAGTCGTGGCCTCAGGAGCGCGCGCAGTCGTACATGAGGTTCTTCAATCGCTGGAGCATTCCGGGCGTCACGGCGCACGAGGCGTATCCCGGCCACTACGTGCATCTCACCTATTTGCACCGAGCGACGAGCGTCATAGGCCGGTACCTGCTCTCAATTACACCGATCGAGGGCTGGGCGCACTACGTCGAGCAGTTGTTGATCGAGGGGGGCTATGGCGAGCGTGATCCCCGCTTCCATCTGATGCAGGTCCGCGAGGCGCTGCTCCGGCTCGCGCGCTATCGCTGCGCGTTCGGTCTGCACACGGAGGGATGGGGTGTGCAGAAGGCGGTCGACTTCTTCGTGAAGGAGGGGTTCACGACGCAGGTGATCGCCGAGCGCGAGACGCGGCGCGGCATCCTCGGCCCGAACTACTACGCGTACACGATGGGCAAGCACCAGATCCTCGCCCTGCGGGAGAAGCTGCGCTCCCGCGACGGCGCCCGCTTCGACCAGCGCCGTTTCCACGACGACCTGATGCAACTGCCGTATCCGGTGGCGAGCATCGATCAAATCCTGCTCGGAACATAGCCGATCATGCGGATGCTCTGCGGGTCAATCTCGACGTACGTGTTCTCGGAACTGCATGGCCAACCGGTGTTTTTGATGCTGCTGCGCGCGCCGGGCCTGCTCCATGCCGGCGAGTGGCAGGCAGTGCATGGCATGATCGAGCCCGGGGAGACGGCCTACGGAGCGGCGCGCCGCGAGATGGTCGAAGAGACCGGCCTGACGCCCGAACGCTTCTTCCGCACCGACTTTGTAGAGACGTTCTACAGCGAAGTCACCGACGCTGTGCATCTGGTCCCGGCGTTCGCCGGATTTGTCACCGGAGCCCGGGGTGCGATCATCTCCGCAGAGCACACTGCATACGCGTGGTGCGGCCTGGACGACGCCCTGTCGCGGCTCGTGTTTCCGTCGCAGCGGGAGGCTGTCAGGATCATCGCCGAGGCGGCGACCGGCTGGCCCACACCGACGAACGGTATGCACGAGATCACCGCGCTGCTCGGGCCCTGAACAAGTGCCTACTTCACGTTCACGTTGCCTGCGGCGCACGGGACGATGGCGTTGATGTCATCGCCGGGGCAGTGCGCGAACTCAGTCGCGAGGCCATCGGCCGCCGCGACATCCTTCAACGTCAATTGGGTGGAGCCGCTGGCGACGGCGGTGAAGGAAATGGTCGCCAGGACGAGGGTTCCGGATGACGGCGCATCAGACTTGAAGCACGAGAGAAAGGCCTGTCCGGTCTCGGGCTTTGCGTCGCCGCTGATCCCGCCGGGATCGTCGAGGTCACCTTCGGGTCCCGGAAGACACTGCCAGCCTGCTGTTTCGCCGCCGAGAGCGGGCAGGTTTAGCTTGGGGTTTCGGTTCGTCGCCAGTCCGCCCGAGTAGGTCGGCGCGACGATCTTTGTCTTGTCGTAATTGAGCGTAAAGTTGAACGAGTTCAAGCCGCCGATGTTATTCTGGACCGGTGGCACACCGACCAGGTCGATGCCGACCTGAAACACGTCGCCAGGATTGACGTCGCGCGACGACTGGATACCTGGCGTGCTGGCGTCCATATCGACAAAGAATGCAACTTCGGAGCTGTCCGGATTCGGCGGCGCGATCTGCGTCGAATCGACGACCGGCGTCGTGCCGGAGCGCGGCTGCACCGGCGGGATCGTGCTGACAATCTCCGGCGTGGCGTTAGGGTCGCCGCCCCTGATGTCCTGGCCCGCGAGCGCGGTGTCCGTCGCGAGCGAAGCCGCGTTCGTGGCGTCGGCGTCGGCGGCCGACACCGTTGGCACGGTGGTCGGCGTAGGGGTCGCGCTGCGGGCAGTGCCTGAAGCGGCTGGCGTTCCGGTCTTGTTCGACGCAGTACTCGCGGCGCCCGTTGCGCTGCCTGACGGCGTGGCGCTTTTGCTCCCGCCGCCGCCACAGGCGCCCGTTACCGCCGCGAGCGCCATCATCGCCGTTGCGGCCGTGATGCAGATTCCCTTCACATGTCCCTCCTGAACCCCTTCTGCATGGTGCCGCTCAGTGATTCGGCCGTCAATCGCCCAGTCCGAGCGGACTAGAGACAGCATACCCGCAGCAGGCCGGCGCAATCATGCGGAGCGGGTCGATGCGTCCCGCGGCCGGAGATGCGAGTTGGAGCTGGCATGGGTCGTCACGGTGTCGCGACGATGGTGTGGATGGCGGCGGCTGTTCTGGAGCCGCGCCAAGATCGCGCCTCCCGATCGGCATCGCGGTGGCGATGCCGATCGGTGCTTACGGGGCGACCGCCGCCTCCGCAGATGCCGGGACGAAGCTCTGCCGCCCGATCGCGTCCGCAACCTCCATGGCAGCCGCCAGCGAAATGCCGGCCAGCGTGTTCGGCAGGTCGCGGGCGTCGTTTGCGTAGTAGAGGTTGTTCGCTGCAGGCGAGCGCAGCGGCAGGCAGGCGCCACCCTGCTGGCCCGGCGTCTGCCGCGCAGAGGCGACGCGGACGTTCGGGAGCGTCCGTTCGACCGCGACGGCGTCCCGCCATCCGGGAAAGAACCGGTTCAGCCCGCCAATCAACTGTTCCTTCCGCTGAGCCAGCAACTGCTCGTCGCTGGCTTCGTCGTCGGAGAGATACGCCATCGCGTGCAGCAACTGGCCGCCGGGCGGCGCAAGGTCGGGCGCGTAGTCGCTGTGCATGCTGAAGTAGAGATCGCGTTCGAGGTCGTAGACCAGGCCGAGGTCCGTGCGCACCGGGCGGCTGAACCCGAGATCGATGCAACAGGCGCGCACGTCACTCAGTTCCGACCAGCGCTCCATCTCCGCGGCGAGCGCGGATCCGGCGGCCGCGATTGCTCCCGCTTCCTGGGGCGGGAGCGTACAGACGAAGGCGTCGGCGGCATAGCGCGCGCCCGGCGTGATGGCAGCGGTGATCCGTCCGGCCGGATCGGTCTCCAGGCGCTCCACGTGCGCACCGGTGACCAATGTTCCGCCGTTGGCGCGGAGGTCGTCCACGAAGCCGTCGAGCATCCTGCCCCAGCCACCGTGCAGGTAGGCGACGTAGTCCTTCGCGAACAGGCTCCGCTGAAAGTGCCCGAGCATCCAAGCGGCGCTGAGGTCCGCTGCCGGTCGCGTGTAGCTGTTGATGGTGGCGAGGCCGAGCAAGAACGTGCGGAGCAGCGGATCCGATGTCCGCCCTTCGACCCATTCGCCGTAGGTCATGTCGCCCAGCGTCTCAGGTTTGGCGGAGCGTAGCGCCAAGAACACTGGCGCCAGGCGAACGCGACTGAACAGCGGCAGCAGCTTCGTCGTCATCAACTGGTGCGGCTTCGCGCCGATCGCGCCAAAGTTCGCCCAGCGACCAGTAGCTACGGAGCGGGTCGGGGAAGCCGCAGGCGAGCGGCGGGCGCCCAAGCCGCCGGAGGACGTCGCCGAGGACGCCGCTTTCGGGCAGGTACATCGCGTGAGGGCCGTAATTCAGCGTGAAGCCGCGGTCGTTGTACGCATACGCCCGCCCTCCCGGCTGGTTGCCGCGCTCGAGTACGGTCACGCGTTCGCCCTGCTTCGCGAGCATCGCGCCCGCGGCAAGCCCTGCCACGCCGCCGCCGATGACCACAACACTGGCATTCATGATGCGCCTCCGTTCGTATCTCGCAGGCCCGGGAAGGCCCGATCGATGATCTCGGTCTCGCCGCCTCTCGCCGCCGTCTCGTCCATCAGGCCGCGCGTGAACCGCATGTAGGTGTCGCCCGGCGTGCCGGGCGGCAGGCTCGTCGGTGCGTTGGAGCGCACGAAGCGCACCGTGCGCTTGAGCGCGCGATAGGCGCCCGCGCAGCGCTCGCACGACGCGACGTGCGCCTCGACACCCGCGCGCGCTCCGGCGCTAAGCTCGTCGTCGAGGAGGTCGGACAACAGCTCCTGGATCTCGTCGCAGCTCATCGTCCGGACTCCTTGGCTTTCGCCGATCTCTCGGCGGCGCGCTTGGAGATGCCGGTGGCGAGGCAGCCGTTGCACTCATTCTTCGCATCGACGAGCGCGCATCGCGTTTCGAACACGTCCGTCATCGTCTTCCGGGCACGGTGCAGTTCGGTCTTCACGGATGCGATACTGGCGTTCATCGAGCGCGCCGCGTCCTCGCGCGAGAGGCCGATCTGATCGCAGAGGACGATCGCCGCGCGCTGCTTCGCCGGGAGCGACATCGTGATGCAGTTGATGCAGGTTGCCGCGACCTCCTTCACCTCCACGCTGGTCTCGGGCGAGAGGAACAGCTGCTGTTCTATCTGGTCCACCAGCTCACCGTTCTCGCGGAACCACTCCCAGCGCTTGTCGAGATCCCAGGGCTTCCGGCTGCGCTGGTGGTCGAGGCAGGCATTGGTGGCGATGCGGAACAGCCATGTCGAGAGCGATGCGCGCAGCTCGAAGGCTTCGATGCGCCGATAGGCCTTGAAGAGCGCCTCCTGCACGAGGTCTTCGGCCTCTTCGTGCGAACCGGTCATCTTGAAACACAAGCGCAGGAGCGCCTCCCGGTGTTCCTCCGCGAGCGCGCCAAATGCATCCTTATCGCCGGCCTTCGCCCGCTCGAGGAGCGCGAGTGCGCTGTCGCCGCCGCTCCGGTCGTCCACGCCTGATTCCCCTTTCACATGGTTAGACGCAGGGTGGTGCGAAAAGGTTACATCGGTTGGCGGGGGGCGTCGGGGGCGGAGGGCGGTCGTCGGGGTGGTACGCAGTCATCGCTTCTCTTCGGAGCGAACGCGCGGCGTAGCGGAGGAGCTTCAGCTCCGTCTTCTCCGGCCGGGCGTTGGTGTCAGGGAAGGCGTCGGTTATCGTCCCACAGCCTCCAGCCAGCGCGCGCTACCATCCGGCATGAGATTCAGAACTTGGCTCGCCGTCGTCTCCCTCCTCGCGCTGCTGCCAGCCGCGGCAAGCTGCTCCGGCGGTGGGTCGCGCGCTACCACGCCCACGGCGTCGCCGCCCGGCGACCCGATGGCTGCCGGCCGCTATGGTGTCGGGACGGCGACGATGACCTTCACCCGCCAGACGGCGGCGGGCCCGCGCGCGCTGAAGACGCTGATCCAGTACCCGACGGACGCCGCACCGGGCACGTCGCCGCAGGACGGCGCGGCGCCTGCGGTCGGCCGATTTCCGATCGTCATCCTCTCGCACGGCAGCGGCGGCGAACCGCAGTTCCACCAGTACCTGACGCGGCATCTGGCGTCGTGGGGATTCATCATCGCCGCGCCGGAGCATCCGGGGAACACCCTCGCCGACTGCTTTCCCTGCGACACCAAGTCGGTGCTCGCGTCGGCCAAGCTGCGTCCGGATGATGTGACGTTCGTGCTCGACCAGATGCTCGCGCTGAAGGACGATCCCTCGCAGCCGCTGGGGGGCGCGGTCGATGGAGAGAAGACCGCGATCGCCGGACATTCATTTGGCGGCTGGACGGCGATCTTCGCGGCGCCGACGGGTCGCTTCAGTGTTGCCATCGCGCTTGCTCCGGGCGCGCCCGAAACGCTGCTGGTCCGCGCGACCACGGTGCGCATCCCGACGCTGGTGATGGCCGGCGGCCGGGACGAGATCGTGCCGATTGGTGGCGTGCGCAAACTCTACGAGGCGCTTCCCGCGGATACGGCGAAGACGCTTGTGACGCTGCCGGAGGGTCATCACCTGTCGTTCGTCGATGGCTGCCTGGGTTGCACCGACGCGCTCGACGCCGCGCGCGGCCATGCGCTCGTCAACGGCTACGTCACGGTATTTCTCGAATCGGAACTCGTCGGCGACAAGCGCTACACCGCGTACCTGAGCGCGAGCCAGCCGCCGGATGCCGTCGTCGAGCCGCACTGACCCGCCCAGCGGCAGACCGCCGCAGCGGCGACCCCGACTCACGAGAATACGTGCTCGTCGAAGGGCGCCGGCGTTCCGGGTGAGCTGACGCGTTAGAATCACCGCATCACAGCGGGAACGGAGGAGCGCATGGCAGCAGGGTATCGTTCTCAGCAGGGGTATCTGGTGCTGGCGGATATCTCCGGGTACACGGCGTTTCTGACTGGAACGGAGATCGAGCACGCCCAGGGCATCATCCACGAACTGACCACGCTCATTCGAGAATGCCTCGCGCCGCCTATGCGCTTCGTCAAATTGGAGGGCGACGCGGTCTTCTGTTACGCCAACGAGGCAGCGTTTCCCGAGGGAGAGCGTCTCGTCGAGCTACTTGAGGTCTGCTACTTCGACTTCTCGAACCGGCTGATCAATATGGCCAGAGCGGCAACCTGTCACTGCACCGCCTGCGCGTCGATCGATGCGCTCGGCCTCAAATTCATCGCGCACTTTGGCAGTTACGTCGTCCAGCACGACGCGGGCAGCGAGGACCTCGCCGGCGCGGACGTCATCCTGGCGCACCGGTTGTTGAAGAATACGATCAGCGACGCTGACGGCCCGCAAGCATATGCGTTCTTCACCGGCGCCTGCCTGGAGCACCTGCCCCTGTCCTTCGCCCTGCCGGCACACGCTGAGACGTACGAGTCATTCGGCGAGACAGCCGGCGGCGTCCACGACTTCGGGCCGGTGCTCCGCGAAATGCGCGAATCGCGGAGGGACTACATCGGCTCTGCCGACGCGGACTTCGAGGTGAGCTTCGAAGTGCCGGCGCCACCGGCACTGGTTTGGGGCTACTACGTCGATCCGCTCGAGCGATGGCGCTGGGAGGGCCGGTCGCTCCATAAGAACCCCGATGAAGACGAGCCGAACGGGCACGGACGCACGGGCATGGGCGCGACAAGTCACTGCAGTCATGCTCTCGGCGCGGCGATGCGGGAGTACGTCGACTGGCGTCCGTACAGTTACTTCACGAACCGCACGACTTCACGGTTCTGCGGCGCCTTCATCACAGCAGGCCGCATCACCGAAACCATCGAGTTCGCTCCGACCGACGACGGCGGTACCGTCGTCACAATGCGAATTCGTCTCACCGACCGAGGCGGCTTCTCGAAGCTGACGTTCATACCCGCCCGCCTTGCATTCAAACCCGCGTCGCAGACCTGGCACGCAAACCTGCTCAACATGATCGAGGAGGATGCAGCCGTACGAGAGTCCAGCGGACCGCCGGAGGGCTTGCAACCATCGCTGGAGAATGCCTGACGCTTGATGCAGCAGCGCGAGCTGTTCGTCCAGCGTGCTCATGAGCTCCGGGCCTTAGCAGATTTCCATAGCATTTTGCGCCGGTTGATCGACCGCACGGAGACGAAGCAATACGGCGAGCAGTGATGCCACCGCCTACACCAGCGTCTCGTCGTACGCGATCTCGTTTTTCGCGATGAGATCGCGGAACCAGTAGCCGCTGTCCTTCACCGTGCGCTTCTGGCCGTTCTCGAAGTCACAGTGCGTGATGCCGAAGCGCTGGCTGTAGCCGGTCGCCCACTCGAAGTTGTCGATCAGGCTCCAGGCGTAGTAGCCGCGCACGTCGCAGCCCTCGTCGAGCGCCCGCGCGACCTGACCCACGTACGCGCGATAGAACTCCGTACGCTCGTCGTCGTGGACGCGGCCGTCGGCGCCCGGCGCGGTCGGATACGAGCAGCCGTTCTCGGTGACATAGATCGGCGGATGCCCGTAGTCCTTGTCGACGCGCTTGATCATCTGGTAGATCGCGGCCGGCCAGACCTCCCAGTTGAACGCCGTCCGCGGGCCGGGGCCGGGCACCTGGCGCGCGCCGATGTTCCGGTCCTGATCGGCGTGCGCGACGATGCTGCGCTGATAGAGGTTGACGCCGATGAAGTCGAGCTTGTCCTTGATCTGCTCCATGTCGCCCGGCCGGATGTCCATGCGGGCGAGCACCTTCTCCTGCTCGACGTAGGCGTGCGGGTACGCGCCCTTCACGAGCGGATCCAGGAACCAGGCGTTGCTGAAGGCGTGCTGGCGCTCGGCGGCGGCGCGGTCTTCCTCGCTGTCGGATGCCGGGTACGTCGACTGCATGCTGAACGCCGTGCCGATCGCCTCCGGCCTGCCGGTCGCGCGCATCGCCCGCAACGCCGCCGTCTGCGCAAGATTCACCACATGCGTTGCTCGCATCGCCGTTGTCGCGTCACGGATGCCCGGCGCGTGCGCCCCGAAGAGATAGCCGATGAAGGTGAAGACCCAGGGCTCGTTGAAGATCATCCAGCGCTTCACGCGGTCGCCCAGCGCATTGGCGCAGGTTTCCGCATAGGTGGCGAAGTGCTGGACGATGTCGCGGTTCGCCCAGCCGCCTTCGTCCTGGAGTGCCTGCGGCAGGTCCCAGTGATAAAGCGTCGGGAAGGGCGTGATGCCGTTGGCCAGCAGCTCGTCGACCAGGCGGCTGTAATAATCGAGACCAGCCTGGTTCACTTTGCCGTGCCCGTCGGGGAAGATGCGCGGCCAGCTGATGCTGAAGCGATAGCCTCGCATCCCGAGCTGCTTCATGATGCCGACATCTTCCTTATACCGGTGGTACTGGTCGCAGGCGACATCGCCGGTATCGCCGTTCAGGATCTTGCCCTCGGTGTGGCTGAAGCGGTCCCAGATCGACTCACCCTTGCCGTCTTCGTCCCATGCACCTTCGACCTGGTACGAGGCCGTGGCGGTACCCCAGGAGAATCCCGCCGGAAACTGCACCTTCTTCATCCGAGGCTCCGATCGTTGCATTGGTAGCAGGAAGTTGAGTGTACTCACGAGGAGCATCTGCGCGGAAGCCGGGGTCGATGTTGATGTTAGATGTTGGATGTTGGATGCGATGGATGTCGGAATTGCGCTTGATGCGGAGAGAGGTCTTCGAACCGGATGCACCACCGACGCGCAGGATCGACCTACTACACTGACGCATGGCCGAAATGAAGTCGTTCGACCGCGTCGCCGACGTCTACGACCAGACGCGCGGCCTGCCGCCAGCTGCCGAGCACGCGATCGCGGCGGGTATTGCGCGCGAGCTGCGCACCGTCGCCGCCGACCCGCGCCTGCTGGAAGTGGGGATTGGCACGGGCAGGATTGCGGCGCCGCTCGCTGCCGAGGGCGTCCGCGTCACGGGCATCGACATCGCTCCGAAGATGCTCGCGCGGCTGCGCGAGAAGCGCGCGGACATCGACGTGATGCTCGCGGAGGCGGCGCGCCCGCCGTTGCGCGCGGCCACGTTCGATGCGGCGCTCTTCGTCCACATCCTGCATCTGGTGCCTGACGCCGAGGCGGCGTTCCGAGCGACGCTGCCGCTGCTGCGGCCCGGCGCGCTCGTGCTGTACGGTGGCGATAAGGGCATGGTGGCGCTGCGCGCCGAGGCGGAACAGCTCATCCGAAGCGCCGCCGCTGACATCGCGGATGTCGACCTCACGGCGTGGGATGTGCATCCCAGCACCCGCGTGCTGACCGAGCGGCTCATGCGTGAGACCTGCGGCGATGTCCGGCACAACGTCGTCGCCCGCTGGACCTCGCGCTCGACCGGACGCGTGATGCTCGACCGCCTCGCCCGGCGCGACTACTCCAGCTCGTGGGAGATTCCGCTCGAGGCGCTGCCGGCGATCATCGCCCGCGTCACCCCTGAGCTCGACGAGCTGTACGGTGGCCTCGACCGCGAGCTGGAGTTCGAGCGCTCGTTCGCCCTGATGATCGGACGGCTTCCCGGCGCGTAGCGCGGGATGATGGAGGGTGGAAGATGGACGATGGAGCTAACGTCGTGCTTCCGATCCGTCGTTGCTCTGCCCCGCGGGTTGCTAGATCGAGAGTTCGTCGCAACTAAGCTCCCCTCGGCACGCGTGGAGAGGGGCCGGGGGTGAGGCCGTTGCGCGGGTCTCTTAGCGAGCTGGCAGTCATCTGGCCGTTACACTCAAGGCGATGAAGATCCTCGCCATCGACATGGGCACCGGCACCCAGGACATCCTGCTCTTCGACTCCTCCGGCCCGATCGAGAACAGCTGCAAGATGGTGATGCCCAGCGCGACACAGATCGCCGCCGGGCGCATCCGCCGCGCGACCGCGGCCAACAAGCCGCTTCTGCTCACGGGCGTCACCCAGGGCGGCGGACCGTGCCACTGGGCGCTGGAGGACCATCTCCGAGCCGACGGCGTTGCGTACGCCACGCCGGAAGCCGCTCAGACGTTCGACGACGATCTCCAGCAGGTCGAACGGATGGGCATCCGCGTAGTCAGCGAGGAAGAAGCCCCCGCCGCGGCGGGCGTCGATCGGGTGGCGCTGCAAGACCTCGACCTTCCGGCGATCCGCGCGGCCCTCGCCGCCTTCGATGTCCCGCCGGAGTTCGACGGGCTGGCGCTCGGCTGCCTCGACCATGGCGCCTCTCCCCCGGGCTACTCCGACCGGCTCGTCCGCTTCGATCACCTGAAGCGCGTGGTGGGGGCGAAGAATGACCTGCGCGCGTTCGCGATGCTGCCGGAGGAGATGCCGGACTACCTGACCCGCGCGCGCACAATGGTGGCGACCGCCCGGAAGCAAGACCCTGGCACGCCGATCGTCTTTCTCGATACCGGCCCGGCGGCGGCACTGGGCGCGCTGCAGGACCCGCGCGTCGCCGGCGCTGAAAGCCAGTTGGTGCTGAACCTCGGCAACATGCACGCGCTGGCGTTTCACCTTCGTGGCACGCGGATCATCAGCCTCTTCGAGCACCACACGGGGGAGATCTCGGGAGCGCAGATCGAGGACTTCACCGAGCGCCTGATCGCGGGGACGCTCCCGCACGAAGACGTGTTCAACAGCAAGGGGCACGGCGTGTTCTACGCCGGCGGCGGGCGGGACGATCAGCCGGCTGTGAAGCCACTCGTCGCGGTCACCGGGCCTCAGCGCGGCAAGATCCGCGACAGTCGGCTGCAGCCGTACTTTGCGACGCCGCACGGCGACATGATGATCAGCGGCTGCTTCGGCCTGCTGACGGCGTACGCCGCGAAGTATCCGGACGCGCGCGAAGAGATCGAACACGCGCTCGCGGTGTGACACCGTCTCGTGCGGATCTGATCCCACGCCACCGTCAGCGCAGGGCCGCGCTATCCTGATCGCATGACCGACTTCGTGCCGGGAATCGAGCTATCGCGCCGCTACTGGCACGAGGTCGTGCGGCCGATCGTCGACGCTGTCCTGCCCGGAGCGCCGCGCGCTGCCGCGCTGATCGGCGCCGGTTCCGACGTGCTCGGGTTCGATACCGAGCGCTCGACCGACCACGGTTGGGGGCCGCGTCTGTTCGTCTTTCTCGACGACGATCCGGACCTCGGAGAGCGCCGTCTCTCGGAGCTGTACGCCGCGGTCGATGCGCTGCTCCCGGAGACGTTCGCAGGCTTCCCGACCCGGTTTGTCTGGCGCGATGGCACCCCCGCGCGCCACCAGGTCGCGTTCACGACGGTGCGCGCCTGGTTCATGTCAGAGCTGGGGTTCGACCCGCGGGGCACCGTCACCGATGCCGATTGGCTCGTCGCGCCCAGCCAGCTCCTCCGAAGCTGCGTCGGTGGCGCCGTGTTCGAAGACGGCCCCGGCCAGTTGACCGAGGCGCGGGCCCGCCTGCGCTGGTATCCCGACGACGTCTGGCTGTATCTGCTTACGTGCCAGTGGCGCCGCATCGAGCAGGAAGAGCCCTTTGTCGGACGCAGCGGCGAGGTCGGAGACGAACTCGGCTCGGCACTCGTGGCTGCGTGGCTCGTGCGCGATCTCATGCGGCTCTGCTTCCTCATCGAGCGGCAATATGCGCCGTACACAAAGTGGTTCGGGACCGCATTCTCGCGGCTGACATGCGCGCCCGCGCTGGTGCCGATGTTCCAGAGCGCACTGCACGCACACGGGTGGAAGGAGCGCGAGGCCTCGCTTGTCCGCGCGAGTGAATCAGTGGCGCGCGCGTTCAACGCTCTCGGCGTCACCGAGCCGCAGGAGCCCAGCGTCCGTCAGTTCTTCAACCGGCCGTTCCTGGTGCTGGATGCCGGCCGATTCACAGAAGCATGCATGGCGAAGACGCCGCTCGCGCGTCTGGGGTACGCCGGCGGCATCGACCAGTTCGTCGACAGCACGGACGTCCTCAGCCGGCCAGCGATAGGACAGCGCTTGCGCAACTTCATCGGCGGCGCGGACTGCGCGGAGGCGCCCGCCCGATAGCGGAGGGCTCCAGGCAGATCGACGGGATGCCGACGAGGCTGAGTGCCGCAGCAGTGTGGCCCTCACCCCGCCCCTTCGGATACCCCTCTCCCACAATGTACAGACCGGACACATGGTGGACAGACGTACGGGGACATGGTGGACACTTCTCGCAACAATGTGGTGTTGCGAGAAGGAGCGTCGCCGCTCTCGGTGTCAACCGCGAACGTGGCGCCGTCCGACTCCATGATGACCGCGGCGGGGGTCTTGTGTTGCGGCGAGGGTGTCCCTTCTGGGGGCGCTGTCGAGGCGCTGGGAGGCGTGGACTGCTGCGATGTAGAGACGGCGCCTTCTGTCGCTCCGGCGGTCGCGGTGTTCGCCGGCCGCGCCACATCGTTGCATCCCGCCGCGAGCGAGACGGCAAGCATTGCCAGGGCCAATGCAACCACGCGTGGGCGCACAATGCGCCCATCAGTTCGCATGGCGCAGCATAGCACCGCCCGTCGCGGCACCCCGAGCTGGGACAAGCGCCAATCGCACCGGATCATCGCCGGCGGCGTTCGCCGCTCCGCCAATTACGTCGTCGGCGCCCTAGCGCCGCCGCCGCGCGGCCGCGCGTGGCTTCGTCGACGCCGGCCGGCGGCCGTTCTTCGACGCGCGCGGCGTCTCGATCCGGATCGCGTTGGCGGCGCGTGCGGCGCGGCTGCGTTTTGTCTTCATCCAGGCGACCGGCTCTTCGCCGTACAGCTCGGCGCCGTTCATCCACCACATGCGCTCGCGATAGTCCTCCGGCACGTCGAGCAGGTCGAAGATGGTGTCCCAGCGGCGGATGTGTTCGCCGATCTTCTCCGGCGCCGTATCGGAGCCAAAGATCAGCTTCTCGAAGCCGATCTCGTGCCCGATCAGGCGCCGCTCGACGGCGTGGCGCTCGATCGTCGTGCCGCCGCTGAAGTCGAAGTAGACGTTGTGCCGCCAGCGCGCGACCGACGCCGCTTCATCGTAGTTGCCGGTGCCGCCGAGGTGCGCGCCGATCAGTCGCAGCTTCGGGAAGTTGTTGGCGATCGTGTCGAGATGAAACGGCCGCATGCGCGTCGCCGACATGTTGCGCGGCTGCGAAAACGGCGTCATCCGCCGCAGCGACGCGGCAGCCTCCGGGTCGCGCCGCGGGTGCGTGATCGCGTAGTCGATACCACCGCCGATTACCCCCATGTGCAGCAGGATCGGCCAGCCGAGCTCCTGCGCCTTCTCGTAGATGGGGAAGTAGTCCTCGCAGTCGTAGTCGCGGCGGACGCCGATCATCTTCAGGCCGCGGTATCCGAGGTCGCGCAGCTCGCCGAGCCGATCCGGTGTCGTCGTCTCGGGGTCGATCATCGCCGTCGGGATGAAGAGGTCAGGATGCCGCAGCGCGTGCTTGATCGACACCTCGTGCGAGATGCCGAAGCGGCCGCCGCAGAGGAAGTTCGCCTTCGTCACGCCCGCTTCGACCGCACGCTGATACAGATTCTCGACGAGCGGCTTCGGGTCGCTGTCCGGCTTCTCCCAGTTCCGCGGAAAGTGCATGTGGATGTCAAAGATCTTGCGCACCGCGCCCCCTTCAGGTTCTCTCATGTGGTTTGAATAAGCGTAGCGAGCTTGCGCGCCGTAGCGACAGAGCAGCCGCGCTTCTGCCCAGAATGAATCTCCAGGTGCTTCCCTCGGCCGAAAGCGCGACGGCATTCGGGGCGTCCGGACTCCCGTGCTACCATCGCTCTCGATGACGATCAGCATCCGCGCCGTCCGGCGGCCCGAACTTCCGGAAGTCTTCGACCTGCTCGCGGACGCATTCCCCGAAGCGTCGCGGTCGCTCTTCGTCCGGCAGACGGAGGACGACTCCACGTTCCGGCTGCGCCACGGGCGCGTCGCCATGCTCGATGAGCACATCGCCGGCTATGTCCGCATCTTCGCGCGCACCATGCTCGTCAAGGGCGTGCCGCTGGCCGCGGGCGGCATCGGCTCCGTCGCGACACATCCGGACGCACGCGGCAGCGGCGTCGCCACCGCGCTCCTGCGTGACGCCATCGCCCAGATGCAGGAGCAGGGCATGCGCGTTTCCTTCCTGTTCACCGGCATCATGCCGTTCTATGAACGCCTCGGCTTCCGCGCCGTGCGACAGCCGTCGTTCGGAGTCGAACCCGCCGAAGCGGCCGTGCTGGCACCGTCGTCCGTCTACGACGTGCGGTGTGCGACACCGCGCGACGTCCCACTCCTGCTGGCGATCCACGAGCGCGCCATCGCGAGCCGCACCGGTGCGTTGGTCCGCACGCCGCGGACATGGAGCGACGCAGTGCACTGGCTGGAGGAGGACGCAGGCGGCCAGTTCGTCGCCGAACACGCGGGGGCGCCCATCGCCTATCTCCGTTCGCGATGCCGCGAACGCGGTCACCAGATCCTCGAGGCGGAATGCCTGCCCGGACACGAAGACGCCGTGGACTCGCTGCTGGCCGCCGTCGCCCGCCGCGCCGTCCTGCACAATGAGGGGCTGTATGCGCTCGTCCCGGACGATCATCAACTCGCGGCGTCGCTACGCCTCCTCCCATCGACGCGCGAGTCCGCGTTTCCGAGCCACCCGATGATGGTGCGGACGCTCGCCGACGACCCCGCGCTCGACGCCGCATTCGAGAGCGAGCCGATGCACTTCTGGAACTCCGACCGCATCTAGCGCAGCGGCTCGACGCCGCCTGGGCCAACACCCGATCGCTTCGAGACGTGCTGCGATCATGGCCAGAACGTGGTTCCAACCGGCGCCGCCTCTTACACTGCAACCGGAACCCCTTATGTGATGTGGAGAGCGCGATGACCACGATGACCTCCGCCGCCGAGCGCACGCGGCAGCTCCTGGAGATGACCGGCCAGCTCGCCGACGACTTCGCGACGCGCGCCGATGAGCACGACCGTGACAACAGCTTCCCCTTCGAGAACTTCGAGAAGCTGAAGCAGGCCAACTACATCGCCCTGACGATCCCGGAAGAGCTCGGGGGACTCGGCGGCACGCTGCTCGACTTCGTGCTCTGCCAGGAGCGGCTCGCCCAGGGCTGCGGCTCGACGGCGCTCGCGGTGAACATGCACCTCTTCGCGCTCGGCTCGATGATGGAGAATCTGGGCGCGATGGACATGACGGGCAAGCTGATGGCCGGCATGCTCGTCCAGGGCAAGCTGATCATCGGCGGCGGCTTCACCGAGGCGGAAATTGGCGGCAACTGGGGCTTCCCCACCACCACAGCGGTGCGGGAAGAGCGCGACGGGCTCAAGGGATTCACCCTGAACGGGCGCAAGACCTTCACCTCGCTCTCGCCGATCATCGACCTGTTTTCGGTGAACACCTCGACCAGCGACGACGACGGCCGGCCGACGATCGGGCTGTTCGTCGTGCCGCGCGGCACGCCCGGCATCGAGATCGTCGAGACGTGGGACACGATGTCGATGCGCGCGACCGCGAGCCACGACCTGGTGATTAAGGACTGCTGGGTGCCGGAGCAGATGTTTGTCGGCATGCGCCAGCCGGGCGATACCGACGTCGGCGCCAACGTCATCTTCACGTGGTTCTGTTGCAGCGTCGCCTCCGTCTACCTGGGCGTGGCGATAGCGGCGCGAGACTTCGCGCTCGACTGGGCACGCACCCGGAAGCCGGTGCTCTTCGAGCGGCCGATCGGCCACTTTCCCGGCGTGCAGTTTCACGCTGCGGACATGGAGGTCGAGCTCGCGGCGGCGCGCGCCCTCATCCGCCAGACCGCCACGGAATGGATGGCGGGGGGGCTGCGGGAGCGCGACGATCTCGCCCGGATCATCCTGCCGAAGTATCACGCGACGAACGCCGCCATACGGATCGTCGACCAGGCGATGACGATCGTTGGCGCGCCGGGTATCTTCCGCCGCCACCCGATGCAGCGCTACTACCGCGATGTGCGCCCGGGCCCGTTTCACCCGATGACAAACGACGTCGCCAGGGAACTGATCGGCAAGACGGCGCTGGGGATCCCGGTGGAGTTTGAGCCGCGCTGGGGATGATGCTGGACGCTGGAGGGTGGAGGCTGGACGCTAGAAGCTTGGTCGATCAGACCGCATTTCAGTGCTGACTTCGACTGCTAACGTTCGACCGGTGACATCCTACGCCGGACTACTCACTTCCGAACTCCAACACGCAACATCAATTCCAGTGGCGGCCCAGCCTCCAACCTCCAGCCTCCCACCGCCCACCCGGCATAACACGTTCGAAGTACCTGCGGCAACGCCCGTGCCCGATACTGCATGGAGATGGCACCAACACCGCGGCCCCGTTCTTGAAGGCCGCGCAGCACGTGGACAGAAGGTGGATATGAACCGAATCGGCAGCACAATCGCGATCATCGTACTGAGCATGGTGCTCGGCGCGGCGGTCGTCGGCGGCATCAGTTGGGAGCGCGGCGGCAGCAACAGCAGCGCAAAGAACGCAGCAGCAGCGGCGACGACCTCGAGCAAGACCGTCAGCGACAACACGCAGGTCAACAATCAACTGTCGCCGACGGATGACTTCTCCGCCCTCTACGACAAGGTGCGGCCATCCGTCGTGCGTATCGTCACGGGCCAAAACACGGGCGACCCATTCCAGAACACGCAATCCGGTCTCGGATCGGGCATCGTGCTGGACACGAGCGGCGACATCCTCACGAACTACCACGTCGTCCGCGGATTCGACACGGTGACCATCACCTTCTCTGACGGCGCAACCGCACAGGCGAATGTGGTCGGGAAGGATCCCGGGAACGACACGGCGGTCGTCAAGGCAGAGGTGGACGCGAGCGAGCTGCACCCCGCCACGCTCGGCGATTCGAGCGCGGTAAAGGTCGGCGCCGTCGTCGCCGCTATCGGCAATCCGTTCGGGCTCGACGGCTCCTTCACCACGGGCGTGATCAGCGGCCTCGACCGCACACTGCCCTCCAGCAGCAATGGGCGGCCGATCCGCGGGCTGCTGCAGACCGACGCCGCCGTCAACCCGGGCAACTCTGGCGGCGCGCTGCTCAACACGAAGGGCGAGATCATCGGCATCAACACCGCTATCGAAAATCCCGGTGGAAGTTCCTTCGCCGGCGTCGCGTATGCGGTGCCGATCAACACGCCGAAGCACTTTCTGACGCAGTTGACGACCGGCGCCGCGATCACCCACGCCCGGCTCGGCATCTCCGGCACGACGCCACCAACAGCGAAGCGCAGAAGCTCGGTGTGCCGCAGGGCGTGGCTGTCGTGCAGGTGCAGAATGGCAGCTCGGCATCGAAGGCGGGGCTGAAGGCGTCGTCCGGCGGCACCGGTGACGTGATCACCGAGATCGACGGCACGCCGATGAGGGCGTTCGAGACGCTCGCGGACTACATCGACGGCAAGAGCGTCGGCGACCAGGTGACGCTGAAGGTGCACCGTGACGGCAAAGACATTGACCTGACGGTGACCCTCGCCGCATGGGACACGTCAGCGTAGCGGGCTGCGCCCGGTCGCTGGGAAGTCGGAGGTCGGAAGTCATACGACCTCCGACTTCCGTGTTTCGAACAAATGGTTTGTCGACGAGAGATCAGACGCCGATCTTCCGCGTTAGTCTTGCAACCTTCCGACTTCCGACGTCCGACTTCCGACTTCCTCGCGACGCTCGCGCTGCCGCTCGAACCCCGCGATCGCCGCTTCTTCCAGCAGCGTCAGGCTGATGTCATCGAGCCCGTTCAGCAGGCAGTGCCGGACGTGCGGGTCGATGTCGAAGTGCCGCGACTTGCCGTTGCCAAGGCTCACCGTCTGCGACTCGAGGTCGACCTCCATCTCGTAGCCCGGTGAGTCTTCAGCCCGGGCGATCAGGCGGTCGATGCTTTCCTGCGGCAACTCCACCGTGAGCAGCCCGATCTTCGCACAGTTGTTGCGAAAGATGTCGGCGAACGACGGCGCAATGATCGCCCGCAGGCCCATCTGCTGCAGCGCCCACGGCGCGTGCTCGCGCGACGAGCCGCAGCCGAAGTTTGGGCCGGTGACCAGCACTTCCGCACGATCATATCGATGGTCGTTGGTCACGAACGAAGGGTCCTTGCGCCACTCGTCGAAGGCAAATTCTCCGAAGCCCGTACGCTCGATGCGCTTCAGGTACTTCGCCGGAATGATCTGGTCCGTGTCGACGTCGGCGCGCGGAAGCGGCAGTACCTTCCCGTGGATCTTCCTGACCGGGTCCATCAGTCGTTCCTCCAGTTACGGATGTCGACGAAATGGCCGGCAATCGCTGCCGCGGCGGCCATCTGCGGGCTGACGAGGTGCGTCCGTCCGCCGCGCCCCTGGCGCCCCTCGAAGTTCCGGTTTGAGGTAGACGCACAGCGCTCGCCGGGGAGCAGGAAGTCGGGATTCATCCCCAGACACATCGAGCAGCCGGCGTCGCGCCACTCGAAGCCGGCATCCGTGAAGATGCGGTCCAGGCCCTCGTGTTCGGCCTGCGCCTTGACGAGCCCGGAGCCGGGCACGACCATTGCCTTCACGCGCTTCGCCACCGACCTGCCGCGCACCACCTGCGCCGCTGCCCGCAGGTCTTCGATGCGCGCGTTCGTGCACGAACCGAGGAACACGCGGTCGATGCTGATGTCCTCAATGGCGGTCCCCGGTGTGAGGCCCATGTACGTCAGCGAACGCTCGGCGAGCTCCTTCGCGCGCGGGTCGCTCATCGACGCCGGATCAGGCACACGGCCGGTCACTGGCAGGCTCTGCGCGGGCGTGGTGCCCCACGTGACGCACGGCTCGACGTCCTCAGCGCGCAGCTCGATCGTGGTGTCGAAGGCGGCGTCCGCATCCGAAGGGAGCGCGCGCCAGGCGTCGAGCGCCAGCTCCCATTCGCGTCCTTTGGGCACGTACGGGCGGCCCTCCATGTAGGCGAACGTCGTGTCATCGGGCGCGACCAGCCCGGCGCGGGCGCCCGCCTCAATCGACATGTTGCAGACCGTCATCCGCCCTTCCATCGATAGCGCACGGATCACGTCGCCACGGTACTCCATCACGTGGCCGATGCCGCCGGCGACGCCGATCCGGTTGATGATCGAGAGGATGACATCCTTGGCAGTGACGCCATCGGGCAGCGTGCCATTGACTTCGATCGCCATCGTCTTCGGCGTCGCCTGCGAGAGCGTCTGCGTCGCTAGCACGTGCTCGACCTCCGACGTGCCGATACCGAAGGCAAGCGCTCCGAAGGCGCCGTGCGTCGATGTGTGGCTGTCGCCGCAGACGATCGTCATGCCCGGCTGCGTCAGCCCCTGTTCGGGCCCGATGATGTGCACGATGCCCTGGCGCGCGTCCCGCACGTCGAACATCGTGACGCCGAACTCGTCGCAGTTCGCGCGGAGTGACTGCACCTGCTGGACGGAGAGCGGATCGGTCCATTCCTTGTCCCGGTCGCGGGTCGGGACGTTGTGGTCGACGGTCGCCAGCGTCAGTTCCGGCCGCCGCACCGTGCGTCCCGCCAGGCGCAGCCCCTCGAACGCCTGCGGAGACGTGACTTCATGCACGAGATGGAGGTCGATGTAGAGCAGGTCTGGCTTGCCTTCGGCGCGGCGGACGAGGTGCGCATCCCAGATCTTCTCCGAAAGTGTCTTTCCCATAGCCGTTCTTTCGCTATTCACTCGCCGCCGGCGTCGTAGTCATCCAGGTGCAGGTAGCGCGGCACCCGGTGGCGGCGGCCGCCCATCGATACGAAGGGCTGGTCGCCGCGCGCATTCAGCCGCTTGAACGCCGCGTCGTTGCCGACAATGCCATCACACTCGTTGAGAATGGCAGAACCAACAACGAGCGCGTCCGGCGTCTTCAGTCCGGTCACCGCCCGGACCTCCGTGGCGAGTTCCAGCACAGAGGCGGAGAGCGGCGCCACGGCGATCCCTGGATAGTCGTCAGTGAACCGCCGCACCAGGAAGATCCTCGCCGGGTCCCGCGACCTGTACGGCAACACGAGCAGTTCCATCCGGACGATCGCTGACAGCTCCACCACGAGGAACCCCGCGGCCGCCCGCTGCATCAGCGGCGCGATCAATGGCCATCGCGGCGAGTCCTTCTGCAAATAATAGATGCAGCAACTGGTATCGAATGCTACGCGGCCAAAGCCGCGCAGCACCGCTAGGAACTCTCGTTGTGATCCCACTCACGGTCCCAGCTTGCACGTTCGTCCCTTACCCAGGCGTCGATCTTCTCGGTGCTGTCCCACTCCGGATAGGCGACAGCCCCGCGCATCTGGGCGTCCCATTCCTCTGCGGTCTGTGGCCGGCGCTGTCCGACGAGCATCTCGCCGATCACACTGAGCTGCAGCTCATCGCCCGGCTGAAGGTCCAGCGCGCGCACGTACGCCACCGGGACGGTGATCTGGTTCTTGGTGCTGAGCCGCGTCACGGTGATACCCGTCACGATTTCGAGCGGCGGCCGCTGGTCCATGACCGGATCGCCATACACGGCGCGCGCTTCCTGCAGCATGTTCTCGCCTTCCGGCTTGGCACGCCGTGCATATGGGCGGGGCCGGTCGCTGTTGCTCTTCATGGCTGACTCCGTTCCTGAGAATAGCTTCCAGCCGAGTGTACCAAGCTTTCTCATGAAAAGTAAAGCCTTCCGTCGAAATTCCCTTACCCGCTGCGGTCCTGGCGCACCGGGGCAGCCGGCCCGGCCCCCTGCTGCGTCGAAAGCATGCGATTGAGCGCGTTCATGTACGCCTTGGCGGAGGCGACGATGATGTCAGTATCAGCGCCCCGCCCCGTGAAGCTGCGGCCGCCCGCCTCGACCCGAATCGTCACCTCGCCCTGGGCGTCGATGCCTTCGGTCACGCTCTTCACCGAGAACTCCGTGAGTTCGTTCGGGATATCGATGATGCGGTTGATCGCCCGGTACACCGCGTCCACCGGCCCGGTGCCGACGGCTGCGTCGCCGTGCGTCGAGCCATCGGGCGCGATCAGCCGGACGGTCGCCGTCGGCGAGGCGTGGTCGCCGCACGAGACCTGCACGAAATCCAGCCGATAGGTCTCCGCCGTCGTGCGCAGGCGGTCGGCGACGATCGCCTCCAGGTCCCGGTCGTCGATCTCGGCCTTCTTGTCGGCCAACTCCTTGAACGCCATGAACGCGCGCGACAGCTCCTCTTCGTTCAGGTCGTATCCCAGCTCGAGCAGGCGCGACTTGAAGCCGTGCCTGCCGGACACCTTGCCCAGCACGATCTCGGCCCCTCCGGACGGCCAGCCGATGTCCTTCGCGTCCATGATCTCGTACGTCTGGCGCATCTTCAGCACGCCGTCCTGGTGGATGCCGGACTGGTGCCGGAAGGAGTTTGCGCCGACGATCGCCTTGTTCGGCTGGACGCTCATGCCGGTCAGCGTCGAGACGAGACGGCTCGTACGGTAGAGCTCCTGCGTCTTGATATTGGTCCCGACGCCGAGGAAGTCGGCGCGCGTCTTGATCGCCATCGCCACTTCTTCCAGCGCCGCGTTGCCTGCGCGTTCGCCGATGCCGTTGATGCAGGTCTCGATCTGCCGCGCACCCGCCCGCACCGCCGCCAGCGAGTTCGCCACAGCGAGCCCGAGGTCGTTGTGGCAGTGGACGGAAATGCGCGCGCGGTGGATGTTCTTCACGTTCTCCAGGATGTCTTTGATGAAGTCGGCGAACTCCTCCGGCACCGTGTAGCCGACCGTGTCCGGGATGTTCACCGTCGTCGCGCCCGCCTCGATCACCTGTTCGAGCATCCAGTAGACGTACTCGCGGTCGCTGCGGGTGGCGTCCATCGGGCTGAACTCCACGTCGGAACAGTAGCCCTTTGCCCGCGCCACCATGCTCCGCGCCATCTCCAGCACGGTCTCCTTGTCTTTCACCAACTGGTGCATGATGTGGATGTCGGAACTTGAGAGAAAGACGTGGATGCGTGGCTGCACACCGGCCTTCACGGCGTCCCAACAGGCATCAACCGCATCCGCATTCGCATGCGCGAGACCGGCGACCTGGCTGGTGCGCACATCCCGCGCGATCGCCTGCACCGCCTCGAAGTCGCCCGGCGAGGTCTTGGGGAAGCCCGCCTCGATGATGTCGACGCCCAGCTTCTCGAGCTGGCGCGCGATCTCGATCTTGTCTGCGGTTGTCAGCGCCACGCCCGGCGATTGTTCGCCGTCACGCAGCGTCGTGTCGAAAATGATGACGTTTTCCACGATCGATCCTCCGTCGTACGGCTCGGCCATGCGGACGAGCGCTCACTCAGATGCCGTGCGCGCCCTCCGACCCGAAGGTCGAGGGCCGGCGAAGCATGCGCCCGCGCGGACGCGTTGCCGCCGGGGAGAGCTGAGTGATCGAGAGAATCATCGCGTCCATGTCAGCTCACACCCTCGCAGGTCGTGACCTGTTCCACCGGTTCGACGCTCCAACCGTCCTTGACCTTCGACGTGACGTAGACGCGCTTGTGCGTCTTGAACGGCGTCACGCTGTCCTGATAGTCATAGACGACGCAGTATCGCAAACTTGCCGACACCTTCTTCTGATCGGAGTTGACCGAGAGAGCGTTAATGCTACTCGTGCCGATCGACATGACCGCGGCGGTCTCGGGCAGCTTCCCGCCCGCAGACTCCTGGACGAAGAAGTCTGCGGTCGCCGACGCCGCCGCGCCCTGATTGTCCTTCGACGCGTTTGCGCCGCCGCCGCACGTCGAGAGAACCAGCGCCGCCACCACAGCCAGACCCACGAACAGCGCCCAACGACGCGTCCTCGTGCTCATCAACGGCTCTTCTTCAGCCACGCCATCATGCCGCGCAGCTCCGCGCCGACCTCCTCGATGGGATGCGCGGCGTTCATCCGCCGCATGGCATTGAAGCTCGGCCTTCCGGCCTGGTTCTCCAGGATCCACTCCTTGGCGAAGGTGCCGTCCTGGATCTCACCCAGCACCTTCTTCATGTTTTGCTTCACCCGCTCATCGACGACGACGGGCCCGCGCGTGTAGTCGCCGTATTCGGCGGTGTCGCTGATCGAGTAGCGCATGTAGCCCATACCACCCTCGTACATCAGGTCGACGATCAGCTTCAGCTCGTGCATGCACTCGAAGTACGCCAGCTCCGGCTGGTATCCCGCCTCGCACAGCGTCTCGAAGGCGCTCTTCACGAGCGAGGTGACGCCGCCGCAGAGGACCGTCTGCTCGCCAAACAGGTCAGTCTCGGTCTCTTCCTTGAACGTCGTCTCCAGCACGCCGCTGCGCGTTGCGCCGATGCCCTTCGCGTAGGCCAACGCGATCTGCCGGGCGGACTCGCTGGCGTTCTGATGCACGGCGAAGAGCGCGGGCACGCCGCCACCCTCCGCATACACACGGCGGACGAGGTGACCCGGCCCTTTCGGCGCCACCATCGTCACATCGACGTCGGGCGGCGACTGCACCTGGTCGTAGTGCACGCTGAAGCCGTGCGCCCACATCACCATGTTGCCCGGCTTCAGGCCGTCGGCAACGTGCGCGTAGTAGATCTCCTTCGCGAGTTGGTCCGGCGCCAGCATCATGATGATGTCGGCCTGCTCGGCGACCTCCCGCACGTTGCCGACGCGCAGGCCACCGTCTTCGGCGATCTTCCAGGACTTCGACCCCGGATAGAGGCCAACGATCACGTCGCAGCCGCTGTCCTTGAGGTTGAGTGCGTGGGCGTGTCCCTGGCTCCCGAAGCCGACGATACCGATCGTCTTGCCCTTGAGCAGCCCGAGGTCGGCATCTTTGTCGTAGTACATTTGTGGCATGCGTAGTCCCTGATCCTAACGTCGCTGGTTCGCCGCCCACGCGAGATCGTACAGTTCCTCGATGAGAATCCATCCCATCTAGATCAAACTCCCGACCTTTGGCTTGCCCTCGCCGGCCGAGCGGTAGTGGTGGAATGCGCCGTTCTGCGGCGCCTCCGGTAGCGGCGGCGTTCCGCCGCGCACCATCGCCACCCGCCCCGTCCGCACCAGCTCCTTCAGCCCGTATGGCGTCAGCATGCCGACGAGGGCGTCGATCTTGTCCTCCATGCCGGTGGCCTCAATCACCACCGAGTCCGTGCCCACGTCGACGATCTTTGCGCGAAAGACGTCGACGATCTCGATGATCGCGCTACGATTCTCCTTCGTCGTCGCCACCTTGATCAGCGCCAGCTCGCGGGCCACGGTCGCGTCGTCGGTGACGTCGGTGATCTTCACGACCTCGATCACCTTGTAGAGCTGCTTCGTCACCTGCTCGATGTCGTTCGCCGCGCCATCGACCGTGAAGGTCATGCGCGACAGGCCCGGCACCTCGCTGTGTCCGACGGTGAGACTTTCGATGTTGAAGGCGCGCTGCCGCCATTTGCTGGCGATCTTGTTGAGCACGCCGGGGCGGTTTTCGACGAGCGCGACGATCGTGTGTATGCGCCCGCTCATCGCGCGAACTCCGGCTGCCGCATCGCCGGCTGGTCGATGGTGTCGGAGAGGCTCACGCCCGGCGGCATCATCGGGAAGCAGTCTTCCGCCTCTTCCACCTGGAAGTCGATCAACACCGCGCCCGGATGGCGGAGCGCCGCCTCGATCGACGACTCGACCATCGATTTGTCGCTGACGCGGATGCCGGTGATGCCCATCGCTTCGGCAATCTTCACGAAGTCCGGCTGGAACATGCGCACCGACTCCTTGTTGCCGGCGTAGAAGGTGTCCTGCCACTGCCGAACCATGCCGAGGTAGTTGTTGTTGATGATGGCGAACTTGATCGGCAGCTCATACTCCGTGCAGAGCGCCAGCTCCTGCATGGTCATCTGAAAGCCGCCATCGCCGCAGAAGGCCCAGACCGTATTCTTCGGCCTGGCGAACTGCACGCCAATCGCGGCCGGCACCTCGAACCCCATCGTGCCGAGCCCGCCCGACGTGACGAATGAGTACGGATTGTCGCCCCAGAAGTACTGCGCGGCCCACATCTGGTGCTGGCCGACGCCGGTCGCGTAGTACGCATTCGGACCCGAGGCATCGTAGATCGACTTGATCACGTACTGCGGCAGGATCTTGTCCGTCTCCGGGATCGCGATGGAGGGATGCTTCGCTCGCATGTCGGCGAACCAACGGCGCCAGGCATCGTGGCGCGCCGGCTGGACGTGCGGGATGAGCTGCTGCAGCACCGTCTTCACATCACCGACGATCGGCACCAGCGTCTTGACGTTCTTGCCGATCTCAGCCGGATCGATGTCGATGTGGACGATCTTCGCGTTAGGCGCGAAGTCCTTCAGCGCGCCGGTCACGCGGTCGTCGAACCGCATGCCGATGCCAATCACGAGATCGGCTTCCTGAATGCCCATGTTGTTCCAGTACATGCCGTGCATGCCGGGCATCCCCATGTTCAATTCGTGCGTGCCCGGGAATCCGCCGAGGCCGAGCAGCGTGGTGATCACCGGGATCTGCGCCTTCTCCGCCAGCTCGCGGAGCTCGTCGGCAGCACGCGCGATGACGACACCGTGCCCGGCGAGGATCAGCGGCTTTTCCGATTCGGCGATCAGCTGCGCCGCCTTCTTCACCTGCTGCGGGTGCCCCTTGTACGTCGGCTGGTAGCCGGGCAGGTCGACCTTGTCCGGGTACTCGAACTCGCAGAGCGCCTGCTGCACATCCCGCGGGATGTCGACCAGCACGGGGCCTGGACGTCCGGTGGTGGCGATGTGGAACGCCTCGGCGATGGCGGGAGCGATGTCTTCGACATCGAGCACCAGCACATTGTGTTTGACGATCGGGATCGTGATGCCGGTGATGTCGGCTTCCTGGAAGCCATCGCGGCCGAGCAGCCACGAGACCACCTGGCCGGTGATGCACACCAGCGGCACGGAGTCCATCCAGGCGTTCGCGATGCCGGTGACCAGATTGGTCGCGCCCGGTCCGGAGGTGGCCCAGGCGACGCCGGCTTTGCCGGAGACGCGCGCGTAGGCGTCGGCCGCGTGCGCCGCCGACTGCTCGTGCCGGACGAGGACGTGCTTGATGTCGGGGTACTTGTGGAGCGCGTCGTACATCGGAAGGTTGGCGCCGCCGGGGTAGCCGAAGATGATATCGACCCCCTCTTTGCGCAGGCACTCCATGATAATCTCGGCGCCGCTGATCTTTGTCATGCCGGTGTTTCTCCTTGTTGTCATCGCCGCGAGGGCGATCCGTCATCCACTCAGTCGGTCACTGTGGTTGCGTCCCCTTTGGTTGTTGTGTCGCGAAAGGGACGTTTTAGAGCGGAATACCCGCAAGGACGAGCCGAAGCAGGCCGTCGGAGAGCGGGCACAGGGAGCGTCGTACGTCGCGGCCGCGGCGGTCGCGCGTGCGGACTGCCGGGGCCGGTGTGACCTCGAGGAAACTGAAGATGGAGTGAGGTGTCGTCATGACGTTATGCCCACTGCTTTGACCAACAAAAAAACCCGACCCACAAAGGGACGGGTTTATGGCCCGCGGTGCCACCCTTCTTGCCCGCCCGTCCAGGCGGACCTCTCGGAGCGATGTAACGGTCGCGCCCGGCCGAGGCTACGTTCTTCGCCCCGACGGCTCCACGCTGAGTTCGATCCACGTCCGCCGCCGGTCTTGCACCATCACCGGCTCGCTTGGGCTTGCGCTGAATCTACTGCTGCGCTTCCACGCCTCTTCAGTGAGTATATCGACGGCCGACGAGTGCTGTCAACCAACAACCTGGCTCCAGCGGGTAGGGCTAACGCTGATTCTCGCCGCCGAGGCCACCGAATGCTGCGTCGCAGCTAGGCGCTCCGACAAATGTAATAGACGTTGAGGATGTCGCCTTCGACCATCTTTTCATCGACGGACGTGAAACCCGCCTCGCGGAAAAGTTCGCGCGCCGTCTGCTTGCCCCACATCGTGCCGAGACCTTCTCCGTTCAGCGCGAGAGAAACCGTCATACAGTGGAAGGTCGAGATAGCGTACATCGCGGGTGCCATCGGATGTCCCATGTTGCCGGCATGGGAGCTGTCCGCTGCGATGTCGGCGCAAAGCAGGACGCCGCCCGGCTTCAACGAACCGGCGATGCCCTTGAGCACCTTCCGAGGCTGCGCCTGGTCATGGATCGCGTCGAAGACCGTGATCAGGTCGAATTTCGCCGAACCGTCGAGCAACGCCACGTCCTTCATTTCAAACGCGACGTTGGTCAGCCCCCACTCCTTCGCCTCTGTCCGCCCGATGCCGATGCCTTCCTCAGAGAAGTCGTAGCCAACAAATCGACTCTTCGGGAAAGCCTTCGCCATCAGATTGATCGCGTGTCCGGCCCCGCATGCGACGTCGGCCACGTCGATGCCAGACTTGAGCTTGTCGATGAGACCGTCGACGAGCGGCAATGTGACATCGATAAGCGTCGCGTCGAAAACCTGCGCGCTCTCCTGGCGCATGAGGGTCTGAAACTTGTCGAACTTCGAATACGGCACGCCTCCGCCGTTGCGGAACGCCTCGACAACCTCGTCTTCGACGTTGCCCATCTGAGACAAAAATTCGGCGAAGGTCCCCAGGTTGCCCGGGCCGGCAGCGTGTGTCAGCGATGCGGCGTGCTCGCGCGGGAAAAAGTACGTTCCCTTCTCCGCGTCGTGCTCCACGTACCGGTTGACGGTCATGTTCCCCAGCCATTCGCGAACGTACCGTTCGTTGAGCCCCGCCGCCTTGGCGATCTGCTCGCTCGTAGACGGCGGCAGCGTGGCCATGGTGTCGAATAGGCCGGTCCGCTGACCGATGCTGATCATGAGCGTGCTGAAGCCATTGTTCAGCGCGCCGATGACGCTACCGGCAAACTCCCCTGCCTTCGCCTGATCGATTGTTGCCGTTGTCATGGCGAGACTCCTTCCCACTAGACGCAGCTAATCTGCCGAAGGGAGGACTTTGGGCTGCTGCAGCTGCATGGCGACGCCACAGCACTGCACCTCCCCGTCGCCGGGCTTGATGCACAGCACTTCGGTACCGCAATTCTCGCACTGGAAGCGCTTGCCAAGTTGGTTCGCCATGGAAACTCCTAGCTCTTCTGCTGCATGGTTTCGCCGCAGCATTGGAGTTCACCGCCTCCAGCCTTGGTCACGATCATCTCGGAATTGCACTTCGCGCACTGGTACCGCTTGCCGACTTGATTCGCCACTGATCCTCCGGACCGTTCGGTGTTCTAATCGGGGACGCGCGAGCGGCCCGCGATCAAGTCTAGGTTTCGCGATTCGCGATCGTCAAGGCGTCGTGCTCACCGCGGTGCCGCTGCCGTTGGCCGGCGGTCCGGGCGGGTTCGCCTCCGGCGTCAGCGATGTGAGCGTCGGCGCAGCGGTCGGCGCACCTGCCGGCGCGGCACCTCCCGCACGCGCGGCTGCCCCCGCGGCGACCGTCGTCAGCGTGCCTTCCATTTGACCTGGATGGACGTCGCACTGGTAGAAGTAGGCGCCCGCATCAAGGGGTGCAATTGCCAGCGTCTGGACCACTGGTCCGGGAGCGACTTCCGTCGCACTCACCTCGCTGCCCGTCGCGTCCGAACCCTTGAAGAAGTGAATGTTGTGCGCGATCCCGGCGTCACGGTTGTCGAAGGTGATCGTCAGCGCCTGGCCCGCGACACCCAACAGCGTGTCCTTGTCGAAGGCCGTGCCCTGTCCGATGATCGTCAATTCGGTTGCCGCGGCGACCGCGCCCTGGGTCGGTACAGCAGCTGGCAGGTTTTGCCCGCATGCCGGCTGTGTGACGGGCGGTGGGTCCGGCGGCACGGGCGGCTTCAGCACCTCTGCTCCGGCGGCATGCGGCGCCGGGCTCGTCGTGCCGACGCCGCGCTCGACGGTGACGCTCGCGTCACTCGTGTTCGGCTTGTCCGTGATGAGCATGATCTCGTCGGCGATCTGCAGTCGCACACCCTTGTCGAGCCCTTCGATCTTGTTGAGCTTCACCGTCGCGCTGGAGCCGTCGAGCGCGTCAGCGAGCTTGAAGCCGTCCGCGTTGTAGCCCTTGAGGTGGTACTTCTCGTTCCCGTCGATGGCGAACTCGTTGACCTGATCCCAGCCCGTGCCCTCGGTGATCAGCGTCGCAAGCTGGCGGATCTGCTCGTCGTTGAGCGTGCCGCCCTGCGACTGTCCCCAGGTCGGCATCGCCTTGCCGATGCGGCCGCAGGTCACGGTATTGACGACGAACTTAAACGCCTGATCCTTCGCCTGCTTGCTGACGGCATTGGTCTTCGGATCCTTACCCTGAAGGTCGGGGCGGTTGAGTGCCGGCGCCTGCTTCAGCCGGTTCGCGGCGGCGCCGCCCTCGGCCTTGTTTCCGTGGCAGACGATGCAGTTCTGCGAGAAGAGATAGGCGCCGTAGTCCACGGTCTTGTCGGTCTGCCGCGTCTTCGCTTCCGACGAGCGATGCGGATCCCAGATCGTGTACGCCGCCGTCGCGATCACGGCGGCGAAGACGAGCAGCACGATGATATTGATCTGCTTGCTTGTGTTCATCCCAAACCTTTATCGCCGCAGAGCCGCGCGCTACCCCGGAAGGATCGCCCGCGAAGGGTTCTCCGTGGAACCCGTGGTGATCTTGCCCGTGTTCACGGTCATCTTTCCGTCTTTGATGATCAGGTCGAAGGTATCGAGCGAGCGCGGCGCCGGACCAAAGACGCGCACGCCCGCGTCGCTGTACGTCGAACCGTGGCACGGGCAGAGGAACCAGCCAGCATAGGTCTCGCCGTTGCGCGGGTCCTCGCGCGAGAAGTCCGGCCGAAACGGCACCGTGCACCCGAGATGTACGCACTTGTGATAGAGCGCGATCACGGACCCTTCCTGCGCGCCCGGGTTGCGCTTCGCTTGCGTGGCATCGAACCGCACGATCCATGCCTTCGCGTCGAGGTTGTGCAGCTTTTTGCCGGGCTCGAGCTGCTCGATAGCGCCGACGAAGACGGTGCTGCCGAACCCCGACACCCCGCGCGGATAGACGATATCGAGCATGGTGTAGACGATGCCGAGCAGCAGCGTGCCCATCGCCGACCAGAACCCGATCAGCATCACCTTCCGGCGTGATACCACGGGCAATTGCGGCCCGACCGGTCGAGGCTGCACGACGACGACGCCGGCCGGCGAGGCGGCGGCGATGGCAGCGCCGCCGGACGACGTCACCACAGCGCCTTCCGTCGCCGGTTTCGCGGCCTTGGGCTTTGGCGCCGGCGTTGCTTCTTCGGCTGGTTCGTCAGGCATAGAATCCGTTTCTCATATCAACGAGCGCGTACTGGGAATCGGGCGGCGGCGCCTGGCGCTGGATGCTCGGGTCGCCCTCAAGGTTTGGGACGCGCGGCAGCGGCACGAGCTGCTGTCCGCGCCCGCGGAAGCCGGCGCCGATAATGGTAAGCGAGAGATACACCATGATGAAGCCGGTGAAGATGGCAAGCCATGCGTCGCGCACGGTGTGCAGCCAGCCGATCTTCCAGAGTATGCCCAGAAGGATGACGGCCGGCAGCAAGATGGCGACGATCGGCATCACGAACTCTGCCGTGATCGCCAGAATGCTGATGTCGGAGTCGTACCAGTACACGTGCAGCATCCACCCGGGCATCCATCCCGGTTTATCCCAGTGCCAGAGCCACGTGCCATTCAGCGGCACGGGGATCTGCGCGAAGTCCTTGGGCCAGTCGAGCGCACCGTCATGCTGACCGCTGCCGAGCTGCATCGATTTCGGCACCGGCAGGCTGAAGTGATACTCATCGCGCAACGCCAGCCGGTTCTTGAGGAAGACCAGCTCCCAGATCTTCTGCACGAAGTTCGATAACTGCCCCGGGAGCCACTCGAACGGGTGGCGGTCGCCGAGCCAGCGCGCCTTGCCATCGAAGCCGTGGAACGGCTTGCCGACGAGCCACCAGTCCTTCACCGTCAGCGGAAACTGCTTGTAGACGCGGACGTGCGCGCCATCGTCCCAGAGGATCGACCCCGAGATGACGAAGGCGGAGTAGATGGCGCTGAAGATCGTGATGCGCACGGCGTTCGCCGTGCCGAACCAGGTGCCCTGGCCTTCGTTGCTGCGGTCGACGTACGGGATCGCCGCCAGCACGAGCAGCGCCACCGTCGGCACCGTGACGCCGGCGAGCCCCTTGTCCATGTGCAGGAGCAACTCCTGGAGGTTCATCAGGTACCAGGGCGCCTTAGAGGGGTTCGGCGTGATGTTGGAGTTGGCCTTGTCGAGAAGCGGCGCGTTAACGATGACGGAGAGGATCACGAAGGTGATCGTGAACAGCACGGCGCAGATGAATTCCACGAAGACGAGGTCCGGCCAGACCAGCAGCTCCTGATCGCGCTCGCGCTTCTGCCGGACGGTCTCCTTCGCGCCGGCTGCTGGAGTAGCTATCGCCATCGCTCGTCCTCCCTCCCGGCTAGAGCGGCCGCGCGAGCCCGCCGTCGCGGCGGATGCGCCAGAAGTGCACCGACATGAAGATCGCGGCCAATAGTGGCAACCCGATCACATGCAGGGTGTAGAACCGTATGAGCGCGGGTTGGCTCACCTCGAAGCCGCCGATGAGGACGAACCGCGTCTGCCCACCCAGCACGGGCGCGGCGCCGCCGATGTTCGTGCCCACGGTGATCGCCCACAACGCGAGCTGATCCCAGGGCAGGAGGTAGCCGGTGAACGACAGCAGCAGCGTCAGCACGAGCAGGATCACGCCCACCACCCAGTTGAATTCGCGCGGCGGCTTGTAGGCGCCCATGTAGAAGACGCGCATCATGTGCAGCAGCACCGTGATCACCATCGCATGCGCCATCCAGCGGTGCAGATTCCGGATCAGGATGCCGAATCGGACGTTGGTCTCCAGGGCAGCGACGTCGTTATAGGCGCGGTCGACGGACGGGACGTAGTAGAACATCAGCATGACGCCGGTGACTGTCAGCCCCAGGAACATGAAGAAGCTCAGGCCGCCGAGGCAGTACGTGTGCGTGATGCGGACATGGGTCTTGTGGATGCGCGTCGGGTGCAGGTGCAGGAAGACACTCGTCGCGACGGCGAGCATCTGGTTCCGCGGGGTGTTCGGGTAGCCTGAGCGGAAAATCGAGCGCCAGACGTAGTTGTGGAAGAGCTTGTCGTAGATGAAGTCGCCGAAACCAGGGCCCTTAGGCTGCTCCGAAACGGCCATCGGTTACCTCCCCTCGCTACCGCGACCACCACTGCCCGAACGCGACCATGATCGTCATCGATACGGCGAGGGTGGCCGCGACGACGATCAGTTCGCCCGCATCGGATGTCGCCTGAGGCGGCCAATGCAGGAGATTTTTGAAGAAGCTGGCGTAGTCGCTCACCGAGGCCAACTGAATGGGCATCTGAAGCATGCGCGCGCTCCTCGATTGCCGGGCCGCCGCGGCGACGTCGCGGATCGATTGTGAATCCCGTATCAATCCGGAATCTAACACCGGCCTCCGGTAGTGTCAAGACAAATGAGCCCGATCGCGAAGCTGCGGACGGCGACTTCGGGCACAACCGATCGCAATATGAACAGGAGATGGAGGGTGGAGTATGGACGATGGAACGAGGTGAACAACCAGTCACCAGTCACCAATCACCAGCGACCAGAAGCTACTGGCTTGCGAGCGCCCGCACACCGTCCGCGGCCACGTTCACGAGTGACTTAGGGATCGACCAGCCGGCGAATGACCAACCGCGAAAGTCACGGAAGGCGCCAAAGCTGATCGCGTACGTGTTGCGCCGCCCTTCACGTGTCCGGCTGACGATGCGCTCAGCTTCGAGCTGATTGATGATGCCAACGACCGCGCGCTCCGTGATCCCGACCGCGACCGCGAGGTCCCGTACGGTCGTCGTGTGGTCGCGCGCCAGGGCGAGCAGCACGAGCAGATGGTTCGTGAAGAAGCCCCAGGTGCCGATGCGCGGCTCCAGGTCATCCGTGTGTACCTGCATCGGCTTGGCCCCCGCCTCGGGCGCTCCGGGAGAGCGATCGGCCATGTCGTACAGCATCTTCAGCACTACATCGACGAAGAGCCGTGGCGTCAGCGGGGATTGGGTACCTCCGCGGCGCACGCGGGAAAGGTGGTCGAAGTTGACCGAATACGTGTTGCGCCGCCCGTCGCGGCGCCGGTCGATGATCCCGTCCGACTCAAGGTCGCGCAGAATGGCGAGCGCCGCCCGCTCCGTGATGCCGATGTCGGCCGAGATCTGCCGTACCGTCGACTCGCTGTGCAGGATGACGTACACCAGGACAAGCGCGTGATTGGTGAGGAACCCCCATCGAGATGTCGGCATCACCGCCTTGATCCCTCGGTTAGCTGACGAAGTTACCATGCTATTTGATTCACGAACCGCATAACGTGTTCCACGCTTCACCTTTACGCCATCATCCGCTACGCGGGGTCGCATTTCAACCCCCAAAATTGTCTGACGTCGGGCTCGGCGCCCATTGGCTGCCGCGACGCCCGCCAGCACGACCGGCGAACTACAATGACCGAAGCGGCCCGCAGCCAGACGCTGCCGTCGGTCATGCTGGCGCTTGTGCCGCCACCACACGCAGAGAAGGAGTGCCTGGATGTCCCCCGTCAGCGACAGCTTCGGCAGCCGTGCTTCCCTCGCAGTCGGCGATACGTCGGTCGAGCTGTATCGCCTCGACGCGCTCACAAGCGCCGGCATCGGGCACGTCGCGCAACTGCCGTTCTCGCTCAAGATTCTGCTAGAAAATCTGCTCCGCCACGAAGACGGCCGCAGCGTCAAGAAAGAGGACATCGCCGCCCTCGCCGCCTGGGACCCGAAGTCGACGCCGGAACGCGAGGTGCAGTTCCGGCCGGCGCGCGTGCTGCTGCAGGACTTCACGGGCGTCCCGTGCGTCGTCGATCTCGCGGCGATGCGCGATGCCATCGTCGCGCTCGGGGGCGACCCCAAGCGCATCAACCCCCTCCAGCAATCCGACCTCGTCATCGACCACTCGGTGCAGGTCGACCGCTTCGGCACGCGCGACAGCTTCGCCATCAACGCGCAGATGGAGCTGATGCGGAACAAGGAGCGCTACTCGCTCCTCCGCTGGGGACAGGACGCCTTCAACAACTTCAGCGTCGTCCCACCCGACACCGGCATCGTCCACCAGGTGAATCTCGAATATCTCGCGAGCGTCGTCTTCGAGCGGCACGAGGACGGCCGCACGCTCGTCTACCCGGACTCGCTCGTGGGCACGGACTCACACACGACGATGATCAACGGCCTCGGGGTGCTCGGCTGGGGCGTCGGCGGCATCGAGGCGGAAGCGGCAATGCTGGGCCAGCCGATGCCCATGCTGACGCCGGAGGTCATCGGCTTCAAGCTCACGGGCGCGCTGCCGGAGGGCGCTACGGCGACCGACCTCGTGCTCACAGTCACCGAGATGCTGCGCGCGAAGGGTGTTGTGGGAAAGTTTGTCGAGTTCTACGGCAGCGGGCTGAGCAGCCTGCCGCTGCCCGACCGCGCGACGATCGCGAACATGGCGCCGGAGTACGGCGCGACGATGGGCTTCTTCCCGTGCGACGCCGAGACGCTGGCGTACCTGCGCTTCACCGGGCGCGCGGAGCCGCTGCTCGCGCTCGTCGAGGCGTACACGAAGGCGCAAGGGCTGTTCCGGACGGACGATCAGCCCGAGCCCATCTTCACCGACACGCTGCATCTCGATCTTGGCGACGTCGTCCCGAGCATCGCCGGCCCGAAGCGGCCGCAAGACCGGATCCCGTTATCGAATTCGAAGACGGCCTGGCGCACAAATCTCATCTCGATGCTGGAGCAAGGGGCGAACATCGACCCGGCGAAGATCTCGCGCTGGCTGACGGAAGGCGGCAGTCCGGCGAAGCCCGTCGCCGCGGTGGTCGCGCCCGACCCGGATGCCGACCTCTTCGAGCGCGTCCCCGTCGGCGGCGGGGCGAACTACTCGCTCACGCACGGCTCGGTGGTCATCGCCGCGATCACAAGCTGCACGAACACCTCAAACCCGCAGGTGATGCTGGCGGCGGGGCTGCTGGCGCGAAACGCCGTCGAGCGCGGCCTGAAGTCGAAGCCGTGGGTGAAGACAAGCCTCGCGCCGGGATCGAAAGTCGTCACCGCATATCTGAATGAGGCCGGGCTGACGCCGTACCTGGAACAACTGGGCTTCCACCTCGTCGGCTATGGCTGCACGACGTGCATTGGCAATTCCGGGCCGCTGCCCGAGCCGATCTCTGACGCGATCCGCGACGGCAAGCTCGTCGCTGCATCCGTGCTGTCGGGCAACCGCAACTTCGAGGGACGCATCCAGTCGGAGGTACGCGCGAACTACCTGGCGTCGCCGCCGCTCGTCGTCGCCTACGCGCTCGCCGGCACGATGGACATCGACCTGTACCACGAGCCGCTGGGGCACGATGCCGGGGGTGCGCCCGTCTTCCTTCGCGATCTCTGGCCGTCGCAGGAGCAAGTGCGCGACACCGTGCGCGCCGCGGTGCAGTCGGAGATGTTCCGGGAGAAGTACGCGCACGTCTTCGAAGGGGACGACTCCTGGCGCGACCTCGACGTGCCGCAAGGGGAGCGGTTCGATTGGGCGCCCAATTCCACCTACATCAAACTCCCGCCGTACTTCGACGGCATGACGATGGAGCCGCCCCCGCCGACCGACATACGGAACGCCCGCGTGCTCTCGCTGCTCGGCGACTCCGTCACCACAGACCACATATCGCCGGCCGGATCGATCCCGAAGAATACGCCGGCGGGGATATATCTGATCCAGCACGAAGTGGCTCCGGATGACTTCAATTCGTACGGCGCGCGGCGGGGCAATCACGAAGTGATGGTGCGCGGCACCTTCGCGAACATCCGCCTGCGCAACCTCCTGGCGCCCGGCACGGAGGGCGGCTACACGCGCCATCTGCCGAGCGGCGACGAGCTGTCCATCTTCGAGGCGTCGGAGCGCTACCTGGCGGAGGGCGTGCCGTTGATCGTCATCGCCGGAAGCGAGTACGGCACGGGCTCGTCCCGTGATTGGGCGGCGAAAGGGACGGCGCTGCTCGGCGTGCGCGCCGTCATCGCGAAGAGCTTCGAGCGCATCCATCGGAGCAATCTCATCGGCATGGGCGTGCTGCCCTTGCAGTTTGAGCCCGGGCAGGACCGCGAGACGCTGGGCCTCAGCGGGGAAGAGCTGTACGACATCGAAGGCATCGCCGGCGGGCTGACGCCCGGAGCGCGGCTGACCGTGCGTGCGAAAGACGCGAGCGGCGCCGCGAAGATCTTCACGGCGATCTGCCGCATCGACACGCCGGTCGAGGTCGATTACTACGATCACGGCGGCATCCTGCCGTTCGTCTTGCGTGGACTCGTGCGGTAGCGGCCTCCCCGCATCTTCCGCTGCGGCCTGAAATGCAGTAAATGTAATATCGCACACGCTCATAACCCTTGCGGCGGCGTTACAGTGTGCCCGGTCTGGCCCCGCTCACCAGTTTGGATCACTCGTCGATGAAGTCCGAGGGATAGCATGTCTACAGTGCTCGTGATTGAGAACGACGTGCCAGCGCTGCGGCTGATGGCGTGGGGACTTATGGAAGAGGGATTTGAGGTGGGCATGGCGCACGTTCCTGAGGCCTTGGAACGCGTCCGCGCAAAAGCGCCCGACTTCATCGTCTTCAACACCCTGGCGCCGGCGGAGCAAAAGGCCGCCCTGATCGAGGAGTTCCGCCAGAGCAGCCCATCGGTGCGCATCATCGATGTCTCCGACAGCGATACGGCGGGCGCCGATGCGCACGTCGCGCTGCCGATCCGTGTCGATGCCATCGTCAACGCAATCAAACGGCTCGCCAACTAGGCGTAGAGTAGGCGGCGATGACCGATTCAGCTGTTCGCCACGCAGCTATCCTTCTCATCGGTACCGACGAACGCACGCTGCGGATCATGACCTGGCTCCTGCTAGAGGCGGGCTTCGAGCTTGCGAAGACAGCCACGGCCGCAGAAGCAGTGGAGCGGGCGCCGTTACTGACGCCGGCGGTCATCGTGATCGACGGGGCGCCGGGCGAGACGCGCGAGGAGGCACGGCGCACCGCGGCGTCGTTACGCGCCGCATTCCCGATGGCGCGCCGGGTCTGCTTGCACACGCATGACGGGGCTGCCGAACACTGGCACGCCGAGGCCGAGGGGCACCTCCACCGGCCGTTCCATGCGGACGATCTGCTGGAGCTGATCCGCTCGTTGCTGACGGTGAGCGTTGGCAGCAAGAGCTCGCACGATCACCACTGATGCCACTCAGCGACGGGGCAGTTTCATCGTGAAGGTGCTGCCGCGACCGGGCCGGCTCGTCAGCGCCACGCTGCCCTCGTGCGCCTGCACGATGTGCTTGACGATCGCCAGCCCGAGGCCGGTGCCGCCACTGCCGCGCCCGCGGTCACCCTTATAGAACCGCTCGAAGACGCGCGCCTGCTGCTCGAGTTCGATGCCAGCGCCCGTATCGCAGACGCTGATCGCCACGCTGGCGTCGAGCGCGCTCGCGGACACGGTGATCGCGCCCCCGGGCGGCGTGAACTTGATCGCGTTCGCGATGAGGTTGCCGAGGGCGCGCTCAAGCCGCTCGCCATCGCCGATGATCGTGAGCGGCACCGCCGTGCACTCCGCCGTGAGCGAGAGTCCCGCACGTTCCGCCTGCTGCGCGAAGCGGCGCACCCCCTCCTGAACGAGATCGGCCGCATCGAATTGATGAAAGCTCAGCGGCGCGGCGCCCGATTCGATGCGCGAAAGCTCGAGCAGCTCTTCGACCAGCTGTGTCATGCGGTCCGCCTCGCGCAGGATATGACCCAGAAACTCCGTGGCCGCCGGACGATCGTCCAGCGCCCCTTCCTGCAGCGTCTCTGCTGCCGCCCGAATTCCGGCGAGGGGCGTGCGCAGTTCGTGGGAGACGTTACTGATGAAGTCACGCCGCATGCTGTCGAGCTGGCGGACTTCGGTTAGATCGTGAAAGACAGCCAGGGCCGCCCACGCCCCCGCCCCTTCGATCGGCACCGCCGTCGCCTGCAGCCAGCGTTGCGCCTGGCCGTAGGCGACGACGCGCACGCTGCGCTCGCCGCGCTGCGCCGCCGCGAGCAACAGTTCGTTCAGATCATGGTCGCGCACGACCTCGATGAACGCGCGGCCGGCGGAGCGAGGGCCTGCGTCCGCGAAGATCTGCCGGGCGGCGTCGTTGAGATAGACGACCTGCCCGGCGCGGTCGATGGCGACCGTGCCGTCGCTGCTCGCGTTGAGCAACGCCTCCAACTGCGAGCGCTCCTGCCGCAGGGCGCCGATCGCCTGGCCAGTGTGCGCCGCAGTGGCGTTCATCGCGTCCGCGAGCGCGGCGACGCCGTCATCACCGGCCGCTGCGGCGCGCGCATCGTAGTTGCCTGCTGCGAATGCGTCCGCCGCTGCCTTCACCGCAAGCAGGCGGCCTTCGCGCGGCGACTGCACCAGGTACGTGATCACGACGACGGACACCGACGCCACGACGAACGCTACCCATGCGACCCACGCCTCGCCGGCGGCGATCCGCACCGCAAGGATCGCGACACCCACCACCGGCACGTAGGTCGCGAGCGCCGTGCGCACGACGCGCCCGACATCCGGACTGCGCCTATCGGACAAACTTGTAGCCTACTC
Organism: Dehalococcoidia bacterium; assembly: GCA_038227375.1. Classification (GTDB taxonomy): domain Bacteria; phylum Chloroflexota; class Dehalococcoidia; order DSTF01; family JACRBR01; genus JALYKW01. The sequence goes on from JBBRPY010000011.1 coordinate 51,975, forward strand.
CGCGCACCGTGAGCAGGTGCGCTGGCCGCGGCGGGTCGGCTTCGAGCTTCTCCCGCAGCCAACGCACGTGCACATCGACCGTGCGGCTGCCGCCGAAGAATTCGTAGCCCCAGACCTGTTGGAGCAGCTGCTCGCGGGTGAACACCTGGCCGGCGTTCTTCGCCAGAAAGAATACGAGGTCGAATTCCTTTGGCTTCAGCGCGACCTCCGTCCCGCTGAGACGCACGGTGCGGCCGCGCGCGTCGAACTCAAGCTGCCCCGCGCGGACCGTCGTCGCATCCGCGGGCTCGCTCGCCCCGGGACGTGACGCCCGCCGGAGCAGCGCCCGCACGCGCGCCATCAGCTCACGCATGCCGAAGGGCTTGGTCAGATAGTCGTCAGCGCCAAGCTCGAGGCCGACGACCTTATCCACCTCCTCCGTCCGCGCCGTCAGCATGAGGATCGGCACGTCGGAGTCCGCGCGAATGCGGCGACAGACTTCGAGGCCATCCATCTTCGGCAGCATGAGGTCGAGGACGACGATATCCGGTTTCGATCGCCGCGCCTCCTGCAGCCCCGCGACGCCGTCGGCCGCCGAGAGCACGGTAAACCCGTTCTTGCGCAGGTTGTAGGAGAGCGTGGAGGAAAGCGAAGGCTCGTCCTCCACCACCAGCACCGTCTTCGCAAGCGCCTCCGCGATCGATCCGTCGCCGACGCCGGTCTCACTCACCGGTGCGGGGCTCAAAGTGAAGCTGCGCCATTAGTAGCGGGAGACATTGATCTCCTCGAGCTTGCCTGTGACCATGAAGATGACGCGCTCGCAGATATTCGTCACGCGGTCGGCGATGCGTTCGAGGTTGTGCGCGGTCCAGATCAGGTACGTGATCCGCTGCACGTCGGCTGGAGTGCGGATCATCTCCTGGATCAGCGCCGCGTACGACGCGTCGTAGAGCGTATCGATCTGGTCGTCTTCGTCGCAGATCAGCCGCGCCGCCTGGTCGTCGCGGTCGACGAACGCCGTCAGCGATCGGCGCAGCATGTCGCCCGCCTTTTCGGCCATCTCGCCGATTTCTCCGAGCGGTCGCGGAAGCGGTTCGTCGCCGAGCATCAGGTTGATGCGGGCGATGCCCTCCGCATGGTCCGCCATGCGTTCGAGCTCGGTCGCGATGAAGAGGATAGCGACGAGCACGCGCAGGTCCGCTGCCATCGGCTGCTGCAACGCGATCGTATGGATGCACTTCTCTTCGATCTCATAGCGCTTGGCGTTGATCGCGATGTCATCGTGTACGACGCTGTTGGACTGCACGACGTCGCGGTTGCGCAGCGACTCGACCGAGCGCTGTATCGCCTTCTCGACCATGCTGCTCATGATCAAGATGTCGTCCTGCATCTCTCGCAGCTTCTTCTCGAACAGCGCTCGTGTCATCGGTACCCGGTCTTTCTAGCCGAACCGTCCGGTGATGTAGTCCTCGGTCCGCTTGTCCTCCGGCTTCGTGAAGAGCGCGTCGGTCGGCGCGTACTCGATCAGACGCCCGATGCGCTCTGCGCCGGCGAGCATGAACGCCGTGCGATCGGATACCCGCGCCGCCTGCTGCATATTGTGGGTGACGATGACGATCGTGTAGTCGGCGGCGAGGTCGGTCATCAGGTCCTCGATCTTCAGGGTGGCCATGGGGTCCAGCGCGCTGCAGGGCTCATCCATCAAGATGACGCCGGGCTCGACCGCCAGGGCGCGAGCGATGCAGAGGCGCTGCTGCTGTCCACCGGAAATCGCCGTCGCTGGCCCCTTCAGGCGATCGCGGACTTCGTCCCACAATGCGGCGCGGCGCAACGTGCGTTCGACGATCTCGTCCAGCCGCGGTCTGCCGCGGACGCCGTGCTGGCGCGGACCGTAGGCGATGTTGTCGTAAACGCTCATCGGGAACGGGTTCGGCTTCTGGAAGACCATGCCGACATGGCGGCGCAGCCGGACGACGTCGATGTTGTCCGCGAGGATGTTGATCGCATCGAGCTCGACCGTACCTGTGGAGCGGGCGCTGGGGATGAGGTCGTTCATCCGGTTGAACGCGCGCAACAGCGTACTCTTTCCGCAGCCCGACGGCCCGATGATCGCCGTCACGGCGCGGTCGTGAATGTCCAGCGTGATGTCGCTGATTGCCAGCTTCTGGCCGTAGGAGACGCTGAGGTGCTCGGCCCGAAGGCGGACGCGCCCGCCCGGCCGGACGGTGCGGTCGGCCCGCGCGTCGAGCGCGAGTGGACGGGCGCTTGTCGCGCGCGTTTCGGCCGAGACGACGTCTGCCATCATCGCGCCTCTATCCGAACCGGCCGGTGACGTACGCTTCGGTGCGCGCGTCGTGCGGTCGCATGTAGATTCCGTCCGTATCGCCAAACTCGATCAGCCGGCCGCCGCTGCCCTCCTCGCTCAGCATGAAGGCGGTGTAGTCCGACACGCGCGCGGCCTGGTGCATGTTGTGCGTGACAATCACGACCGCGAACTCCTGCGCCAACTCGCGCATCAGATCCTCGATGCGGATCGTCGAGGCGGGGTCGAGCGCGCTGCACGGTTCGTCCATCAGGATCACCTCCGGTTGCGCCGCGATGCAGCGCGCGATGCAGAGCCGCTGCTGCTGGCCGCCGGAGAGGGTGATCGCGGGAGCGTGCAGCTTGTCGCTCACCTCGTCCCAGAGCCCGGACTTCTTCAGCACCGATTCGATGAGATCCGAGAGTGGACGTCCCCGATAGCCGAGGAGCTTGGCTCCGGCGCCAGTGTTGTCCCAGATCGACATCGTCGGGAACGGATTCGGACGCTGGAACACCATACCGACGCGCTGGCGGACATCCGCCGCATCCACGCCGGCCGCGTAGATGTCCTCGCCCGACACGTGGACAGTGCCTTCCACGCGGGCGCCCTTCACCACCTCGTGCATGCGGTTCACGCATCGGAGCTGCGTCGACTTGCCGCAGCCCGACGGCCCGATGATCGCCGTAATCTTCTGAGCAGGAAAGGAAATGCTGACATCGCGGACCGCCGCCTTGGCGCCGTACCACGCCGTCAGCCGCTCGACGACGACAGCATCAGCGGATGCATGCGCATCCGAAGCCGGGCCCGCCAGTGTCTGTTGCTCGACGGTCATCGGGCACGCCTTTGGAGCAAGATTCGCGCCGAGACGCTCAGCACCAGCACCATCATCACCAGTATGAACGATGACGCCCACGCCTGATCGTGCTGGTACGCGAACGGGCCGGTCGCGTAGGTGAAGATCCGCAGTGGCAGCGCGTCGATCGGGCGGAAGACGCCGGTGCTGTAGAAGTTGTTGCCGAGCGCCGTGAACAACAGCGGCGCTGCCTCGCCGGCCACCCTCGCAGCGCCGAGCACGATGCCCGTCATGATGCCGCTCGACGCCGCCGGCAGGACGATGGTGAGGATCGTGCGCCACTTCGGGACCCCCAACGCGTACGAGGCCTCACGCGTCATCTGCGGCACCAGCAGTAGCATCTCCTCCGTCACGCGGCTGACGATTGGGAGCATGATCAGCGCCAGCGCGACGCCGCCCGCGAATGCGCTGTAGTTTCCCATCCGCAGCACGATCAAGGTGTAAACGAAGATGCCGATGACGATCGACGGCACGCCGGCGAGCACGTCGACGAGAAAGCGCACGAAGAAGCCCACCCGCCCGCGCCCGTACTCCGCGAGGTACACGCCGGTAGCGATCGCCGCGGGCAGCCCCATCGCCAGCGCCAGGAGCAGCAGCAGGATCGAACCGGCGATAGCGCTCTTGACGCCGCCACCCGCGACGCCGGTCGGGCCGGGGTTCTCGGTGAACAGACTGAGATGCAGGGCCGGCAGACCCTTCGCGAAGAGGAAGCCGAGGATCACGACGAGCGGCACGATCACGCCGATCCCGGCCATTGTGATCGCACCCGACGCGACGGCGTCGGTCAGCTTCCGGCGGCGGCGATTCCGGGATCGCATCGAGAGCGCGGTCCCGGTCGCCGCGCTCACTCGATCACCGTCGTAATCTGGCCCTTTGTCACGCGCCAAACGAGCAGGCGCGCGATGGCGTTGACGACGAGCGTAATCAACAGCAGCAGCAGTCCGACGTAGATGAGCGCCGCTTCGTGTGTGCTGTTTTCGACCTCGCGGAACTGATTCGCGATGACGCTGGCCATCGTGTACGCGGGCGAGAAGATCGAGTCCGGCACCTTCGTGCTGTTGCCGATGACGAGCGCCACCGCGAGCGTCTCGCCAATCGCGCGCGCCAGCCCGAGGATCGCGGCGCCCAGCACGCCCGACCGCGCGTAGGGCAGCACGGCGATCCGGATCATCTCCCAGCGGGTGGCGCCGAGCGCGAGGATGCCCTCGCGCTGAGAGCGCGGCACAGCGGCGATCACATCGCGCGAGATCGCGACGATTGTCGGCAGGATCATGATCGTCAGGATCAGGACGGCGGCGAAGATGCCCACCGCGAGCGCGGGGCCATGCACGAAGGGCAGCCATCCGAAATATTTGAGAATGAAGGTGCCAGCCGTGTGCTGGATCCACGGGCCCAGCACAAAGACGCCCCAGAGCCCGTAGACGACGCTGGGGATCGCCGCCAGCAGCTCGACCATGGAGGACACCGGCACTCGCACCCACGACGGCGCGAATTCCACCAGGAAGAGCGCCGCGCCGACGCCGATGACCGTGCCGAATACGAGCGCAAGCAGCGACGTGACCAGCGTGCCCGCAATGAAGGGCAGCGCGCCAAATCGCGCCTTCGGCGGATTCCATTCGGTCGACCAGAGGAAGCGCAGCTTGAACTCGCTGATCGCGGGCCACGCCTGGTGCGCCAGCTCGTAAATCATCGCCAGCACGAGGACGAAGACGCCGAGCGCGACGACCGTGACGACGCCGCGAAAGACGTACTCGATCTGCATGTAGCGTCCGAGAAATCCCGGCCTGCGGAGGATCTGCGGGCGGCTCTCGGCGATCTGCATAGGCCTCACGATAGCAAGAGGCGGGCGGGCGGCCACGGGACCGCCCGCCCGGGAGCCGCACTTACCGGCTGAGGAGGGGTTGCCCCCCAGAGGTGATGTCGGTCGTCAGCGTCTTCTCGACCTTCGCCACGACCTCTTTGGGCAGCGGTGCGTAGTTCAATTCGCTGGTCGTCTTCTGGCCGTCGTGGACGGCCCACCAGAGCAGGTCGACGAGCGCCTTCCCCTTCACTGCATCGGTCTGATTCTTGTAGAGCAGGATGTAGGTGAAGCTGGCGATCGGGTACGCGCCCGCGGTCGGCGAGTCGACGACGCTCACGCGATAGTCGTCGGGCAGGGCAACGCCCTTCGCGGCCGCGGTCGTCGACTCGGTGCTCGGCGTGACGTATTCGCCGGACTTGTTCTTAACCTGCGCGGCCGGAAGGTTGTTCGTCTTCGCGAAGAGCAACTCCACATAGCCAATGGAGTTCGTGTTCTGCTTCACCTGCTGGGTGACGCCGTCGTTCCCCTGGCCGCCCAGGCCGACCGGCCACTGCGGATTCTTGCTGGTCCCGACTGAGGTATCCCAGTCTTTGCTCACGTGCGACAGATAGTCGGTGAGGACGAACGTCGTGCCGCTCCCTTCGGACCGGTGGACCACCACGATGTCGGCGGATGGGAGCGTGACGCCGGCGTTTTGCGATGCGATGGCGCTATCGTCCCACTTCGTGATCTTGCCGAGGAAGATTTTGGCGATAGTGTCGCCGTCAAGCTTCAGTGGCGCCGTGACGCCGGCAAGGTTGTAGGTGATGACGACCGAGCCGAGCGTGGTCGGGAGGTGCTGGATGCCGGGCGCCTTGGTCAACTCGTCGTTGGAAAGCGGTGCGTCGCTGGCGCCGAAGTCCACTGTCTTCTCCGTAATTTGCTTGACGCCGCCTCCGGAGCCGATCGACTGGTAGTTCACCTCCACGCCGCTCGCCACAGACGACTTGTAGTCGGAGAACCAGCGCGTGTAGAGCGGATTGGGGAACGTCGCCCCGGCGCCCGTGAGCTGCGCCTTGTCGGCCTTCCCGACATCAGACGGGATCGCACTCGTCGTCGCGCCTGCAGACGGTGACGTTGTCGTTGACGGCTTCGTCGCCGCGCTCGTTGGCCGCGCCGACGCCGTCGATGTCTTGTCGGCGCTGCTCGTGCCGCTTCCGCACGCTGCGAGTACAACCCCCGCAGCGATGCAGAGCGCCAGTGCCGTCCTGCTTGCGATGTTTGTTCGAATCATGGACACCCCTTCTATAACCGGTAGTGAATCCTGCGTCGTTGCTTGCCCACGCCATCGGAGCATCGATCCGCAGCCTAGGCGGAGGTGGTTAACGTCACGTTAACGCCGGTTAAGCGAAGGTAAAGTCGCCCCAGGTTCCGAACCCACTTCATTAACAGAGCAAATCGTTACAGGCGTTGAGATGGAAACGTTATAGAGGCCCACGTTCCGCTTACTGCCACCCGGCACCCACCGTCTAGGCTGCAGGGGTAACGCATGGAAGGAGCTAGAACAATGTTCAAGCGAAAAGACCGAGAGTACGTCGAACAGACCGCGCGTGACCGTAGCGATCTCCCCGCGGAGGCGCCCCTCGATGGCCGCGAGCCGATGCCGGTGCGGGAGAGCGACCGCATGGTCGAGCGGCGCAGCGACGACGGCGCAGGCGTGATGCGGGAGCAGCGCGTCGAGCGCTACACCGACGGCACGACGACCCCGGACGTAGCGGTCGCGCGCGAGACCGTCGAGACGCCCGTGTACCGTGAGCGCACGATCGACCGCCCGGCGTATGACGCCGAGTCGGTGACGACGGAGAGCCGCGGCTATTGGTTCGATTCGCTGGCCACGCGCGTGAACTCCGCGTTGTTCGCCGTCCTGCTGGCGCTCGAAGCACTGCTCGGGCTGCGGTTCGTGCTTGCGGCCTACGCGGCCAACCGCACGAGCGGATTTGTCGATGGCGTGTACAACATCTCCCATCCGTTCGTCCGGCCGTTCGAGAGCGCCTTCACCAACCGCACGTGGAGCCAGGGCATCGTCGAGATGAACACCCTGCTCGCGATGGGTGTGTACCTGTTGGGCTTCATGTTACTCGCGTTCCTGATCAACGCGCTGCTGCCGCGCTACGACGGCGGCGGCACCGAGACCCGCCGCACGATGCGGCACGCCTAACGGCACACCGCAGTTGGTTCGAAGAGGAGCGCTCGCAAGAGCGCTCCTCTTTCGTTCCCCGGATCCAGGCGCACTACCGGAGCACGCGTTCATCCCCGACGCGGCGCGTGATCCGCGAACGGTCGAGGAACTCCAGCAGCGCCTGCGCATACTTGCGGCTCGTTCCAAACATGTCCCTGGTCTCGGCGAGCGTGATCGTGCGATGCGCCTCGATGTGCGCCCGGATCCGCGCGATCATCCCGTCAAGCGCCGGCTTCCCGTAAACGATGCCGCCGCCAACGCTCACCACCACATCCGTGTCGATGAGAAACGCCAGCAACGCTGCGTCGATCGCAATTCCCGACGTAGGATTCTCCGCCGACTCGCCCAATGCGGTGAGGTACTCATCCACCACGCGCTGCTCTGACTCGCTGAGCGCGGGGGCAAATTCGTCGAGAGCGACCGCGGCGCCTGCGACGTGGACACCGTCGAGCAGCGGCATCAGCGCGCTGAACATTTGGTCGTCCAGCGCCAGTCGCGACCGGAACTCCTCCGTTGGCATCCCGGGCTTCAACGCGTGGTCGCGATGGTACGCCGCGGCCAGCGCGCGGGCGCGAGCGGCGACATCGCGCACGTACGCGGCGGCGACCAGTCCGCCGCGCGCACCGACGCTGTTCAGCACGCCGCCGCCGACCATTGCCTCGACCAGCGGATCGACAACGGCTGGCGGCAATCCGAGTTGCGTCGCAATCGCCGCCGCGTCGATCAGCGGGCGGCGCTGCACGAGATCCACCACGCGATCTTCTGGGGCGTCTGAAAGCATCGCTTCGAGGGTCGCCAGCACCTTCGGATCGCGGCGGCGGTGCCGCCTCGCAGCGACATCCGCGATGACGCCACCGCCGACGGTGTCGTTTGCCGTGCGGATGACAAAGCGGTCGCCGCGCAGCACCGCGACCGGCGAATCGAGCATGACCTGCGCCCACGCGGTCGCTCCGGCGGGTAGCTCGTCGGCGTCGAGCAGGCGCACTTGCCCGTTCGCCTCATCAGCTCCGGAATGGAACGTCACGGCGAGGTTGTGGCGGAGCGGGAGGCGCAGCGCGTGGACGGCGCGGAGCCGCACGTCGACCGCGCGGCTCCCGCGGATCTCGCCCGGACGCGCCAGCACGATCCCCCGCCGAAGATGCTCCTTCGCGATGCCGGTGAGGTTCACCGCGGTGCGGGTGCCGGGCAGCGCGCGTTCGACGGTGTCGCGATGGGACTGCAACCCGCGAATCCGCCCGCGCCTGCCGCCGGGCACCGCCTCCAGCTCATCGCCGACCGCCAGTTCGCCATCGATCAGCGTGCCGGTGACGACGGTCCCGAAACCGGCGATTGTGAACACGCGGTCGATCGGGAGGCGCGGCCGCGCAACATCGCGCTTTGGCGGCAGAACCTCCACGGCGACCTCGATCTCGCGCACCAACTCGTCCAGCCCCTCGCGCGTCACGCTAGAGCACAGGACGATCGGCGCGCCCTCTAGCGCCGAACCGCGCAGCATCTCCCGCACGTCCGATTCGACGAGCGCGAGCCATTCGCCGTCAACCAGATCGCGCTTCGTGATCGCCACAACGCCACGTGAAACGCCGAGCAGATCGAGGATCGCGAGATGCTCGAGGGTCTGCGGCATGACGCTGTCGTCGGCCGCCACGACGAAGAGCGCGAGGTCGATGCCGCCGGCGCCGGCGAGCATGTTCTTGATGAAGCGCTCATGCCCCGGCACATCGACGATGCTGACGCTGGCGCCTCCGGGCAGAGAAAGCCAGGCGAACCCGAGGTCGATCGTCATCCCGCGCGTCTTCTCTTCGCGCAGACGGTCGGGGTCGATACCCGTCAGCGCCTCAACCAGCAGCGACTTCCCGTGGTCCACATGCCCTGCGGTGCCGATGACGTACATGGGGGCTCAGTCTACTGGTCGGCAGTCGTCAGTCGTCAGTCGTCGGTCGTCGGCGGCAGCCGAAGTGCCAAACCCAATTTCCAACATCCAACATCGCGCACACCGAGGTCCAGTCCGCCGAGCGCACGGTACGCTTCCGTCATGAGCGTCGGCTTCGTCTACGACCCGATCTTTCTCGAGCACGACACCGGCGACCACCCCGAGAGCGCGCCGCGCATGCTGGCCGCGATGGCCCTCCTGGAATCGAGCGGCGTCCTCGCGCGGCTGCAGCGCATCGACAACCGCGACGCCACGCCGGAGGAGATCGCGCTGGCGCATCGTCCCGATTACGTCGCCGCCGTACGCCAGGCGGCGCGCGAAGGGGGCGGCTGGGTGGACCCCGACACGCTGATCACACCGCGCTCGTATGAGGTCGCGGCCCGCGTCGTCGGTGGCACGCTGGCAGCCGTCGACCGAGTGGTGGACCGTAGCGTCGCATCGGCGTTCTGCCTGGTGCGGCCGCCCGGGCATCACGCGACGCCTTCCCAGGCGATGGGCTTCTGTCTCTTCAATCACGTCGCCGTCGCGGCCCGCTACGCTCGCGTGAAGCACGGCCTCGCGCGCGTGGCCATCGTAGACTTTGACGTCCACCATGGCAACGGCACGCAAGATGTGTTCTACGGCGACTCGAGCGTGCTCTACGTCTCCACGCACGAGTACCCGTTCTATCCGGGCACCGGCGCCGCCCGCGAGATCGGCGCGGGCGAAGGGAAAGGCTACACCATCAACATACCGATGCCGCACTTCTCCGGCGACGCCGCATACCGGCGCGCCTTCGAGGAGATCGTCGTGCCGGCGTTGTATCGGTTCCGGCCCGAACTGATCCTCATCTCCGCAGGGTACGACGCGCACTACGCGGATGAGATCGCCCATCAACAACTCAGCGTCGACGGCTATGGCGCGCTCGCGTCGCTCACGAAGACGGCTGCCGACGAACTCTGCGACGGCCGCATCGTTGCGGCGCTGGAGGGCGGCTATGACCTCGTGGCGATGCCGTGGTGCGTCCGCCGCACGATCGAGATCCTGAACGCCGACGCGCCAGTGGCGGACCCGCTCGGCGCCATCGACACCAAAGAGCCTGCGGGCGTCGAAGACATGCTCCGCGAGGTGAGGGCGATCCACGGGCTCTGATCCTCGTCGGTCGTCGCGAACACTCTCACTCCTCCGTCCGCCCGCTACAATCCGACCATGACGGTACGCACCCGCTACGCGCCCAGCCCAACCGGCGTGCCGCACATCGGCAACATCCGCACCGCCCTCTTCGACTACCTACTCGCGCGCCGGCACGGCGGACAGTTCGTCCTTCGCATCGAGGACACCGACCGCACGCGGCTCGACCCGACCGCGCTGCCGAAGATCATCGAGAGCCTGGAATGGCTCGGCATCGCTCCGGACGAGGGGCCAGGGATCGGCGGTCCTTACGGCCCCTACATCCAGTCGGAGCGCGTCGAATACTATCGCGGCGCCGCCGACCGGCTGCTTGCGCAGGGCGATGCGTACGAGTGCTGGTGCTCGTCGCAGCGGCTCGACGAGTTGCGCGCGGAGCTGGCGCGCAAGAAACTGCCGCCCAAGTACGACCGCCGCTGCCGCGACGACGCGGGCCGCGCGGCGTCACGCAACGAGGCCGAAGCCGAGGGCGGCGGCTGCGTCGTCCGCTTTAAGACGCCACTCTCCGGCGAGATCACGCTCCACGACGCGATCTTCGGCGACACCACATTCGACCTCGCGACGCTCGACGACTTCGTCATGCTGAAATCTGACGGCTTCCCGACCTATCATCTGGCCTACATCGTCGACGATGAGATGATGAAGATCAGCCACGTGCTCCGCGGCAGCGACTGGATCTCCTCAGCGCCGAGACACCTGCTGATCTACCGCGCACTCGGCTACGAGCCGCCGGTGATCGCGCATCTCCCGCAGATCCTCGGGAGCGACGGGTCGAAGCTCAGCAAGCGGCACGGCGCCACGAGCATCTTCGAGTACCGCGACCAGGGGTATCTGCCCGACGCCATGTTCAACTTCCTCGGGCTCATGGGATGGTCGCTCGACGACAAGACGGAAATTCTGTCGCGCGAGCAGTTCATCGAGCACTTCACGCTCGAGCGCGTGGTGAAGAATCCGGCCGTCTTCAACATCGACAAGCTCACGTGGATGAACGGCGTCTATATTCGCGACATGCCGCTCGACCGTCTCGTCGCGCTGGTCGCCGAGCGGCTCGACAGCGACCTCCCGCAGTCCGTGCCGCGGCCCGTCGACCGCACCACCGTCGCCCGCATCGTGCCGCTGATCCGCGAGCGCATCAAGCTGCTCACCGAGATCAAGGAGTACTGCGACTTCTTCTTCGTCGACGACCTGAGCTATTCGCGAGACGACCTGCTCGGCAAAGCATTCCGCGATCGCCCGGCCGACGCCCGGAGCGCACTCGACGCGGCCGTTGCCGCGGTGACCGGTCTTGCTTCCTTCGCGCACGACGCGCTCGAGGCGCGATTGCGCGTGTCGGCGACGGAGCTCAGCGTGAAGGCGGGCGATCTCTTCTCGCTCGTGCGCGTCGCGGTGACCGGGCGGAAGGTGACGCCGCCGCTCTTCGAGAGCATGGAGATCCTCGGCGAGGAACGCTGTCACAGTCGGCTGCGCGATGCGGCGTCGAAGCTGTGAGCGGCGCCCATGCGGTTGTCGCGATTCTGAAGACCATGTTAGACTTCGGGACGATTTGGGGATTCGTCTAATGGTAGGACAGCGGATTCTGGATCCGTATGTGGGGGTTCGAATCCTCCATCCCCAGCCACATGGCGCGTTCGTCTAGCGGCCCAGGACATCGCCCTCTCAAGGCGGAGATCGCGGGTTCGAATCCCGCACGCGCTACCACCATTTTGAAGCTGAGAATGGCTCCTGTACGCACCAATGGGTGCTCAGGAGCCTTCTCAATAGTGACCTAGTTGTGACCTAGTTTGGAGATTCACGCAGATTCGTACCCGGTGGTCGAGCGCAATAGGATCGATCCAATAGGTACAACCTGCCCAGCGCCAATCAACCCTGAGACGACAGCGCGGCCTAGCAGAGCAGCGGATTACAAGTCTCGTTAACGAGGTTAATGCCCGTCAGTCACCACTGAATCTAGGAAGCACCGAAAGATGTGCGGTTTGAAGACGAATCGTCCGGTCTTGTCAGGCGACATCTGACCAAGGATTGTAAGTCGCGTCCGCGGCAAGCGTCCAATCGATGTTGTGATCGGGGAAGGCTTTCGCGATCGAAGTCGTTCGATCACGGGTTTAGAAGACTCAGCGGTTTCCGTGCTCGATTGTCGCCACTACATCTGGACAGGACGCCGAACACGCAACGCCGCAAAGAGTCCGATCGTCGTGCCTGCAGGCATGTGGCCATGAGATCATAGCTCGGCGATCTAAGATGTCAGGGATCCTTCCAGAGAATCAACCTTGGATCGACGATCTCCACGAATCGACGCAGCCGCAGGGGGACGGGTTGCTGATAATCGGTAGCTATCCGGACGGAATAGAAGGTCTTCCCAAGGGTGCGGCCATTGCACACCTCGGAGCTTTTCTCGATTCATGGTTGCCGCGGGGTGTAGGCGTGCATTTGCTGCCCTTCTCTCCCAGTTCGGGTGACGGAGGATTCGCGATAGACGATTGGTTCACAGTTTCACCGGAACTGGGGACTTGGTCCGACATCCGGACATTGGCTCTGAGCTATCGGGTCCGGCTAGCTCCCGACGACCGAAACGTACACCTGCGTGACCGCCACGCCACCGCCACCACTTGGCCCCATGGCGTTCCGCATCCCGGCCTGCAGCGCGTTCACCGCGGCAGGCGTCCAGGCAGCACCCGTCGCGGGGTCGGACGTCCATCGCTGGGCTACATACGTCCAAGAGCCGGAAAGGGTCTGGGCACCACTCTCTGCATCAGTCGTACCGCTCCGGATGAACAGCTTCACATTATTGTTCGGTGCGGACTGCAATACGTGCGCGGTGACGGGCATAGCATACTACGAGGTTGGCGTTTGTCAAGGGGTGCGGAAGAAAGCGGCGAAATCTGTTACTCGAGTTGTCGCTAGCTGCCACCCTCGTCATCATTCGAATTGTCCAATGTCGCGTGACGGTACTTGACAGGGTGCCGTACTTCGAAGTATTATCGGCTCCTCTTCGACCGACTTGTCGGCCGCGAGCGATAGGGAGCGCCACGCCGCGGTCCCTATCATCTCACTCCGCCTACCGGCTCGGGCCTGCATTTCCATGGAGGCGCATGCTCCGCTCGCTCGCGCTTGTTGCCATTTCGCTCACGGTGCTTATCGGATTCTCGTTCGTCAACCCCGGGGCGAAGACGCTCGATGAAGCGTTGCGCAACTTCGAACGTGCAGCGGCGCAAGGCGCGGTCGTCGACGCTCCGACCGAAACGGTAACGCCGACGTCGGTGTTGCCATCTGCACCCACTCCAGAACCCGTGTCAGCCACCGCAAATGCCGGGTCGTCCGTCCCCGACGTGCCGACGGCCATCCTCGACCTTGGGCCGGTAGCGACCGCGACCGCACCCACCTCAACCCCGGTGGCACCCGCGCCGACACTCACGGATACGCCTAGTACAGCTTCCGTGGCGCCGTCCTTGCCAAGGACGGCTGCCGCGGGAACGCCGTTTCCGACGGCGACTCCCGAAGCAATGCCCACCCTCGACGTGAGTCTGCCGAAGATCCCGGACTACATGGATGTGTCTGGGGCGGTTGTTGAGGCGACGGTGGCGAAGGCGGGTGGGAACATCAGGTCAGCCGATGGGCGCGTCTCCATCGATATTCCGCCCGGAGCGTTTTCGGAGAACCTGAGTGTCAAAGTCACGACGCGCGGTACGAACGAAGTGCTCCCGCCCTGGCCCGACGCACCAATCGTTGGCTTATGGGTATTTGACGCCGCCGCAATCGACCGCGGGTTTGGACCGGTCCACAAGTTCGAGAGCGATCTGAAGGTGACGGTGCACTTCGGCGCGAATGATCTGAATGGGCGCGATCCTCGCAATCTTCGATTTTGGACGCGACCAGACGATACGTCGAAGTGGGAGGCCGTTCCGGCCGCGGTGAATCCGGCGGACGGGCTCATCGTGGCGCATATGGACCACTTCAGTGAGACCGCGATCACTGCCTCGCGAATCGTCGACGCTTCGCCACTGCTCGACGGCCGAAACGTGGACTTGCATAGCGGCGCGGCCTCAATGAGCATCCCCATCTCTCTGCCCCCCGCCCGCGGCGGCCTCGTCCCGCAGCTCAACCTCAACTACAACTCGGGGCGCCTCGGCGAGATGAAGGGCTACACCTCGCTCGGCGGCTGGGTCGGCACCGGCTGGGCACTCGACGTACCAAACATCCAGTTCTCTCAGGATCCGCTGTACAGCCCCGACAACTATCACACTCGGGCCTTCCTATCGCTCAACGGTCTCGGCGGAGAGATGATGCCCGATCCGTTTAATCCGTACGTCTGGCGACTGCGGGACGAGAACTACTTCAAGATTTCCACCTCGTGCAATGCCCCGGACTGCGGTGCCTGGACCGTCGTCGACAAGCAGGGGACGCAATACGTGTTTGGGAGCGGCAACACGAATGAGCAGTGGGAGCGCTTCTACACCGGCGCCCCGCTAAACGGCGTTTCTGCTCGACGCATTTACCGCGCGGACATACGGTACATCCAGGACGTATTCGGCAACCGCATCGATTTCAGTTATTGGCAATACCGTGTGCAAGGACCTTACGGCCAGGATGTGATGGCTGCGTATCCGCTGTCGATCAGCTACGACGGCGGGGCGGTCTCCGTCAACTTCAGCCAAGGATGTGACGAGAATATTGCGTCGCCAGCAGCCTGCGTGCGTTACGACTCACCGCGCGATACCCATGATGCAACGTGCCCGGTGTACCTTCAAGATTGGAAGGCACCGCAGGTATTTGAGACCTCGAAGCTGAACGAGTTGCAGATCACCATCAGCGGATCGATTGTGCGGCGATACTCGTTTGACTACGACACCACACGCTTTGCACCGTCCTACTTCCAAACGTGTCCGCCGAGTCCGTTCACTGGCGAGCACAAGCTCACCGCGCTCCACATCAAGGACCGCAACAACCTTTCGTACAACTTCACGACCACCACATTCGCCTATGCGTCGCGACATCATGCGTTCCAAGTAACGTGCCCGATGGCCGGCGAGGCGCAATGTCAGGGACAGCCGGACGGCAGCACGCATGACGTGTGGGGTTACAACTGGAAGCATCTGACACAGGCGACCAATGGCTTCGGTGGCTCCGTCTCCTATGTGTATGGGGAGCACGGTACCACGTACACCGGATATCACTGGTCGCGCAGCGTCGTCCAGCAGGAGACCCATTCGGGCGGCGGTGGCCAATGGGACGTCGTGACGAACATCGCATACGGCGCCGGACCCGACGAGTGGGACCGCCCAGACTCCCTCTATACGCAGAACGTCGACCAATTTGGCTCTATTTATCTCGGTTTCGCCTTCGTCGACGAAGAAACGGGCGGCTATCACACACTGCACGACTACTTCACGAAAGGCAGCTGGAACGACTACGTCCGGGCCGGCAGGGAATGGCAGACCCGCTGGCGCGACGCCGCGAACATCGAACAGAAGAAGGTTCAGACGACGTGGGCGATTCGGACCATTTCGAACTACGACGGCCCCGAGTACTATGTGAACTTCGTCCCCCCGATAACGACGGACACTTACACTGCGGATTCCATTAGCGGCGACCTCCAACTCCATGTCGAGAACACGTTCGACGCGTACGGCAACCTCGACACTGTCGATAACTTTGGCGACTACGCCTCACAGGGTGCGCGCGTCAAGACGCACACGCCGTACACGGCAAACACGTCCGCCTGGATCTTCGTTCCCGCATATGAGGAAAAACTGACCCCGGCCAACGCACTTCTGAGTTGCATCCGGTTCTACTACGACGGCGCCAAGACGATCGGCGCCGCGCTCGTCCGCGGCGCGCTCACGGCGCGGACGACCGCAACACCGCTGACGACGGCCGTCGGTTGCGGGAGTGCGAGCGCCTTTTCAGAGTCATCGAGCGTCTATACGGTCTTCGACACGAACGGGAATCTCCTTCGCACGTCGGTCCCGACAGGAACAAGCCCTGAAGGGCGTTCGGAATCCGGCGTCTACGGCTGGATTCCGACTGGTGCGGGCGCGGCCGCCTACTCGGTTAGCGTCTACGACACCACCCACCCAGCGTTCCCGATCACCCAGACCTCGCCGACGGGCCTCGTGACGAGCTACCAGTACGACTTCGGTCTCGGTAAGCCCACACAGATCACGGAGCCGAACCAGCACGTCACGCACTTCGTGTACGACGCGCTCGGCCGGCTGACCGATGCATACGACGACGGCTTCGACACGCCGAGTTACCCCACCGTCCACTTCGTCTACTCGTGGGGCAGCAGCCCGAACATGACCATCACCGAGATGCGTTCGGTCCAAAACAGTTCAACCGTGCACCGATCCGTGTCCTGTATGGATGGTTTCGGCCGGGAATACGAGCATCGAGAGAACTTCAAGGGCAATATCCTCAATTCGGTGAAGTACCTCTGGGGTAACCGGGGACTCGTCACCACGAAGGGCAACCCGACTGAGGCGTCCACCGACTGGAACTGCATCGGGGCGACGTCTGCACTCGCCGCGCGAGACCGGCAGGAGATCGCGTACGACACGTTGGGCAACGTCTCGCGCGTCACGTATCTCGCCGCCAACCTGACATCGGGATCGTACGTCATGACGGACATCAAGGGACGGACGACGATCAAGTGCGACGAGCGCTTCAATACAACCAAAGAGGTGACGAATGTCAGCGCTAGTACGCTGACGGTGTTCGATCCGGCCACGACGAGCGCGTCTTGCAACGCGGGTGGGCAAACGTTCAATGCGACTTCCTACCAGCACGACCTCCTCGGGCGCTTGACGAGCGTCGTGGATCCGGTTCAGAACACGACCACAATGAGCTACGACCTGGCGGGACGAAAGCGGTCGATGCACGACCCTGATATGGGAAACTGGTCATACACGTATGACGCGACCGGAAACCTCAAGACGCAGATCGACGCCCGCAGCATCACGACGACGCTCACGTACGACAACGAACAACGCCCGACCGGCAAAACCTACAGCAACGGCGATCCGGCCGTAGGCTTCCTCTACGACGCCTACCCGGCGGGTTCGCCGTGCGCCGACCCGTGGTCCGCCGCTGGACACATGACTCGCATGACCGACGCGGGGGGCGATGAGGCCTCATGCTTCGACCGCCGGGGCCGAGCGATCTCGATGAAGCGCACGGTCGACGCGGTGCCGTACACGATCTCGACGGCGTACGACCCCCTGAACCAACCGAAACAGATCACCTATCCCGATGGCGAAGTGGTTTCGTACCCGGAGGCGGCC
>JBBRPY010000012.1:0-62389 GCA_038227375.1 Dehalococcoidia bacterium
GAAGGGCGTTGTTATGATGGGCACACTTCCGGACACCACCACGCGCGCCCACGAAAGGCCGTACTCGATGCAGGTCCTCGCGGAAGGCACGGCCGAGTTTCTGACGGTGGACCCCGACGGATACCGCGCGTACGTCCGTGCGCACAAGGAGCGGGCGCTCGTCTCGAAGCTGATGAGCGCGAGCGACGCCGTCAGCCGCTTCGTCGCCGACGGCGACTACTTTGTCTTTGACTGCAACTACTTCCAGCGCGGTCCCTCCACGTTGATCCGCGAGGTCATTCGGCAGCAGAAGAAGGACCTCTGGCTTTGCGGGAAGTTCTCATATGTCGATGTGGGACTGCTCGTCGGCGCCGGCTGCGTCTCGAAGATTGACTGCGGCTTCTTCTGGCCCGGCGCCACGATCGACAAAGCCGTCGTGGACGGGCGCGTGCGCGTCTACGAGTACAGCAACGTCGTGATGACGCTGCGCCTGCAGGCGGGCGCGATGGGGCTGCCGTTCTTGCCCGTGCGGTCGTTCGGTGGCACCGACGGCTTCGACCACTCCGGCGCCAAGCTCGTCGAGGACCCGTTCACCGGCAAGCCGATCACCCTTGTCCCGGCGCTGAATCCCGATGTCGCGATCATCCACGCACAGCAGGCAGACCAATTCGGCAACGCGCGCGTCTTCGGCACCGGCATCGCGCACGAGGAGTCGGCGCTAGCATCGAAAAAGGTGATTGTCTCGGCGGAGGAGATCGTCAACACCGACGAGATCCGGCGCGATCCCGGGCGCACGAGCATCCCCTACTACGCCGTTGACGCCGTGGTGCATGCGCCGTTCGGGGCGTGGCCAGGGAACTGCGGCGGCTACTACGGCTCCGACACGATGGGCGTGGTGGAGACGTTCGGCGCCATCGCGCGCGATACCGTCGGCGACTACGTCGCGAAGTACATCACGCCCTTCGCCGACGACGCCGCGATGTTCGAGCAGCTCGTCGGCCGCGAGCGTCTCGACCGCGTGCGCGCCGCAGAGACGATCAGCGAGGGGTATCGGACGTGATCGGGGACGTTGGAGGTCGGAAGTCGGATCGCCGAAGCGTTCGGATGGGGTTGTTGAATGACGAAGGATGAGCTGCTTGCTGCGCTGCGATCGGGTGGCGTCGACGCCACGCGGGCCCTGCGTGCGATGCCGGAAGACGGCTTCGACGCCGGCCGGTATGAGAACGGCTGGAACGCGCGGCAGATCCTCGCGCACATCGCGTCGATCGAGTGGACGTATCCGCGGCTGCTCGATCTTGGGAAGGAAGTCGCCGAGGCGACCGCTGCTGCGGCTCCGGCATCGCCGCCCGCGGGCAGCGCCACACCGCCGCCCGCCGTGCGCCGTACGGAACCTGGCGAGGCGGGCCTGCCGACCCGGACGACGGCGGGCGGCATCGACTCGTACAACGAGCGCCAGGTCGAGAAGCGGACTAGCGCCTCGATCCCGGACCTGATCGCCGAGTTCGAGAAGAACCGCGCCGCGACGATCGCCGCCGTCGCGTCGGCTGACGACGAGATCTTCGCACGCCCCGTCCGCTCAGCAGGCGGCATCACCGGCGCCATCGGTGACGTCATCCGCGCCGTCGCCGTCGACCACGTGGGCTCCCACATCGCTGACATCGCCGGCGCGCAGCGCGCGGGATAGTGACTTCACCTATGCAAACCGACCTCATCCTCCACCAGCCCGCCGGCACGCCAGCATCCTCTTTCAACGAGCGGGAGATGCAGATCTGCACGGTCGCGCGGATGACGGAGGACCGCAAGACGTACTGGGTGGCCGGCGGCGGCGGACCAATGTACGCCGTGTTGCTCGCCATCCGGCTCTATGCGCCTGCGGCGCAGTACATCACCGAAGACGGGGTCATCGCGCCGGAGCCGATGCTGCCGTTCGAGCCGGTGATGACGATGGTCAGCTCGCGCGCGGGCTATCGCGCGCTCGCCTGGGGCACGATGAACACGGCCGGAAACCATGCCCAGCTCGGCTACATGGACTACGGCATCCTCAACACCTTGCAGGTCGACCAGCACGGGAACATCAACTCCACCGCCATCGGCACCTACGGCGAGCGGGCCCGGCGCTTCGGCGGCCCCGGTGGCGCCGACTCCATAGCGGCGATGTGCTGGCGGACGACCCTAATGACCGATCAGGAGAAGCGCAAATTCGTCGAGCGGGTGGACTTCATCTCGTCACCCGGCTTCCTCGACGGCACGGAGGGCGCGCGCGAGCGCGCGGGCCTGCCGCCCGACACAGGCCCGTATTGCGTCGTGACGCCATGGGCGGCGTACGACTACACGCCCGAGCGAAGGCTGCGCCTCGTCGCGATCTCGCCGTGGGTGACGGTGCAGCAGGTGCTGGATGCGTGCGAGTGCGCGCCGGTCGTCGCCGCAGATGTCGCGCTGCTCGAAGGGCCGACGGAGGAAGAGCTGCACATCCTGCGCACCGAGCTCGACCCGCGCGGCCAGAACACCGGCGAGCGCAGCGCCTGGATCGTCCGCGACGGTGACACCTACTTGCGCGCGGAGGGGTGACCCTCATCTCGGCCTTCGGCCACCCTTCTCCCACAAGGGGAGAAGGGATAGGTGTGATTTCGGCACGAATTCTCGAGGACATAGCGGCGCCGCCCGACGGCCTCACCCCCGGGCCCTCTCCACCCGCGTGGAGAGGGGAGCTCGTGACGGAGAGATGTGCGCCGAGCGGTGCCCCCGACGACCGATGACCGACGACCGACCGCCCACCGTCACACCACATACTGGTCCAGGATCTTCTGCGCAGCCGTGAGGGAAAGGATGTCGTTCGAGCCGTCCTCGATCATCGACGCGCGGGCGTCGCGGAAGAGCTTCTCGACGAGCATCTCTTTCGTCAGGCCGTAGCCGCCGTGGAGCTGGATGGCGTCGCTCGCGACCTCGAACGCGGTCTGCGTGCAGTAGACCTTGGAGGAGATCGAGTACTGCGTCCCGGGCGGGAAGGTGCCGTGGTTATACATGATCGTCGCCCGCGAGAGCTGTCGCGCGCTCTCCACCTTCACGAACATATCGAACAGCCTCTTCTGGACGAGCTGATGCGTGCTGATCGGCACGCCGCCCTGCACGCGGCCCTTCGTGTACGTGAGCGATTCCTCGAGCGCGGCCCGGGCCAGGCCGGTGAAGGCGGAGCCCATGAACGCGTTGGCGCCGGCGAGCACGGCATCGATGGCGAAGGTGTACGCATCCGGCTCGACGAACATGTACGACTTCGGGATGCGCACGCTGTCGAAGAAGATCTCGCCCTGATTCAGCGCCCGCTGACCGAGCTTGTTCAGTGGCGGGCCCTTGGTCACACCAGGAAGGTTGAGCGGCACCAGCGCGACGCCGCCGCCCGCCATGCCGCGCTTACGGTCGACGCCGAGGAACGCGAGTGCGTGCGTCGCGATCGTCCCGTTCGATACCCACGCCGACTTCTGTCCGTTGAGCACGTAGTCATCGCCGTCGAGCGTCGCCGTCAGCCCGTAGTGGATGTCCGGCTCGGTCCACATCTTCGTGCCCGGCATTAGCGTGTCCGAGCCGTGACCCGGCTCGGTGATCGCCCAGCAGCCGATGTAGCGCCCCTGCGTGTCTTCTACAAAGGGCATCACGACTTCTTCCATGAGCTGCGGATTGCGCCGGCCCATCGCGAACGCGAACGGGAACGACGTCACGCTGAGGGCGATGGCGAAATCGGCGCTGCCCCAGCCCCACTCTTCGTTGACGATGTGGTTGCTCAGCGGATCGAGGTGCGCGCCGCCCAACTCCTCGGGAAAGCCGCGAATGTGCCAGCCCTCGCTGTAGGCGGTGCGAAACACCTCCCACAGCCGCGACCCCTCGCCGATCACGTCTTCGGGCGGCAGCTTGTCCAGCTCGACGCTTGCGGGGCGCAGCACCTGCGCCGCGAACTCGTGCGCACGCCCCTTCATCAGCTTCTGCTCGTCGGTGAGGTCCTTATTGAGGTCGAGGTACATAGCTGCGCTCCGCTTGCAGGGCTACTAGAGGCTGGAAGTTGGAGGCTGGGGACGCCAGCCGCCCACGAGATCGTCAGGATAGGGCGCGCGCCGCTATGAGGAAATTCGTTCCGTCCTTAGCTTCCCAGCCTCCAGCCTCCAGCTTCCAACGACCAATCCGGATCACCCGTGGATCTCCACCCGCATGCCGGGCGTGCCGAACAGCCAGAAGTACTGGGCGTCGTGGAGCTGCATGCCGACGCAGCCGTGGCTGGTCGCTGTGGCGCCGAACACCTCCTTCGGCCGCCAGTAGTTCAGATGCAGGGCGTCGCCGCCGCGGTCGTAGTACTGCGTGAACAACACGCGCTCGACATCGTACGACGCCTGGCCGGCGGTATAGCCGGCCTGGGTGGCCGTCATCCGCTCAACCGGCAGGCGGCCGTCCTTCTCGATCGCGTGGCTGCCGAGCGGGCTGGGGAACTGCGGCGACCCCGTGGACACGAGCGCGGTGTAGATTGCGCGGTCGCCGATCATCGCCGTCGCCGTCTGGGCGCTGACGTTCACATCCACCCACTTCTCCTGCCCGCGCGCGTCCGCGAGCGGTGACTCTTCGCCGGGCTGCAGGATGAAGACGAAGGCCGAATAGACGAACGAATTGTCGGCGAGCTGGTACCAGGTGCGCGTCCACGGCGGGATCGTCGAGAGCCACTTCTGCGCGCCGACGAGCACGTTCTCTCCCTCGACCGCCCCGGCAATCTGGACGGGCGCGAGGTCCTTCAGCGTCTTCACAACCGCGCCCTGAGTCGATGGCCCGCCGCGCACTCGCAAGTCGCCGCCGACGACGATGGCGTTGCCGGCGCCGAGCGTCGGTGTCGGCGTGAAGGTGGGGAAGGGCGTCTTCGTCGGCGGGGCAACCGTGGCAGTGTCGGAGGGCGCCGTTGTCGAGGTCGGCGCGGTCGTCCCAGCGGAACAGCCGCCCACGGACAGCCCGGCGAGTGCGATGCCTGCGAGCGTCCAGCGTCGAATCATCGCTAGAGATCGTAACACGAAGCGGAATGCGTCAGGCGGGCGCAGCAGAACGCCGTGCGTCCCTGATGCCGCGCGGCCGAATTGCATAGTGCGATCGTCTCGTAGCTGTGAGGGCCGCGCATCATGCTCCACACCTCACGTAACCAAAAGCGCCGTCAGATCCGCGCAAGTGATTCGTCAGATCCCGCGGGTTACTGTCATCTCCTGCTCGCCTTCCCTGGCGGGCATGTCACTGGCATAGCCCGGCGACGGGCGTTCATTGGGAGGGCAAGGATGACCATCGAACTACAACACTTCACTGAAGAAGAGATGACGCGGACCGAGAAGCTGCGGATCGCGGCGCGCGTGCTGATCAAGCGCGGCGTCGCCGGGAATGGCGGGCGCTGGGGCCTGCAGTCGCGCCTGGCGGAGCACTTTGGCGTCACGCGCCAGCGGGTCAGCCAGATCGTCCGCCAGGAGATGAACTCGGTCAATGCTGATCCTCGATAAGCGGAAGGCGGTGGAGCGCGTGATGGCGCTGACGCCGGCGGTGCGCGCTGCGGCGGGACCTGAGGCCCCGCCCGCGCGCTTCCGTCGCCGCAGCGCACAACGCGTGGCCACGTACGAGCGACGGTCAGCGCCGGCGACGATCGCGCCGAAGCGCCGCCGCGGGCGCCCGAGCGTGGGTCCGTCGCCGGCCTAGCAATACTGACTTGTTCGCCGAGCTGCTCGAAACGGCGTATCATCTGGCATTCGGTTACTTGCGTTTGCGAGCGAGGCAACATGGCGCGTCCGCTTCGTGTACTCGTAACGATCATGGACGGCGAGCACAGGATCCATCTTCGCGGCGATGGACGTGACGTCTTTGCGATCAGCCAGCTTTCTGGCGGGTTCTTCAAGCAGGCCGGGACCGGTGCGGGAGGACTCGACACCGTTCAATCGGGTCCGGAGTCGCGCGTCAAAGAGCTGTGGGTCGCCTGGGCATCCGCTGATTCAGAACTCGCGCGGCAGGCATTCACAGCTCAAGCGGGAAGCTCGACGGGATCATCTGAATCAGCATCCCGAGTGCGCACTCCAGTGGCCTCAGCCGACCAAGTGAACGACTACGTCAAGTTCGCCAGCAGATCGTCGAGCCGGGCGCCCTCGGGCAGCAGCGGGTCCGCGCGATAGAAGTACTCGCGGCCGAAGAAGCGGCGCGACAGGTCCTCTGGCATGGTCGCCAGGAAGTCGTCCGCGTTGAACTGCGTCCGGTGCGCTGCGAACGCCTGCTGCTTCCGCTCGTACTGCGCGCTGACGTCGATGACGCAGTTCGGCTCGACGCGTGGCAGCGATTCCATGTGCTCAGTTCCGCCCGGTGCCTCGCCCATGCTCAGGCCGCGCTTCTGCATCTCCTTGCCGAGCTCCACGAATTCGCGCACCGGGATCGCCGAATAGTACAGCGCCTGCGTCCGCCAAACCGGCCCGGCTGCCGCGAACTGCGCGGCGTCGCTCGCGGCGTGATACGCCGCGCTCGCATGATGGTGGATGGCGATGTGGTCCGGATGGCCGTAGCCACCGCTCGCGTCCCAGGTCGCGATCACGTCCGGCTGGAGTTCCCGGATTGCCTGCACCAGCGGCTCCACTACCTGCTCGGCTTTGGCCTGGCAGAGCGCGCGCGGGTCCGCGTTCTCGGGCGTGCCCTGCATGCCTGAATCGCGAAAGTCCAGGAACCGCACGGCCGACACGCCGAGGATCGCCATCGCGTCGCGCAGCTCTTGCTCGCGGTATTGGCCGAGCGTCTCCGGCGTCGCGCCTGTGCCGGGCGCGATCTCGCCGACTTCGCCGCGCGTCGCGCAGATCATCGTGACCGGGATGCCCCGGTCGGCGTAGTGTGCGACCGTGCCGCCGACGCCGAACGTCTCGTCGTCTGGATGGGCGTAGATCGCCAGCAGTCCCCCGGCCATGTCATCCTCCGTCGCTGCCGCTGAATCCGAATTGTCTTTCCGCATCAACTCTAGCATCGCCCGCGCGCTATCGCGCACGCGAAACTCGCGGACGCCGGTCCGCTCTTCGATACTATGCGGAGCGACAGGAGGTGCAGCGTGCAAATCCCTTCCGGGCCCGAGGAGCTGACGCCCGAATGGCTCACGGGCGTGCTGCAAGAGCGGGGCCACCTCGCTGTGGCGGCATCCGTGACGGCGATCGAAGCAGAGCGCATCGGCGAGGGTGTGGGATTCATCGGCGTGGTCACGCGGCTCAGGCTGCAGTACGCGGGCGATCCATCGGCGCCGGCCACGATGATCGCGAAGTTCCCTTCCGCCGACGCGGGCGCGCGGGCGGTCGGCAACATGTACGGCCTCTACGAGCGCGAGGTGAACTTCTACCGCGATCTCGCCGCCACCGCCGGCATCGGCGCTCCACTCTGCTATCTCGCAGCGATGGACGCCGCAGCCGACCGCTACCTGCTGCTCCTGGAAGACATGTCCGGCTCGGGAGAGGTCGGCGACCAGATCCGCGGTTGCTCGCTCGATGAGGCCTCACTCGCGCTCAGCGAACTTGCCCGCATGCACGCCACTTGGTGGGATAGTCCGCGGTTGGCGACACTGCCGTGGTTGCAGCGCGGCACCGACATGGTGCGGGCGCCGATGCAGTCCGTTTATCCGGCGCTCTATCCCGCCTTCCTGCAGCTTTTCGGCGACGAACTTACCCCCGAGATCCGGGCTGCCGTCCCCTCACTCAACGAACGCATCCTGGAAACGATCGACGACATCGACCAGGGTCAGATGACGCTGGCGCACGGCGACTTCCGCCTCGACAATCTCTTCTTCGGCCGCAACTCGTCCCCGTGCCGCCTGACCGCGATCGACTGGCAGAGCCCGAACATCGGCTGGGCGGCCTACGACGTGAGCTACTTCATCTGCGGCAGCATCCCGCTCGAGACGCGCCGCGCACATGAGACCGCAATCCTGCACGCGTACCATGATGCGCTGCTCGAGGGCGGCGTCCACGGCTACGACTTCGACGCATTCTTCGAGGACTACCGGCGGTCGCTGCTGGTCTACCTCGCCATCTTCGTGATCAACGGCGCGACGCTCGAAATCTCCAACCAGCGGGCGGTCGACCTCTTCCACGTGATCTTCGAACGCCTCGTCGCCGCGATCACGGACCTCGACGCGCTGACGCTGCTCTCCGGCTGACGGCCACGACACGACGCGCCCTCACCCTCTCCGGCGGCGAGTCTTCGACCGACGCCCGCATACCCATCAATCATGTCCTCGGTCCAAATACAGAACGGGAGAGGGGATCGTCTGTGAAAACGGCTTTGTAACGAACTTCTCCGCCCTCGTCCGTTAGCATACGCACATAAACGCTCGCGGACACCCGCTCGGTCCAGGCAGGGAAGGCTCATGTTTTCACTCAAGCGCACCATCATTGGCGGCACACTCGCGATCATCGCCCTCGTGGCGGTCGCCGCCGCCGGCTGGTGGTTTCTGATCCGCGAAGACAACAAGCTCGCGACCGCATCGCCACAGATCCCGAAGGACCTGCCGTCCGCGACGGCTGCGGCGACGAGCTCGACCGGTTCCCCAACGGGAGGTAGTTCGCTCGCCTTCAAGATCATCTCGGATCGGTCAGAGGCGGCGTTCTTCGCGGACGAGAAGCTGGCGAGCCTGCCGCTTCCGTCAAAGGCCAAAGGCACGACGAAGGACATCAGCGGCCAGTTTCAGCTCACCAAAGAAGGGTTCGGCCTCGATCCGGCCGTGCCGTCGAAGTTCACGGTCAACCTCGCGACGCTGAAGAGCGACAAGGACATGCGCGACCGGCGCGTGCAAAGCATCGCGCTCGAAACCGACAAGTTCCCGACCGCGACGTTTACGGCGACGAAGGTGACCGGCTTCGACCGGGCGATCCCGGCGGGCGACGAGCAGACACTGCAACTTACCGGCACGATGGACCTCCACGGCGTCCAAAAGGAGCTGACGTGGGATGTGAAGGCGCGGCGCGACGGCAACGTCATCACCGGCCTCGCAACGGTGACATTCAAGTTCGCTGAGTTCAACATCCCGGTGCTGAACATCGCCAACTTCGTCTCCGTGGAGGACGCGGTGACGCTTCAGGCCACCATTGTCGCTCAAGCCGGATAGGCCATCCCGTCCGCCGCCGAGCGCGGATCTGACTTCGGCACTCTGGCAAGCCGCGAGAAGGCGAGACTGTAAGCCGAACTGAGACTAGACTCTTCGTACCATCCGGTGACCTGAATCGTACGGAGAGCACCATGATCGACTTCGCCCTCTCGCCCGAAATCACGGACCTTCGCCAGAAAGCAAAGTCGTTCGTCGATGAGCAGATCATCCCGAACGAGGGCGTGCTCTCGGAGCACGGGCCCGCCGCCGAAGTGCTGATGAAGGACCTGCAGTCGCTGACGAAAGCGATGGGCATGTGGGCGCTCTTCATCGGACCGGAGGCGGGCGGCACCGGGACCGGATTCCTCCCCTACGCCTTCGTGAACGAGGTCCTCGGCCGCAGCCCGTTCGCGCCGCGGGCGTTCGGGTCGGCTGCGCCCGACACTGGTAACGCGGAGATCCTCCACATGTTCGGCACGGCGGAGCAGAAGGAGCGCTGGCTGCGGCCGCTGGTCGCCGGCGACATCCGCTCGTGCTTCTCAATGACCGAGCCGGAAGTGTCGGGCGCCGACCCCACCGGCCTGCGCACACGCGCCGTGCGCGATGGCGATGAGTGGGTGATCAACGGCCACAAGTGGTTCACCAGCGGCGCCATCGGCGCGCGGTTCGCCATCGTCATGGCGGTCACCGATCCGGAGGCCGAGGCGCACAGCCGGATGAGCCAGATCATCGTGCCGACAGACACACCCGGCTTCAACATCATCCGCCCCGTCCCTGTGATGGGCGAGACCGACGGCGCCCACTGCGAGATTCGCTACGAGGATGTCCGCGTCCCCGTCACCAACACGCTGGGCCAGGTGGGCGATGGCTTCCGCATCGCCCAGAAGCGTCTCGGTCCCGGACGCATCCACCACTGCATGCGATGGCTCGGCCAGATGCAGCGCGCGTTCGAGATCATGTGCCGCTACGCGCTGCAGCGCGAGGTCTTCGGCGGCCCGCTCGCGGAGAAGCAGACGGTGCAGAACTGGATCGCCGACTCCGCCGCGGAGATCCAGGCCTGCCGCCTGCTCACGATGCACGCGGCGTACAAGATCGACTCCGGCGACGAGGCGCGGGTCGAGATCTCGATCATCAAGTTCTTCGGCGCAAAGGTGCTGCACGATGTCATCGACCGCGCCATCCAGACGCACGGCGCCCGCGGCGTCTCCGGCGATACGCCGCTCGAGAGCATGTACCGGAACGCCCGAGCCGCCCGCATCTACGACGGCCCGGACGAAGTGCACCGCATGGTCGTCGCTCGCCGCATCCTGCGCACCTTCAAGCAGGGCGGCGCCTGGGAGTTTGATTAGAGGGGTGACATGGACTATCGACATGACTCGGCAGACTCAACTACGCGGCGAGCTAGCCTCAGCGAATACATAGAGAGGGAGCTGCTACGCACCGATCGTTCGTTCATTTGTCGTCATTGCGTGACATCGTGCCGTCCGTCGGCGGAAGCTCAAAGTCGACAATTCGTTTCTGGCGAAATGCCGCACTTCGGCGATCATTACTCGTTGATCGACAAAGGTGGGCGCCCGATTCGGATTGTGGTGATGGGGCAGGAGCGAGGAGTGCCGAAGGCGAGCTCCTCATCTCAAGAAGAGGGCCGCTGCGGGGCATCATCGGTGTCGATGGAAGAACGCACTAAGGTCATTCAAGCGAACCGCCCGCGCAATTTTCGAAAGGCGAATTCCCACATCAGCGGAACCGTGTTCGGACTCATGGCGATGTACAAACTCGACGTGCATGGCTATCGAGAGACGATTGATATCGACGGCGCGGCCACTCACGTTCTCGACGCCTTTGTACTTACAAACTCAACCCTTTGCTCGGCGGTGGATGCAAAAGGCAAGGGTCGATCGACTCCGCCTATGCAGGCCAACTGTGTCGAACACGCTCGGGCAATGCTAAGAATCCTCGCACCGACTTATCTCGTGCTGCAAGGGAAGAGCGCGGGGAAGACCGTCAGTCAAGTACTCGGAATGCGCCTCGATGGAGGTTGCGTGGCCGACTACGATTTCAGCGGCCAATCGATGCGAATCATCTCGCTTCCGCATCCCACCAGCCAAGGCGCCACGAACTGGTCAGGCCCTAATCGCGAGTACTTTAGGACTACGGCTAGCAAGCTGCTTCAACAGACCTAGGCCGGACGCAGCCGCTCGGCCGCCGCGTTTGCCGGCGCTTCACAACGTTCGCGTCACGGGGCACCAACGCCGCCTTCGGGCACGATGCCACGATGCCGGCCCTGCGGACGACGCTGTGGTCGTTCGCGGCGTGCGGCGCGAGTTCAAGAAGGACCGCTGGTGGGCGTTCAATTCGGGCGAGATCGCCGGATAGTCGCGAGTTGAGGCTGCGGGAGGCGCGGCTCTATACTGCCCGCACAGGCAATGACGGAGACGAGTACGCCGCCTGCGCCGCGAAGCGAGTCCGGGCATGGTGCAAGCCGGATGCGGACGCATCGGCCGAAGATCCCTCCCGAGCCGGCAGGCTGAACCGCCGCGAGGCGCACTAAGCCCGCCCGGACGCCCCCGTTAGCAGGGCAGGGCGTGATCGCGCCCGTAACGAAGCGGGTCCCCGCCTAGGCGGGGGCCAACAAGGGTGGTACCGCGGGCGTCGAGAGTTCGGCCCGTCCCTTCGAGTAGGGACGGGCTTTGTTGTGCCCCTCACAGGAGTAATTCCCCATGACCCAGATGCACCCCGTATCCAGCCGACCGTCATTCGTCGAGATGGAGAAGCAGACGCTGCAGTGGTGGCGCGATCAGCGGATGATCGACAAGTACATCCACCGCAACGACGCATCCGGCCGCCGCTGGTCCTTCATCGACGGCCCGATCACGGCGAACAACCCGATGGGGGTGCATCACGCCTGGGGGCGCACGTACAAGGACGTCTTCCAGCGCTTCCACACGATGCTCGGCGAGCGGCAGCGCTACCAGAACGGCTTTGACTGCCAGGGGCTGTGGATCGAGGTGGAGGTCGAGAAGGAGCACGGCTTCACGTCGAAGAAGGACATCGCCGAACACGGCATCGACAAGTTCGTGCAAGAGTGCAAGGACCGCGTCCAGCGCTTCGCCGCAATCCAGACCGAGCAATCGATCCGCCTCGGCTACTGGATGGACTGGGACAACTCCTACTACACCAACTCCGACGAGAACAACTACACCATCTGGATGTTCCTCAAGCGCTGCCACGAGCGCGGCTGGGTGTACAAGGGACACGACACCATGCCCTGGTGCCCGCGTTGCGCCACCGGACTGTCCGAGCACGAGATCGTCACCGAGGGCTATCGCGAGGTGACGCATACCAGCGTCTACGTGAAGTTCCCGCTGCTCGACCGGCCCGGCGAATCGCTGCTGATCTGGACGACGACGCCGTGGACGCTGCCGGGCAACGTCGCCGCCGCCGTCCATCCGGAGCTGACCTATCTAAAGGTGCGCCAGACCCAGGCGGACGGCGCCGTCGATGTGCTCTACGTGTCGAAGGGCGCGGCCAAGTCCGCACTCAAGGGCGAGCACGACGTGGTGGCGGAGGTGAAGGGCGCGGACCTCGTCGGCCTCACCTACCGTGGCCCGTTCGATGAGCTGCCCGTCGCGCGGAGCATCGAGCACCGCATCATCGCCTGGGACGAGGTGTCGGACGAGGAGGGCACGGGCATCGTCCACATCGCGCCCGGTTGCGGCAAGGAAGACTTTGCGCTCAGCAAGGAGTACGGCCTCGCCGTCATCGCGCCGGTCGACGATGAGGGCGTCTACATCGACGGCTTCGGCGCGCTCACCGGCACGGCGGTGACCGACAGCGGGACGCGCGACGCCATCTTCGATTCGCTGCGCCAAAAGGGGCTGATGTACCGCACGCAGCAGTACGCGCATCGCTATCCGCACTGCTGGCGCTGCGGCACGGAGCTGATCTTTCGTCTCGTCGACGAGTGGTTCATCAGCATGGACGAATTGCGGCACCAGATCGCCGGCGTCACGCGGGAGATCCGTTGGATCCCGGACTTCGGCCTCGCCCGCGAGCTGGACTGGCTGAAGAACATGGACGACTGGATGATCTCGAAGAAGCGCTACTACGGGCTCGCGCTGCCCATCTATGACTGCGAGGCCTGCGGGACGTTCGAGATCATCGGCAGCGAGAAGGAGTTGCGTGAGCGTGCCGTCGAGGGCTGGGATATCTTCGAAGGGCACTCCCCGCACAAGCCGTTCATCGACGCGGTGAAGATTGACTGCAAGCGCTGTGGCGTGCCTGTGTCCCGTATCCCGGACGTCGGCAACCCCTGGCTCGATGCGGGCATCGTGCCGTACGCAACGCTCGGCTATCGCCACGACCGCGCGTACTGGGAGCAGTGGTTCCCGGCCGACTTCATCACCGAGGCGTTTCCGGGTCAGTTCCGCAACTGGTTTTATTCGCTGCTGACGATGTCCACCGCGCTCGAAGGGCGCCCGCCCTTCAAGACCGTCCTCGGTCACGGCATGGTGCGCGACGAGCGCGGCGACGAGATGCACAAGAGCAGTGGCAACGCGATCTGGTTCGAGGACGCCGCCGACAACATGGGCGTCGACGTGATGCGCTGGCTCTTCATGCGCCAGAATCCCGCAAGCAATGTGAACTTCGGATACGCCGTCGCCGACGAAGTGCGCCGGGGGATGTTCCTGACGCTGTGGAACACGTACGCCTTCCTCGTCACCTACGCGAACCTCGACGGCTGGTCCCCGGCGCAGGCAACCGGCGACCTCGCGTACACGGAGTTGGACCGCTGGATGATCTCCGAGCTCCACCAGCTGATCGCGAGCGAAACAGAGCGCCTGCACGACTTCGACGCGGCGACGGTGACGCGACAGATCGAGTCGTTCGTCGATGATCTCTCGAACTGGTACGTGCGTCGCAGCCGCCGCCGTTTCTGGAAGTCGGAGAGCGACAGCGACAAGCGGGCGGCGTACGCCACGCTGTACGAATGCCTCGTCACGCTGTCGAAACTGCTGGCGCCGATCACGCCGTTCCTGGCGGAGGAGATGTACCGGAATCTGGTTGTGGGAGGCTGGACGCTGGAGGCTGGGCATGCTGCCCCCCCAGAGAGCGTGCACTTGACGGACTGGCCACAATCCGACGCGTCGAAAATCGACCACGCGCTTTCCGCGGAGACGCGGCTCGTGATGCGCGTCGCGTCGCTAGGGCGCGCCGCGCGCGCGAAGGCGCAGCTCCGCGTGCGGCAGCCGGTGGCGGAACTGTTCGTGAAGCTCCCGACGGCGGCGGAAGAGCGCGCGCTCGAACGCCTCGCCCCGCAGGTGCTCGAAGAGCTGAACGTGAAGGCGATCCGCATCGTGCGCAACGAGACTGACTTCCTGCGCTTCGACGTGAAGCCGAATCTCAAGCTGCTCGGCCAGAAGTACGGCCGTGAGGTCCAGGACATCGCCAAGGCGCTCCAGTCCATGCCAGAGGCGGAACTGGCAGAGGTCGCCCGATCAGCCGCGGCCGGTGAACGGGTGCAGGTCGCGGGCCGGTCGCTCGCGCCCGAGGAGCTGCTGATCAACGGACGCGAGAAGGAAGGCTTCGCGTCGGCCGAAGAGAACGGCGCCATCGCCGTCGTCTCGACCGAGCTGACGCCGGAGCTCCTGCAGGAGGGGATAGCGCGCGAGATCGTGCACCGGGTACAGAACCTGCGCAAGGAAGCGGGCTTCGAGATCGCTGACCGTATCAAGCTCTATTTCGCCGGCGACAGCGAGGTGTCGGCAGTGATGCAGTCGTTCGGCGCCTACATTGCGCAGGAGACGCTTGCGACCGGCATCTCAGGCGATGGCCCCGAGCAGGGAGTCCACAGCGACTCCGCGCAGATCGACGGGCATGAGGTCACGCTCGCGGTCGTGCGGGTGTAGTGGGGCGATTGAGATGGAGAAGGAAGTCCGCTTGCGGATCGAAAATGACCGCCAAGACCCGCTGGTCTTGAAAGTCGAGCCGTGGGGCGAGGGGTTTTCGGTCCCACCGTCACAGAGCGTCATCGTCATTGCCGATGGGCCCTTCAACGGAGAAGAATTAGAGGTGAGCGTCGGACCGATGCGGTCACGGTTTGGGGGTGGACCGGTTCGACACTCTCGCTGTTCCTCGACGGGGAGGAACTTGGTGGGCATGCAATGCCCCGCACGCGGATGGCGAAGGTTCGCTGAACTCAACCCAGCTCGCGCTCATCCGTTCGAGGTGTCGGCTATCATCCCCGCATGCGATCCGGCATCTCATCTCGCGCGGCGCTCGCGCTCGCGGCGGTCTTCGTGCTGGCGCTGCTGCTGCGCTTCGCCTGGCTCGCAGAGACGGACAGCGTGCTGCTGCCGATGTCGGACCCACAGTACTATCACGCCACCGCGCAGAATCTCGCCGAAGGCCGCGGCTACAGCGTCGCCGTCGACCAGCGCGGTTTCGTCGCCGGCGACAAGAGCGAGGGGACGGCATTCTGGCCGCCCGGCTATCCGCTAGCACTGGCGCCGCTCTACAAGCTCTTCGGCGCGGATATCCGCGTCGCCAAGGCGTTCAACGCCGTCGCGGGCGCGCTGACGGTGCTGCCGGTGTTTGTGCTGGGGTGGGGGCTGGCAGGGGGCGACAGCAAACAGCAAACAGCAAACGGCAGGCGGGGCGGCAAACGGCAAACAGCAAACAGCAAAACGCTGGGGGCGCAAGCCCGCGCCGAGATTACGGGGCTGCTGGCGGCTGCGCTGTTCGCGGTCTCACCAGCGCTGATCTTCTGGACGGCGTCG
The DNA here is from genome assembly GCA_038227375.1 of Dehalococcoidia bacterium. Taxonomy (GTDB): domain Bacteria; phylum Chloroflexota; class Dehalococcoidia; order DSTF01; family JACRBR01; genus JALYKW01. The sequence goes on from JBBRPY010000012.1 coordinate 15,862, forward strand.
CTGTTCAGCGAATCGCTATTCACGCTCGGCGTCGCATCGACGCTCGCGGTCGCGTGGTGGGCCGGCGAAAGGCGGTCGCTCGTCGCGTACTTCGCGGCGGGCATCGTCGTCGCCGCGACCACTTTCGTGCGTTCGCAGGGGATGCTGATGATCGTGCCGGTGGCGGTGCTGTTGCTGGCCCCGCTGCGCGAGGCATCGTCCTCGCGCGCGCTTGGCAGCGCCCCGCGCAGCGTCGCGCGCGTCGCCATGCCCGTGCTCGCGGCGATCCTGCTGCTCGTCGTCCCCTGGGCTGTGCGCAACCAAGGCGTAATGGGCCGGCCGTACCTGATCAACGACAACCTCGGCTACAACCTCCGCCTCGCGCACGGCCCGTACTCGAAGGGGACGTCGGTGGCGCCGCAAGATCTCTGGGACGACGCGCCGGGGATCTCGTTCAAGCAACGCGAAATCTTGTTCGACGACGAAGGCCGCTCTCGCGCCCTGACGTATGCGCGCGAGCACCCCGGACGAGAGGTGCAGCTCGCGTTCCGCCGCATCGGCTACCTGCTGCAGTCCGACGCCGAGGCGTCCGTCCAGTGGTCCGAGAGCCTGGGCGCGACGCCAATCGGCAGCGCGCGCGCTCTCTTCATCCTCCTCGGCGACGTCTGGTACTACCCGATGATGATCCTCGCCGCCATCTCGCTCGTCGCGGTAGCGAGGACGAGCATGTGGTGGGCGCTCTGGTCGGCGTTGGCGATCTGGGGCGCGCTGCATCTCGTGTTCGCGGGCGAACCACGCTATCACGTGCCGCTGCTTCCCGCCGTCGTCGCGCTGGCCGCGGGCACGATCATGCGGGTCGCGGAGATGCTGACGAGCGAACCGGCGCCAGCGGCCGATGCCGAACTGGCGCCCGCCCCTTAGTCCGCGCTCGCTCGTTCCAAGACGATCACCGGAAGTTCACGGTGCCGTGCGGCGGTCAACTCCGAGACGAGCAGCCACGTATACGCGAGGAACGCCAGCACATTCACTCCGGCGACGTAATGCGTGAACAGCGCGTCGTCCCAACGCCGGCTCCACGACGCAACCGGGGGTGCGACGAGAAACATGTTCGCGAACAGCGTCACCGACAGCATCGCGTACAGCCAGCGGTAGCGCGATTCGACGAGCACGACCGGCGCGAGCAGCGCGGCCATCGGGTACATGTACCGCTCGTGCGTCGATGTCGGCAGCACGTAGAACGCCACCGCCACATACGACGCTGCCAACAACCCCCCGCGCAGTGTGGCGAAGCGCCACGCGTATGCGAGCGCCAGCAGCGCGGCGGCCATCGACAGCCCCAGCGAAAAGCGCTGGTACGACAGATCGAGGCCGCCGATGCTGGCCAACACGTCCTTCGCCTGCGGCACCTTCTCGAACGGGATGAACCACCAGAGGTTCCAGGCGTTCTGCGTCAGCGCCGTGACGTCGCCGCCGCCGTTCGAAAACAGCTTCCGGTACACGTGCACCAGCCGCGCGCCATCGCCCGCAATCAGCCACGGCAACACTGGCACGATCGTCACAGCGAGACCGGCGGCCGCGCCCCGCAGGAGGCCGCGCGTGCCGGAGTTGCGCCAGATCAACACCGCGACGATCGGCACAAAAATCACCGGCTGCGGCTTGTTCAGCAAGCCGAAGGCCAGCATCGCGCACGCCGCCATCGGCTGCCCGCGCGCCGCGAACGCGATCGCCGCGAGCGCCGAGATCGCCACCACCGCATCGATCTGCGCCCAGACGGCGGAGTCGTACACCACCACGGGATGGAACGCGACCACGGCGGCGACCGCGAGCGGCCCCCATTCGCCGCGCTCCTTCGGCCAGATCGACCGCGTCACCGCGTACACCGTCGCGACCAGCGCTACGTCGACCAGTAGCGGTGGAATCTTGACCAGCGCGCGGAGGCTAGACGACGACGTGTCGAACGAGCCGCCCAGCCATCCGTACGGGAGCGAGAGCAACCACAGCGCGTAGTGGTAGAAGACGTACGACGTGTTCGTGTCGCGAAAGGTCTCGATCAGGCCGCGCTCATGGATCAGCGCGACGTGCCGCTTAAACGTGAACTCGTCGGTGAAGACATCGGTGAGATGCGCCGTGGTTGGCAGCAGCGCCAGGCGCACGGCGACCGCGGCGACGATGATCAGCGCGAGCGATCGCCCCTCGCGCGTTCCGGCGAACGAGCGAAGATCCCGGAGCCACCCCCAACGATCCGAGCGCCGCACCTCTCGCCGCTCCGGAAGATTCGATACCGCCGCCATACTCCCCCGATGCGAACGGGCCATTGTATCGCGGCGCCGCTGCCTCAACGTTCGGGCCTGCGTGGTGCCCCGGCGAGATCGCCCTTCATTCGGCACGCCGCTTCCACATCACGCCCGTCTGTGAACTCCATGCGCTCTGTGGATTCTCATGCGGCGTCGGGGTAGGCGCGGCGTCGAACAACGCGCCAGCAGCCCCACGCAAGCTGGAACCAGAAACGCGAACCCTATAACCTTCGGCTCATGGCACATCCGCTTCGCGCCAAGGCAGCGATCACCGGCCTCGGCATCTCAGAGATGGGGCGCGTCTACGGCCACGACGCGCAGCACTTCGCCGCGGAAGCCGTGCAGCGTGCCGTCGCCGACGCCGGTCTGAAGAAGCAGGACATCGATGGCCTGCTGGTGAACCCCGGCGTGTCGCCCCTGGGCAGCATGGGCGGCGTCGGGCTGCAGAACTACCTCGGCCTCACGCACCTGCGCCTGCTTTCGAGCATGAACGTGGGCGGCGCGACCGCGAACGTCATGGCGCAGTACGCGGCGATGTGCGTGATCCACGGGATGGCCAATCACGTCGTCGGCGTCTTCGCAGATGCGCCTCTGCGCGAAGGGCGCGGCGGCGGCGCCGCCTACGCGGGCATGGGCCGTCCGACGCGGCCGGCCGGCATGGGCGGCCTCTATCCGGCATTCGGCGTCTTCGGGATCAACGCGCACTACGCGCTCGCCGCCCGCCGCCACATGGCCATGTACGGGACCACGAGCGATCAGCTCGGCGCCATCGCCGTCGCCGAGCGCCAGTGGGCGGCGATGAACCCGCTTGCCGAGCATCGCCAGCCGATCACGCTCGACGATTACCGCGCATCGCGCTGGGTGGCGGAGCCGCTGCACCTCCTCGACTGCTGTCTCGTATCGAATGGCGGCGTCGCCGTCATCGTCTCTCGCGCCGATGCCGCGGCGTCGCTCCAACAACCGCCGGCATACATCTGGGGCATGGGACAGGGCCATCCCGGCGACATGCGCCGCAAAGGCTGGGACGTGGAGACGCAGACCGGCGGGCCGATGTCGAAGCAGACGGCGTTCGCGATGGCCGGCATTGGCATCGAAGACGTCGATGTGTTGCAAGCGTACGACTGCTACACCTACACCGTGCTGGTCACGCTCGAGGACTACGGCTTCTGCGCTAAAGGCGACGGCGGCCCCTTCGTCGAGGACGGCAAGCTTGGGCCCGGTGGCGCCCTGCCGACGAACACGGGTGGCGGCCAGTTGAGCGCCTACTACATGTGGGGCATGACGCCGCTCTCGGAGGGCATCATCCAGGCGCGCGGTCACGGCGGCGACCGTCAGGCGCCGAGGAACGACGTCGTGCTCGTCACCGGCAACGGCGGCATCCTCGACCACCACAGCACGCTCGTGCTGTCGCCGCAGTCTTCGTAAGGCAGGGCGGCGGTCCTGGAGCGTGCCGAACTTCGCGGCCGGAGGGGCTGACATTCGTCCTAGCGTCCGACGCTTTCCGCGCGCACAATGCCTCTGCTGACAGAGGGACAGCGGCGCTGCATGACCACGAGACCGCTCGGCATCGGGTTCGTCGGGGCCGGCTTCATGAATCGCGTTCATGTCGCCAGCCTGGTCGGCGTGCGCGACTGCGAGGCCACGGGTGTGTTCAGCCCGACGCGCGCTCACGCGGAGCGTCTTGCAGCACAAGCCCGCAGCCACGGCGTCGGCGATGCGACGGTGCACGCTTCGATCACGGACCTCGTCGCCGACCCGCGGGTGGACGCGCTCTGGATCTCTTCGACGAACGACACCCGCGTCGCGGTGGTCGAGGAGATCGTCGATGCGCTCGCGCGAGGCAACGGCGAGCTGGTGGGCCTTGCCTGCGAGAAACCGCTGGCACGCAACCTGGCCGAAGCGAGACGGATGATCGAGTTGGTCGAGTCGACGCCACTCCTTCACGGCTACCTCGAGAACCAGGTGTTCCAGCCGTCCGTCGTGCGCGGGAAGGAGATCGTCTGGCGGCGCGCGGTGCCGTTCGCCGGCCGGCCCTACCTCGCGCGCGCGGCGGAGGAGCATGGCGGTCCGCACACCAACTGGTTCTGGAGCGGCGAGCGCCAGGGCGGCGGTGTCCTCAATGACATGCTCTGCCATAGCTACGAGGTCGCGCGGCACCTCCTGACCGCGCCGGACGAGCCGCGTGCCGCGCTCCAGGTCGAAGAGGTCAACGCGCAGATCGCCTCGCTGAAGTGGTCGCGGCCCGAGTACGCAGCGATTCTCCGCGAACGCTCGGACGGCGCCCTCGATTACGCCAGTGCGCCGTCGGAAGACTTCGCGCGCGCCGCCGTCGCCCTCCGTGCGCCCGGCGGCGAACGCGCGCTTGTGGAGGCGACGACATCCTGGAGCTTTGTCGGGCCGGCGGGCCGCTTGCGGGCGGAGCTGCTCGGCCCGGAGTACTCGCTGCAAATCGATAGCCTGACGACGGACCTCACGGTGTTCATCAGCCGCGGCCTCGGCCAGCGCCCGGGCGAGGATCTGGCCGAAAAGCAGAACGCCGAGTCCGGGCTGATGCCGGTCGTCGCCGACGCGCCCGCCGCCCACGGCTACACCGCCGAGAACCGGCACATGGTACAGGCGTTCCTCGCCCGGCGGATGCCGGACGAGACCTGGCACGACGGCCTCGCCGTGACGGAGGTGCTCATGGCCTGCTATCGCTCCGCGGAAGAAGGCCGGAGCGTGGCGTTCCCGGCCGACCTCGCTGACTTCGTGCCGGCGGTCGCGCGAGGCGGCTGGACGCCGTAACCTGAGCCGAACATTCTTCGCCCCGCACCGTCACTCAGACACCCCAAGGGGTACATTCCTCATGTCCATCGCCTACAAAGTGTCCGGGTACAATCGCCGCAGGAAGTGGCAGACGTTCCTGGATGAGATCCGTCCGACAGCGGAGATGAAGCTCCTCGACGTCGGCTTCAACGAGACGGAGTACAGCAACACCGACAATTATGTCGAGAAGCACTACCCCTATCGGCCGCAGATCACCGCACTCGGGATGGAAGCGCCGGTCCAGTTCTCGCAGCGCTATCCGGAGATCAAGGCGGTGCAATATGACGGCACGGTCTTCCCCTTCGACGATGGCGCCTTCGATGTCTGCTGGTCGAACGCGGTGATCGAGCACGTCGGCCGCCACGACGGGCGATGGGACGCCCAGGTCTTCTTCTTGAGGGAGATCAAGCGGGTCGCGCGGTGCGGCTTCGTCACCACGCCCAACCGCACCTTCCCGATCGAGGTGCACACGCGGACGCCGCTGCTCCACTGGGGTCCGCGAACGCTGTTCGAGGCGTATCTGCGACGGACGGGGCGGGAGTGGGCGACCGGCGACTACATGGACCTGCTGTCGGTCGGCGATATGCGGCGGCTTCTGCGCGACGCCGGCATCAGCGACTACAAGATCATCCGGAACAAGCTCTTGGGATTCACGCTGGACTTCGTGGTGGTGTTTCGTTCCTGATCGGCAGATTGTGGGCCTACGTTGATGCCTGCACTCGGCTTGCTAGAATGCCGTCGACGAGCCTCGCGGGCGGTTGGCTCAGTTGGTAGAGCGCTTCCTTCACACGGAAGAGGTCACAGGTTCAAGTCCTGTACCGCCCACCACTCCAATCCCTCACGGGCCGACAGAGGCACGACGAGCGTCGCCGCGGCGACAGATCACAGGTTCAAGTCCTGTACGGCCCACCACTCAATCTGCTTGGGTAAGAGCCACTCGCCGACGGCACACATCGTGCCAAAACGCGCTCCAACACCAACATCCAACCGACCGCGCTTGTAGGCGATCTAGGGCCTTGCTACAATCCGGAAGCCGCTCGCAACGGCACATGCCGAGGTGGCGGAACGGCAGACGCGCTACGTTCAGGGCGTAGTGTCCGCAAGGGCGTGCGGGTTCGAATCCCGCTCTCGGCACCAACAGCACAGCCCGGCGCGGGATTCTCGTGCGCTTGTAGCTCAGTGGATAGAGCGCTGCCCTGCGGAGGCAGAGGTCGTGGGTTCGAGTCCCGCCAAGCGCACCATTCTTTCCTTCACGCCACGCGACAAGGGCGCCATCGTTCCCGGCGCGCTTGCTGCTGGAGACGCCGTCCGGTTCGAAGATCACGGCAGCGTAGCTCAGGGGCTAGAGCAATCGGCTCATAATCGATAGGTCGTTGGTTCGAATCCAACCGCTGCTACCAGACATACACACACAGAAACCGCCCGAAATTCGGGCGGTTTCTGTGTTTTTGTCCGGTGCTCGGCGACGGAGCGCTAGGCGCCCGCCGACATGCGGACGTTGACTGCGCGACTCTTGCGCGGGTCGCGGTCGTCCGGCTGCTTCTCGAACTCGACCGTCTGGCCTTCGTTCAAGTTGTCGAAGATCAGGCCCTGAAGCGCGGACGTGTGAAAGAACACGTCTTCCGATGCGCCTGCAGGCCGAATGAATCCAAAGCCACGGCTTCGGTCCAAGCGTTTGATCTCTCCGGTCATGGGGTGTACCTCCTGTATGCCGCGATATGTTTCGTTACCCGGCTCGATCGGCCGGCGAACACGGCGTACGCACAACAATTACTCTGCCAAGCACGAAGCTGGCGACCTCGTCCGGTAAAGCCGTCTTGTGCGTCGGGAGAACCGAAGGCGAACAGGAGACTGCGGGGGAGGATTTACAACCAAAATATAGGTGATCCGGCGGCAAACCGCAATGCGTAGCGCCTCACAATGATGGAGGCGGTGGCGCGATCGCGGCGGCCGGCTCAGCCGCCGGTCCATGCCGCAATCCGAAGATTTCGCCCGGTCGGACGCCCATCAGCCACATCGCAAGCAACCCCATCACCACGACGAACAGCGTGCTGAAGACGTGTGTGCCGACCGCGAAGGCCAGTGCCCGGTCCGATGCGATGCCGTAGAGCGACAGCACGCGCAGCAGCGCAAACTCAAACGTGCCGACGTTGCCGAACGTGATCGGGAAGGTCGTGATAATCGCCACAGCCACGGTCACCGAGAGATACGCGCCCCAGGGCACGTGCAAATTGAACGCTTGCCCGTACGACCAGAGGATCGTCACGTCGACGATCCAGCCGAAGAAGTTGAGCAGGATCGCGGCGATCAGCAGTCGCGGACGGCGGATCAGCTCCAGCCCGTCGTAGAAGCGCGGCCAGATATGGTCGAGCGCGGCGCGAGCACGCTTCGGCAGGCGATGCAAGATGCGCCAACCGGGCAGTTCGCGCGAAAGGAGGTTACTGAGCAGCGCCGCACCGAAGAAGGCGGCGAATGTGGCGACGGCGAGGAGCAGCAGCACGCGGCGAGATGCGAATCCCGTCTGCGGCAGCGCCAGGCTGACGAGAATGAAGATCACCATGATCACGGCATTGACGACAGCCTCGGCGCCGCGGCCGGTGATCAGGCCGGTGCGCGAGAGACCGTATCGGTTCGCGATGATCTGCACCTTGGCAACGTCACCGGCTGATGCAGGGACGACGGCGTTGACAAGGCTGCCGATCAGCAGCGCGCCGAAGAGGCCGCCGAAGGGCGCCCGCCCCACCTTCGTCAGCGTCATCTGCCATTCCCAGGTATGCACGACGCGCGCGATGAGATAGACCGCCAGCGCGAGCAGCAGCCAGCCGTATTCCGCATCCCGGAAGGCATGGCCCAGGTCCACCAGGTCCACTTGCCAGACAACGAGCGCGATGAGGACGGCCGCCACGGCGGCCTGAAAGGACCACGGGCTGAGCGCAACCCGCCGCAGCCGCGTCCGCAGCAGTACCTCAGGCGCGCCGCCTTCGGCCGCGCCCGTGTCCACGCGCCGGTCGTTCGCCATCGAACCACTATGCCGCACGCGGCGCAGCCCGCATAGCGGGGGCGCCCCCCGATCCGAGCCGCGGGCCGGGGCATTGAGCCCGCGCTCGGCCCTGCGCCGGGCAGCGGTGTTGACATCGGCGCGTCGCTGCGCCATGCTCGCCAGCGGACCAAGGAAGTGCATCAGTGACCACGGCGTATGCGCAGCGTGAGTTCGACTGGAACGGAAGCGTGTTCCGATATCTCGAATGGGGCGACGGGGCGTCGCCGCCGATGCTGCTGTTGCACGGCCTGACCGGTCACGCCCACACCTGGGACCACATGGCGCCGGCGCTCGCCCAGAGCTACCACCTCTTCGCCCTCGATCAGCGCGGCCACGGTGACAGCTCCCACGCGCCGTCGTATGCCACCGCGGACTTCGTCGAGGACATCCAGACCTTCGCGGACCACTTGAATCTCGACCGCTTCGTGCTGATGGGGCTCTCGATGGGTGGCCACAACGCGATCGCGTACGCCGCTTCGCGTCCGCGGCAGGTGTCGCGGCTGATCATCATCGACATCCCGCCGAAGATGGACCGCGAGCGGACGCCGAACTGGCCCGTGATTTCCAAGCTCGCCGCGGCAGGGCACGTGCCGTTCGAAACGATCGAGGAGGCGGTCGAAGCGGCGCGGGCCGGCAACCCGACAGCGCCAGAGGCAAACCTCTGCCATCGCACGGAGTGGAACCTGAACGCGACTGGCGACGGGAGGCTGCACCTGAAGTGGGATCCGAAGGCGCCGGCGGCGTGGGCGCCCGCAGACCTCTGGCCGTTGCTGCCGTCGATAAAGGTGCCGACGCTGCTGGTCCGTGGAGGCAAGACTGCCGTGCTGCCACGCGAGACCGCGGAGCGCATGGTGGCATCCCTACCCGACGCAGAGCTGGCGGAGGTGCCGGACTCCGGCCACTCGGTGCCGACGGACTGCCCGGAGGCGCTCCAGGCAATCGTCCTCGACTGGCTTTCGCGCCGGGCGCGCGGCTAGGGCCGCTCCTCTGTACAAAGACTCTTCGGTCGACGCCGACGCTCAGCCCTCAGCCGTGCCCACGGACACCGGCAATATCGCATCCGTGACGTCGAACTGCATGGTGCCCATGCCGGCGACGACGAAGCCGATGCCGAGCTTGTGCTTCCCCGCCTCCAGCCTGTGACCCGCGATGGCGATCGTCACCACGCGATTCATCCCGAGTGTCATCGGGCGGTCGGCCGACACGTCTGCGAACCCCGTGGCCTCACCTGCGACGACGAAGCGCGCCGTCTCGACTGGCAACTCGTCACCGTCGAGCGTGATCGGCAGCACCTGCTCCGCATAGCCTGAGCCGAGTGAGTTCTTGAGGTCGAACGCGAACCCGCCGTCCGTATTGCGGAGGCTGCCTTTCATGTACAGACGTCGCAAGAGGAATCCTGGTACTTGCATCTAACTCCCTTTGAAACCCTTGATCATGCGGTACACCGCCTGTTCCGGAGCGACGACATCGAGCGGAAGCTGCGCCCCGCTGCCGATGCCAAAGCTGATGCTGTGGACGCGCGCAACGCGCTCGACCAGTTCGACGACGGCCAGCGCCTCCTCCAGATCCGCTCCCACCCCCAGCACGCCATGGTGACGCAGCAGGACGGCCGCGCGCAGTCCCAACGCTGCCACCGCATTCCGTGCCAGCGCGTCGCTGGCGGACGGCCCGTAGTCGGCGACCTCGACGGCGCCGCCAAGGAGCAGCACCTGTTCATCAAGTATGGGGGGAATTGATATTCCCGCAACCGCGAACGCGCTGGCGTAGATCGAGTGCGTGTGGATGACGGCGCCCACGTCGGGCCGCGCGGCGTACACGGCCATGTGGGCGAGTGATTCACTCGACGGAATGCCATCTCCGTCGATCGGATCGACCTCTGCGTCGACCACCAGCACGTCGTCGATACCGAACCGATCGTACGGAACGCGGCTCGCCGTGACCGCGAAGAGATCGCCGTCGGGCGTTGGGATGCGGCGGCTGACGTTCCCGCTCGATGAGGCGACGAGACCGGCGGCGGCGATGCGCCGGACCGCAGCCAACACCTCCTCTCGTTCCGCGAGAAAGCGACCGGTCATGCGCACTCCACGTCGGCGCGGGCAAGGGCGCGAGACATGCGGCGCCAGCGCTCGTAGTAGTCTTCATACGCCGCAGACGCGGCCAGCTCGGGCTCCATCACGCGGCGTGGGCGCGTCATCGCGGCCACCGCGGCTTCGAGCGAGGCATGCAACCCCAGCGTCACCGCCGCGAGCACCGCAGCCCCGACGGCGGAGGTCTCGGCCGCATGAGCGACCGCAACCGGACGGTCGATGACGTCGGCGACGATCTGCGCAAACAGGTCACTTCGCGACATGCCACCACCCAGGTGCAAGCGGACGAGGGGCGAGCCGGACACCCGCTCGAGCTGCTCGAGATTGGCCCGCAGCGCAAATGCGATGGACTCGAGGACGGAGCGCAGCAACTCGCCGCGGCCCGGCGCCGCCATGACGAGCGGCAGGGGCATCGACAGCATGCCGACGCCGGCCGTCATCTCGCCGGCGTTCATCGCGCCAGAACCCAACACGGCCATCGCATCGCCCGATCCGGGCGCCGCATCGCGGGCGAGCAGCAATGCCTGTTCCGCCGTAAGGTCCGTGACCGTGCAGATCCAGTCCCATGCCCGGCCGGCCTCGCCGGCGTTCGATTCCAATATCCACGCGCCGGGGACCGTGTGCACGCTGGTCCATGTGCGCCTCTCCGTGTCGATGCGTGGAGCGGACGTCACCAGTTGCAACGGAGCGCTCCAACCGGCGGCCGCGCCCACCATTCCGGGCCTGACCGCGCCCATGCCGACGAGCGCACACTGCGTATCCGCCCCGCCCAGCACGACCGGCAGGCCGGCAAGCGGCCCCGTGCTGACGATTCCTGCGACAGCGCCGTCGTCGATCACCTCAGGCACGCACGACGCCGCAACGCCGAGGCGCTGCAACGCCGTCGCGACCAACCCCGAGGAGACGTCGATGAAGCCATTCTCCGCTGCCAGGCTCCGGCTCATCGCCACTCTGCCCGAGAGCAGCATGGCGATCCAATCGACCAACGGCAACGCAATTGCTGCACGCTCGGCGACACGCGGCCGATTTGCGCGGAGCCAGGCCAACTTGGCGGGCGCTTGCATCAGCGACGGAAGGTGCCCGGTGGTTTCGTACACATCGCTGGCGCACTCGGCGTCGATCGCGATCCCCTCGGCGGATGCGCGCGCGTCCACGTTGGGCGAAGCGAAGATCGCATTGCCGTCGGCGTCGAGGATGGCGAGGCCTTCGCGCTGTCCGGTAACCGCGACTGCCTCGTAGCGGGTGCTGCCGATCACGGCGATGGCGGCGAGGCGATCCACGGCGGCGGACACTTCCTTCGGATCGAGCTCTCGCCCAAACGGAGCGGCGTCCTCCGGCATGAACAAGCGCCAGGGCACGCTCGCGATGACTACAGGCTCGCCGTGCAGATCGACCGATACCGCGCGCATCGCGCTCGTGCCCGCGTCGATGACGAGGACGGCGTTGTTAGCCTGCACGGGCCGCTGCGTAGTCGGGATTGACGACGTACCTGAGTGGCTTGCCCGCGAGCAGGCGCTCGATCGCCGACGTCATGATCCGCGAATGGCGCTCGACGGTCTCCTCGGTCGCGCCGCCGATGTGGGGTGTCAGGATCACGTTTGGTGCGCTGTGCAGCGGGTTGGATGCGGGCAGCGGATGGCCATCGAAGACATCGAGCGCGGCGCCGGCGATCGTGCCCGCGTCGAGCGCCGCCGCCAGCGCGACCGGATCGACCGATCCGCCCGCGCCGGTGTTGATCAGGAACGCCTGCGGGCGCATCTGGCGCAAGAACGCCGCGTCGACGAGGCGATGCGTCCGTTCGTTTTCCGGCACGTGGAGCGTCACGAAGTCCGCGCCCGCCGCAAGTTCGTCGAGTCCCGCCGCCTCAGCGCCAAGCGCCCCGATCTGGCGCGCCGGCACGAAGGGGTCGTGTACGAGGACCCTCGCGCCAAGGGCCGCGCACTTGCGCGCGACCGCGCGGCCGATCTGGCCGAAGCCAACGACGCCAACAGTGGACCCGGCAATCTCGCGTCCGCGAAACGAGCGGTAGCCGATCGTCGGGTCGCGCCAACCGAGGCCGCGCACGAGCCGGTCGGCCTGCGGGATCCGACGCGCGAGCGCCAGCATCAGCCCGATCGTCATTTCGGCCACTGCATTGGTATTGCGCCCGGGTGCGTGAATGACGGCGACGCCGTGGGCGGTCGCGCTCGGCAGGTCCACCTGGTTGAGGGCATTGCGGCAGACGCCGACGAGCAGTAGTCCCGGGGCGGCGTCGAACACTTCTTCAAATACGAAATCCGCCTCGACAATCAGGACGCCAACGCCTTCCTCTGTGATGCGCGCGCCCAGTTCGTCGGGGTCCTGCAGGCGGTTCGTGTCCGTCCAGCTTTCGTATGAAACATCCATCTGCCGGCCTAGACGGCGCAGGCAAGCATCGGAAAACGGGGCGAGGATCAGCGCGCGCAGGTATCACCCCGATCGTGACGCACGGCACAGCGCCGTGGCGGATCGTCACGATAACACGCACAACCGGATGGAGCGGTCAGCCGGTCGCCGATCGCCGCTGGGCCGTCGATGCAGCGGCACGAAGCGGCGTGACGAGGGAAGCTGCGAGATCCGCAGCGCTCATCGTCTTGATCTGGGGGGCGCCAATCGCGACCTGGACTGCGTATCCGTCGTGCGCGGCGAGGACAACGTTCGCAGCCTCATCCGCTGATTCGATGCGCAGGCCTCCCGTCGCGCTGGCGCGCTCGAACGCGCTGGCGATCGTCTTGCGCCAACCGGCGTACGCCTGGACCAGCCGCTTACTGACGTCGGGACTGCGCATCGCTTGCGTCCAGAACACCAGAAGGACGCCGGGCCATCGTGGTTCTTGCGCGTACGAGAGGAACGCTTCTACCAGCTCCTGGGCCGACGCCGCCGTGGTCCGTCCATCATCGCCGTGCGCAGCAAGCGCCGTAGTTCGGTCCTCCGTCCACAGGCGCAGCAACTCCATCAACACGTCTTCCTTGGTGGAGAAGTGGAAGTAGTACGCGCCTTTTGAGTAGCCGCCCACCTGCGCGATGTCGTCGATCGTCGCGTCGTCGTAGCCATCCGTTGAAAAGAGCTCCAGGGCGCCATTCACGAGCTTCTTGCGCGTGATCGTTCCTCGCTCGCCCCGATCCAGAGTTGCTCGTGCTCTCGCCACCTTCCACCTCGCATGTACTATCGGAAGAAAAAAGGAGTTCCAACCACGGAGTATGCACGAAAACATCGCCGTTCGCCACACCAATTTTGGATGACAAGCGAGAAACTTTTCGAAATTCTCTTTCAGACGTGTAACAAAACGGCATCATCGCCGTTGAGAGATGCGAACACCAGACGGATCGGTGTCACCGACGCGCCAGGACGGCGAGCCGACCGGTGAGAGGCATCGAACGGGCAAACTCGCCGAGAGGCGAGGACGCAAAGCCACGGATCCGTCCCGCAACGGAACGCCGGGCCGCCGAACTCCTCGAATCCCTGACAGATTCGACGTTCCGCGCGCGCACCCTGATTCCTCCTTTCCGGCATCTCATCGGACCGCAGGAGGGGGAGCCCATGGCGCGCACTGAACAACGGCAAGCGATGATCATGAAGCACATGCCGCTGGTGGCATTTGTCGTCAGCCGCATGTCGACGGACAACCAGAAGACCCTTGGGCTCGACCGCGAGGACGCCCTCGCCTACGGGATCGAAGGCCTGATCCAGGCCGTGGACGCGTTTGACGAGACACGTGGGACGAGCTTTGCGAGCTTCGCGATCCGCCGCATCCGGGGCTCCATCCTGGACGCGATACGGAAGATGGACCCGCTGCCGCGCTCGCTCCGCAAGAGTACGCGAGAGGTCGAGCTGGCATCGCAAGAGCTGTCGGCGAAGCTCGGACGCTGGCCGATGCCGCAGGAGGTCGCGCTCCGCATGGGCATCCCCAGGGAGCAGCTCGACGGAATCATGAAGCACTCCGGCTCGAAGTTCATCTCGCTCGAGCGCGCGCTGCAGGACCGCAGCGGCGAGAACGCCCCGTCGCTTGACCCGGTGGACGAAGACGAGGCGGGCGACCCCGCGAAGGCAGCAGACCACAATGCCTCGCTTGCGATGCTCGATCTGGCCGTCCACCGCCTGACCGCGCGCGACCGGGCGATCCTGAAGCTGCGCTATTCCGAGGCCAAGCCATTCCACGAGATCGGCCAAATGATGGGCCTGTCGGAATCCCGCGTCTGCCAGCTTCACAAGCGGATCCTGTCGATGCTGAAGCGCGAGATGGCTTCACAACTGGAAGAAGCCGCCTGAGCCCTACGGCGGCCGCGCCGAATCGCCGATATTCGTACAGGCCTCTTTCGACCTGGGGTCACGACGCTTCTTTGGCGGGAATCATGCTCAGCGAGCCCATTAGCGAGCTGCCGTCCGACGCCGAAGCCATCGACTCGAACGTCGTGCGGCTCCAGCGCGCCTCGGACGAGGCCGACCCGCCGGAGCGCCTGCCGAGGCGCGCCCTCGCGTATGTCCTCGGCATCTTCGGTGTCGGGCTGCTCTCGATGGCGTTCTTTGCGCCGCAACTCGACTCCACCGACCTCCTGGGGCTGTTCGTGTTTGCGCTGCTCGCGACCGGCTTTGGCCGCACCCGCGTGCCGATCTACGGCGATACCGCCGTGTCGATCGGCATGGTGAGCGACTTCGCCGTCGCATTCCTCTGGGGCCCCGCCGGCGCCGTCATCGTCAGCCCGTTTGCTGCCATGTCGACGGACCTGCTGGGTGGCGGCGCCTGGTACAAGCGGCTGTTCAACGTCGGCGCCTTCACCGTGGTCAACGTCGCGACGGCGGCGTTCATGCAGGTCTTCGTCCGCCTCATCGGTCCCGGCGTCCCTCACAGCGTGCTGCTGATTCCGATCGCCCTCGGTGGAATCGTCGCCTACTACTTCATGAACATCAGCCTGGTGACGATCGCGGTCAGCCTGGCGACGCGGACGTCGATTCTCGCCGTCTGGCGCGAGAAGTTCGAGTGGCTCCTGCCGCATTATGTCGTGTTCGGCCTGCTCGGACTGGCGCTTGCAATCGCATACGACGGGCTGGGTTACATCGGCCTGCTGGCGTTCATCGCGCCGCCGCTGATGATGCGTTTCTCGATCAAGCAGTACGTCGACAAGACCGCGCAGAACGTCGAAGAGTTGAAGAAGCGCAACCGCGAACTGCAGAAGGCGAACCGCGACGTCCTCGGCATGGCGGACACGCTCCGCGAGACCTACGACGGCACGCTCGAGGCGCTGGTCTCGGCGCTCGACGCCCGCGACCGCGAGACCAAGGGCCACTCGATACGCGTCGCCAAATACATGATGGAAGTCGCCTTCTACATGGGCATCGACCCGGGTACCGAACAATGGGTCGATATGCAGCGGGGCGGACTGCTCCACGACATCGGCAAGATCGGCGTGTCGGATTCGATCCTGCACAAGCCGGGACCGCTCACGGACGACGAGTGGGTGGACATGAAGCGCCACCCGAAGATCGGGCACGACATGATCAGGGAGATCGGATTCCTGTCCGGCGCCTCGATCATCGTCATGGCGCACCACGAGCGCTTCGACGGCAAGGGCTACCCGAAGGGCCTGGCGGCGGACGAGATTCCGCTGGGGGCGCGCATCTTCGTGCTGGCCGACACGTTCGACGCGATGACCTCGAACCGCCCGTACCGAGCGGCGCTGTCGGTCGATGCGTCCCGGGAGGAGATCATCAGTTGCAGCGGCACGCAGTTCGACCCGCAGTGCGTGCAGGCATTCCTGCTCGCCTGGGAGAAGATCGTCGAAATCCGCTACTCCGACCACGACGAAGAGACCGAGCACCACGCGGCGGCGGCGCCGAGAGTCGCCGCCTGAGGGTGCCCGCGGCGATGTAGATCACCGCGTAACGTCGAAATGGCTCCCAGGCTGGGAGCCATTTCTGGCCTGTGTCGGACTGTGGGGGTTACCAGGAAACGCGGAACATGGCCATCTCCTCCTACACGATTTTTGGCCCCCTGCAGGAGCCTGAGCCGCCTGGCTTACTCGCGGGTTACCGACCCGTCGGTTTCGTTATACGCCCACGCTGTGTCGGCTGTCAACCCATTTCAGCCAAAAAGATCCGCGTTGACATGAACATTCGACCGCGACGTGCAGGCCCGGCGCACCGCTGCCGATGCTCCACAGAGGAGCGGCGATGACCCACCCCCGGCAGTCCCAGGCGGCGCGGTCCCAGGCGACGCGCGACGCGATCGTCGACGCGGCGCTCGTGGCGTTCGCGGACAGAGGCTACGCGGCGGCGTCGATGGATGATGTGCGGCTTGCCGCCGGTGTCTCGAAGGGCGGCCTCTATCATCACTTCGCTTCGAAATCGGCGGTGCTGGCGGCGGTAGTCGAACGGCTGGCGCAGACCCAGACGCTCTTGACGCCGCCGCGGACACCCAACCAGACGCTATCGGCGGAAGATGCCTCGACCGGCCGCCTGCTGATTGAGGTATGGAGCAAGGCGATGTCCGATGCGGACCTACGGACGCAGCTGCAGGCGGCCTACGAGGCGTGCTTCCAGGCGCAGCCCTACGTCGCGCCGCCAGGCGCGGAACTCATCAGCATAGGTGCGCTGGTCCAATTGCTCCTCCGGATCGAAGCGCAGCGAGCAGCCGCCGTGCCCGAAACGCCCCGTATGGAGCGCGCGGCATAGCCGTCGGAATCGCCGTACGGATGCGGATGGGCTGGGTGCTCGTGAGCGTGCGTTCCTATAGCTCCGCCGGATGCCGGTGGCGTGGAGTCAGGCGGAGAGCCACGTCCGGCGCCGCCGCTCCCGCTCCTGCTTGGCCTGGTTGAGGCTACCCATCGCGGCTTCGAGCACGGCCTCCGCCTGGGTCATCCCGGGGTCTGAGACCGCGCTGCCAGAGCAGACGCCGGCCCAAAGGGAGATGCTCCGACCGCCGACGTCGGCGACCGCGGAGTCGCGCGCGAGGCGTTCGTCGAGGCGGTCGATGAAGGCCTGCACGCCCGCATCGCCCGTGGACATCAGCAGGACGCCGAATTCGTCGTCGCCGAGGCGGGCGGCCACGTCGTTGAAGCGGCGCGTCGCATCGATCGTCTTCGCTACGTGACGTAAGACCTCATCGCCGGCGCGCACGCCGTACTCCTTGTTCACAGCCGTCAGGTTGTTCACGTCGATCAGCACCACCGACATCGGCCGCCCCACTCGGCGTGAGCGGGCGAACTCGTCGTTGAGGCGGCGGGCGAAGTAGTTCAGCGTCGGCAGTTCGGTGAGCGCGTCCCGCGGGCCCTCTTCGAGATCATCCCTCCGTCGGGTCTGGGCGCCATCGAATTCGTCAGTGTCGTCACGGGTCAGTACAAAGCTGGCGCCGCAGAGCAAGCCGGTCATTCCCATGGCCAGGATGAACGGCAAATGGGAGACGACGCCGAATTCGTCGAGCAGCGCCACTGTCACCGCGCCGCTCCAAGCGACCGTCAGCAGCCGCAGCGCCACAGAGGTCCAGTTCAGCGGACGCCGGCGGTCTTTGGGCCGCCCTTCGGACGTGATGAGGCTGGATTCGGCGTCGGTGATCAGCCGAATCGGCCGGACGTGACGGATGTTCACACGGACCCCCTTGCCCAAGAGTAGTATCGGCCGGCGCCTGCACCCCCGTACCTGCGACTCGGGGATTGCCTCCACACACACACAGCGCGCTCACGGAATGGGCCGAGCCCACCCGTCCGTTGTACCCCTATCTCCGTTGAGATAAGATGGATTTGCGATACCCAGAACTTGAGGGGGTGGGTTATGCAGATCGACTGGGACAAGACGATCGACGATATCTTCGCCGACAAGATCTCTTGCCTACGCTGCGGCAGCCTGAGCCCGACGCTCGTGGCCGGCTATACGAGGTCGCCCGCCGCGGCCGACTACTCCCCGCGGACGCACAACTGCAAGAACAAGGAAGAGTGCGACGCGCGCCGCCTCGTGGTGGTCTGCGAGAACTGCGCGCGCGACCTGCGGCTGCGGGCAAATCCTGTCGACCAGGAAGCGATGATGACGCTCCTGATGAACGACTGCCGCAAGGACCTGGAGGACTGCCTCGACTACCTCGCTGACTACTGGCAGGAAGACCTCGACGTCGATCCGAGCGACATGGACGCGCGGCTGGAGGACCTGGAGCCTGATATCTTCGCCGAAGAGGATAGCTGGCGCCGCAAGCTCGAGGACGAATACCTGAGCTTCCATCGCTGGTTCCGCGACCACAACATCCGCACGCCGAACCCGGGCTGGCGGAGCGAGTACGCCGAGGAGATTATCTCGCTCGGCTACAAAACGGTGCTCGGCGACTAGCCGAGCTTCACGCCAGCGCGAGCACCTACGGCGCATTGCCCGCGTCCGCGCGCGACGCGCTGCTGGCGGCGAACGCACGAACCTCGACCCTCAGGTCGTCGACTCCCGGCCACCAGCCGTGTCCCGCGCCCGGCACACTCACCACGCGGCAACGTGCACCGGCCAGCTTCGCCAGCGCCGATGCAGGCGATAACGCATCCTGCGCTCCAGCGACGATGAGCGTGTCCGTGCCAACCGGCAGCGCCGGCAACGGCGACCCTGACACCGGCGGCGAAATCAGAATGAGACCTGCGAGATCGGAGTCGCCCGCGATCTGCGCCGCGACCATCGCCCCGAACGAGTATCCCGCGAGCACGACCGCCGCCGACGGCGCCGCCTTCCGCACCGCCGCGATGGCGGCGCGCGCATCATCCGCTTCGCCGCCGGCATCGCCGGACGTCGGGCCACCGCCGCCCGCGCTGCGGAAGTTGAATCGCAGCGTCGTCGCACCGGCGTCCGCGAATGCCCCGCAAACCGCCGTGACGACGTGGTTGTGCAGGTCGCCGCCGTAGAGTGGATGCGGATGCAGTGCGACGAGCGCCAGCGGCGCGCCCCCGCGATGCAGGGCCGCTTCGATGCGCTGGCCACCGGCGTCGAACCTGAAGGCCTCTTCGACGAGCTCGCTCAACTCAGATCTCTGCGCTGCGCGGGCGGCCGCCGGCTCAGTGCATCCCGTCCGATCAGGCGTCGCCACCACGGCGCGCGCACCGTATCAGCGAGCAACGTCGCCTCGGTGGCCTTCCACGCGCCGTCGACGAACTGCCAGCGTGTGCGGAGGACGTAGGTCCAGGCGCCCGCATAGCGCACGTCGGCGCTCCGGGTGGCGCTGTCGCCGTCCGCGCTTATGTCGAGCACTTGGTGGTTCTTGAGTCGGCCTGGCGGCAACGCCACGCCGCCGAGCTGCAGCAGCGCCTGTGCAGTCATGTACGACGCGAACAGCGCCGTATCGCCCTCAACCCGCGCACGCGCCTGCGCCTCGACTGCGGCGCGCAGCGCGTCCACATCCAGATCAGCCACTCAGCCACCCCCTCCACGCCGCACCTCGAGCAACCGATCGCGTCCCGCCAAGTCCTTCATAACGCAGACGCTTGCCTTGGGGAAGATCACGCGCGCGCCTGCCGCGAGATACCGCGCCTGCGTGTCGCCCATCTCGACCGCGAGCAGGCCGTCGACCGCGAGATGCGGCGGCGCGGCGTGAAGCAGCGCCTCGATCGCCTCCGTCCCGAGCGGCCCGGCGACCAGCGCCTCCCGCGGCTCGTGGTCGCGGATCTCGGGCGGCAGCGCTCGCCACGTCTCCGCAGCGACATAGGGCAGGTTGGCGACGATGATGTCGAAGACGCCCGCTCCTTCAAGCAGATCGCCCGCCTGCAGTTCGACGCGGTCTTCGAGCTGGTGGCGCTGCAGGTTTCTAGCGGCGATTGTCCGAGCGTCTGGCGAACGCTCGATAGCGACAACCTGAGCCGTCGGCGCATGGATCGCGATCGCGATGGCAATTGCGCCGGTGCCAGTACCGACGTCGACCACGCGTGATGGACCCGCGCACTCGGCGATCCTTCGGAGCGCAAACTCGACCAGAAGTTCCGACTCCGGCCGCGGGATGAGGGCGCCGGGTGCGCAGATGAAATCGATGCCGTAGAACTCGCGATGGCCCGTGATGTACGCCAGTGGCTCACGCTGAAGGCGGCGGCTGAGTTCGCGCTCGAACGCCTCGCTCGCGGGGTGGGCCAGCGGCGAGCGCAACTCCGCCAGCAGATGCGTGCGGTCGCTCCCAAGCGCGTGCGCGAGCAGGACTTCCGCCTCCAGCCGGGCGTCTTCGATGCCGGCCCCCTGGAGGCGCTGGGTCGCGGAACTGAGGGCTTCTGCAACCATCACAGCACAGAAGGGTCCCGGCCGCCCTCGAACGCCCGTAGAGACTCCCGCGAAGAGGTTTGCTTGCGGGCCGAGCGAGGAGGGCAGTTGGCACTTCAATGCCGCCTCGGCGTCGGCGGCAGGCTCGCCGCGGCGAGGATCCGCTCGCGCACCTCTTTTGGCTCGGGGAAGCGCCCTTCGGCCGCATGATCCCACACGATCTCGCCGTCGTAGCGCACGACGAAGACGCCGCCGGACGACGGCACGAGGGCGATCTCGCCCGCCAGGTCGGGCCGCGCGTCGAACAGCTCGCGCGCCAGCCAGAACGCCCGCCCCTGGAACTTGCAGGTCGTGCAGAATTCGATCTCCAGGCGATGCGGCCGCTGGACGCTCACGCTGGTTCGCGCTCCTCAAGCTGGCGGGCCTCCGCGTCGGCCGAAACGGCATCAATGATGTCGTCGATCTCGCCATCCAGAATGCGCGGCAGGTTGTGCACCGTGAGCCCAATGCGGTGGTCGCTGAGGCGGTCCTGCGGGAAATTATAGGTGCGGATCTTCTCCGAACGGTCGCCGCTGCCGACCTGCTGCTTGCGCGCTCCGGCGATCTCTTCCGCCTGCGCGCCCTGCTTCTGGTCGAGCAGGCGCGCGCGGAGCACGGCCATCGCCTTCGTCCGGTTCTTCAACTGTGACCGCTCATCCTGACAGACGACGACAATGCCGGTGGGCAGGTGCGTCATGCGCACGGCGGTCGCCACCTTGTTGACGTTCTGGCCGCCGGCGCCACCGGCATGAAAAATGTCGATGCGCACTTCGGACTCATTGATCTGCACCTCCACCTCGTCGGCCTCGGGGAGCACGGCCACGGTCGAGGTCGAGGTGTGGATGCGGCCCTGCGCCTCGGTCGCGGGCACGCGCTGCACGCGATGGACGCCGCTCTCGTACTTCAGCCGGGAATACGCGCCGACGCCGTGAATTTCGAAGACGACCTCCTTCATGCCGCCGATGCCGATCTCGTTCGCCGACACCACTTCGATGGTCCACTTGCGGCGGTCGGCGTAGCGCGTGTACATCCGGTAGAGGTCGGCGGCGAACAGCGCAGCTTCATCGCCGCCGGTACCGGCGCGGATCTCCACGATCACGTCGCGGTCGTCGCGCGGGTCCTTCGGCACCAGCGCGCGCTTCAACCGCTCCTCGAGCTCATCTCGCTTCGGCGTGAGCGATTCGATCTCATCCTTCGCCATCGCGCTGAGCTCGGGGTCGCTGTCGCCAACCACCGAGCGCGCGTCCTCGATCGCCCGCGAGGCGCTGCGCCATTCGCGATAGAGCCGGACGACCTGCTCGATCGACGCGCGCTCCTTGGCGATCGCCTGAAGACGCTCGTAGTCGCCGCTGACCTCGGGCTTCGACATCTCTTCGGTCAGGTCGTCGTATCGCTGGTCGGTCGCTTCGAGCCGGTCGAACATCGCCACACGTGCCGAAACCCCCTGCCTGGAGGGGGTTTCTTCCTCTCGTCACATGGTAACACCCGAACACGGTGTCGATCGCGGGTGGGCGCGCTTCAGGCTTGCTTTGCATTGTCCGCGCGCTCGCGCATCTCGCGATAGAGATCGCCGTAGACGCTGGTCTCGCTGCCCTCGATGATGCGGGCGCCGCACGTCTTCTCGTAGAACTTCGCCGGTCCGACGCCGCCGATGATCGCGTAGGCGTACCCCATGGCGCGCATCGATTCCAGGCAGCGGAACAGCATCGACGCGCCCGCGCCGTTGCCGCGCAGGTCTTCCCGCATGCCCGTGGGACCGAAGAAGCCGCGGCGGCTGCTCTCGTAGACGGCGAAGCCGGCGATCGCACCCTCCTTCACCGCCACGAATCCGCGAATCGGGTGACCGTGGGCGAAGGCGAAGTCCGCCTCCGATGCCCACTCGGCGCCGAAGTGCTCGCCGACAAACCGGCGCAGCGCTCCGCGGTCCCAGGCATCGAGCCGGCGCACGGCGATGGCCGCGGCGGCAGTCTTCGCGTCGTACGCGTCCGCGTCCGGCAGATCGTACAAGCGGACGAGCATGTCAGGCATCGATGCGCTCCGACTTGGTGGCGCTTGACGCGAGCAGAGCATCCGGCACGTCGTCGGCGGCGATGCGAAGCTCGCTGTGATCGACGAGATTGCGCAGGGTCACCGTCTGCGATGCCACCTCCTCAGCGCCGATGATCGCGGCGTACCGCGCCTGCTTCGCGTTCGCATGGCGCAGCTGCGCTTTCAGACTGCGCCCGGCGCCGCCGACGATGACGCCGCAGCCCACGGCCCGGACGGCCGCCGCGACCTCAAGTGCGAGCATGCTTGCTTCGGGCGTCAGGTGCGCGATGTACAGCTCGGGTGGTGGCGCCGGCGCAACTGCCACCTCCTGCCGCTTGATGTTGATGATCAAGCGCTCGAAGCCGGCGCCGAATCCGATGCCCGGTGTCGGCGCGCCGCCCAGCAGCTCGACGAGGCCGTCATAGCGGCCGCCGCTACCCATGCTGCTCTGCGCTCCCTCTTGCAGCGGGTGGCACTCGAATACGGTGCGCGTGTAGTAGTCGAGCCCGCGCACGAGGCGCTCGTCGATTTCGTACGCGACCGCCTGCGCCGTCAGGTAGGCCTGCAGGCGGGCGAAGTGTTCGCGGCAGGCGTCGCACAGATAGTCGCGCAGCCGCGGCGCGCCCGCAATCGCCGACTGGCAGCGTTCTTCTTTGCAGTCCAGCAGGCGCAACGGGTTCTTCTCGAACCGCGCGCGGCAGTCTTCGCAGAGGCCTGGTAGGAGCGGCCGGTAGTAGGCACGCAGCGCATCGACGAACTGGGGCCGGCACACCTGATCGCCGATCGTGTTGAGCTTGAGCGTGTAGTCCCGCAGGCCGAGCTCGCGGACGAACGTCCAGAGGAGCTCGATGACCTCCGCGTCTACGAGGGCGTCGCCGTCGCCGATCGCCTCGACGCCGAACTGCGTGTGCTGGCGGTAGCGGCCAGCCTGGGGGCGGTCATAGCGGAAGATCGGGCCGATATAGAAGACCCGGATGGGCTGCGGCAGGCTCGCCATGCCGTGCTCGATATAGGCGCGGACGACGTTCGCGGTGCCCTCCGGCCGGAGCGCGAGCCGGTCGCGGCCACGGTCCTCGAAGAGGTAGACCTCTTTTTCGACGATATCGGTGCCTTCGCCGGCCGTCCGCAGAAACACGCCCGCCTGCTCGAAGATCGGCGTCTCGATGCGGCCGTAGCCGAAGCGCGCGCACACCCGCTCGGCGACGTCGCGGACGTACAGCCAGTAGGGCCAGTCCTCGGGCAGGATGTCGGCCGTGCCGCGCGGTGCGGCGTACTTCTGGGGCTTTACGGTTTCGGTTTCGATGGTCGGTTCTCTCACTACAAGCCCCAGACGTGGCTGTCCTGTCGCGCGGTCGAATGCAAGCAGGATAGCAGCCAACTGCGGCCGGAGTGGCCGCACGCCAGGCGCGAAGTCCGGAGCCGAGACGATCGCGCGGTACGCTGCGCTCGTGAGCGAATCGCCCTTCAAGCCGAGCTTCTTCGAACGCGAGGATGAGTCTCCGGACGACGTGTTCTATCGCGATCCGCGCCTCCTCGTGCACATCGATGAGTACGCCATCGAAGCCGCGCGGGCGCTGTACGGAGGGCTGCTGCCGAAGGGTGCGGCGCTGCTCGACCTGATGTCGAGCTATCGCTCGCACCTACCTGGCGAGCTGGCGTGGAAGCGGCTTTCGGGGCTGGGGATGAATGAGGTGGAGCTGCGCGAGAACGACCAGCTCACGGACTATGTGGTGCGCGACCTGAACGCCGAGCCGGACCTGCCGTACGAAGGTGCTGAGTTCGACGGAGCTGTCATCACCGTGTCAATCCAGTACCTGACGCGACCGATCGAGGTGTTTCGTGAAGTCGCACGTGTGCTCCGTCCCGGCGCGCCGTTCGTGATCACCTACTCGAACCGGATGTTTCCGACGAAGGCAGTCCGCATCTGGCGCGCGCTGGATGACGGGGAGCGGGCGGCGTTGGTCTCCGCCTACTTCAGGCACGCTGGCGCCTTCGGCGATGTTGCGGTCGAAGACCGCAGCATCAAGGACGGACCACCGCACGACCCATTGTTCGCGGTCTGGGCGCGCACCTCGCTGACCTGAGCCGGTATCGCGCGCCCGCCGGATCGTTTCTAATAGTCGGACGCGGGCACATCGCCCTCGTCGCGGAACGCACGCACGCCCGCCGGGGAGCCACCTACTGTGACGATGCAACAGCCATTCGTGACGAAGGACGACCAGGCCCTGAAAATCTTCTCCTGGTCCGCAGGAGCGGCGAGCCTGCGCATGGCGTACTACGGCATCAAGCTCGGCATTTTCAGTGCGATCGCTGGCAATCCCGTGGGGCTGACGATCGAGGAGATGGCGGCCCTCCTCGGATTCGACGCACGCTACCTGGCGGCGTGGGCGAAGACGTCGCTGGCAGGAGAGCTGCTCGAATACGACGGCGGCAGCGAGCGGTTCACGCTTGCGCCGTTCATCGATGCACTGTTGCTCGATGACACGGACTTTCAGTACTCCGCCGGGCTCGTCACGAACCATGCGGTCGAGTCGCGCCTCGCCGATCGCGTCGAGGAGTGCTTCGCCACGGGCACCGGCATTCCGTTCGCCGATTACGGACAGGAGATGGTCGAGACGATCCACGCATTCAGCAAAGCCGCTTACGAGCTGTTCCTGCCGAGCGTGTTGTTGCCAGAGTTGCCCGAACTGACCGAGCGGCTTTCGGGCGGCGGCACGATCCTGGAGCTGGGGTGCGGGGCAGGCGCCGGACTGACGTCACTCGGCCGGACGTTCCCGGAGTGCACCGTCACCGGGCTCGACCCCGACCCCACGTCGATCGCGCTCGCGCGGGAGCGCGTCGAACGCGCCGGACTCAGCGAGCACGTGCACGCCGAAGAGATGCGCGCGGAAGATCTGACGAGCGAAGACGCCTTTGACTTCATCTACACGCAGATCTCCCTGCACGAGATGGACGACGCGCGCGTCGTCCTTGCCAATGCCCGACGCGCGCTGAAAGAGCGCGGCGTCTTGCTGATCACCGAGATTCGCGGCCCCGAACGGGTCGAGGATTGCGCTGGCCCGTACAACGCGGTGCTGTCGCACATCGACCTGTTCTATGAGATTCCACAGGCGGTGGCGAAGGGCGGGCACGGCGTCGGATTCTTCTCGCGTACGGAGGTCGAGGCGATGGCGGCGGACGCAGGACTGACCGACGTCCGCGAACTCGAGCTCGCCCAGCCGCTGTACGCAGCGTTCGTCGCTTCGAAGTGACGCTCCCGCTGAGAGAAATGGTGCTCGACATCTGAGCTGATACTCGCCGGCGACAACAGTCGCGCGTTTGTCGAGGCTACACCGCCGTCGCCCGCGACAAGCCATCGCTACGGCGCGCTGGGCTTGATGATCTTGTTGTTGACGAAGCCGAGCGCCTTGAACGGCCAGTAGGTCAGCCAGGCCTCACCGATGATGTTCTCCTCCGGCACGAAGTCGCACTGCTGCGCCGCCTGGCAGCTCTGGCCCCAGGCGTGCGAGTCGAAGCTGTTGCGGCGATTGTCGCCCAGCACCCAGTACGAGTCGGGCGGCACCGTCTTCGGCGGGTACGTGTAGTTCGGAGGATCCTTGATGTAGTCCTCCTTCAGCGGGCTGCCGTTGACGAACACCGTCTCATCCTTCACCTCGACAGTATCGCCCGGCACCCCGATGACGCGCTTGATGAAGTCGCGCGTCGTGTCGCCGGGATATTTGAACACGATCACGTCGCCACGGCGCGGCGCGCGGAAGACGTGACGCTTCTGCCCGTTGTCGCCGGAGATGAACGGCAGAATCGTGTGCACGGTGTCCAGGTTCAGGCGAAAATAGAGCGCCTTGTTGACGAGCAGGTACTGCTCCGTCGACAACGAGGGCTCCATACTCGACCCTTCGACCCGAAAGTTTTGCACGACCGCCTTCACAGCGAAGAAGATCAGCAGCGCCAGGATGATCGTCTCGACGAGCTCGCGGCCGACACGGCGGGCGCGCGTCCCGCCGCTCGCCCGGCGGCGGCGGGCGACGTCGCCGTAGGGGATCACGCGGTCGTAGGCGCCCGGGCTGAGGCCGAGATCCGCTGCGCCGTACGAGAGCTCCAGCGACGCAGGGACGTCCAGATAGCGGTCTGCATCAGGCGTGGCTTCGCTGTAGCGGTACGGCGACGACGCAGAATCGAGCCCATCTGCCGGTGGCGCGGGCACTGGGAACGGCGGCGCTGGAGCGGCCGCCGGCGCCATCGCCGCTTCGACCGACGGGATGTCGTGCTCCGGCCCCGCGCCCTCTCGCGCGCCGTCGGCGACCGGCTCAAACGAGCGGGCAGCGACTTCGGGGTCGGCGGGGGGAAGGTGGCCCGAACTATCGTCCGGACCGGCGGGATCGTAGGACATAAGTAGCCTTATTCTAGCACGGAGCTTGCGCCGCCCGTCCTCGCGGCTCTGATAGAATCTGCCGCATTGATGACAGATCTGCCACGCGAGCCCGAGGCGATGGCTGCAGTCGACGAATCGGCGCTGGTGTCTCGCGCCGCGACCGGCGACCTCGACGCATTCAATACGCTGGTGGACCTGCATCAGCGCGCGATTTACAACCTCTGCTTTCGTATGCTCGGCAGCCGGATGCCTGCAGAAGATGCCACGCAGGACGCGTTGGTGTCCGCGTTTCGTGGCCTCGCCCGCTTCAAGGGCGGCAGCTTCCGCGCCTGGTTGTCGCGGATTGCGGCAAACGCCTGCACGGACGAACTGCGGCGCCGGGGGCGGCGTCCGGCCGTCTCGCTCGACGCCGCGCCCCCGGGCTCTGAGAGCGCGGTAGATGTCGCCGACGCCGGTCCCGGGCCGGAGACGCTCGCCATGCAGTCAGAGCAAGAACGGACGGTGCGGGAGGCGCTGCTGCTGCTGCCACCCGACCAGCGTCTCGCGGTGATCATGTGCGACATGCAGGGCTGCTCGTATGAGGAAATTGCGGAGACAATGCGCACGTCAATCGGCACCGTAAAGTCTCGCATCGCCCGCGGACGGGATAAATTGCGCCGCCAGTTCGGCGGAAGCGCGGAACGATCGAGCGTTTCAGATCGTCCATAGATCATGAACAGGATACGTACTTGCGAGCGATGAACCTGTGACCAGCCTGTTATCACGCTTTCGTGCGGCACATCCGAACATTGAAGTGCTGTCGGCTTCGCTGGATGGTCGCGAGGCCGGCGCCAATGCGGATGCGCACCGCCGGCACATCAGCGCCTGCGCCACTTGCACGAAGACGCTCGCGGAACTTGGGGCGACGCGGTCGGCGCTGCGAGCGGTCCCGGCCGTCGATGCGCCGCGGTCGTTCCGGCTGCGGCAAGCGGACGTCGAAGCGCGCGGCGTGGGCGCGCCGCCCGGATCGGCGGCGCTGCGCTTCATGCCGGCGATGAGCGCACTCGCAGTCGTGCTGTTCGCCGCGCTCGTCGCCGCCGACCTGCTGTCGAACGGCGGCAGCAGCAGCTCGTCGGGCAGGACTGATGCGCAGGCGGTCGCGGCGACGTCCGCGGGGCAAATGAAGGCGAACGCCGAGAATACGCCGGCAGCGGCGCCAACTATCGCCGCGGATATGCAGCGCAGCTCCGGAGCAGCGCCGTCCCCGCCGACGGCGAACGCGGTCCAGCCGAACCTTCCAGCGGTCGTACAGGACGCACCGGCCGCGCCACCAACCGCTGCTGAGGCGGCGGATGGAACCTTATCCGCGGCCGCAGCGTCTAGTACCGCAGCGGCGCCTCCTGCAGCGGTGGCAGAAGCGCCAACCGGAGCGCCGACCGATGGGGCGTATCGGGACGCGCACATGGTGAACAACGGCAACAAGGACGGCACGAGCATCGGTCTTCGCATCGCCGAGGCCGCGCTCGCGGCCATCGCGCTGGGCACGGCGGGCATCGCCGGTGTCGGCTGGCTCAGGAGCAGGAAGGGAAGGACATGAAGCGCAGGACGATCCTAGTATTCGCAGGCTTGAGCACGGTTGTGCTGCTGGGCGCGGTCGCGGCCACCTGCGGCGACACGACGACGCGCGTGGAAAACAGCGGCGGCGGCCCCGCTCAGGGCATCGTTGTCAGCGGCGAGGGGAAGGCGACCGGCAAGCCGGACATCGCCCAGATCATGCTCGGCGTGTCCAAGCTCTCCGACACCGTGGAGCAGGCGCGGAACGACGCGGCGTCATCCCTCGACGCGATGATCAAGTCGGCGACTGCGAATGGCGTCGCCAAGGATGACATTCAGACGCAGCAGTTCAATATCTCGCCGGAGTACGACTACAACAACGGGCGGCAAGCGCTGAAGGGCTTCCGCGTCACCAACGTCGTCTCGATCAAGCTGCGCGACATCAACAAGACGAGCAAGGTCGTCGACGATGCGGTGTCGGCCGGTGGCGACAATGCGCAGGTGCAGGGCATCTCGTTCACCATCGCCAAGCCGGAAGACCTGCAACGCAAGGCGCGCGAAAACGCCGTCGCGGACGCGAAGACGAAGGCGCAAACACTGGCCGGCGCAACCGGGGTGTCGGTCGGCGACCCGATCGCGATCTCGGAGACGAATGCACCCGGGCCGATCCTCTACAACAAGGGGGCACTTGCCGATAACGTGCAGGCCGCCGCGCCTTCGACACCGATCGAACCGGGGACTCTGGACGTGACCGTGAGCGTGAACGTGACGTGGTCGATTAAGTAACCCAGGCTTCCGCCCAACCGGCAGAGCCCAGCCGCAGCCGGAGCGCCACTCGTTCCGGCTTCCCGGTATCTTGCGGAAGATGCCTAGTGGCGGCCCCGCATCGCCTGACCCGGCGGCTACTCGCTACAATACAGGCGTGAAGACGGCCGGAGGGCCGCCTTCGGGCAATCTGCGCAGGGATCGATGACCACTGACCGAAAACAAGACTACTACGACCTGCTGGGCGTCGGCCGCACCGCGTCCGCGGACGAGCTCAAGAAGGCATTCCGTAAGCTGGCGATGCAATTCCACCCGGACCGGAACGCCGATCCGGCGGCGGAAGCGCGCTTCAAGGAAGTCAACGAAGCATACGAAGTGCTCTCGGACCCCGACCGGCGGGCGATGTACGACCGGTTCGGCCACGCCGCAGCACAGGGTGGGGGAGCTGACGGCTTCGCGCGGGGCTTCGAAGGCTTTGGTTTCGGCGGACTCGGCGACATCTTCGACGCATTCTTCGGCGGCGCGAACGGGCGGACCCAGCGCGGCCCGGCGCGTGGCGCCGACGTCAGGCGCAGCATCAGCATCGATTTCGTTGAGGCCGTGTTCGGGCTCGAAACCGAGATCGAAGTGGCGAGCGCGGAGATCTGCACCGCCTGCAAGGGCACGCGCGCGGAGCCGGGGACGCAGCCGGAGCGCTGCACCCAGTGCGGTGGTAGTGGCGAGATCCGCCGCACGCAGCAGAGCATCTTCGGCCAGTTCGTCAACGTCGCGATGTGCGAGCATTGCCGCGGCGAAGGGCGCATCGTCACGCACCCCTGCAAGAACTGCCGCGGCGTTGGGCGCGAGAAACGCAAACGCACGCTCTCGGTCAAGATTCCGGGCGGAGTCGACCAGGGCTCTCAAATGCGGCTGACAGGCGAGGGCGAGATCGGCGCCAACGGGGGGCCGCGCGGCAACTTGTACCTGCAGATCAACGTCAAGCCGCACGAGGTCTTCCGCCGCGAGGAGGAGGACATCCTGCTGGTGCTGGATCTGAATTTCGCGCAGGCGGGGCTCGGCGACGAAGTGGACGTACCCACCATCGACGGCGAGCCGCATGAGTTGCGAATCCCGGCCGGCACGCAGACCGGGGAGATCTTCGTCGTGCGCGGAAGGGGCGTCCCGCGGCTGCGCGGCGGCGGCCGCGGCGACATGCTGGTCCACGCCAACGTCGTCACGCCGAGGCATCTCTCGAAGGAGCAGAAGTCCCTGCTGAAGCAACTTGCGGACTCGATGGGATCAGCGGTGAAGCCTCAGGACGCGGGTCTCGTCGGCAAGATCAAGGAGAAGCTCGGCTAAGCGCCGATCGCGATCATCACGCGGCGCCGACAGAGGGTGGCGCGGGCTCCCCGGGGCGCGATGCGGGCACGATCACCAACAGCGCGATGGCTGCCGCCGCGGCCGTCGACGCGCCAAAGGCGAAGGTCGCGCCCGGCCCAACCAGATCCCAGAGCGCGCCACCGATCAGGCTCGACAGGAGCAGCATGACGCCGGTGCTCGCATTGTAGAGACCGAGGGCGGTGCCCCGCCGCTCCGCCGGCACCAGGTCCGACACGTACGCCTTGCCGACGCCGTCGGTCAGCGCGATGTAGCCGCCGTACACGATGAACAGCGGCCAAACCGCCCAGCCATCGCTCGCGAAGGCGAATCCTGCATATACGACGGCGAAGATGGCGAACCCTGCGATCAGCACTGGCTTGCGGCCGATGCGGTCGGACTGAATGCCGGCTGGCAGCGACAACGCAGCGTACGAGACGTTGTAGAGCGCATAGGCGAAGACGATGGCGGTGGCCCCGAGTCCGAGGTCCTGCGACCGGAGCACCAGGAAAACGTCGCTCGAATTGCCGAGCGCGAAGAGCACGGTGACGCCGACGAAGATCACGAACCGGCGATCGTACCCGCGCAGCGAGAGCAAGGGGGGCAGCGGCGCCGTGCGCGGCTGATGCCTTACCTCCCGCACACCCAGCAACAGCAGCACTGAGATTGCGCCCGGGATGCCGGCTATCAGAAAGATCGGCCGGTAGTTGTGATGGCCAAACCAGACGAGCAGCAGCAGCGCGATCAGGGGCCCAAGGATGGCGCCGCTCGTGTCCATCGCCCGATGCAGGCCGAAGGCCCGCCCGCGCGTGGCCGCCGTCGTGGATTCGGAGAGCAGCGCATCGCGGGGCGCCGTGCGGATGCCCTTCCCGGCGCGGTCGAAGAAGCGAACCACCAGCACCGCCGGCCACACGTAAGCAGCGGCAAGTGCTGGCTTTGTCGCCGCGGCGAGCGCGTAGCCCACGATGGTGAACGGCACGCGCCGGCTCAATTTGTCCGAGAACCAGCCAAAGACGAATTTGAGAAGGCTCGCCGTGCTCTCCGCGACGCCTTCAATGAGGCCGACGGCAAAGACCGGCGCGCCGAGTGCACTCGTCAGGAACAGGGGGACGAGGGGATAGGCCATCTCGCTGCTTACGTCGGCGAAGAAGCTGACGACGCCCAGCAACAGCACGTTGCGTGAGACGCCGGCGACGACCGGGCGCCGCGCTTCGGATTCGGCCTCAGGTTCGGCGGTAGTCGCCGTATGGTGCTCCTTCAGTCAGCGAGCGTTGCTTTCACCCCTGCAGTCGCTCTCCCATTCTCCGCGGAGCGGGCTGCTAGGTGGAGTCCTTCAGTCAGCGAACATCGCTGCTATACCCTGCGCTTCCCCTCTCGTCGCAGTGGAGAGGGGGAAGGTCGACGACTCGCCGCGGAGAGGGGTGAGGCCATCCGTCCACAGTGTGCGGGACGGCGTTCCCGGCCGCTATTTCAATTTCCCAAGCCAGGCCTGCATAGCGTCCACTGCCTCCGCCCACACGTCCGTACGCGTGCGTCCGCTGGACTTGGGCACGGAGAAGCCGTGGTCGGCTGCGTCCAGCGTCTGCACCTGCGCTCGCTTGACGCTCTTTGCGGCCGCACGCAGCTCCTCTTCCGACGCGAAGGCGTCGCGGGTGCCGGAACAGAACAGCGTGGGGACGCGGATGGCTCCCAGATGCTCGACGCGAAGTTGCTCGGGCTTTCCCGGCGGATGCAGCGGGTAAGCGAACAGCGCGAGCGCGTCGACCGCAACGCCCTGCGCGACGACCTGCGACGCGATCCGGCCGCCCATCGACCGGCCGCCAACGACTATGCCGCCAGCCTCCGGACGAACGGCGTCGATCACGGCGCGCCACGTCGCCTCCAGCAGTGGTGGCCGGTCGGGTCCCTTCTTCCCCGCTTCCATGTAGGGGAACTGGAACCGGACGGTGGCCACGCCGAGTGCGGCAAGCGCATCGGCCGCATAGGCGCCGAAGGGGTCACCCAGGTTCGACCCCGCGCCCGGCGCGTAGATGAAGCTCCAGTCGGCCGATCGTGTTGCGGCCGGCGTCCGCAAGCACGACACCGCGCCGGCGGGCTCGACCGCTACGGAGAAGCTTGTATCCACTTCAGTTCCTCGCGTGACGTGGATGCGGTGGTCTCGGGCGCCGCTAGCCGTTGGTGAATGCGGCGACGCGCTGGACCAACTTCAGCGCGTAGGGCAAGAGCTCCGGAAGCGGCGGATCCTGGCCGGAACGCGCGGAGCCGGCGACGGCGGTGACGCCGCCGCGACGGAACGACACCAGCAGCACCGTGAGATCGATCGTCGTACCGGCCGCATTGATCTGGCCGGTGAGCTTGACGGCGACGGAGCCGGGGATCTCGGCCGGCGCATCCGCGAGCGCAACGACGACCGCATCCGGATTGATGAATAGCGAACCCAGTGCGCGCGCCAGCTCGCCGGGCATGGCGTATCGAGCCGCCGCTTCGGCCTGGCAGTCGGCGGCGCCTGCCTCAGTCGCGTACACCGTGACGCTGGAGAAGAACGACAGCGTCTCGCCGGCGAGGAACGACGACACCGCATCAACCGGCAGGTTCGTCACGGTCCGCCCGAGCAACCGGCCGCAGCGTTCGAAGGAGGCGCTCGCCTTCGGCTCGGTGACGGCGGCGGCGGCGTTGTCCGCCGTCGTGTCCATCTGGACCTTCCATCCCGACGGCAGATCCGGCGGCAACAGCGCTGTGTCGGTCACGACCTTCTTTGCATCGTCCGCGCCGAAGACCTTCGTGCTTGGGGCTGGAGACGCCACTGTCGCCGGTGTGCCTGTCGTCGTGCTCGGACTGGCGTTCGCGGCGGGCGAGGCCGTGCGCGAGACGGTTGTCGTGCCGGCAACCGATGCGGATGGCGTCGATCCGGCGCGCGCCGTGGCCGAGACCGCCGTCGGCGTGCTGCTCTTCGAGCCGCCGCCGCAGGCGGTCACGACGAGCGCGGCGCCGGCCAGCAGCGCCATGGCTGCCACGTAAAAGTGCGACATTCGTTCCCTCCCGGTCCATCGCGCAAGCTTACGGGTACGATCCCCTACAAGCGGGCCGGGGTCAAGGCGCGCGGTGGCGGGCCGGTTCCTCGATGCGGCGTCCCTCGCTACCCTTCTGATACGGAGGCACGGATGACATTCGACCCAAAGCACAACTCCCGGACGATTACCGACGGCCGCGACCGGGCAGCGGCGCGCTCGTACTACTACAGCGTCGGATTCACGAAGGAGGACCTCGCGAAGCCGATTGTCGGACTTGCCAACACATGGATCGGGACGATGCCGTGCAACTTCAACCTGCGCCTGCTCGCCGCAAAGGTAGCGGATGGGGTGCGCCGTGCCGGTGGCACGCCGATGGAATTCAACACCATCGCGATCAGCGACGGGATCACGATGGGCACGGAAGGCATGAAGACGTCCCTGGTGTCGCGCGAACTGATCGCCGACTCGATTGAGCTCTGCACGCGCGGCTACATGTTCGATGCGCTGGTCTGTCTGGTCGGCTGCGACAAGACGATCCCGGCCGCGTCGATGGCGCTAGCGCGGCTTAACATCCCGGGGATCATTGTCTACGGCGGCACGATCATGCCGGGCACGTACAAGGGACGCGACGTCAATATTCAGGACGTGTTCGAGGCCGTCGGTCAGAACGCCGCAGGACTGATGTCGGATGAAGAACTGGAAGTACTCGAGCACGCAGCGTGCCCCGGCCCCGGCGCCTGCGGCGGGCAGTTCACCGCGAACACGATGGCGCTGGCGATGGAGTTCATTGGACTCTCACCGATGGGCAGCGCCAGCGTGCCCGCGGTCGACCCGCGCAAGGACGACGTCGGCATGCGGGCGGGCGAGGTCGTGATGGATGTCCTCCGACGCAACCAACGCCCGCTCGACATCCTCACCCGCGGCGCATTCGAGAACGCGATCGCCGGCGTGGCCGCGACGGGCGGCTCGACCAACGCCGTCCTGCATCTGCTCGCCCTCGCCCGAGAGGCGAACGTCCCGCTGACGATCGACGACTTCGACACGATCAGCGACCGGACGCCGCTGCTCGCCGACCTGAAGCCGGGCGGGCGCTACGTCGCCGCCGATCTCGACAAGGCTGGCGGCGTCCAGCTCGTCGCCCAGCGGCTGGTCGAAGGCGGTTTTCTCGACGGGACGCAGCAGACTCCGGGCGGTCACACGCTTTCGGACGAGGCGAAGCTGGCGGTGGAGACGCCCGGGCAGGACGTCGTGCGCCCGCTGGCGAGCCCCCTGAAGGCCACGGGCGGCCTCGTCATCCTGCACGGCAATCTCGCGCCGGAGGGGTGCGTCGTGAAGGTTGCCGGCCACGACCGGCTCATCCACCGCGGTCCGGCGCGGGTCTTCGACCGCGAGGAGGACGCGATGACCGCTGTCACGAGCCATCAGATCCGGGCGGGTGATGTGGTCGTCATCCGCTACGAGGGGCCGAAGGGCGGGCCGGGGATGCGCGAGATGCTTGGCGTGACCTCGGCGATCGTCGGCGAGGGGATGGGCGAGACCGTCGCGCTGCTCACCGACGGCCGTTTCAGCGGCGCGACGCGCGGCCTGATGGCCGGCCACGTGGCGCCGGAAGCCTTCGTCGGCGGCCCGATCGCGTCGTTGCGCGAGGGCGACATGATTGCGTTCGACATCAAGGCTCGCACGTTGAGCGTGGAGCTCACAGACGACCAGATCGCCTCACGCCTGCAAGACTGGCGCGCGCCAGAGCCGCGGTATCGGGTCGGCGTCATGGCAAAGTACGCAGCGCTCGTCTCCAGCGCGAGCGAGGGCGCCATCACCCGCGTCCCGGCCGAGTCGTGAGCGAACTCGTGGCCCACTAAGCGATTGCCGCCGCTAGTCGCGCGGCAGGCCGAGGCCGCGCTGGGCCATGATGTTGCGCTGGATCTCGCTCGTACCACCGGCGATGGTGCTCGAGACGGCTGCCTCGTACCCGAAGCCGTAGCGGCCGGCCGCGGCGTACGCCGGATGGCCGCCGGTGATCATGCCGTACATGCCGGTCATCTTCATTCCAAGCGCGGCGATGCGCTGCCCCATCTCCGACGTGAAGAGCTTGCACATCGAGGCCTCGTGGTTCGGGATCAGGCCGGCGTTCTGCATGCTGACGACGCGGTACGACATCATCTTCGCCACCAGCGATTCGATCCAGCGGTCCGCGAGCGCCATCTGCGTCGCGTGCTTACCCTTGCCGACCGCCAGCTCCGGGTGTTCCTTCGTGAAGCGGATGATCGACTCCAGTTGCTTGCGGATGCCGACGGCCGAGCCGATCGACGACCGCTCGAAATCGAGCGTGGTGGTGCCGATGTACCAGCCGCGGTTCTCCTCGCCGAGGCGGTTGCGCGCGGGCACGCGGACGTTCTCGAAGAAGACTTCGTTGAATGTGGCGCTGCCGGTCATCGTGATCAGCGGGCGTACCGTGACGCCGGGCGCGTGCATGTCGAGCATGAAGTAGCTGATTCCGCGGTGCTTCGGGGCGTCCGGGTCGGTCCGGGCGAGCATGTACATCATGTCGGCATACTGGGCGCCGGTCGTCCAGATCTTCTGGCCGTTGATCACGTAGTCGTCGCCGTCCTTGATCGCGCGCGTCTGCACGGACGCGACATCCGAGCCGGCGTTCGGCTCCGACCACCCCTGGCACCACTGGACGGAGCCATCGAGGATGCCCTTCAGGTGCTCCTTCTTCTGCTCCTCGGTGCCGTGGACGATCAGGGTGGGGCCGAACATCATCACACCGAAGCCGCCGACGTTCATCGCGCCGAATTCGGCGAACTCTTCGTTCATGATGAACTGGCGCTTCGTGTCGAGGCCGGCGCCGCCGTACTCCTTGGGCCACGCCGGCGCCACCCACCCGCGCGACGCGAGCGCTGACCGCCATTTGGTCATGCCGCCGCTCTGGTTCGCGCTCTTGCTGCGGAACAGGCCTTCGCCTTCAGCGCTGACGCCACCGATGTTCTTCGGGTACTCGGCCTCAAGGAAATCGCGGACCTCCTTGCGCCAGGCGGCCTCGGTCGCGGTGTCGTTGAATTCCATGTATGCCTCCTGAAGGCGCCGGTGTACGTGAGGGCGCACTCCGATCATACGGCGTGAGCACGATTGAAGCTACTGGATGCGCCCACGGGCTAACGGCCTGCATCAGGCGATGGCCAAAAGAGCCTCATCTCGGCGAAGTGCACGCCAAGCATCAACGAGCGCCCCGTGGCTAGACGCTAGCCAAAGGCAGCGAAGACTTCCTCGAACGCCTTCATCTGGCCGCCAGACGCGCTGGAGGGGACGATGATCGGCGTGCGGACGCCGCTCGCGTACCAGGCCTCGATCCCATCGCGCACGTCCGATGGTGTGCCATAGAGGGTGACGTCCTTGAGCCAGCGCTCGGACATGAGACCGGGACTCTTGTCGGCTTCGCCCGCCTGCTGCGCGCGCTCGATGGCGCGCATCTCCTCCTCGTAGCCGGCCTCGATCCAGTAGTTGCGGTAGTTCGGGAGCATGACGTAGCTGCTGAGCGTCCGCCGCATCACCGCTGCCGCCGCATCGACATCGTCCGAGATGCAGGTGGGGATCATATCGCCGACAAAGAACTCCGTCGCATCGCGCTTCTCGGCGGGCAACCACGACAGCGACTCTTGCATGTGCGAGCGCGCGCCTTGCCCAGACGCAGCCCTCCGCGATCTCGCCAGAAAGCTCGACCATCTTGCGGCGGAGCGTCGCCAGCACGACCGGTGGCGTCGGGGCGCCGCCGCGCTCGCCCGCCTTGCGGAAGCGCTCGACGAAGCGGCGGATGTCGGAGAGCGGCTTGCCGGGCGTGACGCCGAGGCCCTGGTGCACGGGGCCGTGCGTGACACCGATGCCGAATCGGAAGCGGCCGCCGCTCAGCTCGTGGATGAACGATGCTTGTGCCGCGAAGTCGGAGGGCTGGCGCAGGTAGATCGGCTGCACCGAAGTGCCGAATTCGATGCGTTCGGTCTGAAGCGCGAGCGCGACAGCGAGCCCCATGGCGTCGCCGTAGCTCGGCAGGTAGACGCCGGGGTAGCCGCGCCGCTCGATCTCCTGCGCGAGGGCGATGGTGGCGCGGCGGCGGCCGGGGACGGCGGCGAGCGAGAGTGCTGGTTTCTGCATGCGTTGCCTCGATCTCGGGGTGACGAAACGGAAACGTGCGATGTGAGCGCTCGACGACGCTTGAAGCTTCGCGCATTGGCGAGCGCGAGAACAGCTGTCTTGGTCGGACTAGAGGGTATTGTGGACGATGACGAAGTGGCCGGCATCGCGGTGTGGCGTGAAGCCGGCGGCTTCGTACATCTTCAGCGGACCGTGATAGGCCTGCGCATCGGACTCGGGCACGCGGGCAGGGTACGCCTCGGCGATTTCGGCCCCCTGCTCCCGCAGCCCATCGCAGGCGGCGTCGAGCAATCGCGCCGCCAGACCTTGCTTGCGGTAAGGCGCGGCAACAACGAAGCAGACGATCGAGCCGATGCGACTGACATCATCCGCGGTGCGGAGTTCCTCCGAACGGTCGAGGCCGGGGAGGGTCGCTCGCGGCGCCGCGTGGCACCAGGCGGCGGGGCGGCCGTCAACGTACGCGAGGTAGCCCTGGGCTTCGCCGCGGCGCACCAGATCGGCCTTGTCGCGGCGGTTCTCCGCGCCCGACCGGCGCTCCCATTCATCCGCTGTTCCGGCGAATTGGTAGAAGAGGCAGTAGCAGGAAGCCCAGATCGGGTTGTCCATGAAGGCGTCGCGATCGAAGAACGTGAGGAAGTCGTCGACGAGTGCCGGCGTCAGCTTTCGGATCTCCGGCTCGCATTCGATCGGAGTGATGCTGCCGTCCCAGCGGGCGGTCAGGCCTGCGGCATCGACCATCTCGCCGATCGCGACGTCGCTGATCTGAAGGTCAGCGTGCGCGTCATTGGAGTGGGCTCGGATCGCCGCGAAGAGGGCGTCACCGTCGGCCGCTTCCAGGCGATAGCCGCAGACGCAATTGATGACGGCCACACCGCTGCTCTACGAAACAGCGGCCGGCGCGCGGTCCAGCGCGACGCAGATGCGCCCGATGGCGTGGCTGACGTCCGGCCGCGCGCGGAGCCGCCGGTAGAGGTTCGAGCGCTTGTACCAGATCACACTCCACTGATGCAGGCCACCCAGCGTCGAGCGCGCCGCCGTGCGGGGCGTGAAGGCGAAGGTGAGTTTGGGCACGTCGTCGTAGAGCGGACGGGGCGCGGCATCAAGACGCGCATCGACGAGCGCGCCGGCGAGGCCCTGCACCATCGCGTCTTCCTCGCGTTCTTCACGCGAGAGCGTCTCGTGCCAGCCGGCGTATTCCATCTTCGCGTCCATCGGTGGGTGGATCTCGCCCACCAGCAGGCGGGCGACGATGCGCGCGTACGCCCGGTGGCGCTCGTCGTCATCCAGCCGCGCGGCGATCAGCGCCTCGGTGCCGCGCGCGGACGCGAGCAGCACGGCGTCGACATCTTGCAGCTCTGCGGTCTCGTCGCAGTGCACGCCCATCTCTTCGAGCAGCGCGCGCAGGCGCCAGGCGCGCACGCGGCCGCCGCCGTCGCGCGGGAGCAGGCGAAGACGGTCGCGCAACTGACGCCGCGTCGCTTCGAGCATCTGCGTCTCGATCATGCGAGCTCCCTTATCGGTCGCGGCTGGAGCCCGAGGAGGTGCCACAACATGCGCCGGCGAAGCACCATCTGGTCAGGGCGAGAGAGGGCGCGGTAGCGGTGCAGCAGGTTGTCGAACTGGGCCATGTCGCCGCGCGTCCAGGGAAGCGCGTAGCCGGCGAGCTCGAGGATCTCACGAAGGTGCTCCGAGCTCAGCGCATCGCAGCACATCGCCCAGCCGACGATGCGTTCGAGCGTGAGCGGCACTTCGCCCTGCCCTTGCTCGTAGCGCGACACCATGCTCTGGCTGACGTGAAAGCCAAGCTCGTCAAGTTCCCACGCGAGCTGCGCCTGCGATCGCCCGCGGCCGCGGATCGTCCGCAGGCCATCGCCGATGCGGTCGCGGATGGCATCCCAACGGGCGATTTGCACTTCGTCGCGTTCTGGCATGGCTACATGGTAGCACCGGAGGTGCTGGCAGCAATTTCGGGTGTGCATGAGTGGTGGGCAACGGGTCGTCGGTCGTCAGTCGTCGGGGTCTGTCGGCGGGCGCGGGTCACCGCTTCAGCCGTCGGTCGCGCCCTCCAACCTCCAACATCCAACATCCAGATCAGGGGTAGCCGTATCTGGAGACGAACCACTGGTAGGCCAGCGATGAGATCTGCTGGCCAAGCGGGATATCGTCGTACTTGCCGGGCACGTTCTCCGTGAAGAACGAGATGGCGTATCCGTAGCGTTCTCCGGCGCGTTCGTACCAGACGATTCCGATGTCGTTGTCCGCCCACCCTTCCTGAAACAGGAAGCCGTTCTTGTGCGAGACGACGGCGCCCTCGCTGGTGCCGATCGGGATCAGGTAGTTCAGCCCAGGCTTGACGAGGGTCATTTTGTACAGCAGGTAGTCGCGCCACCAGGGGTTGAGGACGCGGTCGCCCCACAGCGCTTGCAACCCTCGGTTGACGTCGCGGGCGGTGATCCGATTCTCGCCCGCGCCGTACAGCGACTCCTGCGGGAACGCCGGCGGATGGTCGAGCAGCGTCGACGTCATCCCGAGGGCGTGCATGAAATCGTTGACGCGCGTCATGCCCGCCGCGAGGTCGCCGTCGCCGACGGCATCGCGCGTCAGGCGCCGCGCCAGGATTGGGTCCGAGCGATTGATCGTCTGGCCGATCGTGTCGCCGACATCGGGCTCCTGGTATTTCCTCGCCTGCAGATCGACGACGACGCGCATCAGCGCGAAGAGATTGATCGTGCAGCCGGGTAAGCGCTGATCGTCGCCCTGCACATCGATCGTCTCGCCGGTCCGGAGGTCCGTGATCGCGACCGCCGTGTCGATGCTCGTGCCCGCAACCGCCGCGGCGATGTCGGCTCGCAGTTGCGCCATGTCGGCGGCGGGCGCGGGTTGGGAAGCGCCACCGTCGCAGACCGGCGTGTAGAACGAGAGCGTCTGGCTCGATTTCCAGCCCTCCGTGGTCAGCGTGTTGACCCGCGCAAAGTGCGTCGTCCCCTGCACGAGCCCCGGCCAGACGAACGCGTAGACCGGTGGCGCGAAGCCGCCGGCGCTAATGAATGCCCCGGGCGCGAACCCGTCGTTAGTGAGGCTGAGGTCGAGCCATTGCGTGCCGGAGCGCGACGGCGCCCAGAGGAACGTGACGCGCACGGAATCTGCGGCGGTGGTGAGGCATTGCGCGACGAAGATGCCCGGACCGAGCGCAGGCCCCGGCGTCGGCGCGACCGGGACTGGCGTCGGTGTAGGTGAAGGCTTCGCGGGTGGCGTGCTGGTCGTGGTGCGCGTCGGCGGTGGCGTGGCGGTCGCCGCGTACGCCGACCTCGCAGACCGCACGGGGAAGATAATCAGCGTCACCGCGACGGCAACGAAAGCGATAGCGAGCGCGAGTCCGGCGAGAGCCTTCAAACGGAGCGAGTGTCCTTTCCCTGCCGCGCCGCCCTGATTCTGCACGAGCACGCCGCGTGCGTCAACGTGGATGCGCTCGTGCTCGCGGCTGATCTCGCGATCCTCGCGCTGGTACGCTGCGGTCGTGGACCAGATCGCACTGCGGGTGATGAAGCTCAGGCCCGAGGCAGCCGTGCCCGCACGAGCGACGCCTCGGGCGACCGGCTTCGATCTGCACGCCTGCCTCGATGCCCCGCTCGCGCTCGGCCGCGCTCCCGTGCTGGTCCCGACCGGCATCGCGATCGAGGCGCCGCCCGGGTGCGACGCGCAGGTGCGCCCGCGCTCAGGCCTCTCCCTCCGGGGCATCGGCGTCGCCTTCGGCACGATCGATGCCGACTACCGCGGCGAGCTGTTCGTGACGATGTGGGTCTTGGGGGACCTGGAAGCGCATGAGATCCACCACGGCGACCGCATCGCGCAGCTCGTCATCTCGCAGCTCCGACCCGTGGAGATGGTCGAGGTGGCGCAGCTCTCCGAGAGCGCGCGCGGCGACGGCGGCCACGGCTCCACTGGCCGGTGACTGGACGAGCCGCCGTCTTCTTCGACCTGCACGGGACGCTGGGAGCGATCGACCGCGACCCCGTGCTCGACGGCATTGCAGCCGACGATTTCCCCGGATTCCAACTGGTATGCGAATGCAGCAGAGGCAGTCCGGCTGGTGAATCAAGCTGGTCTACGCGCGATCGCGGTCACCAATCAGGGGCCAATCGCACATGGACGCTTCACACTCGATGACTTCTGGCAGCACATGGCAGAGCTCGAACGCGAATTGCGCGAGCAGGGCGCATGCTCGACGGCGTGTACTGCCGTCCTCACAGCCGGGCCGATGGCTGCAATTGCTGCAAACCGCGCACCGGCTTGGTGGACGATGCCTGCCGGGAGAGCGGAATCGATCCCAAGCGCAGCTACGTCGTGGGCGATCGGGGCGACTTCGACATGCTGCTTGCATCGGCCATTGGAGCGCGCGGCATTCTCGTATGCACCGGCTACGGCGTAGCTTCGTTGAGCGAGTTTCGCCCAACCTGGGCGAACGTCGAACCGGACTACATTGCCGAGCAAGTCCTCGACGCCGTGCACTGGATACTTCGTCAGTAACGTTGACTGATTCCGCTGCGCAGTCGGCGCGGAGGCTCACTGCGGTTCGAGCAGGGCGTTCCCGTCGTAGAGCTTGATCACCCGCACGCTGCCCGGCCGTCCCACCGCCAGGCACAGCCCGCAGAGAATGCACTCGTCGAGGTTCTGTTCGACGATCGCGACGCGAGCACCGTCGGCCGCGTAGATATCGACCGGGCAGACGCTGGCGAGCTGCTTCGCGCACTCCGCATCGGACGCCGTCGGATCATCGACTTCGACGCGAATGAACATCCCGGATTGGGCTACGGTCGTCGGTCGGCGGTCGTCGGGGGCGCTGGCGTCTGCCATCTTGGCTCCGTTTGTTGGTCATCTCGTCGGACGGTCGGGCGGCCTGCGGGACTCAGTAGGGCAGTCGTCGGCCAGCAGTGGTACGAGAGGGTTAGCAGCGACTACCCGTCACCAGTCACCAATCACCAATCACAGTCGTTCCTTGACGAGGGCGGGGATGTCGGCGATCTCCTCCGCCACGGCGATACCGGCGTCCTTCATGCGAGCGATCTTCTCCGCCGTCGTGTCGGCCTTGCCTTCGACGATGGTACCGGCATGGCCGAAGCGCATGCCCGGCATCTCGTCCATGAACCGGCCCGCCATAAAGGCCACGATCGGCAGGCGTGTCCCGTGCGTCTTGACGTACTGCGCGAGCTGCGCCTCCATTGGGCCGCCGGGCTCCGAGTAGATGACGATCGCCTTCGTGTCCGGATCCGCCTCGAACAGCGGCATCAGCTCCGCGTACGTCGATCCGACGATCGCGTCGCCACCAATGCTGACGGCGGTGCTCTGCCCGAGGCCGGCGGCGGTCAGGGCGTTCGAGATCTCTGTCGTCATGCCGCCGGAGCGCGACATGACGCCGATCGGGCCCGGCTGATACGCCCGGCGTGCGGCGACGGCGGAGCCGCCCATGCCGCCGACGCGTGACTTCCCGGGCGACATGACGCCGAGGCAGTTCGGGCCGATCAGCCGCGCGTCGTGGCGCCGCGCATACTCGACGATCTGCGCGACTTCGAGGCGCGGGATGCGCTCGGTGACGATCACCAGCAGCTTGATGCCGTGCTCGATCGCCTCGAAGGCGGCGTCGCGCACCGCCGGCGGCGGCACCGTCAGCACCGATGCGTCGACCCGCTGCTTCGCCGTGATCTCGGCGACGGTGTCGTAGACCGGCACGCCGTGCACCTCACGGCCGCCGCGTCCGGGCGTCACGCCACCCACCAGCTTCGAGCCGTAGTCCAGGCACTCCCGCGTCATGCTCACGGCCTCGCGGCCGGTGATGCCCTGGATGATGAACGTCGTGTTCTCGTCGATCAGGATCGACATCTGCTGATCCCTTGCTGCCGGTCGCCGGCTGCCCGCCGCGCGCACGGCGCCATCCGCCGTGCAACCCTGATTTCGCCGGCCGTCACTTCGCGGCCACCTTCGCCACGGCGCGGCGCGCGGCCTCCGACATTGGCACGGTGCGGTCGGCGTACTCGACGCCGTACGTCTCGAGGATCTTGTAGCCCTCATCTTCCCACGAGCCGGGGATGCGGAAGATGGCGATCTTCTCCGCCGGATCGAAGCCGCTCTCGACGACGCCCTTGATGACGCCGCGCGCGACCATATCGACGCGCGTGTTGCTGACGACGTTCATGATCACGCAGATCTTCTCGACGCCCGGCTTGCTAAGGATGAGCTTGGTGAGCTCGCACGCCTTCTTGACGCTCGGGTTGCCGCCAATCTCGCAGTAGTTGGCGGGCTTGCCGCCGTGCTTGCGCAGCGCATCGAAGATGGTCAGGCTGCCGCCCCCGGCGCCGATCACACAGCCGAGGTTCCCCTCGAACTCCACTACCCGCCCGGCGACGCCACGGTGGTCCGAGGCGTCGACCGCGGCGCCGCGTATCTCGAAGTCGGTCGGCGGACGCGCCAGTCGCGTCTCCTCGCGGCCGATGCCCAGTTCTTCGAGCACGGCGGTCTGCTGATCGCGCGCCTCCTCTTCCATGTCGCAGTGCGAGTCGAGCGCAATGAAGCTGCCATCCTCGAGCTGCGCGAGCGGGT
This sequence comes from Dehalococcoidia bacterium, assembly GCA_038227375.1. Taxonomy (GTDB): domain Bacteria; phylum Chloroflexota; class Dehalococcoidia; order DSTF01; family JACRBR01; genus JALYKW01. The sequence continues at coordinate 60,129 of JBBRPY010000012.1, forward strand.
TGATCTCGGCCAGCGTCAGTCCGTACCGAAGGAAGGCCTGCGCAAGCCGCGAGCAGATGCGTGAGAGCTGATTCAGTTCGTTCCCGGAGATGCCCAGCGACGCCACGAGTTCCTTCATCTTGAACTCCTGGAAGGGCGCGAAGGTGGAGAAGTGCACCCGCGCGACGTGCTCCGGATGCGTTTCCGCTACTTCTTCGATATCAATGCCGCCCATATCGCTGAAGATCGCCACGGGGAGCTTCGCGATTGCGTCGTAGATGACGCCGGCGTAGTACTCCTTCTTGACCGGCTGCTTCGCATCGATCAGCACGCAGCGCGGACGCTGTCCGCCGATCTCGAGCTTGAGGATACGCTCGGCGTGCGCGCGCGCCTCGTTGGCAGTGGAGGCAAACTGCACGCCGCCCGCCTTCATGCGGCCACCCGATAGCACCTGGGACTTCAGCACGACGTCGCCGCCGACGCCAATGAAGATGCGCGCCGCTTCGTCCGCGGAGGTCGCGGTCCCGCCCTTGGCGACAGGAACGCCGGCTTTGCCCAGCAGCGCTTTCGCCTCGAACTCGTAGAATCGCATCGATCGTCCTCAGCGGCGCCGCGCTTGCGACGCTACCCGCGCGTCGCGTGCGCATGGCACGCACGAGAGGCATGTTACGACCGCAGGAGGTAGAGGGCCATGGCAGGGCAGTCCGCCCGGCTGGGGGCGGGCCGGCTCAGGCGACGGTGACGTCTTCGTCTGTTTGATCGCCTCTGGCAGGCTGACCGGGGGCGACGAGCATGTAGCCGACGCCCTGAAAGGTCTTGATCAGCTGCGGATTCGATGGATCCTCTTCGATCTTGCGGCGAATGCGGGAGACCCACACGCGCAGATACTGCAAGTCGTCGCTGTATTCCGGACCCCAGACCTTGTGCAGCAGTTCGGCGTTGAGCATGATCTTGCCCGGGTTCCCGGCGAGGTGTTGGAGGAGCATCCACTCCGTGCGAGAGAGCTGCACGATGTCGCCATTGCGCCTGACCAGACGGCGCATGAGGTCGATTTCGACGGCGCCGTTCCGGAACACATGCTCGCGCTGGGCTTCGCGCGTGCTGCGCCGGAGAACGGCGCGGACGCGGGCGCTCAGCTCGTCCGGGCTGAAGGGCTTGGCCACGTAGTCGTCGGCCCCGGACTCGAGACCACGTACTTTGTCGGCCTCGCTATCCTTCGCTGTCAGCAGAATGACCGCGATGGCGGCGTGCTCACGAAGGGCGACCATCAGCTGGATGCCCGTCATGTTCGGCATGACGATGTCCAGCACCGCAAGATCGGGCCAGCGCTGGGACTGCGTCACCGCCTTCAGGCCCTGCACGCCGTCGACGGCAGCGATCACGTCGAAGTCCTGCGACTCAAGCTCGGTCTTAATCAGACGGAGGATGCCGGGCTCATCATCGACGATGAGGATCAGAGGCCGAGGATTCATGTCTCTCCTTGCGGGCCGTGCAGGGCATCGGGAAGCGGCCGTTCGACTTGCCCAAGCCATACGGATGGACCGTCACCCGAGGATTCGTCTCCGCCAGCTTCCTGAGATGCTCGACGGCGTGCGGCTGCGGGTCGAACACGTGGATGTTCGGGTGGTAGAGGTCCGTGAGGACCTCCGCCGTCGTGCCCTTGAACGCGCCCACGATCCAGACGCTACTCTCCGGCGGCAGCGCGAGCGACTCCAGCTCCGCCAGCTCAACGCCCAGGGTGTGCGGGCCGGTGTACTTCATACGCCCAGCCCAGACTGCTCCGCCGACTGCGGCACGCGCCAGCCGCTGGCGTTCATGCCGATATAGCCGATGCACGTCGGGTTGTAGTCGCTCATCACCCACGTCTTCCCGGCACCCGAGAAGATCCGGCCCACGCGGCCGTAGCCACAGGTGAAGTCGCCCACCCGGTTGTATCGCTCGGCGAGGTGGAAGAGCACCTGGCGCTCCTCTGGCAGCACATCTGACGGCACCTCGTCGTTGTAGATGAGCAGCGTGACGAGGTCTCCGTTGAGCTTGATCGTCAGCTGCTGGTTGGGCTTCGGCAGCTTCTTCGCCGCGGTCAGCGACCACGTCAGGTAGATTCGGCTTCGAGATGGCCTGGATGGTGCCGGCCACCGCGTCCGTCAGCTCCGAGAACCTGATGCTCTCATGCCCGGCCCGCTCGTTGAAGGTCTTGAGGCCGGCCTCCCACGGTGGCTCCGCGAAGAGGAGGTCGCAGCTGTCGTACTCGACCGTGAGCGGCTGGCGCATGTCATGGACGA
>JBBRPY010000013.1:0-61359 GCA_038227375.1 Dehalococcoidia bacterium
GTCCTTCTTGAGCGCCTCTTCGATGCGCGCGGGGTCGGCGGCGGTGCCCTGTTCGAACGACAGCTTCTCGACCTGGACGCCGTAGGTGGTGGCGATGTCGGCGAAGCGGTCGCCGAATATGCCGATCGATACGCACAGCGCGCGGTCGCCGGGCGACAGCGTGTTCACGACAGCGGCCTCGAGGGCGCCGGTGCCGGCCGAGGTCAGCGTCAGCACGTCGTTCTTCGTCTGGAACATGCGCTGCAGGCCGCTCGTGATGCGCGACATAATGTCGGCGAACTCCGGCCCGCGGTGATTGATCATCTGGCGCGACATCGCCTTCAGCACATCGTCGTCGCAGGGGGTAGGGCCGGGAATGCGCAGGTTGACAGACACGAACGGGCTCCAATCTCGAGGGTCGGGGGTCGGGGTACCGGCTGAATGCCTGCCTGCGGCAGGTGCGCTCACTATAAGCGTGCCCTCGGAGTGGATCAATCAGTCATAGAGGATTCCGAAGCTGCCGATAGGGCAAACGGATGCGCTAACACGCGCACTCCGCCGTCGGTCGCGTTTCTCAGTCGCCCACCAGCCACTGCGCCCCGGCGGGTACCGCGATCTCGGTTCCGGTGATCGTCTGCGACCGCAGATCGAACACGACAATTCGTGTCGCAGCAGTCTGGTTGTCATCGACCGCTGGCAACAAGGCAAGGTAGCGCTCGTCGATAGGTGCGACGTGCGACACGCCGAACGGCAGCGTGATCTGTCGCGAAACGGCCGGATCATCGGTCTTGAAGAGAAGCAGAGAATCATAGGCCGCACCCTCTTTCGACCCGTACGCGAAGAGCGTGCCGGCGCCGCCGATGCGCGCGACGGTGTCGAGGCCGAGGCGGGCGCCAGCGGGAATCAGACCCGGTATCACCCGGCCATTCGAAAACGCGACGCCTCCGTCGCGATACACCACGTAGTAGGCGCCGTCCGCCGCGACCCCGGCCTCGTCGACGCGCTGTTGGTTGCCACCGACGACCCGAACCGAAAACTCAGCGGCCCGCGTACTGCCGCTGGGCGACACGCGCGTCAGTATTGCGCCGCCGTCGCCGCTGCCTTGTTCGCACATCGCCAGGACATCAGACCCTCCCAGCGGTCGAAGGAGTGCCGGGGCGCATCCGGCGGGGAGCCTGGCTTCGTTGACTTCCGTTCCGGAGTCGAGGTCGATCACCGCGATCGCGGGAACATCGCACGAGGCGGCGTTGCCGCCGCCCGGGCATTGCGAGCGGCGTTTCTCGTAGTACAGCAGCCTCCCGTCGGCGGACAGCGCCATCGAGGGGCTATACGTGACGGGGATCTGCGACGACCGCTCCGGCATGGGGATCACGCGCGGCGGGCGGGAGAGGTCGTTGAGGTCGAAGATGCGAAGCGTCGGGCCGATGTCGCCGGGCTGCGGGCCGAACGCCTGCGACACCAGCAGCTCCTGGCGTCCCGGGCGCGTCACGACCCAGGGTGTGTACCCGATGATCACGGTGCCGCGAACGACCTGAGATGCCGGATCGATGATCGACACCGGAGTCCGCGGCTCGTAGCTCACGCCGAGGATGAGCCCGGTCCGTGGCGTCGCGTCCTTGACGAGTATCTCGTCCACTGGCGCTTGACCAGGTTGGCGCGTTCCGCCGCGCGTCGCGACGATGCCCCACGTGACGAGCGCCACGGCAGCCGCGATCGCGGCGGCGGCTGCCGCTCTTCGACGGGGCGTGCGCGTGGCGGGCGTCGCCGGATACCGGACGCGTACGAGAGGATGCTGGTGATGCGACTTCATGGCGCCATGTGTACCGGAGCGACGGCCTTCACGTGTCATCGGAGCTCCGACCGGGAGTCGGAGCGTCACCACCCAACCGTCTCGCCGCCGTGGTCGGGCGGCGCTGCAACGACCAAGCCCGGTAAGCTGGCCGGGTCCCTCGTGACTCGTTCGATGAATGCGATCGCGTTGCGCGCGGGCGTGTGCGGCGCGAGACTGTGCGTTGTGACCGTCATAGGACGAGCGACGGCAGAGAGCGCTGATCAGCGGACGAGCTTCGATCGCTGGCTCCAAGGCGCGCACACGTCCGCGCACGCCCGGCGCACGGCTGAGCGCGACGCCGCATTCCTGCTGCCGCATCTCCGCCGTCTGCGCGATGCATCGCCCGGCGGGCTGCGGCTGCTCGATGCCGGCTGTGGCCCCGGTAGCATCACGATCGGGCTGGCCGGCGTTGTCGCGCCGGGCGCGGCGGTCGGCATCGACGCGAGCCCGCACGCTGTCGCGGAGGCGCGCGCCGCTGCCGCGGCCAGGGGCTGCGCGAACGTGACGTTCGAGCTGGCGGACATCTACGCGCTGCCATTCCCGGATGACGCGTTCGACGCAGTCTTCTCGCATGCTGTGATGCAGCATCTCGCCGAACCGGTCCGCGCGCTGCGCGAGCTCCGCCGCGTCCTCCGGCCCGGCGGCGTCGTCGCCGTGGCGGACGCCGACCACGACGGGAGCATCATGGCGCCCGAAGACGCCCGCATCGACACGTCGCAAGAGCTGCTGCGGCGGCTGCGGGAGCACGGTGGCGGCGGCGATCCACGCGTCGGCAAGCGCTTGCGCTCGCTGCTGCACGATGCCGGCTTCGCGCGCTGCGAGGCGACCGCCAGCGCTGCCTTCGAGGGCGCCGAAACATCGGCGCGCATGACCGGCGAGTTCTGGGCGAACTACCTCGCTTCTCCCGAGCTGGTGGAGCACGCAGTCGCGCTCGGTCTCGCTACGTCAGCCGAACTGACGGCGATGGCGTCCGCCTGGCGCGAGTGGGGCGCGCATCCCGGCGCCTTCTGGGCGCGATTCTGGTGCGAGGCGATCGGTTGGGCAGAGTAGCGTCACAAGCGCGCAGCGCACACGCTCGTGGCCGTTAGTCCGGCAGCGGATTCGCGGCGAAGGCCCACGCAGCGACCGGCACGCCGTCGATCAGGTGCTCCTGGATGATCCGCTCCAGCACGTCCGGGTCCGCCGAGTGGTACCAGGTGCCCTCGGGGTAGACGAGCGCGATCGGCCCTTGCACGCAGATTCGCAGGCAGTTGGCCTTCGTGCGGTAGACGACGGCCTCGCCCGACACGAGGTCGAGCTCGGCGAGCCGCCGCTTCAGGTACGCCCACGCCACCAGCGTCCGCTCGCGCGACGCACACTTCGGCTCGGTCTGGTCGGCGCAGAGGAAGATGTGCCGGCGTATCCGCCCGACGCCGTACTCATCGGCTGCCGCTTGCAGTTCCGCGCGGGCTACATCTTCGGCGACCGTCATCGCTCTATCGTCGCAGCGGAGCGGGGACGAAGCAACCCCTCGGCGGCGCTGGAAGTCAGAAGTCAGAAGTCAGAAGTCAGAAGTCGGAGGTCGGAAGTCGGAAGAGGCCGCACGTCGTACGGCGGAAGCTCGATGTGGAATTGCGCTGCTTGCCGCGGCAGCGAGTTTCCGGGGCGTGGCGAGTTACGAGGCTATCAGGTCGAGCGGCTGATCACGTCGGCGACGATGCGCTTCTTCACGGCGTCCGAATTATCGATCGTCGTGTGGTTGACCGGCCTCAAGGCGCCTCCCTTGTCGCCGTCGCTCGGGCCAAGCTGGTCGCTCGCATCCCAGTTCTCCGCGTTCGGGGAATCATAGGGTGAGCCCTGCAGCACGCCGCCGTTGCGTTCAAAAATGTTCAGCACGTGCGCCGTGGTCGGCCGTGACTGCGTGTCGCCGATGTAGAGCGTGGTCACCCGGTCGACATCGACGACTTCGATGATCCGCGCAGCGTAGTTGGCCTCAAGATGCGCGGCAACGACGTCGACGGTGTCGGCGCCGTGGCTGTGACCGAGTAGCACCACGCGAAGGCAGGGATAGCGGTCGAGGTAGACATTGACCGCGTGCGTCATCCACAGCTCCATCGCGGTATGAATGTTCTGCCCGCCCGCAATCGCCGGTCCGGCGAGCACGGCGATCGTCTGCGTGCCGCGGTCCTGGAATGCCTGCTGAAGGCCGTCGATCATGCTGCGGACGCCGGCCGCATCCTCGCGGTCCTTCAGGTTCACCACGCCGCCGCCTACGCCGACGAGAAGCACGGGCTTCTTGCCGCTGTCGCAGCTCACGTCGGCAGGCTTGAAGTAGCCGTGCGCCACGAGATATTCGGGCGCGCGGTCGGAGCCGGCTTTGCAGGCATCCGCCTCTCGCTGCGCGTCGAGTGGGATATCGAGGCCCTGAAGGAAGGCGGCGTCGTTTTTGTCGTGGGAGCGGTCGCCGTTGAAGTCCGGTACTTTCGAGAGGTCCGCCGCGTCGGCCGCGTTCAGCTGGTGGTCACCATTCGTATCGAGGCAGCCGAGCTGAGAGAACGTCGCCCGCGGCGACCCCGAGAGCCCGCTGACGTTGCAGGCAAAGAATACGAGCGCCGTAGCGACGCAGGCGCCGACAAGGACGGAGGTCTTCATGTATGGAGCTTCGGTCGCGCGCAGTCGAGTACTCATTGCATCCGGGCCCGCCGGTGTTGCGGAATCATCTATGAACGCGCGTCAATGACCGCGACCATCCCCGTTTCACTACGAAGCTGGCCACAGGCGGCGCTGATCTCCACCCCCTTTTCGACGCGCACGGTGCAGGGGATGCCGCGGGCCACGAGCTCGCGCTGGAAGGCGATCGAGCGGCTGCGCGCCGGGCGATGGATGCCGCTATTCGCTGTCGGATTCACCGGAATCAGGTTGACGTGGCACAGCACGCCGGCGAGCAGCGCGGCGAGCGCGCGTGCCTGCTCGGTCGAGTCATTCACGCCGTCCATCAGGCAATACTCGAACGTGACGCGGCGGCCGGTCTTCGCGATGTACGCCCGGCAGGCATCGATGATGTCCGGCAGCGGAAATCTGTGCGCCGTCGGAATCAGGCGTTCGCGCAGCGCCTCATCGGGGGCGTGCAGCGACACCGCGAGCCCCACCTGCAGCGACTCGCCGGCGAGCTTGTTGATGCTCGGCACGAGGCCGACGGTCGAGATCGTGATGTGGCGCGCCGCCATGCCGATGCCCTCGGGCGCGTTCAGGGTCTCGATCGCGCGCCACACCTCGCGGTAGTTCGCCATTGGCTCTCCCATGCCCATGAAGACGACGTTCGTCAGGGGCTGCTCGCGCGCAAAGCCGATGATCTGCGCCAGGATCTCGCCGGCACTGAGATTGCGCTCGAAGCCGCCCTGGCCGGTGGCGCAGAAGACACAGCCGATCGCACAGCCGGCCTGGCTTGAGACGCAGACCGTGGCGCGGCCGCGGCTATCGCTGCGCGGGTCGTACCGCATGAGCACGCCCTCGATCAACTTTCCGTCGTGCAGCCGGATCAACCGCTTTCGCGTGAGCGCATCGTCCGAAACGAGCTCGTGGACCACCGTCAGTGCTGGAAACGGCAGGTCCTGCGCCAGGCGGGCGCGCAAGGACGCCGGCACGTTCTGCATCTCGTCGTAGGAGGGCGCCAGGTGCCTGTACGCCCACTCCCATACTTGGCGCGCCCGGTAGGAGGGTGCGGCCAGCGTCTGCACGTGTGACTCGAGTTCCCGGAGGGAGAGGTCATAGAGGTAGGGCATCTGTGTCAGTCTAGCGGGTTGGGCTCCCGGCTCGAATGGATGCATCCGACTGGATGTATTCGACTGGATGCTATCCACTGGATGTTAGATGTTGGATGTTGGATGTTAGAGGGAGCGGATGGGATTTTCGGCACGCGTGCACGAGGACGTGCGTTTGAGTGAGGGTGAACAGACATGAGCGAGCGTGACACTACAGACGTCTACGTCGGGCGGGACTATGGCCGCCACGATTTCGTCATCGATGCTGCCGAGGTCGAGCAGTACGCCGGCGCGGTCGATGACCACAACCCCATCTACAGCGATCCGTCGCCGTTTGGCGCTCCTGTAGCGCCGGCGCTGGTGCGGCACTCGGAGGTGTACGCCTACGTCGACCCGAACGCGCCCGTGCCGGTGTGGTACTTGCCGACGCTCTTCGGCAACTTGCACGCACGGCAAGAGTGGGAGTTCTTCCGGCCGGTCATGGTGGGGGATGCCGTCCACACGCGCTCGTTCATCGCCGACCGCTACGTGAAGCGCGGACGCGACTATGTGGTGAACGAGGTCGTGTACTTCAGCGCCGACGACGAGGTCGTCGCGCGCGGCCGCACACACCAGAGCTTCCTGCGCGAGACGAAGGGCGAGGGCGTGGTGATCGACAAGAAGCGCGAGAAATCGGCCGCGCGCACGTTCGATGTCGATGTCTCAGGCGCGGTCGAAGCGATTCCTGCGCTGCAGAAACAGATCTCGCTGGATATGTGCTGGAAGTTCAGCGGGCCGCGAAAGAACTACCACAACGACAAAGAGTCGGCGATCAAGTGGGGGTTCCCGGACATCGTTGTGCAGGGCATGATGTCCACGTGCTTCTTGTCGGAGATGATGACCGACCGCTTCGGCGCGGGTTGGCTCGCAGGCGGGAAGATGGATGTAAACCTCGTCAACATCGTCTGGCAGAGCGACAGGCTGACCTGCCGCGGCTTCGTGCGCGAGCTTGCGCCCGAAGGTGACCGACGGCGCGCGTACGCCGACGTCTGGGTCGAGAAGGAAGACGGGACCAAAGTGACAATCGGCAAAGCAAGCGCTGTCGTCGGCTGAGGCGGAACGTCTCCGCCGTTGGCCGAAGCTGATGGGACTTCACACTGCGCAGTTGATCTGTCCGCGCAGTCGCGAGGAGGAGTGCCAGTTAATCACCATCCAGCGCGTCATTCACATCGATGCGCCGCCGGCTGATGTGTGGGTGGTGCTCATCGACATCGAGCGCTGGCCCGACTGGACCTCATCAGCGCGCCGGGCGAAGCGGGAGAGTAGCGGTGACTTTGGTCTTGGGGCGAGCGCTCGCTATGGCTGCGGGCGTGACGGTATCGACCGTGTGGCACGTCACTAGATTAGATGACGGCAACGCCTTCACCTGGGAGAGCAGCGGAGCGGGCGTGAACAGCGTTGGCGTGCATGCGATCGAGCGCGGCGGGACAGGCACGCGCGTGACGCTGACGATTGCACAGAGCGGCATCGGCGCGATGCTGCTGAGTCCGTTCTTCGCGCGACTAGCAGGCGCAACGTCGTTCTCGAGGCGGAAGGCTTGAAGCGCCGTTGCGAGCTAGCGCCGCCTGCTTAGAACAGCGCTTGCATGCGGTCAACGGATCAGCTCAACCGCGCACGCGCTGACGATACTGGATGGCTTCCGCCAGGTGCTGCGAAGCGATCGTCTCCGATTGGGCCATGTCGGCGATCGTCCGGGCCAGCTTGAGGATGCGGTGGAAGGCGCGCGCCGAGAGGGACAGTTGCGCCATGGCCAGGCGCAGCAATGCTTGCGCTTGTTCGTCGGTGCGGGACTGGCAGAACTCACGCACCTCCGTCGGTGTCATCTCGGCGTTCGCCACGAAGCGCGTGCCCGCGAACCGCGCGGTCTGGCGCTGCCGCGCCTGCTGCACGCGGTCGCGGACCTCGCTCGACGACTCGCCCTCGGTTTCCGACGCGAGCTTTTCGTAGTCGACGCGCGGCACCTCGACGAAGATGTCGATGCGGTCGAGCAGCGGTCCGGAGATGCGCTTCTGGTAGCGGCTCACGCTGGACTCCGAACACGAGCACTCCTTCGTCGGATCGCCGTAGAAGCCGCACGGGCAGGGATTCATCGCGGCGACGAGCATGAAGTTGGCCGGGTAGGTGATCGTCCCTTGCGCGCGCGAGATTGTCACCGTGCGGTCTTCGAGCGGCTGCCGCATCACCTCCAGCACCTGCTGGCCGAATTCAGGCAACTCATCGAGAAACAGCACGCCGCGATGGCTCAGTGTGATCTCGCCCGGGCGCGGATTGCGGCCACCGCCGACGAGCCCCGCATGCGAGATGGTGTGGTGTGGCGCACGGAACGGGCGTCTGCTGATCAGCGGCGTATCCGAAGGCAGCAGCCCGGCGACGGAGTAGATCTTCGTCGCGTCCAGAGTCTCATCCGGCGTCATCGCCGGGAGGATCGACGGGATCGCCCGCGCGAGCAGCGTCTTTCCGCTTCCGGGCGGCCCCGACATCATCACGTTGTGGCCGCCGGCGGCCGCCACTTCGAGTGCGCGCTTCACGTGCTCCTGACCCTTGATGTCGGCGAAGTCCGTGCCTTCCCACCCCTCAGCCGTCGTCTTCGGAATCCCGACATAGGCCGCTGGCTCGATCAATTCGACGCCGGAGAGGTGGTTGAGCAGGCCGCGCAACGTGGCCACCGGATAGACGCACATGTCCGGCAGGAGCGCCGCTTCGGACGCGTCGATGGCGGGGACGTAGGCGACATGGATGCCGCGTTCGCGGGCAAGCGCCAGCATCGGCAAGATGCCGTGCGCGTGGCGCAGCGTGCCATCGAGCGAGAGCTCACCGAGGAACACGCATTGCGTCGTGTTCGCGACGACGACGCCGGCCGCGACCATGATCCCGACGGCTATCGGCAGGTCGTACGTGGGCCCTTCCTTGCGCAGGTCTGCCGGCGCAAGATTCACGACCATGCGACCCTGAGGAAATGGAAAGCCAGAGTTCTTGATCGCCGACTCGACGCGGTCCTTCGCTTCTCGCACCGCCGCGTCGGGCAGACCGACCATCGCCAGGCTGGGCAACCCGCGTCGCGAGACGTCGACCTCGCACTCGACGATCTCGCCTTCGAGCCCGACAACCGCACAGGAGAGGACTTTCGCTAGCGCCATTGTGCTGCGACTATCCCACATAGAACATGCGTGCGGCAAGGGGCGGCTTGTCGAAACTGCGCGATCTCGGCCGCTGGCCGGTGTGGTCCGAGCCGGCTCTCAACGGCCAGCGGCCGAGATCGGGTCGGTGACGCATCCTCAGCGTAGATATGGCGCCACGCCCATTGTCTCAAGTCGCGTCCGGTAGACGTCGGTCCGCGCGGTGATGAACAGCGTGCGGCCGTCCTCGCCCCAGGTGCAGTTCGCCGGCATCTGCGGGCAATCAATGATGCCGAGCAGCCGCCCGCCCGCCTCGAACACCTGCACCGTCGTCGCGCAGACATAGAGCCGCCCCGCGTGATCGACCGCCATGCCATCCGGCCGCCCCTCCTCGCGCATCTCCGCGAACACACCGATGTCATGCAGCGAGCCGTCGGCGGCAACGTCGAACGCGCGCACATGATGCCGGGCGGTGTCGGCGATGAAGAGGGTGCGTTCGTCCGGCGAGAACACAAGGCCGTTCGGCCGCTCGAAGTTCGTCAGCAGCAGCGACAGCACGCCTTGGGGGCTGATCGAGAAGACGCCGTTATACGGCAACTCGCGCTGCTCCTGGGCGATGCCGTACGGCGGGTCGGTGAAGAAGATTCGGCCATCGGAGCGCACGACGACGTCGTTTGGGCTGTTGAGCCGCTTGCCCTCGAAGTGCGTCGCCACCGGCTGTGGGTCGCCATCGACCTCGCGCGACACTCGTCGGTTCTCGTGCTCGCAGGCGATGAGCCGGCCTTGCGTATCGAGTGTGAGCCCGTTCGATTGGCCGGATGGCTCGCGGTAGACGTCTACCCGTCCGTCACGCCAACGTATGATCCGGCTGTTGGGGATGTCGCTGAACAGCAGATAACCGTCAGGATGCCAGATCGGTCCTTCGGCGAAACCGAGATCTTCCGCCACCGTCTCCCACGGATCGCTCGAGACGAGCGCCACCAAACCATCGTCGAACCGTAACGCTGGCACGAATCAGGGTGTCCCGGTCGTGGAAGCCGCGGGCGTCAGGCGCCGCGGATCGAAGGTCGGCACGCCGGTCACGGGCGTGACTGCGGAAGGATCCGCAAGCGCAGCCTGCAGCCTGCCGAACACCAACTCGGTATACCGCTTGAGGTCCGCGATGTGGGCGGTCTCGGCCGAATTGTCGTTGGTTTGCAGGGCGATGTTGATAACGTATCGCCCGCGGACGGCAATAGATGACACTTTTGCCGCGGAACCGTCCCGGTAGATGAACGCCACGTCGGTCCCCTTCAACTGGTAGCTGGATTCCGCGCCGATGAGCTTCGCCAGGCTCCGCCGCACATGGTCCAGAGTGGTTTCGAAATCGGACGGGTCGGGAAATTCCGTGACCGAGGAGGAAATGAGGAGCCCTCCGCTCGTGAATGAGCTCTCAAAGGAGCGGGCACTGCTGAACCCGGCCGGGTTGAAACTACCCTCCTGCGCCAGTCCGGGCGGCAGATCGGACGCCTGCAGCACGATTGACGGCAACAGGTTCGGATCGATCGACGGTGCGCTGTCCGTCGTCGCGACCGGCGTCGGCGTGGTACTGCTGCCACCGCAGGCGCTCGTAAGTGCCAACATCGCAGCCAGTGGAAGCAAGAGGAACTTCATGGAGCGCTCCTAGAAATCGTCGGGACAGTACGGCGCGTATTCGGTCGCGAAGATCTGTGTAGCATCGCCGATGGCCGCCGCGTCGAGCGCGCGGATCGTGCCGATGCGCACGGCATTGGCTGGTTTGGTGAATCCGTTGAATATCGAAGCGAGGGCGCGCACATCCATCTCCAATTGCGCCGCCGTCTTCGTCCGCTCCGCGGCGATCCCGCCGTCCTTCGCGGTGATGTGCCAGGTGCCCGCATTCCACGGCGCTGCGTCGTCGGTGAGACCGATCGTGATACTCCTTCCGGAGGCCTGCGGCAGCGTTGGCCGCGCGTCTAGCGCGCGCGCAACATCGACGAGCCGAAGCATCGGGCCGAACCACGCGCCCGGCGGCTGGTGCACGTATACCGGCTCCTCGAGCGCATCCGCGAATGGTTCGTCCGGACTCGCCAGCAAGACGATGCGGTCTACCAGATCGTGGTTGAGCAGGTATTGGAGGATTGCGGCGTAGGCATCGTTGTCGAGCGCAACCCAATCTTCGACGCGCAGCGTTGTCTCGCCGAACGGCGACGCGCCGGTCGCCCGGTGCGAAACGTGATAGACGGCGTATCCGCGCGGTTCGCCCTCCGCGTTCAGCCAGATCACGGCGTCTTGCGCGCGGCCGAACGCCACGAACTTTTGCGTGCGCCAGCGGGCTTCGCTTCGCGTCAGCCCCCCGTTCCTGCTGGCGTAGTGTTCCGTGTACAACGCGTCGAGCAGGCGCCAATCATCGGCAGTGACGCGGCGGACTGTGCCCGCGGGCGCCGCGGCGCGCACGCGCGTCGTCTTGGGGGAAATCGCATAACTGATCATGCGGCCGGCCAACTCCCATCCGTACTTCCGGTAGAGGGAGTAGTGCGGGGTGAAGAGGGCCGAAAGTGGCTGGCTCGCGTCACGCATCGACTCCAACGCATGCCGCAGGAGGGCGCTCACATAGCCGCCGCGCCGCCGCTCGGGCAAGCAACTGACGGACGCAATGCCGCCCAGGGCAATGCGCGCTCCGTTGATGTACTGCTCGAACGGGATGATGATCAGTCCGGCAACGATCTGGTCGCCGTCGAACGCCGCGAGCGTCCACTCCCATCGGTAGTATTCCGTCTTACGCTGCTGCGCTTCCTCACTGCGGTCGCCGTTGAATGCGTAGGCGGCCACGAACGCGTGCTGTCGCCATTCCTCTTCCGTGCGGACTGGGCGAATCTCGATTCCCATGGACTCCTGACTTCTCAGTGGGCGCGCGCATTCTACCAAGCGGACCGCCGGTGGTCCTCGCCGTCGCGTGTGCGGTGCCGCGGGGCGTTGAATCAGAGCGCCTTGTGCGCCCACAAATCGAGGCGCACGTAGTCGGCAACGTAGGGTCGCCCGTACCGCCGCACGGTCTCTGCGACGACCGCCTGCGAATACGGCTCGCGCTCGGCTTCGGGCAAGCGCGCGACGTGGTCGCGCAGCAGAATCGTGCGGACATACAACGCCGCCTCGTTCTGGTCTTCGAACGGCACCGGAGCGGCGAAGAGCGACGCGCGCACGTCGCTCCATCCTGCACGCTCGAGCGTACCGGTCGCCGCTTCAGGTGTCCGGTACTTCTTGGTGTCGCTGAACCCGCGCAGGTGTTCTGCGAAGCGCGGCTCTTCCCGCACGGCTGCCACGGCCTCGAGGACGTGCGCGTTGTTGCCGTAGCCGCCGCATTGAGCGCGCAGCCGCCCGCCGCGCTTCGTCGCGCGAAACAGGCTGCCGAACAACGCATCGTCATCCGGTATCCAGTGGAAGACGGCGTTGGAGAAGACGCAGTCCACCGGCTCCGGCAGGGTGAAGTCCGTCAGACTCGCTTGCATCGGGACGACGTTGGACGCGCCGCGATCGGCCAGGCTCTTCTTCAGCACGCCGATCATCTCCGCCGAGGCGTCGAGCGCGAAGATCTTGCCGTGTGGCAGCTTCTCCAGCAGGTCGAATGTCACGGATCCGGACCCGCAGCCGGCGTCGAGCACGATCTCATCGCCATGGAGCGCGAGGTCATCAATCACCTGTTGCGCCCAGTGCCGCATCGGATTGCCGATGCGCTCGTAGACTTCCGCGTCCCAGTACGTCGTCATCCGATTCCCCTTTGCGGCTGGTCGTCGCCTCATTCTAGGCTGTTGCTGACGCAAGCAGCAGGAAGGAGCACCTTGATGCCGAAGTGTCCACGCGACGCGACAGAATTGAAGCCATCGGAACGCCAGCACATGCAGCTTGAGCACTGTGATATCTGCGGTGGCGACTGGTACAAGCTGGAAGAGCTGGCGGCGCTCGAAGCCACAGTCGCGACGAGCGACGTAGACCGGGCGGGCACCATCGAGTACGCGAAGCGTGAAAGCACGCTCGCCTGCCCCGTATGCGCCAAACCGATGGTGGCGTTCGACTATCGCGGCAACAACCTGGAGCTGGACGCCTGCCCGGACGAGCACGGCTTCTGGCTGGACGCCGGTGAGGCCGACCGGGTGCGCGAGATCATGAAGGACCGCATGGACGGTCTGCTGCGGTCCGCATCGGCCGAGTCGAGCTGGAACCGCGATCGCGAAGCGGGCTTTAGCAAGGGTGGCATTGTCGACCAGATCAAGGGCCTCTTCCGCCGCCGCTAGCGTCCGCTCGCCCCGCCCGCAGCCTGCATGATGGCGATTTCGATCTCGGCGCCGTTCGCATCCAGCGCGGGCAATCGTCCGTGAAGCAGCCGCTCCAGCCGCGGGAATACTTCGTCGGACAGGCCCTCCGCCCACGCGGCGAGCGTGCGCGATAGCCCCGAGAGCCGGTACGCGCGGAGAAGCGGCACGATGAGCCGCAGCTCGCCGTCTTCCAGCGGTGTGTGCTGCGCATAGCCCGCGACGAACGCCGCGGCAGCGGTCGCGCTTGTCGTGATATCGGCCGGCGGCTCCGGACAGTCGTTTGCGATGCTGCAGGCAATGTCCGCGGCGCGCGCATCCAAATGCACCGAATCGAAATCCAGCAGCGCGCTCAGCTCGCCGTCGTGGAAGAACAAGTTGTCGTTGTGGAAATCGAAGTGGACGAGCGTATCGGGCAGATCACCGTAGCCCAGGCGCGCCAGTTCTCGCAGGCTCCGATAGCGCGCGGCACGGATGGTCGACGCGAGCTCGCGGTGTTCGCGCCCAAACGCGAGCAGTGCGTCGCTGAACGATGCGTACGTCCCGATCCGCGGCTCGTCCTCATGCTCCCAGATGCGCCCCCAGCCATCGCGCTGACCGCCCTCAGAAAGCGACGCGAGGTCGCGGTGCAGCCGCGCGAGCAGCGCTCCCTTGATTCGGAGATGCGCCGCGCTGTACATCGGGCCGGGCGCGCCTTGCATGAATGGAAACAGCGCATAGCGCCGCCCATCGCGCGTCACCGTCGACCCGCCGTCAAGCGTGGTCAGCGGTGGCGCCGTCGGCCAGCCGCGCGACGCCGCCTGGGCGATCGCGGCGAACTCGTAGGCGATCGCCGCATCCGAACGTTCGGTCCTGTAGCGGCGAAGCACGAGGGGCCGGCCATCCGCAACATCGATGCGCCAGTGCTGGTTCATGCGCCCGGTCGCTATCGCGCTAATTGATGCCGCGGCGACGCCGTAGCGTCGGAGGACGTCCTTCAGGGCATCGCGATCAGCGGCGGTCATCGGACTCAGCGTACTGAACGGCCGCACCGCGGTGGGATGGTGGTCCTCTATTGCCGACTGCGGGCGCCCGCGGTCGGGGACGGCCCTCGCGATAGAGGACATTCGCCCCGCATGTGCCAAGATGTCGGCATGGATATCGCAAACGACAGGGGGTTGAGCAGCGAGGTCGTGGCCGGCGTCGAGCCGCTCGAGCCGCGTTCCGTCCGCACCAGCCCCAGCCGCCAGCGCGTGCGCCGTCGCACGGGGTCCGGCGACCGCGAGCTCGACGAGAAGATCCGCGCACTTGTCGCAACCCTCGATTCCGCACAGGGAGACCTGCTCGAAGACGTGGTCGAGACGGCGTTTCGGATGGCGCGCGGCGCGAACCGCGGCGAGATGAAGCTGGTCAGCCGCTCGCTACGAGAGCTGGGCCGCGCGTTCCGCGTATTCGCGCCCTACCGGGGCGTCCGCAAAGTGAGCATCTTCGGGTCCGCGCGGACGACCGAGGACCATGCCGAATACGCGAGCGCACGCGACTTCTCGCGGGCCATCGCAGAACGCGGCTGGATGGTGATCACCGGCGCCGGCCCCGGCATCATGGCGGCGGGACACGAAGGCGCCGGAGCGAAGCAGTCGTTCGGCGTCGGCATTAAGCTTCCGGTCGAGCAGGGCGCCAACGGCTTCATCGCTGGCGACCCGAAGCTGATCGACTTCAAGTACTTCTTCACCCGCAAGATCACCTTCATGAAGGAGTCAGATGCCTTCGTGCTGCTGCCCGGAGGCTACGGCACCCTCGATGAGGGCTTCGAGCTGCTGACGCTGATGCAGACCGGGAAGACCGCCATTCGCCCCGTCGTGCTGCTGCAACCCGAGGGCAGCACCTATTGGAGCGAGTGGATGGCGTTCGTGCGGGTGCATCTCGTCGAGCGCAATCTTGCCTCGCCCGAGGACCTGTCGCTGTTTGAGCTGGCCGATTCGGTCGACGAGGCGATCGCGATCATCGAGCGGTTCTACGCGAACTACCACTCCGCCCGCTACGTCGGCGAGCGCCTGATCATCCGCCTCCAGCGCCCGCCCGACGCCGCCGCTCTGGTCCGGCTGAGCCAGGAGTTCCGTGATCTACTCGCGCGCGGGCGCATCGAGCAGGCAAGCGTCACGCCCGCCGAGGCGCGCGACGGCGACTGCGTGGAGCTCCACCGCATCGCGCTCTATCCGACGACCAATTTCGGCCGCATCCGCGAGCTGATCGATGCGCTGAACCGCATCGGCTGATCCCGGGAACGCGCACATGGGCAGATGGGTCCTCAGCGCCTTCAGGGACGGTGAACCTTTGGCCCCCGGCCCGGGCATCGTTGACGCCGCCACGCGTGGCGTATACTCCATGCGTTGTGAGCGACGCTTATACACATGATCATTTTGACGAGGCCGAGCTCGAGCGCCTGGCCGCGTTCGACATCGACCACGTGATCCACCCGCAGTTCAATGTCGCGGACCACCGCGATGCGGTGATCTATGCCAGTGGCAAGGGCGCCATCCTCACCGACGTCCGCGGCAACGAGTACATCGACGGGCTCTCGTCGCTCTGGAACGTCGCCGTCGGCCACGGACGCGTCGAGCTGGCAGAGGCGGCGGCGCGTCAGATGTCAGAGCTGGCGTTCTCCAACAGCTACACCGGCTACGCCAACGTCCCGTCGATTCAGCTCACCGAGAAGCTGCTGGGCATCGCGTATCCGAACATGTCCGGCGTGTTCTACGCGAACAGCGGCTCGGAAGCCAACGACATGGCGATCAAGGCGGTGCGCTACTTCTGGTTCGTCTCGGGCAAGCCGGAGAAGACAAAGATCATCTCGCGGCAAGAGTCGTACCACGGCGGCACCATGGCGGCGACGGCGATCACCGGTATGCCTGCGTTCCACCGCGGCTTCGGACCGGAGCCGCCTGGCTTCGTGCAGGTACCTACGTGCTACCCCTATCGCTGCCAGTGGTGCAGCGAACAACCCGGCTGCACACTGGCCTGCGTCGACAACATCGATGCTACGATCGAGCGAGAGGGCGCCGAGACGGTCGCGGCGGTGATCGCGGAGCCTGTGCAGGGCGCGGGCGGCGTGCTGCCTCCGGATCCGGGCTACTGGCCGCGGCTGCGGGAGATCTGCGACCGGCGAGACGTCCTGCTGATCGCCGATGAGGTAATCACCGGCTTCGGTCGCACGGGCCGCTGGTTCGCCCTTGAGCACTGGGGCGTACGGCCGGACATAATGACGATCGCCAAGGCGGTGACGAGCGCCTACGTGCCCCTGTCGGCATTTCTCGTCAACGAGCGCGTACACGGCGCGATTCTGGACGCGCCGGCGGACACCAAATTCATGATCGGCTGCACGAACGCCGCGCATCCGACGGCCTGCGCGGTCGCGCTCCGGAACCTGCAGATCTTCGAAGACGAGCAGCTCGTCGCGCGCGCCGAGCGGATGGGCCGGCGGCTGAAGGAAGGACTGGCGCGGCTGATCGAGATGCCGCACGTCGGCAATGTGCGCGGGCTGGGCCTGCTCGCGGCGGTTGAGGTCGTCGCCGACAAGGCGACGCGAGCGCCGTTCGCGCCCGCCGACGGCATCGGCCCGAAGCTGGCGAAGGCGATGCGCGACCGCGGCGTGGTCACGCGCGTGAAGGGCGAAAGCATCCTGTTGGCGCCGCCGCTGGTCGTGACGGACGAGCAAATCGACAGGATCGTCGAGGTGACGGCCGAAGCGATCGATGTCACGGTCGGACGCGGGCGATGAGTTGACGATGCGGGGGAGTTGTATACTGTGAGAATGCAAGGAATGGCCCCGCATGCCGGCGTCGCCGTTGCGCGGCAGAACCGGCTCTCATCATTCGCCGAGAAGTACGGGCGGCACCTCGCCGAGCTGATGTTCGTGGTGCCCGCCTACATCGCATATCAGTTCGTGCGCGGCGCCGTGCATGGCAAAGCGGGTACGGCGTTCGATAATGCATCTCGCCTGATCCGCATCGAACAAGAGCTGGGGATCTTTCGCGAGGCCTTTCTGCAGCAGCTGATCCTGCCCAAAGCGTGGGTCGTCGACTTCTTCAACTACCTCTACGTCTGGGGCCACCTGCCGGTGATTATCGCCGTTGCGCTCTGGCTCTACATCTCCCACCGCCCGAACTACGCGTTGTTCCGAAACGCCTTCCTGATCTCGGGGCTGATCGCCCTGATCGGGTTCAGCACGGTGCCGCTGGCGCCGCCACGGTACATGCCTGAGTTCGGATTTACGGACACGATCATCAACGTCCAGTCCTACTATGTGTTCCAGAACCCGAAGATTGTGAATCAGTACGCGGCGATGCCCAGCCTGCACTTTGGCTGGGACGTGCTGGTCGCGATCGCCATCGGCTACAACGCGCGAGCACGGCTCGTCCGGATCTTCGCGGTCTGTCTGCCGATCGTCATGCTCGGCGGCATTGTGCTCACGGCGAACCACTACTTTCTCGATGCGGCTGCGGGCGCGCTGGTCTCGATGATGGGACTTGGCATCGCCTATCTGCTGCGGCGCGGCTTGCCTCGGACCGCCATCTGGAACTTCCTCACGTAGCTGGCGCCTCACTCCCACCGTTCGGTACTCGGAAGAATCGATGCTGCGACCGAAAGCCGACGCCCTCGCGAGGCCGTGCGATTGACGGGCTTTGAGCGCCGCTGATATCATCAGTGCAGGAAAGGAGGTGATGCGGATGCAAGACCATAGTTGTGAGGCCTGCGCGCCAACCAACGTCCGCAGCACCTCGAGGGCGACCTGCTAGCAGGCCTCTCGGGGGTTGCAGCCGGGCGGCAGGCCTGGCAACACACACGGATACGGCCCGGGCGGTGTCCGCCCGGGCCGTATCTTTTTTCCGCGGCTACGCTAGCGTTGTGCTTCCGATCCGTCGTTAGTAGGAGCTCAGCCAAGGCGCATCGAAAATCGCGCACTCCAACCTCCCCTCTCAAACACGCGGTGGAGAGGGGCCGGGGGTGAGGCCGGGGCGGTGCGGGGTGGTGCCAACAGATCACCGCCGAGACAAGAAGTAACGAAGCGTTGGAAGCACACCGCTACGCAAGCGCCCGCGCCGGCAGCGATTCGAGATAGAGGTGAATGGCCCCTGCGGCCCGGCGGCCGTCGGCCAGCGCGGTCACCACAAGGTCCGCCCCGTTGACGTTATCACCGCCGGCGAACACGCCCGACCGGCTCGTCATGAACGTCTCGGGGTGTACCTCCACGAGGTTCCAGCGATTCGTGTCGACGCCCGGCGCGGCGTCGTTGATCAGCGGGTCGGCGTTGTAGCCGATCGCCACCGCCACCGTGTCAGCGGCGATCACGAACTCGGAATGAGGTACCGGAATCGGACGGCGGCGGCCCGACTCGTCCGGCTCGCCGAGCGCCATCTGCTGACACTCGACGCCCGTGACGCGGCCTTCGGCGTCGCCGAGGAAGCGCAGCGGAATCGTGAGAAACTGGAAGTTCACGCCCTCTTGGCGCGCGTGTTCGCGCTCCTCGGTGCGTCCGAGCATCTCGGCTTCAGTCCGGCGGTAGATGCAGGTGACATTCTGGGCGCCGAGACGCACCGCCGTCCGCACGCAGTCCATCGACGTATCGCCGCCGCCAATGACGACGACGTCGTTCCCCATCTGCAACGGCTCGCGCATGTGCTCGGGCAGCCGGTCAGGAGTGAGATTGCCGCGTACCAAGAACTCGGTCGCGGCGTAGATGCCGCTATGCTCCTCGCCCGGGATCGCGAGCTGTCCGCCAAGGCCGGCGCCGGTGCCGACGAAGACGGCGTTGAAGCCCTGGTCGAAGAGACCGTCGACGGTGACGTCTTTGCCGACCCAGGTGTTGCCGACGAAGCCGACGCCGAGGCGTTCCAGATACTTCAGCTTGTCTTGCAGGACGTCCTTGCTCAGCTTGAAGTTGGGGATGCCGTACAACAGCACGCCGCCGGGCTCCGGCCAGGCGTCGTACATCGTCGCCGAGTGGCCGAGCTTCGCTAGCTCCTCCGCCACCGCGATGCCCGCCGGTCCGGCGCCGACGACGGCGACGCGGTAGCCGGACGGCTCGGGCAGCAAGGGCAGCGGCACACCGAGGTTCTTGCGCTGGTAGTCGGTGATGAACGCCTCGAGCTTGCCGATCGAGACCGGCGGCTCCTGGTGGCTGTCCGGACGGATGGCGAACGCCACCACACATTCACCTTCGCAGAGCCGCTCCTGCGGGCAGAGGCGCCCGCACAGCTCCGGCAGGTTGCTGGTTTCGCGGAACTTGTCCGCGGCCGCGTTCATATCGCCGATCTCCAACAGGCGGAACGACCCCGGGATGTCATTGTGGACGGGGCACGCCTGCTGGCAGGGGGCTGTCGGGCACTGGATGCAGCGGCTCGCCTCGATCTGCGCGGCCTCGACATCGAAGCCGAGGAAGACCTCATCCCAGTTCGCCTTGCGCAGCTCCGGATCCTGCTTATGGATCGGCACGCGCGAGATCGCGAGACGGCGCTGAACCTCTGCATCGTTCGTCATGGCATCCCTTCCGGCCGCGTTCCAAGCGGGTTGCGGCCGTAGGACAAGTCTAGGACGGCGCCGACCAGATGTAAATGGCGCCTGAGACCCCGCTCTCTCGCGAACCCCACATTCCCGCTGACATCCGAGAGTGCAATAGTTGCCCGACACAGGAAGGGACTGGGCCGAAGTCACTGACCTCGGCGCGCTCGATCTGCTGGGATGAGGGTGACGGCCGCACGGGCGAGGCTTGCCGCGAGATCGGCGGCTATGCGTCGATGATCTCGACATCGATCGGCTTGAAGCTCCCGTTGTTCGAGAGCTCCGCCGAACAGGCGGTGATGCCGACAATGAGGTCCATCTCGGCTTGGAGGTCGATGTGATCGCCCGGGCGAGATAGCGGCGGTTCGACGCGCAGCGCTCCTGCGGGGTTCATCTGCACATTCATGAATGCGTTGAACGCAGTCGGGATCCTGTCGGGTGAAATATCATACTGGGCGAGGTTCGAGGCTAGATTCTCGAAGCAGCTCGGATGGTGCCCGGCGTGCTGATAGAGGATGGCGAACATTTCTGGGCTGCAGGGCGCCAGCAGGAAATCGTGACGCCCGACGGTATCCTCGCCGATCATGAACATCGGAGTGCTGCGATTCGAATACAGGACGTGACCGGTCGTCAGCGCCAGCGTGCTGTTGTAGTCGAGCGTGCGGCCCGACGAGAGCCACTCCCGGCGATCTGCGGCCGAGAACGCCACGACGTCTGATACCTGCTCGCCGAAGGGGTCTGTGATGCGCAGGATCTGATGCGCTGCCACTGGAAACGCGGCGCCTGTCTGGGGCGCCAGGCGCAGCTTCACGTCACTTGCCGTCTGTGAACGAGACCGGGCACCGCCAGTCCGGCCCGACCTGCCGGCCCGCGTACTGCCGCGCCTCGGTGTGCTCGCCGAAGTTCGCGAGGTTCGGGTTGACGTCCCCCTCCAACTCGGTGTCGCGGTCGCGGATCACTTCCTGGATGCGTGCGAATTGCCCCGTCTCGCGGAGACGTTCGAACTGGTAGTGCGCGTTGAACGCGAGCGCCGGCCATGGGAAGGTGCGCGCCCAGCGGTCTCCGGACGGCGCCAGCCCGACGATGAAGAATGCCCGGCCGGCGAAGCTGAAGGAGAAATTGCGATCGCTTACGTCCTGACTCACGTCCCGATCCCACGGCGATCGGTCGAGCGCGTGCAGGCTTGCGAGTTGCGCCCACAGCAGCGATTCAAACGCGACCGCATCCTTCACCTTCGGCGTGTCGAAGCAGGCGACGAAGGTGGTGAACTCGCCTCCGATCTGCGGCTGCTCTTGCACGAAGGCGAAGAGGTCGTGCGCGAGCCCCTCCGTCGTCCCCGCGCCGTTCATCTCCGGATACATCGCGAAGCGATAGCTGCCCTGGTTGAATGCCGAGCGTGCGCCGACGCAAGGAAACTCCGGGTCGAGGATGAGGGCACGTAGCGCGCCGTGCACGCGGCCGGCGATTGCGGGACCATCATCGCCGCCCTGCAGCACGAGCTTGTCGTCGGTCCAGCGCGCGTAGCCGCTGTGCCGGGCCGCGGCCTCGCTGATATACGGATTCGGGAGGGCACGCGTACGCTCGATTGTGGGCGCTACGGAGGGTGGTTGAATCGTGATGGCCTCGGCCTTTCTCAAATGTCACCCGAGAAGGTGTTGCATTGCGCCGCGTCGCCGCGCTCGAACCCGCGCCGGAACCATGCGCTCCGCTGGTCTGCGGAGCCGTGCGTCCACGTCTCGGGGTCGACGCGGCCGGTGGCTGCGCGCTGGATGCGGTCATCGCCCACCGACGCCGCGGCGGCGAGGCCCTCCTCAACGTCGCCCGGTTCGAGCAGCCCGCGCTGGCCTGCGGTGTACCCCCAGACGCCGGCAAGGCAGTCGGCCTGAAGCTCGAGGCGCACGGAGAGCGCACTCCCTTCGTCGGGACGCGCCTGCTGCTCCTTCTGCACCGACCCGCCGATGCCCGTGAGCTGCTGCACGTGATGCCCGAGCTCGTGCGCGATCACGTACGCCTGCGCGAAGTCACCCGGCGCCCCGAACCGCTGTGCGAGCTCCTGGAAGAAGGCGATGTCGAGGTAGACGTGCTGGTCTAGCGGACAGTAGAACGGGCCTGTCGCCGCGGACGCCTCGCCGCATCCCGATGCGACGGCATCAGAGAAGAGGACAAGCTTCGCGGGCTGGTACGTCTTTCCGGCGGCGGCGAACGAGCGGGCCCAAGAGCCCTGGACGTCGTCGAGGACGAACGATACGAAGTCGACCGTATTGGCGTTCGGATCCAGCGATGCCGGTATTGGTTGCCCCGCCGGCACCTGGTCCGCCCGGGGGAATTGCTGGAACGGGCTGTTGGGGGAGAATCCGCCACCGCCGCCGCCGAATGGATTGCCGCCGAATACGAACGCCAGCAGCAGCGTGACGATCAGCCCGGGCACGCCGAGCCCCGCGCCAATCCCGATCGGCAGCCCGAAGCCGCCGCCCGCGCCACCGCCGCCACGCACGTCCTCGAGGTTGTCGCTTCGCCTGCCGGGGAACGCGATCTTCATGCATCGTCCTTCGTTCGGTACGCGGTCACCGTACCGTTCCGGCGGTTGCGGGACAGTTGCGTCGTGCGCAGAAGGCCATCCGAATGTCCGACATGATGACCGTGAGCGGGGCGGTTGTAGGCTACGGCTTGGACATGATTGACCGCCTTCCGCCCCGGAGGCATTGATTCATACCAGGCCGACGCCGATGCTTCGATTGTCACGCCTGTTGCGGCGCGCGGCTACTTGACATGACATAATCATTACTTGTCAAGCCGCATGTATGGTTTTGGCTCGACTTGCGTTACCGGTTGATGAAGACTGGACGCATCGGCATCGGACGGGCCGGACCTCTCCGGGCTGGACGGCGTGGCGCGTGGGCCGCCGAAGGGCGGCAGAATCCGAAGGCGGGAAACGATATGTTCGCAAAATTGACCATCGCAGGCACCGTCGCGGCTGGCGTGCTGCTGGCAGCGGCGCCGCACACGGGAAGCGTGCACGCGCAGTATCCACCACCTGCTGGCAGTTGTGTGGTTACGACGGGCGTCACGACGGCCATCTCCGGAGGTAAGGTGACGACGACGGTCACGGTCCGCGACGCAAGCGGCAATCCCGTCCCGAACACGCCGCTCACGCTGGCCGTCACGAAGCAACCGGCGACCGGCGCCAGCGTGACACCGGGGAGCGGGACGACCGATGCGTCGGGTCAGCTGATTGGCGTACTCATGGTAGGCAGCACCCCGGGCTCGGTGGAAGTGACGGCAACGCCGAGCGATGTCTCGTGCGGCGCCTCAGTCAGCGTCGGCGCCGCCGGTGCGGTCGCCGGCGTGGTCTCGTCGCAGGTGGCGCTTCCGAACACCGGCGACGGCGCATCGGCGGATGGTGATGGCGTTGCGGCGACGGCCGTGATTGCGCTGGCGGCCGCGGGCCTTCTGGCCGCTGGTCTGGGCGTGCGAAAGCAGGCGCATCGCTAGCGGAACGCCGATACTCCAGCATGAGCATGCGCAACGCGCCGGAGTCTGAGGCAGAAGCCTCGCATCGTAAGCGATTGAGGGCAGCCGTCCCGCTGGGGCGGCTGCTCCTTCTGTTGTGCGCGCTCGTGATCGTCGTTGGCGGCTTCGAGTCATACCGCGCCTGGAAGATCATCGGCGATGTGAGAGACGGGCGCGCGCTGCTCCGGACCGGCCAGGGCCGGATCGAGGCGAAGCGGCTCGACGCCACGACGGACGACCTCAGCAGGGCACGCCTGGAGTTCGCGGCGGCGGGCGAGCGGTTCGGCTCCGCGCGGTCCAGGGTTGAGGGCGATCCGCTGCTTTCGTTCGCGCGTCATCTGCCGCTTGCGGGCGGGCAGGTCGAATCCGCCGTCGCGCTCGCGAAGATTGGTGAAGCCGGAGCGCGCATCGGCGGCGAAGGCGTAGACGCGGCGGAGGCCTTCAACGAGGTCCGCGCGCAGCCGGACGGCACCCTGCCTGAGAAGACCGTCAGCGTCTTCGACCACGTGGACCCGCACGTTGCCGACATCAAAACGCAGCTCGCCGATGTCGACGCCATCCGGTCCGGCATCGGCGACCGGTCGCTCGTGCGCCCGATGCGCTCGGCGGTACGCGAGCTGGACAGCCGCCAGCGCCGGCTGCAGGACTTCCTCGACACGTACAACCGCAGCCGGGAGTTTGCGCCGGAGTTCCTCGGATTTTCCGGACCGCGGACGTACCTCATCCTCGCCCAGAACCAGGCCGAGCTGATGCCTGCCGGCGGGTTGGTCTCCGTCGTCGGCACCGTGCGACTCGACCACGGCCGGGTCGAAGACATGCAGTTTCAGGACGCTGTGCAGTTCGGGCAGGACTGGATGGACCGCACGCATGATTACATCGACCCGCCGCCGCCGCTCAAGCAGTATTTGCTCAAGGACACGAGCTGGAACCTCGCCGTTTCGAACTGGTCGCCGGACTTCGCCACATCCGCGCGGTCGGCCCGCAGGTTCTGGGAGCTCGGCGGTGGCGGGCCGGTGGACGGCGTCATCGGCATCGACGTGAAGGCGCTCGAACGCCTGCTCGCCGTCACCGGGCCGGTCGACCTGCCGGAGTTCGATGTCACCGTCGATGCCGGCAACGCCTTCGACCTCACCGAGCAGTACACGCGCGCCCCCTACGAACCGGCGGCCGACCGCAAGGCCTTCGCCGGCGTCCTCGCAGACCACGTGCTGCGCCGCGTGCTCAAGCCCGAGCGCGGCGAGTGGTCCGGCCTCGTCGACGTTCTGCAACAGCTCGGCGACGAGAAGGACATGCAGCTCTACGTCTCCGACGCGCATCAGCAGGATCTCGTCTCGCAGTTTGGCTGGGACGGAGGCGTGAAGTACACCTCCGGCGACTACCTGGGCGTGGTCGATGCGAGCGTCAACAGCACGAAGCTGAACGCCGTCATCACCCACACCGCGAAGGTGGACGTGCAGCTCGATGCCGACGGAGTGGCGACTACGACCGTGACGCTGGACTACGACAACGCGCTGGCGGCGTGGGCCCGCGACCGCGACCCCGACCTCGTGTCGAAGCTGATGCTGCTGGGCTTGTACGGCGGCTATACCCGACTGCTGACACCGCCGGGCAGCCGGATCATCTCCGTTTCCGACGGCAAAGGGGAGATCGGGCTGGAAGAGGCGTCGCGAGAACAAGGGTTGTCGGTTTTCGGCCGCTTCTTCGCGATGCCGCGCGACACCAAGCAGCGTCTCGTCTTCCGATACGTCACGCCGCCGGTCGTCGACAAGCGGGGCAGTGACTGGACGTACCGGCTTGCGCTGCGGCGGCAGCCTGGTTGGGAGCTGTCGGCGCTGACCGTGCACGTCGCGCCGCCGGACGGCATGCGCTCCACGGGCGCGCTACTCGACGGCGCTCCCATCGCATTGAGCCGCGACATGAAAATCGACCTCAGCCGTGACCGCACGCTCACTGTGCAGATGAAGCCCGCCTGAGGCACGACCGGGGGTGTTGCCTGCCGGGCGCTGCACGTCATGGAGAGGCTCGCCGGAGGCATGCTACGCTCATGCCAATGTCGCTCCCCTCACCACCCATCGCACCGATGCTCGCGAAACTGGCGGAGGCGATCCCGTCGGGTGCGGGCTGGCACTACGAGCCAAAATGGGACGGCTTCCGCGCCATCGTCTTCTTCGATGGGCGCGAGGCGTACATCCAGAGCCGCGACCTCAAGCCGCTCGCCCGCTACTTCCCGGAGCTCCAGGCCGAGCTGGCGCGGGTGCTCCCGAAGCCGATGGTGCTGGATGGGGAGGTGGTGATCATCGGGGAGAGTGGTCTCGACTTCGACGCGCTGCAACTGCGCATCCACCCGGCCGAATCGCGCGTCCGCAAGCTCGCCGCCGAGACGCCGTCCTCGTTCGTCGCGTTTGACCTGCTGGCCGAGGGCGACCGCGACCTGCGGGAGACGCCGTTGTCCGCACGTCGCTCGGCGCTCGAAGCCGCGCTCGGGCACGTCGATGCGCCGGCCTTCGTCACGCCCGCCACGCTGGACCGCGGCACGGCGCTCGATTGGTTCCAGCGCTTCGAGGGCGCGGGCTTGGATGGCGTCGTCGCCAAGCGCCTCGACGGTGTCTATCAGCCCGGCGTCCGCGCGATGATCAAGATCAAGCACTTGCGCACGGTCGACGGCGTGGTTGGCGGCTTCCGTTGGAACAAGGGCGAGGAAGACAAGTCCGTCGGATCGCTGCTGCTCGGCTTGTACGACGCAGCCGGCGTCCTCCACCACGTCGGCCACACGTCGAGCTTCAAGGCGGCCGAAAAGAAGGCACTCGTGGCGACGCTGGCGCCGTACCGCAGCGACGACGACGCCGATGGCTTCGGCCAGGGGCGGACGCCGGGCGGCCCGAGCCGTTGGACGCAGGGACGCGACATGAGCTGGATTCGCCTGCGCCCGGAGTTGGTGTGCGAAGTGACCTTCGACCACCTGCAGGGCGACCGCTTCCGTCACGCCGCGACGTTTCGCCGCTGGCGCTCCGACAAGCCACCGCAGGACTGTACCTTCGACCAGATCGCCACTACGCCGCCGTACGAACTGGCGCAGATCTTCGCCGGCAGCGGATAGGGGCGTACGGGCGCGCAATCCGGCGCCGCGACGGCCTCACCCCCCGGCCCCGCTCCACCGCGTGGGGAGGGGAGCTCGGGAGCGAAGCGCTGCTGGGCGCAGCCAGCTCCGCGCTACAAGTGATGCAAACATGAAAGCGCTACAGCGGTATCGATGTGCGGTTCACGCTGCACGAGCGACTTGCATGGTCAGCTCTTCTTCCGGCGGCTGGGCTGCACGCGGGGCGGCTCGCCGGGCGCCTTCGGGAACTGCGGCGGCCATGGGGCATCGCCCTGGCCCTCGCGCTCTTGTTTCGCCACCAGCTCCAGCAGTGGTTCGAGCGAAAAGCTCTGCGCATCAATGCTGGCGCCCGGGTCGCCGCGCTCGGCGAAGCGCTGCGGCACCGTCTTCAGCGTGAACGCCGCGGGGTCGACATCCGGCACCTCCGACCACTCGAGCGGGCACGACACGCGCGCATCGGGCAGGGGACGCACGGAATACGCCGACGCTACGGTGCGGTCACGGGCGTTCTGGTTGTAGTCGAAGAAGACGCCGTGACGCTCCTCCTTCCACCACTTCGTGGTGACAAGCGCGGGGTTGCGACGCTCGACCTCGCGCCCGAGCGCCAGCGCCGCGCGCCGGACGTCCGGGAAACCCCACTTCGGTTCGATCCGCACGTTGATGTGAATGCCGCGCGACCCGGAGGTCTTCGGAAAGCCGGCGTATCCCAGGTCGGCCAGCGCCTCGCGCACGACCATCGCCACCTCACGGACGTGCGCGAAGGTGGCTTCGGGCGTCGGGTCGAGGTCCACGCGCAGTTCATCCGGGTGGTCGACATCGCCCGCACGCACCGGCCACGGATTGAGGTCGAGGCAGCCAAGATTGGCTGCCCAGGCGAGATGCGCGGCGTTCTCGAGCACCGCGAGGTCGGCGGTGCGCCCGCTCGGGAAGCTGATGTGCGCCGTCTTCATGCCCGGCGGCAGGTTCGCGGGCGCGCGCTTCTGGAAGAATGGCTCTTCCGCGGCGCCGTTGATGAAGCGTTTGAGCACCATCGGCCGCCCCTTGACGCCGACCAGCGCGCCCGGTGCCACGCTGATGAAGTACTGGACGAGGTCGAGCTTCGTGTAGCCGGCCTCGGGACAGAAGATCTTGCCCGGGTTCGTGACCGTCACGTCGCCGCCGTCGGCTTCGATGACGACAGAGTCCTTCGCCATACGGCGAGTCTAGCGCACAAGCGCTCGCCACGTGCCATCGGCGTCGCCGTCGGCGTCGGCGTCGGCGTCGGCGATCGTAGCGGAGGAGCTTCAGCTCCGACCCATACGAACCTCAAGGGAGGAACTTTGTGCCGCAACATCGATGCCGCGCCCGTCGCCGGCAGACGGCCATGCGCTGGGCTTGATGCGGAAACGCCCCGTCGCGCGCCGCGACGGGGCGTTTGTGTCAGGTGGTGGAGATAAGGGGACTCGAACCCCTAACCTCTGCATTGCGAACGCAGCGCTCTCCCAATTGAGCTATATCCCCGGGTTGGGCGTAGTATAGCGGCAGCCGTGCCGCACCATCAAACGCGGGCGCACTTAGCCCGCCGCCTCCTGATACGCACGCAACTATCGCCGCCACACCTGCCGCTAGTAGTGTGCTTCCAACGCTTCGTTACTCCTTGTATCGGTGGGTGATCTGATGCCACCGCCCCGCGCCGCCCGGCCTCGCCCCTCCGCGGCGAGTCTTCGACCGGCCCTCTCCCCACCGCGTGGAGAGGGGAGCTTGGCACGCGCGATTTGTTCGATGCCGCCGTGTCTGAGCTCCTACTTACCAGATTGGAAGCACAACACTACCGCCACTCCGGCGGGTTGACCACCATGCGGCGCGCGTCGAGGTCGACGGTGAGGATGACGTCGGCGAGCGCCGGCAGCAAGATGGCCGTGCTGTCGCCCGCGTGCACGCGATAGACGTCGTTCGCCCCGGTTTCGATGATCTCGTCGAGCGTGCCGAGCAGCGTGCCGTCCTCTGTCACGACGGTCAGGCCGGTGAGCTGGAAGCGATAGAACTCGCCCTCGGGCAGCGGGGCGAGGTCGGTCTCTGGCACCTGCAGGAGCGCGTGCCGGAACTTGTCCACGGCCGCGCGGTCATGGAATCCCTTGAGCGTGACGTAGACGTACGCCTGCGCCGCGCGCGCGGTGAGGATGGTGACGATCTGCTGGCCCGCCCAGAGCCGCGCCTTCGGGGCGAATCGCTCGGGGTTGTCCGACAGCGGCTGGACCTTGAGTTCGCCTTTCAGTCCGAACGGCCCGAGGACGCGTCCGACAGCGATGAAGCCGTGGTCCGGGTCGCGCTGCGGCTTGGTCGCCTGAGGCGGTACGAGAGGCGAGGGGGACAGCGGCGGGTCGCCGGCGGGCCGGGCCGCGGCAGCGGGCGGGCGCCGCACCGGGTCGATCGGCGGCGCCGGGGTCCGGCGCGACTTCACGCGCGAGGCGAAGGAGGTTCTTCTTCGGGGCACGGTTCCGTCAGTCGCCGATCTCGAGCGACGCGTACTCTTCGGCGCGGACGGCAGCGACCTTGAGCAGCGCCCGCATCGATTGTGCGATACGGCCGCCCTTGCCGATCACCTTGCCGTAGTCGTCCTCGGCTACGTTCAGACGGATGATGACACGTCCGCGGTCGTCCTCTTGGGTGACCTTTACTTCGTCGGGCTTGTCGACCAGTGCCTTCGCGATGTACTCGATGAGTTCCTTCATCGGGCGCTAGGCCTCGGTCGGCGCGGCTTCAGTCTTCTCGGCCTTTGGCTTCGGAGCGTAGACGGGCATCTCGCCGATCCCCTGGCTCGCGAGGATCTTCACGACGCGGTCCGAGGGCACGGCGCCCTTGCCCAGCCACGCCCGCGCCTTCTCCTCGTCGACCGTGATCGTCGCCGGGTCGGTCAGCGGGTTGTAGGTGCCGATCGTCTCGATGAAGGCGCCGTCGCGGGGCGCGCGCGAGTCAGCGATGACGAGGCGGTAGGCGGGCTGCTTCTTCTTCCCGACGCGGCGTAAGCGAATTCGTAGCACGGTTCCCTATCCTCCAAACATCCGCAAGAACCCGGAACGGTTGCCGGCGAAGCTCTGCATGATCTTCTTCGCCTCCTTCCACTGATTCAGCAGCTGGTTCACTTCTTGCGGCGACGTGCCGCTTCCGGCCGCGATCCGGCGGCGTCTGCTTCCGTTGATGATCTCCGGGTGCTTACGTTCTTGCGGCGTCATAGCATACACCACGGCCTCGGCGCGCTTCCAGAAGCTGTCGTCCAGGCTGTCGACCTTCATCTGCCGCTTCATCTGTCCCATGCCGGGGATCATGTCCACGAGTTGGTTGAGCGGGCCCATTTTCTTGATGCGCTGGAACTGGATGATGAAGTCCTCAAGGTCGAGGCTCTTTGACTTCATCTTCTTCTCGATGTCCTGCACGTCCTGGTCGCTGATTGCATCCTTCGCGCGCTCGATCAGCCCCAGCATGTCGCCCATGCCGAGGATGCGCGATGCGAAGCGGTCCGGGAAGAAGGGTTCGAGCGCATCGGACTTCTCGCCGGTGCCCATGAACTTCACCGGCAGCCCGCTGACCGCGCGGATCGACAGCACGGCGCCGCCTCGCGCGTCTCCGTCCATCTTCGAGACGATGATGCCGGTGACGTTCAGTTGGTCGTGAAACTCCTGGGCGACGTTGACGGCTTCCTGGCCGGTCATCGCGTCCAGCACGAGGATGGTCTCGTTCGGCGTCAGCGCGGCGCTCATCGCCGACACTTCCGTCATCATCTCGCCGTCGATGGTCGAGCGGCCCGCCGTGTCGACAATGACGACCGTGGCGCCCTGCCGCTTAGCCTCTCCGAGGGATGCCGTACAGAGCTCCGGGAGCGACTGGCCCTCGGTCGGCTCGAACACCGGCATGCCGAGTTGCTTGCCGAGCGCCTTGAGCTGCTCACCGGCGGCCATCCGGTAGGGGTCGGCGGCGATCAGCAGCGGGCGCGCGCCCTGCTTGCGTAGGTGCAGCGCGAGCTTCGCGGCGGTGGTCGTCTTGCCGGAGCCCTTGAGGCCGACGAGCATGATCACAGTCGGTGGCTTCGACGCCAGTTGCAGCGTCGATTGGCTGCCGCCGAGGATCTTCACCAGCTCCTCGTTGACAATCGCGATCACTTGCTGGGGGCCGCTGAGGCTCTGCATCACCTCCGCGCCGACCGCGCGCTCGCGCACGGATGCGATGAACTGGCGCACGACCTTAAAATTGACGTCCGCTTCCAGCAGGGCAACGCGCACCTCGCGCATTGCCTCGTCGACGTCCTTTTCGGTGATGGTGCCGTGGGAGCCCAGCTTCTGGAAGACGCCAGAAAGCTTCTCTGAGAGGGAGTCAAGCATACAGGAGCATTGTATCAGGGGGGCTCAGCCCGGCAAGCGTGGCCGGCCTGCACCGCGACTCTACGGCGCCGCTTGCACGCTGGCGCTGGCGTTCAGCTGGTCCTGCGGGATCACGTGCCACACCTGCATGCCCGGGTTCTCGTACATCTTCTCGAGGAAGCCGTTGAGTCCGTTGTCGAACTTCGGCAGGCCGGCGGGCGGATAATCGAAGCGCTCTTCGTCGCCGACGATCACCCACTCGACGTTGTACTCCTTCAGGATCGTCCGCGCGCGGTTGACGTCGGTGGTGGTGTAGAACTCGTTCACGTCGGCCTGGCGCTTCTGCACGTAGGGCCCGAATTTCGCCCGCTGCTGGATCTGATGGAAGCCATAGCCAGAAACCGTCGGCAAGCCGGTGTAGATGGAGACGCGGCTTCCCAGGCTGCGATACGACGGACCGATCGCCTCGATCGTCGTCGGTGAGCCCTTCACGTTCTCGCGGATCCAGTTGATGCCGTCGCGCGTGTACGCCAGGTTGTGGTCGCCGCCTTGCTTCGTATTGTCGTCGCGGTTCTGATACGGCCCGCCCTGATCGAGGAAGGCAAAGCCGTCATTCGTGGCATCCTGCGCCGGGTTGAAGCGGTTGTGGATGCGCGCGCGCGTCCCAAAGTACGGATACACCAGCGTCAGCGCCAGCAGCACGACGACCACGGTCGCGAACGCATACCGCGGCACGCGCACTAGCGACGCATTGAGCGCGCCGGCGCGCCGCATGAAGGCCTCTTGTGGCTGCATCACGGCGAACACGTACCAGAGAGCGAACGCGGACACGACGCCCCACATCATCCAGACATGGAGATAGAACTTGAACACGGTGTTCATGCGACCGATGTCGCCATCAAGCGTGAGCAGCTCGACGCCGCCGGAGAGCCCCAGCCCGAGCGCGATCATCGCGTACACAAACAGCAGCACGGGCGCCGTGGCCGTCGGGCTGCGAAGCTCGCGGATCGCATTCAGCACGACCGCGATCAACCCGATCGCCGAGAGTGCGACGACGCCGTAGTCGTGCATGGCCGCCGCCCAGATCAGCGCGGCCGCCGCCAGACCGAGGACGAGCATCACGGGCGCCGTTTGCACCGGTGTCTTGCGATGGGCGCGTCCAAAAAAGATGCCCCGGACGAAGCCCGTGCGGGTCATCGCGCGGTTCAGGTTGAACAAGACGAACCCGGTGATGAAGAAGAGCATGATCCCGAAGTGACTCAGATAGTCGCCGAGCGCGCTCGTCTGGTCGGCTTGAGAAAAACCGGCGTATGCCTGGCTGTAGTTCTTGGCGAACGGAGCGAAGAACGCTAGCGACAGAAAGAACATCAGCCCGATCTTCAGCACGCCAATGCCGACGGCCTTCGCCGTGAAGCTGCGGTACTTGGCGCGCTCGGCGATCAGCAGCGCGGCCGCGCCGAGCAGCAGGAACGGCGGGTAGTCCCATGAGTTGATCCAGCGCAACGCGCCGACGATCAGGCCCAGCACCGCCACGATCGCCCAGCTCGATATCTCGCGCGACCGCGCATGCTCGCGCATCGCCCCCACCGGGTTCAGGCGCGAGAAGTTGAGGACGACGGCGAGCGCCACGCCAGCGAAGGTCATCGCGAACGGGATGGCCATGAGGTGCGCGTGCAGGTCGGCGAAGAGGAAGGTCCAGAACGGAAACTCCGTGATCGGCTGCACTTCCTTGGGCGAAGCGCTGAGCGCGCGGCTCGGCGCCCACCAGTCGTAGTTGAAGACGACGTCGCGGAATCCGCCACTGAAGATCGCTTCTTTCAGCCCGCCCGCGATCGCGACGGCGCCACCGATCAGCGGGATGCTGGAATGCCAGGGGCTCTGTTTTGTCAGCTCTTGCTGGAGGACGTCGACGGCCTTCAGGTTGCCGGCGATCAGCACGAGGAAGATAGCGCCGACAGCGGCGATGATCGGACCCTTCGGGCTAATCGGCAGGCGCCCGGGCCGCCGTCGCATCAGCTGCCGCGTCGATTCGGTGAGGTTGTATGTGAGCGAGAAGGTGGCTGCGGCGGTCAACGCGAAGAACATCGGGATCACGAGGTTGTAGGAAACCTCCGGCACGATCCCGGTGAGCTTCGTCACGGTCGCGGAGATGAACTGGCCGTAGTAGTAGTAGTTCAGGTAGCCGCCGGCATTCCACGGGTCGATCGGCCCCTGTGTCAGGTCCGTCGTCTTGGTGACGGCGGTGAAGTATGCGAGGTCCATCGGCTTCTCGCCGCCGTTGTACGGGTGCCAGAGGTCGGGGTTCTGCAGCCGCACCCAGTACGCCGCGACGAACGCCAGCAGAAAGACCGCTTCGGCAAAGAGGATGAATCGCCAGCGCTCGCGCACCCACGCAATGATCTGGTTCCGCCACAGCGCACCGGTGCCGATACCGATCGCGACCATCAAGGTGAGCCCGCCACCGATCTCATTCCGCGTGAAATTGGCGATGCCGTGGCTCGCCGGGAAGTAGGCAAGGTACGACAGCGCGAGGATGCCAAGCGGTTTCGTTAGCAAGAAGCCGCGGTCGGGCAATCCGCGGAAGCCTGCCACCGAGAGCGGCACGAGCGAGAACGCGGCGAGCTCCATCACCAGCAGCCAGAAGAAGAGCGGGTGCCGGTTGACGAAGTTCCCCGGATGGAAGATGTCGGAGAACGTGCCGCCCGCCTGCTGCTTCGCGAGCACTTCGGGCCGGAACTCAAGGGCGTTCTGGCCGGCGTCCTTCGGCGGGACGGGGATCGCCATCGCCGCCAGCTCTGGGCGGAGTAGCTGCATCGTCCGGTCATGCGAATAGAGCGATGTCTTCTTCCAGATCGTCACCGGCGGATGGTCATACACCGTGAACGACTCTTCGGCGTGCTGATCCGGAATCTCGATCCCGAAGACCTTCGGGTAGTTGCGGAACTCCGCCACCTTCTCGAAGCCGAGCGTGCCGTCGAACAGATACTTGTAGTAAAGGATCGTGTTCGGATACCGCGCCGGGATGCGGGGGATCGAATCGTAGATGCGGTTGCTCGTCTCGAGCACGTAGTCGGCATTGTCGAGACCTGTCACCAGCTCGTCGATCTTCTGCTGGTTGTCCTGCGCGTACGGCTTGAGCTGAACGCCCTTGTACCCGCCGGTGCGAATGTTGGGTAGGTTCAGCGGCAGGCCGTCGTCCCACTCGTTCGACGTCAGGCGCGATCCAGGCGGAATGTTCTCCGAGATCCAGTGCGACGCCTGCACGCGGCTGATGTCCTGGCGGTAGACGCCGAGAAAGGCATAGGCCCAGACGAAGGCACCGACGACGGCTGCCGCGGCGATCACCTGGCCCGCGGGACGCACATACGGCCGCAGCGCCGCGACGCGCGCCGGCAGCGCCTTGGCGATGCTCCCGTCGCGGGCGGCGTCCCAGAGGCTGAGGATGCCGAACGCCGCCATGATGGCCATGGTTGGATAGATCGGCAGGAAGTAGCGGATCGTCGGCGTGAAGCCGCGCGCGATAAACCAGAAGAGGAAGAAGATCCAGATCAGCGGCAGAAGGCCGGTGAAGTCGCGGCGCCTGACAAGATGGACCGCCGCCAACACCATGCCGCCAGCGGTCGCCAGCGACAGCGGGATGCCATAGCCCCAGAAGAAGATGCCGCGCAGGGGAAAGATGTACGGCGGCCGGTTGATCCACTGAATGTTGGGCGGGAAGTCGGCGCCCTTCTGAAGGTTGATCAGCCCGTCAATGTCGGCGCGGTACTTTGGGTTGAGGTCCAGGTAGTGCGACGGCTTCAGGAACTCGAGATGGAGCAGCGCGTTGACGCTGAAGACGTCCTTGAATTGCAGATCGAGGCGGAAGACATTGAAGACGCTCGGACCGTTGAACGCGTATGGCACGACGAGCCGAAAGACGACGCCGGCGCAGACCAGCGCCACGATGCCGCCGATCACCGGCGTGATCAGCGCGCCCCAGCCGACGCGCGAAGGCAGCGGCTCGCGTGCGCGCCATGGCACAGCCCGGCCCAGGGCGCGCGCGTACAGCGCTTCTATTTCCGGCCAGACGCGCATGACGATCGCGAGCGCCGGCACGACGATGATCGGCAGCGCGCTCAGCTTGCAGCCAAGCGCCATGCCGAACGCCAGTCCGGCGAAGAGATAGTTCCAGAGGCTGCCGTATTTCCAGATGCGCACGGAGAAATAGAAGACGAGCGTCATGAAGAAGACGAGGAACGTCTCCGACCCGAAGAAGTGCGAATACTGGATATTCAGCACCGACACCGACATAAGCGCCGACGCCAGCAAGCCTAATCGACGGCCATACAGCACGCGCCCCAGCTCAAAGACGAGCAGGATCGTGAAGACGTCGAATATGGCCGAGAGTACGCGGCCGATCAGTTGGCTGTTGTAGCCACCGTCGAAGATGAGCTGTCCCCCCTGCGATCGCAGGTCGACGCCGGCCTTCTGCAATCCCCAACGGAAGGCGTCGGCCGAGGCGTGCGTGTTGCCGTTCGGGTCCTTGTCCATCCACTCGGCAACGGCCTTGTTCAGGAACAGGGGGAACGTGCCGTAAACGAAGCTGCCCTGGGTCTGGTATGGGTTCAGCGGTGACTTGGCGGTGTCGAAGTACTGGCCCACGCTTTCCGGCGCGTGGATGTTGTCCTCCACGATCATCAGGAAGCGCTCGTCCGGGTGGAGGTGCTGGCCCTTGTCCCAGTTGACGTTCGTGACGCGCATCGAGAAGCCGAAGAGCGCGATTACCGTCAGCAGGACCGCGACGTAGCCGTGCGCCCGCACCCATGAACGCGCGCCCGCCGCCGCCCGGCTGGTCAGCCTCGGTCGCGCGCCGTCAAGTGTCAGGCCATGCGGGCGCTGCTCGCCCGCAATTTCGATGTCCACGTCAGGCGCTTTCCCCGCGAATGCGCGGCTTCTGCACAACGGCGATCAGGCTTTCCGACAGGCCGACGGGAATCATTGGAATGCCGGATAGGGTCTGGATGATGGCGGGTAGTCCTACAATCGGAAGTTGCATGATAGCTGGAACGTGCGGCACATACGGTACGTCCCACATGCCGTCGCCGAACGTCCGCTTGACGATGAATCCGGCGTCTCGCAGCATTGTGAGCCACTCACCGGGCACTTTCATCGAGATGTGGGTCGGGTCCTTGTAGCCAAACCAGCGGTCGCCCTTGCTGGCCTTCAGCGGCGCCGCGAGGTTCGGCGTCGCCATGATCAGCACACCGCCCGGACGCAACGTATCGAAGCAGAGTTGCGCTACCGCCGGCGGCTGCTCCAGATGTTCGAAGACGTGGACGGCGATCATCGCGTCAAAGAACTCGCTGCCGAAGCGCCCGATCTCTTCGACGCCCATCACCTCGGCCTTCGCCCGCGGCGCGTACGCTTGCGCCTGCCCGACGGCGTACGGGGAGATATCGATGCCGTACGTCTCGTACCGGTCCTGTAGCCGCGCCAGCACGTGGCCGAGGCCACACCCCACCTCCAGGACGCGGCCATCGGGCGGGGAGTAACGCCGGACCAGGCCCGCGTAGAAGCGACGTGCCCAGTAGTACTGGCCGGTCAGCCCCGTGTTGAGGCCGGCGTAGCCGCCGGTGCGATAGTAGTCCTCGCCGTAGGGAGTGTCCTGTTCTTCCAACCCTACGTCCCTGTCCCCGTCAAGCGCAGCGCCTCCGTCGTCGGCAGTGCTACCCCGTCCCGCACGGCGGTGAGCAGTTGTTCGAAGAACATTACGGCTCGCTCGACGCCAAAGATTCGTTCGATATCGCTGCGTGAGCGCATGTAGTCGCTTCGGTTAGCATGGACGCGGAGTACCGCTTCGGCGATCGCGCCTGAATCCCGCGGCTGCACAAGTTCACCCATGCCAGTCGCGACGATCGGTTCCCGGATGCCGGGGCTATCGGAAGCGACAACTGGCGTACCCGCGAGCATCGCTTCGACCTGCACCATGCCGAACGATTCGGTGGAGTTCACGCTGGGCAGGACCAACACATCGAAGACCTGGAAGTACGCGGCCAGCGTCTCGTCCGAGATGACGCCCGTGAGGGTGACGTGCTCGCCCAGCGCATCGAGCTTGTCCTTCACTTTGTCATACACCCGCTCGCCGACGACATGCTGCCACTCACCGACGAACACGAAGCAGGCGTTGGGCGCCTCCTTGAGGATCTGAGGAATCGCATCGATTAGGTACGCGATGCCCTTCTCTTCCGCGAAGCGCCCGACGAAGCCGACGATCGGTGAGCCCGAGATCGGCGGCCTGGCGCCCGCCGGCTCACGCATCGCGCACGGCGGCGGGCTGACGACGACCTTCCGCCGGAAGCGTCGGAGATAGCGGGAGTGGTTGGCGTAGTCCTGGCTGTTGACGACAATGACGTTCGAGAACAAGCCGGTGATGAGATGGGAGAGCCTGATCACCGGCATGAAGACGGCGCCGACGAGACCGGGCGGCAGTTCAATATCACAGTGGCACACGGTGACGACGGGCTTTCGCGTGACGAGGCGGGCGTACGCCGCCGCGAACGGCGCCTCGAGCTGCGGCAGATGCAGCAGCAGGACATCGTGCCTATGGATCTCCCGTGCGAGCCGGAAGGGGTAGAAGGGCATCAGGATGCCCTTGCTGACCTTTACCGTGGCGCGGGTGCGGACAACGGTGATCTCATCCAGGAGTTCGCGCTTGGCGAGCGACCGGTCGTGCTGCGATGTGACGATCGTCGCCGTATGCCCGCGCTGGGCGAGGCCCTGCAACACGCGCTTCGCATAGATCGTCAGCCCGCTGATGTGTGGGTCGTAGTACGTGAGCGAACTGAGGATGCGCATGACATCAACCTCGCCGGTGTTCGCGGCGGCTTCGTGCTCCGATGTGCGCAGTCGCAGCGCGGGCGGCCGACTGCGTTAGAATACCGGCCTACCGGCGCGGACGCCGGAGCTTAACTATAAACGGCGAAGCGCCTAGCTCGATACAGCACAGCATGGGGTCACCGCCACGCTAAAGCGCCTGCAAATCTTCATCGGACTGCTCGTCAGCGTCGCTGCCCTGTATCTCGTCCTCCGCGGGGTGCATTGGAGCGAGGTTGGGACGGCCGCCCGCGAAGCCAACTACCTGCTCATCGCGGCGGCGGCGCTGCTGCTGTGCTTCACGCTGCTCCTGCGTGCCCTCCGCTGGCGCGTATTGTTCCATCCGCTGACCGACCTCAACTCCTGGTACCTGTTCGGTTCGTTGAACGTCGCCTATCTCATCAACAACATCTTGCCGTTCAACCTCGGGGACCTCGGACGCGCCTACATGCTGAGCGAGCTCGAGGGCATCTCCGCAACGCGTTCGCTCTCTACGATCATCGTCGAGCGGGTCCTCGATGTCGTGACGCTGCTTGTGTTCCTGCTCGTCCTCGTGCCCTTCGTGGACATCCCGTCGCGCGCCCGTTTGTCGGCGGCCGTGCTCGCGGTCGTCGTCGGGAGCGTCGCCGTTACGCTCATCGTGCTGTCGCGCCGGCGCTTGTTTGCGATGCGGCTCGTCGATCGCATCGGCCGCTTCGCGCCGGAACGCTTTCGCGCAAAACTGCGGGAGATGGCGGAGAGCGCGCTCGATGGATTCGCCGTCCTCTCGAACCCGCGCGTCGCCGCGCAGCTGATCGCCTGGTCCACCGTGACGTGGCTGTTCGTCAGCGTCGTCGTCTTCATGGGGACGCAGGCGTTCAGTCTCGATGTCGGCTTCGGCGCAGCGGTGTTCCTCGTGATCGCGACGACGTTCGGCTTCTTCGTGCCATCATCGCCGGGATCGTTCGGCGTCTACCACGCGATCGTCATCAAAACGCTGACCGACGTCTTCGGCGTCGATCAGGATCACGCCGTCAGCTACGCGCTGATCATCCACCTCGTGTTCTACCTGCCGCCGACGTTCCTCGGACTGGGCTTCCTTTGGAAGGAGCGCCAGCTGTGGCGCCGCACGAGCTTTCTCTCCAAGCTCGGCGCCTTTCGGCGCCAGCAGGTCGAGCAGGCAAGCACCACGCCCTGATGCAGAAGGTCGCCGGGTTCTCCCCTGGACTAACGGAGAGTTTTCAGGGAGTTCCCTCATCGCCTGGTGACGTGCGCGGCATATGCTGTTCACGAGGGGCGCGGCCGCCTGCATCCGGGTCTTTGCTATCATCCGTACACTTCGGAGGGTGGTGGCAATGAAGCGAGGGTTGGATCGATGAGCAGTAAGCTCACTCTGGGGATCGCCGGCGTCGCCGCCGCGTTGATCATCGCGCTCGCCGTGATCATCCTCGTCGTCGCGAAGGGTGGCGACAGCAAGAAGAGCACGGACGCCCCTGCGTCCGGGTCTGATACACCGTCAGCATCTGCGACGAAGGCGAGCGCTGACTTCGGAGGGAAGGCCGCGTCGGGCGAACTGCGGCTTCGGGGCGAAGACCCGCTCTTCCTCGATCCGGCCGTCGCGCAGGACGCCGGCTCGGCCCTGTACATCGTGGAGATCTTCTCCGGCCTCGTCCACCTCGACAAGGATCTGAAGATCCAGCCCGACCTCGCAGAGAGCTGGGATGTGAGCCCTGACGGCAAGACGTACACCTTCCACCTGAACAAGAAGGCGACGTTTCACGACGGCCGGCCGGTCACCACCGCCGACATCAAGTACTCGTTCGAGCGCGCCCTCAACCAGGACACCGCTTCCGTCACGGCGGAGAACTTTCTCGGCGACATCGTCGGCGCCAGGGACGTTTCGCGCGGCCGGGCAACGGAGATCAGCGGCCTGAAGGTGGTCGATGACCTCACGGTGGCGTTCACGCTCGACGCCGCGAAGCCCTACTTCCTGTACAAACTCAGCTACCCGACGGCGTTCGTCGTCGACCAGCGACAGATCAAGTCGAACCCCAAAAACTGGACGCTGAAGCCGACGGGCACTGGGCCCTACAAGCTGAAGCAGTGGAAGCTCGGCGAGAAGCTGACGCTCGAGGCCTACGACAACAACGTGCTCGGGGCGCCCAAGCTCAAGACCATCAACTATGACCTCACCGGCGGCTCAACGCTCGTCTCGTACGAAGACGGCGACATCGACGTGACAGGGGTCGGGCTCGACGACCTGGACCGCATCCAGGACCGATCGGACAAGCTGAACAAGGAGTACACGCAGACGCCGCGCCAGTCCGTCGACTACATCGGCTTCAACACGAATGCGCCGCCGTTCGACGACCCGCTCGTGCGTCAGGCCTTTGCGATGGCAGTCGACCGGAAGAAGATCGCCGAGGTCGTGCTGAAGGGCGCGATCCCGGTCGCGACGGGTATTCTCGCTCCGGGCGTGCCCGGCTACACTGCCGACGACAAGACGTACGCCTTCGACGCGCAGAAGGCGAAGAACCTGCTGGCGCAGTCGAAGTACGCGGGCAAGATGCCGGAGATCACCCTCGCCGAGAGCGGCGCGGGCGCAACCGTAGGCCCAACGACCGAGGCGATCGTCCAGTTCTGGAAGGACAACCTTGGCGTTACCGTGAAGATTCAGCAGGCGGAGTCCGCGACCTTCTTCACGGACATCGACAATGGCAAGTACCAGATGTTCCATCTCGGCTGGATCATGGACTATCCGGACCCGGAGGACGTGCTGGACGTGCTGTTCTACAGCAAGAGCAAACAGAACAGCACCCGCTACACGAATCCCGGCATCGACGCCAAGCTCGAGGCAGCGCGCATCGATCCGAACACGGAAGCGAGGCTGGCGACGTACCAGGACGTTGAGAAGCAGCTGATCAAGGACGCCGTCTGGATCCCGATGTTCTTCGACACGACGCACGCGCTGGTAAAGCCGTACGTGAAGAACTATGCATTTCCGCCTGTCGTGATCGAGCGCTTCCGCGACGTCGAAGTGACCCGGTAGCGGCCGCCGCCGACGATGGATGGTCTCGCCGGGTACATCCTCCGCCGCTTGTTGTTTCTGCCGCTGACGCTGCTGATCGTCTCCTTCGCGACGTTCTACATCACCCGCTGGGGTCCCGGCGACCCCGTGAGCGTCTACTCCGGCCAGTACCGCGACCAGGAGGCGTTCGACCGCGTGCGCCACAAGTACGGGCTCGATAAACCGATCATCGAGCAGTACGGCATTTATCTGAAGCAGATCGTGCTGCACGGCGACTTCGGCCCGAGCTTTCGCTTCCGCGACCGCTCGATACCAGACATCATCGCACCCAAGATCTGGGTGTCGGCGCGGCTGGGGGTGTACGCCTTCATCCTTACGTTCCTGATCGGCATCCCCGCGGGCGTCTTCGCCGCGGTGAAGCAGGGGAGCTGGCTCGACCCCTTCGTGATCAGCATCTTCCTCTTCTTCCAGTCGATCCCGGTGCTCGTTATGGTGCCGGTGCTGGTGCTGGTGTTCGCGGCGCAGCTCCACTGGCTGCCGTCGGGTGGCTTCGACGGCGTCTTCTCGAAATCGATGATCATCCCGACGATCGCCCTCTCGCTGCCATCGATCGCCGGCGTCGCCCGGCTCGCCCGCGCCACCACGCTAGGCACGCTGAACGAGGACTTTGTGCGCACCGCGCGCGCGAAGGGTCTTGATGAGGTGACGGTGATCTCGCGGCATATCGCGCGCCAGTCCCTGGTGCCGGTGATGACGACGGTGATCGGCCTGTCGCTCGTCGGCTTGATCGAAGGCGCGTTCTTTACGGAGACGCTCCTCGGCATTCCAGGCATCGGGCGCTTCGTCTTCGAGTCGGTGAACGGCCGCGACTACAACGTCATCCTCGCCATCGTGCTCGTGATCACGACGGCGTTCGTGCTCGCCAACCTGCTCGTCGATCTGGCGCTGATCGTCATCGACCCGCGCATCCGTGCGGGCCGCGGCGTCCGATGACACAACAGACCCAGCTCAACATCGAGCTCGCGCACGCAGAAGCGGGCATGCGCGCGGGCCATGCCGAGAGCCTCACCCGCCGGTCGCTCCGCCATCTGCTCCGCAAGCGGATCGCGCTGCTTTGCCTCGCAGTGATCTCTGTCTTCTACGTCGTCGGCGCCTTCGCGCCGCTGATCGCGCCCTACGGCTACGCCCAGCAGAATCTCGACCTGTCGTTCCAGGGGCCTTCGCTCCACCACCCGCTCGGCACCGACCGCAACGGCCGGGACTCGCTGAGCCGCAACATCTTCGCGGCGCGGACGACGGTGATCGTGACGCTTGCGACGGTCGCAGCCGGGTCCGTCCTCTTGCCGGTGACGCTGGGCATGCTGGCGGGGTATCGCGGAGGAATTGTCGACGCCGCGATCAACCGCACCGGCGAAATACTGTCGTCGATGCCGGGCCTGCCGATGCTGGTGCTGATCAGCGCTACGCTGCGTCCGCGATTCGACCGCTGGGTGGTCTGTGTTGAGGACGGCATCCACTACCACGGCCTCACGTCATCCGGGTTCGCGGATTACTTCCTGATCTTCTTCGCGCTCTCGCTGTTCGGATGGGTGGGTGGCGCACGGCTGATCCGCGCGCAGGTGCTGACGCTCCGGCGGTCGGAGTTCATTCTCGCGGCCGAGGCGAGCGGCGCCTCGACGCGCCGCATCCTCTTTCAGCACATCCTGCCGAACATCATGCCGATCGTCATCGTCGGCGTCTCCGCCAGCCTGGGCGGCGTCGCCGCCGCGGAGATCGGCCTCACCTTCCTGGGCGTGGGCATCCAGCCGCCGCATCCGAGCTTCGGCGCGCTGATCACGGACGGCGCGCCGCGCACGGTGCTGCAGAATCATCCGGCGTTGCTGCTGGTGCCGGCGCTGACCGTGGCGTCGCTGATCTTCGCCTTCAACCTGCTCGGCGATGCGCTGAACGACGTCTTCACGTCCCGCGCGAAGTAGCTGCGCCGCTGCGGGAATCCGCCCATTTCGTGCAGGGCATGATGGGCGAATCCGCCGCGGCTAACGGCTACCACCCTCCTT
The DNA here is from genome assembly GCA_038227375.1 of Dehalococcoidia bacterium. Classification (GTDB taxonomy): domain Bacteria; phylum Chloroflexota; class Dehalococcoidia; order DSTF01; family JACRBR01; genus JALYKW01. The sequence goes on from JBBRPY010000013.1 coordinate 42,407, forward strand.
GCTATACTTCTATCTAGGACGACGGATACTTCTGACACGCTCATTCTCGCGGTCGCTCGGGCGACCGCGGACTGTATACAGAGCGTGCTCCAGCCGTCGCCGAGGTTGCGCCAGACGTGAAGATTTCGACCGAAAAGATGCCCGAGTCGCAGATTCTGATGACCATCGAGGTCGAACCAGAGCGGCTGGACGATGCCCGCGAGAAGGCGCTGCGAAAGTTGTCGCCGCGGGCGAAGGTGCCCGGGTTCCGTCCGGGCAAGGCACCCGCCGCGATGGTGCGGCGCTACTTCGGAGAAGAGCGCATTCTGGATGAGGCGCTCGACGCGCTGGTGCCGCTGGTCTACCGCGAGGCTGTGCAGGCCGATGAGAGCATCGACCCGATCGCCCGCCCGCGCCTGGTCGTCGAGACGACGGAGCCGCTGATCGTGAAGGCGACAATCCCGGTGCGTCCGACCATCGAGCTCGGCGACTACACCTCCGTGCGCGTGAAGGTCGAGCTGGTCGTCGTCGAGGATGCACGCGTAGAAGAGACCCTGACGCTCCTCCGCAAACGCGTCGCGACGCTCGAGCCGATCGAGCGCGAGCTGGCCTGGAACGACATCGCGCGGATCAACATCATGGGCACCGTTGAGGAAGAGCCGCTCGTCGAGCAGCAGGATGCCGAGATACAGCTTGTGGAGGCGCGCGACGTGCTCTTCCCGGGCTTCGAGGAAGCGCTGATCGGCCACAAGAAGGGTGAAACTGTCGAGTTCGACCTAAGCGTGCCGGCGGAGGCGATGAGCGAGAAGTTCGCCGGCAAAGAGGCGCACTTCGTCGTCGCGATCGGCGAGACGAAGGAAGAAGTGCTGCCGGACCTCGACGACGAGTTCACGAAGCAGGTGGGCGAAGGCTACGAGACGGTGGACGCCCTCCGTGACCGCATCCGAGACGACGTCCGCAAGAACCTGGAGGAGCAGCGCAACAACCGCTACCACGACGAGATCCTGAACGAGCTTGTCGACCGCGCCACCATCGAGTTTCCGCCGGTGATGGCGGAGGTCGAGGTCGAGCGGATGTTGCACGACCAGGCGGGCCACATCGAGCAGGGCAAGGACCTCGAGAGCTACCTCGCGGGCATCGGCAAGACGGAAGAAGAGGTCCGCGCGGAGCTGCGGCCGGTCGCCGAGATCCGCCTCAGGCGATCGCTGGTGTTGGCCGAGGTGAGCGAGGCCGAACACATAGAGGTGTCTGATGAGGACATCGATGCCGAAATCGAGAAGATGACCGCCTCTGCCGGCGCGCAGGGCGCCCAGCTCCGGCAGATGTTCAGCACGGACGACGCGCGCGGCACCATCCGGCGCAACCTGCTGACGCGCAAGACACTCGAGCGGCTTGTCGAGATCGCCACCCAGGACGGGCCGGACGCCGAGGCGACCGCAGAGATCGAGGCGCCCGCCGGCGAAGCGATCGAGCCCACCAAGAAACGACGCACCAAGGCTGCCGCGAAAGCCACAGCCGATCCATCAGCGGCCGCTACGGCGGCGCTGGAGCCGGCCGAGGCGGCATCGGTAGAAGAGTGACATGGCGGCGCTGCGGCGCGGCACGCCGGACGACCTGAGTATCAAGAGAGAGGACCACCCCCGCATGATCATCCCATCCGTCATCGAGACCAGCGCGCGCGGCGAGCGGGCATTCGACATCTACTCGCTCCTCCTGCGTGAGCGGATCATCTTTCTCGGCACGGGCATCGATGACCAGATCGCGAACCTGATCATCGCGCAGCTTTTGTACCTGGAGCGCGAAGATCCGGAGAAGGACATCAACCTCTACGTGCACTCGCCGGGCGGCCAGATCACGGCAGGTCTGGCGATCTACGACACGATGCAACTGGTGCGTCCCGACATCGCGACCTACGCCGTCGGCATGACGGCCAGCATGGGGACGGTACTGCTGTGCTCCGGCACGCCGGGCAAGCGCTACTGCATGCCAAACTCGACCATCCACATGCATCAGGCGCTAGGCGGGGCGCGCGGCCAAGCAGCGGATATCGAGATTCAAGCGCGCGAGATCTTGCGAGAGAACGACATCATTCGTGGTATTCTGGTCAAGCACACAGGACAGGATGACGACCGCATCCGAAAGGACTTCGACCGCGACTTCTACATGAACCCTGAGCAGGCGAAGGCCTACGGCATGATCGATGAGATCCTCGCGCGCAGGGAGGCGTAGCGCCCCTAGGTGGCGTTATATCAGGGAGCCGTCGCCGTTTACCACTTCAGACGGTGGCGACGAATCCCGAAAAAGGTAGTGGACGCCCGTACATCTGGTTCTCTCCGCATGTCAAGCTGACAAAGCGTGGCAAACGGCGTAGAATCGGCAGCACGAATCCCTCTCGCCGCGGCGGGAAGTGACGGTCGCTAGAGACAGGGAGAAGCATGGCTAACAGCCGTACGACGCGCGTCCAGTACCATTGCTCCTTCTGCGGCAAGAATCAGGACCAGGTCAAGCGGCTGATCGCCGGCCCTGGCGCGGTGTACATCTGCGACGAGTGCGTCGAGCTCTGCCGCGAGATCATCGACGAAGAGTCGGCAGGGCCGGCGAAGACGAAGGTCGGTTCCGGGCAGCGCACGCCGCCGCCGAAGCAGATCTTCGACCACCTCAGCGAGTACGTCGTCGGGCAGGAGCAGGCCAAGAAGGTCCTCTCGGTCGCCGTCTACAATCACTACAAGCGCATCGGCGCCAGCAGCTCCCAGACATCCGATGTCGAGCTCGAGAAGAGCAACATCCTGCTGCTCGGCCCAACGGGTTCGGGGAAGACGCTGCTTGCCCGCACGCTCGCGAAGATCCTCGATGTGCCGTTCACCATCGCTGACGCAACCGCGCTCACCGAGGCCGGGTACGTCGGTGAGGACGTCGAGAACATCCTGCTGCACCTGATCCAGTCGGCGGACTTCGACGTGCAGAGGGCGGAGCGCGGCATCGTCTACATCGACGAGATCGACAAGATCGCCCGCAAGTCCGACAACCCATCGATCACCCGCGATGTGTCGGGCGAGGGTGTGCAGCAGGCGCTCCTGAAGATCATCGAAGGCACGACGGCGAACGTGCCGCCGCAGGGTGGACGCAAGCACCCGCACCAGGACTTTATTCAGATCAACACGGCGAACATTCTCTTCATCTGCGGCGGCGCGTTCGAAGGGCTCGACAAGGTGGCCGAGAAGCGGCTCGGCCGCGACAAGCGCTCGCTCGGCTTCGGCGCCGAGTACAAAACGCTCGACCCGCAGAAGCGCGCCGATGAGCTGATGAAGCACGTGACGCACGACGACCTGCTGCAGTACGGCCTGATCCCCGAATTCGTCGGCCGCCTGCCGATGGTGGTGAGCCTGGAGTCACTCGACGTTGACGCGCTCGTGCGCATCCTCACCGAGCCGAAGAACGCGCTCGCCCGCCAGTTCCAGCGATTCTTCGGCCTCGACAACGTCGAGCTGGCGTTCACCGACGACGGGCTCACGGCGTGCGCGGAGGAAGCGATTCAGCACAAGACCGGGGCGCGCGGCCTGCGCACCGTGCTCGAAGACTCGCTGATGGAAGTGATGTACGAGATCCCGTCCCGCAACGACATCAAGAAGTGCGTCGTGAGCGGCGACACGATCCGCAGCCGCAAGCGCCCCCTGCTCCTCACGCGCTCCGGCCAGAGCGTCGACGACGGCGACGCGTTCCCGGAAGAGATCGATGAAGTGAAGGACGTCTCGGCCTAGCCAGAACCGGCAAGAGTTGACCAACGGCAGGCCCTCAGTACGCGGGCTTGCTGGCGCCATCTGACCCCGTTGGCACACCCCGCGACGGAGACGGTCGGCCGCGCCGCAGGCTCCCACGGCGAATCGTATACTCTCGGTTGATGGAGAGATCAGCACCCTCCGGGGCCGCCGGCGTCGCGACGTCGAAGTTTGCGGTGCCGCGGCGGCGGGCCGATGTCGTGCGGCGGCCGCGCCTCAACGCCTTCATCGACGCGGGTATCGGCGGCAAGGGCGCGCTGATCGCCGCTCCGGCGGGCTACGGCAAGACCACGCTCGTCGTCGACTGGCACCAGACGTCTGATTTCGCCGCCGTCTGGCTTTCGCTCGACCCGTGGGATGCGGAACTGCCCGCATTCGCGCGGGCGCTCTCCGGCGCCGTGGCCGCGCGATTCGACGCCGATGTGCCGATGGGCGACGAGCGCTTCTGGCAGCCGCGTACCGTCGCCACCGTGCTGCTGAACGTCATCGCCGAGCAGGATGACTACACCGTGCTCGTGCTCGACGACGTGCACGCGGTCGAGTCATCGCCGGAGGTGATGGAGACGCTCGGCTATCTGCTCGAGCGTGCCCCGGAGAACCTCTACGTCATCATGACCTCGCGCACACGGCCGCCGGTGCCGTCGCTGGCGCGGTTGGTGGCGCGGCGCGAGGTGCTCAGCATCGGCACCGCCGACCTTGCGTTCAGCCCGCGCGAGGTGCGCGAGCTGCTCGCGTCGCTCGGGCGCGCCGTCTCCGATGATGAGGCGGACACGCTGTTCGAGCGCACGGAAGGATGGGCCGCGGCGCTCATCCTGGGCGCCGGCGCTGCGAGTCCGCATCCCGCGCGGCTGTCGGTCGAAGGAGAAGCGGCGAGCGGCGGCGCCGGCAGCATCGCTGCGCCGAATGCGGGACTTTCGCTGGCCGATTACGCGCAGGGAGAGGCGCTGGTCTCGGTACCCGAGGACCTGCGGAAGTTCCTGCGCAACATTTCGCTGCTGTCGGTTTGGACCCCCGCGCTCTGCAACGACATCACCGGCCGGCGTGACAGCGAGCGCCTGCTGAAGGACGCTGCGGGGCGCGTGCTCTTTCTGGCCCAGCATGGCGAAGAGCCACCGACCTATCGCTGCCATCAGCTCATGAGGACGCTGCTCATGCAGCAGTACCGCGCGGAAGACCCGGAAGGCTTTGCGGAAGCCGGCCGCCGCTCTGCCGAAACGCTGACGCGCTTTGGCATGCTCAACGAGGCCGTCGAGCTGCTGTTTGAACTCGAGGAGTGGGAGCAAGCGGCGGCGACGATCGAAGAAGTCGCCGCACGCCTGATCCAGCAGGGCCAGGCGCGCGGCCTCGCCGAGTGGATCGACCGGCTTCCCAGCGCCGTGCAGGCGGCACGGCCGCACCTGCAGGTGTGGCGCGCGCGGGCGTCGATGAAGCAGCGTGACTTCGACGACGCGCTCCGCCGCGTCGACTTCGCGCTGCACGTCCTGCGCGGATCGTCCGAGACCGGCGTCCGGGGCCTCGTGCAAGCGCTCTTCGTGCGTGGCGAGACGCTGCGCATGAAGGGGTTCAACGTCGAGGCGCTCACGACGTTCGGGGAAGCACGCGCGCTCCTCGACGCCGCCGAAGACGACGACCTGCATCTCGCGGGCTCGGTCCTGCGGAACATCGGCGTCACCCACGCGCTGGACGGAGACCTCGACGCCGCGATCGACGAGCTGGAGGAGGCGCGGCGGCTGCTGGAGCAGGTCGGCGACCTCCAGGGCATCGGCGATACCTGCGGCTCGCTGGCGATGTGCTACAGCCGTCGTGGTGAACCGCACCAGGCGCTCGGTGCTCTGCAGCGCGCGCAGTCGGCGTACGAGCGCTCGGGCAACACCTTCGACCTCGGGATGACGCTCAACAATACCGGCATGGTGTACTACGAGCTCGGCGAGTTCGACCAGGCGCTGCAGGTCTACGAACGCGGCGTCCGCCTGATGCGCGGCACCGGCAACGTACAGGACGAAGCCTTCATGCTCGCCGGGATCGCCGAGGCCTATCGCTCGCTGGGGAGGTGGGATGAGAGCCTGGCGGCGTATGAGGAGGTCGCGCCGCTCGCCGCCGGACTGCAGATGCCGTACCTGACGACGGAGATCGCCGAGGGCCTCGCGCTCACCCGCCTCGGGCTCGGCCAGGGCGAGGACGCCGCGCAGCTCGCACGCTCGGCTGCCGCAAAGCCATCGGATCCCCCGGCGCGCATCGCCCAGCATGCGCTGGTGGAGGCGCAAATCCTGCTCGCGCGCGGCGACCCGGTGGCGGTGCTGAAACAGCTCGACGCCGCGGTCCGGCCACTCGACGCCGCCGACAACCGCCAGCAGAGGACGGTGGCGGGGTTCCTGCGTGCACACGCTCTGTTTGACGCGCACCAGCCGCGCAAGGCAATGGCGGAGCTGGAGCGGGTCAGCCTCCTCTGCGAGAAGCTCGGTTATCGCCGCTTCCTGCGCCCCTACGCGGCGGCCGCCGGCGATCTGGTCGAATACGCGCTCGTCCGGCACATCGCCGATTCCCTGCTGATGGACATTGCGGGCGGTGGCGCCGCTCCGAGCGCGCCGTCGTCCGCAGCGAGCCCCAAGGCGGGCGCGCGCGACATGCTGCCTGCGGTCCGCGCCTACGCCTTCGGCCGCGGGAGCGTGCTGGTCGGGGACCGCCAGGTATCGGACCTGGAGTGGCGCAGCGAGAAGAGCAAGGAGATGTTCTTCTTCTTGCTGCTGGCGAAAGAGCCCGTGGCAAAGGGCCAGATGTTCGCCGCGTTGTGGCCGGATCTGCCGGAGTCCAAATGCAACAGCAACTTCCATTCGAGCCTGTATCGGCTGCGGCGGGCGCTCTTCCACGAGTGCGTCGTGCGTGATGCCTCGGGCGCCTACGCCCTCAACCCCAAGGGCACGTTTGCCTCCGACGTCGACGCCTTCAACCTGGCGATGCTGGAGGCGGACGTGGCCAAGGATGAAGAGGCGCGCGCCGCCCGGCTCGAAGAAGTGGTGGGTGCATACAAGGGCGGCTTGCTCACAGCCACGTACAGCGAATGGGCAGAACCCCTCCGTCGCGAGCTCGAGGAGCGCTACATCGAGGCGCTGAACGAGCTGGCGGCGCGGACGCTACGCGCGGGGGCGTTCGAGGCGGCGCTGTCGCTGTTCAAGGCGCTGGAGGAGCTCGACCCGTACAGCGACGCGGCGGCATACGGGATCATGCGGGCCCACATCGCCTTGAACGACGGCGCGGCGGCGGCGCGCCACTATCGTCGATTCCGGCAGGTGCTGAAGGACGAACTCGATGAAGAGCCATCGGAGCGAGTGAACGAGCTGTACGGTGAGGCCTCGGCGCGGGGGTAGGTGGGAAGCCGGGCGTGGGGCGACTCTTAGCTCGCCTTGGCCGGGATCACCTTGGGTGTCGGGGGCTTGGCGAGGGCGAGCCCCTTCGAGCGGCGCTGCTTTTCGAGGTCCACGTCGGGGAATTCCGTGTGCAGACCAGCGCAGTACACCCGGGCAGAGACGATCTTCTCTCCCTTGACGGTCATCAGGAAGACCTGACGGAGCAACCTCACCTGGTCGTCTGGCTGGGTCTTCCAGGCGATCTCGTACTCCAGCGTGGCGGCCCCGCGAGTGCCCGAGGTTTCACTGGTGTAGGTGATAGAGGAGCCGGCGCCGGGAGTGAACCAGACTTCCAGGATCTTGCTCACGGTCGTGGCGTCGTGGGCCACCCAGTGGCCGGCCGGCGTCCATGCCTCGAAGTCGACCGGTGCGGCAAAGAGCTTCGATGCGGTGCCGAACTTGCGCGCCTTGATCGCCGTCAGCAGCGCGCCGGGTACCGTAGTCGGCATCGAGATGTCCCCCTGAGCTGATCCCGTCTACCGCGGGGATACTGGTCGCTCGTCAGGCACAGTGTATCGAACCGATCGCTCAAGCGCGATAAGTCGACATAAGGGAGCGGGAAACGGCAATTGCGGCCGGAGCAGGCTATTTCTTCTTGTCCTGCTTCGGCTTCTTGGTCTCGCGATTGCCCTTGTCTTTCTTACCCATGACAGCGGCTCCTTCCACGCTAACCCTGAGCGGTCAAGAAAGGTGTTGCAGCTTCTTGAAGAGGCGGTTCCGGGTGCGTTCCTGTGCGGAAAAGACCCCTTGGGCCGCGGGCCCGGTGTGCTCATTCAGGCTCTCGAACCCCCGGTTCAGCGCCCGAAGCTCAAGCGGCGTCAGCTTCACGGCGCGTCCGTCGAAGTCGCCGTCCCGCAGGACGGGGATTCCACCAACGACGGTCTGGTACTGACCGTAGAGCCGTTTGTACGCGAGCTTATGTTCGCTACCGAGCCGAATCGCTACCCTGCCCGGCGGAAACCGGATGGGCGTGCCGATGACCGGTGCGATGTCCATGCTGAGAGCTTATTGAATCGGCTTCGCGCAAGCAACGCACCGGCATATCTGTCCGGCGATCGCAGGCGCGGGACTGCGCCCCGCATCGTCTCGCGCCGACAATTCTCCTGATGGATGAGACCTGGATCCTGCTCGATACGAACACGGGGTTGCACGTCGCGTGGTACTTCTGGCTGCGCGTGCTGGACGAGGTGAACCGGTCGACGCGGTACGGCGCGCCGTTCGGACTCCTGCTCCTCGAACCGGTGACGCCGCCGCGATCTCCGGGCCGCCTGCTCACCGAGGCCGCGAGCCGCGTGCCCGCCGCCATCCGCGCGACGGACCTCGGCGGCGTCATCGGCGCCGGCCGGGTCGGCGTCGTCTTGCCGCAGCAAGACGTGGAGGCGGCGGAAGTCGCGAAGGCACGGATTCTGGAACGGCTCGCCGAGGGCGGCACGCGCGGCGTGCGCTGGGACGCGAGGCTGCTGTGCTACCCCGAGGACGGCGCCCAGATCTCGAACCTGCTGACGGGCGGCTGGAGCGACCGGCGTGGCGTCGCCGGCGAGCCATCCCCGTCCGAGCGGCTCGCGTAGCCGAGAAGGCCACAGCGGGCCGCCATCAGGTCGATGATCACCAGGGGTGGTGCCGTGCCGGAGGACTGGAAGGCCCGCATTCTGCACGCTCGGCAGTCGTACGAGCTACGGCGCGGCGCCGTCGGCGTCCGGACGCCGATCGCCCAGACATTCCGCCGCATGATCCAGACCGTGATCGAGCCGGCGTTCCGTGACGTCGCCGCCTTCGCCGCCGACCAGGACGTTTCCTGCAGCATCGAGTGCGAGCTGGGCGGCCTGCAGCCACGAGCGATGTTTTGTATTCGCCCGTCCGGTCGCTCCATCCGGTACGAGTTGGACGCCGACGGTCTCGCGGTGCGGGAGATCGAGGGCGTATATCATCGCCCACTCGGCCAGCGTCGCGTCTGGGTTAGCGACGACGACCTGAAGCGCCAGCTCACGGAGGGATACGCGCGGGCCGCCGCGGCGGCCATCGTGCAAGACCACTTTCGGACGGCCGCGCGCAAAGACTCTGTCTCGTAGGACGGTCCCCGACAGCAACTGCGGCGGCCTCTCGGACCACGCTCCTTCCAGCAGCGCCGTAACCCGGGGTCGCCCTCTCAGGGGGATGCCAGCGGATGTGGGGGAAGCGCCTACTGCCGCCCGCGGAGGGCCGGCTCGATACTCGCCTGTATGGGTGCTCCGGAATACTGGCCCGGTCACGAGTCGCGACCGCGCGTTGCCCTGGTGGGCGCGCCGCACGACGCGCTCGGCGTCCGTGGCGACGCGCTTATGGACGCGCTCGCAGCCCGCTGCGACATCGTCCCGGTTGATGCGCGTGCTTCATTCATGCGCACGCCGTATGTCCTGCACGGCATCAGCCGCGCCGTCGCCCAGGGCGCCGAGCTCCTTCACGTCGCCAACGCCCGGCTCGCGCCCGCCGCGGCTATCGCTAGCCGCCGCTTTCGGCTGCCGCTCAGCGTCACCGTCTCCGCGCGCGACGTGCAGTCTCGGACGCTTGGAGCGCGCCTGGCACGACGAGCGGTACGTGGCTTCGATTGCGCGCTCACGGCGGACGAGTGCGCGCTCGGTATCCTGCGCCACGATATGCCGTCGCTGGCGTCATCTCTTGTCCCCGCAGCGGCCACCCGGCTGCCAGGACCGAATCCGCGGCAGACGGAGGCGGTGTCTCGGGCGCTGCGCGGCGTCGCGCCGAGCCGCCTGGTGCTCGGTCTCGTATGGCCGGAGAATCGGAATGATCTCCGCTGGTTTCGCGATGCCGTCGCCTCGCAGCTCGTCGCCGGACCCCTGTGCCTGGTCCTCGGCGCGCCGAGCAGGCGGGAGGCGCGGCTGCTCTTGCATGCATCCGGGATGAAGGTGGAGTTCCGGGCTGTACATGGGTGCCTCGATGGCCAGCTCCTCGCGGCCGTCGCACCCTTCGTCGACGCGTTCGCGCTGCCGGCGGGGCTTCGCCGCCAGTCGGGTCACGCCGTGACGGCGCTGACGCTCGCGCTCGCCGCCAGCGGCGTGCCGGTGGTGTCGGATGGGCGGGCCGAAGCGGCGATCCTGTCGCACGAACGCAACGGCTTCCTCGTCGCGCGCGGCGACGAACGCCACTTTGCGTCGACATTGAATACGCTGCTCGCGCTTCCGGCGCAGCAACGTCACGCCGTGGGGCAAGACTTTGCTCGGTACACGGTGACGGAGTGGAGCGCCGACCCGGCAGCGGAAGTCTATGCCGCGCACTTCGCGTCGCTCGTCGGCCGCCCGCGGATCCCGGCGGAGCTCCGCGTCGCGTAGCCGGCCATCGTTGTCGACGCCCCGACCCTATTCACGCGCTGCCTCGTAGGCAATTCGCTGTCGATAGCGCCTTGCTGGCGGCATACTCTCGCACATGACGCGGAATCGAGCGTGGCACGTGACGGCGAGCACGCCGGTTCTCCGCTGGCTCCGATGGGCCCTGCTCGTTGGCTGCCTCGCTGTCACAGCGCGGGTTGCCGACGTTGCGGCGGCCGCGCAGCTCCAGCAGGCCGACAATCCGTTCCTCGACCGCGTCGTAGCATCACTCAGCGTCGATGAGCGCGTCGGCCAGCTCGTCATGGTGAACTTTGTCGGCGACGACGTGTCCGCTGCCACGGACATTGCCGCGCTCGTCCGAGACTTCAAGGTGGGGGCCGTGCTGGTCACCTCCAGTAACGGCAACATCATCAACCGGGACGGCACGGCGGCGCAGATCGCCGCTCTAGCGAACGGCCTTCAGCAGCGTGCCTTCGAGGGAAGCCGCCGAGACGCCGGCCCCGACGAATACTTCCTGCCGCTGTTCGTCTCCACGGACAACGAGGGGGACCTTTTCCCCTATACGAACGTCACCAACGGCTACACCGCGGTCCCGAACAACATGACCATCGGCGCCACCTGGCGCCCAGAGGATGCGGAGGCGACCGGCGCGATCGTCGGGCGCGAGCTCTCGGCGACCGGCATCAACATGCTGCTGGGACCCGTCGTCGATGTCCTCGACAACCCGCGCTAGGGCGGCAACGGCGATATCGGCATCCGGTCTTTCGGGGGCGATGCCACCTGGGTGGGCGAGCTGGGTCGCGCCTATATCCGCGGCGTGCACACCGGCAGCGGCGGCCAGATGATCACCGCCGCCAAGCACTTTCCCGGGCACGGCGGCAGCGACCGCTCGACGGACAGCGAAGTGCCGACGGTGAACAAATCGCTCGATCAACTCCGCCAGTCGGAGCTTTCGCCGTTCGCCGAAGTCGACCGCGTCGATCCTGCGGATCCGCTGGGGACCACCGACGCGATGCTGGTCTCGCACATCCGCTACCGGAACTTTGTTCCCGGCAGCGCCGACCCGTTCACCAGCCCGATCTCTCTCGATCCCGCGGCGCTTCGCGCGCTCATGGACCTCCCGGAGTTCTCGCAGTGGCGCACGAATCACCTCGTCGTAAGCGATTCGCTGGGCGTGCCGGCGGTGAAGAAGTGGTACAGCCAGCAGACGGCTTCGACGGGATTTCCGGACCGCACGGTAGTGAAGGATGCGCTGCTGGCCGGAAGCGACCTCTTGCCGCTTGTGGAGTTCTATCAAGACCCGGCGCAGCCAGGTTGGAAGGACTACCAGCTTCCCGCCATCGAGGACAGCATCCTCTTTATGCGGGAGCAGTACGTATCGGACCCGGCGTTCCGGCGCCGCGCTGACGATGCGGTGAGGCACGTCATCCAGGCGAAGCTCGCGCTCTACCCGAAGCTGCGGTTGGCCGACGTGCTCGTCGATCCGGTCGCCGCGGCGACCGCAGCGGGGCAAGGGAAAGCGGAGATGCAGTCGCTCACGGAGGACGCGCTGACGCTTCTGCAGCCGCCGAGTGTCGCGGAGTTGCGGGCGCGGTTGCCCCGCGGGCCGCAGTCGCCGGAAAAGGTGCTGCTGGTCGAGTGTTGGAGCGACTGCTACCCGTATCGGGTGATGCCAAAGCAGCAGCTGCAAGAGCAGCTGCTGGAGCTGTACGGCCCTGCGGGCAAGGGGCGGCTGAAGCCGGAGGAGGTCAGTACGATCAGCTTCTCCGAGCTGAATGCCTGGTTGACGAAGCCGGCCGATCCCACGAATGCCGCCGTCGCCAAAGCAGTCGCCGATGCGTCGTGGCTGCTGTTCGCGCTGACGGAATTCAACCCAACGGGACGCCCCGACTCCGCAGCGGTGAAGCGCTTCCTCGACGCGCCGCCGCTCGATCTGCGCAACAAGAACCTGATCGCCATCGCGTACAACGTGCCGTACCACCTGGATTCGACGGAGATCAGCAAGCTTTCCGCCTACTTCGCTGTCTACAACAAGACGCGCGTAGCGATCGACACGAGCTTTCGCGCGCTCTTCGGAGATGTGACGCCGAAGGGCCACTCGCCCGTCGACGTCAGCGGCATCTTCTACAACATCCCCGACGTGGTCCGGCCCGATCCGGCCCAGACGCTTGCAATAGCGGTTTTCGGTCAGGAACCGGATGCCGTGCGTGACAGCGGCGTCGTCGGTCTCGTCGCCGGGCCGGTGGAGGACCGTAAGGGCGACCCTGTGCCCGATGGCTCGATTGTCTCATTCACGCTGACGAAAAATGGCGTGACGACGGTCGCGACCGGTCCGACGAAACATGGCATCGCCGGGGCACAGCTACGGTTGGGCGGGCGCGGAGCCTACACGGCGACCGCGACGATCGCCGGCGTGACGTCGCCCGGGCTCCGGCTGACCGTCGGACCGCAGGGTACGCAGCCGGCGGCGGCCGCGCCGGGCGATTCGTCGCCCACGAGCGGGGAAAGCGGATCGGGCTTCCCGCTCAACACTGCACTGCTGGCCGGTGTGCCGCTGGCGCTTGCGCTCGCCGGGGTGGGTGCGGGGGCGATCGTGGTGTACCGCCGGCGCGACCGGATGAGGGTCGAAGCGTCAGACCTAGCCCTGCCGGCTATGGCCGGGCCGCTCGTGACCGCGCCTGCTGAGCCGGCCACGCTTCGCGTCGACATGGATACGCGGCGCGTCTACGTCCACGGGACCGAGGCGAAGCCGCCGCTCTCGAGCGAGCAGTTCCGGCTGCTGGCGTACCTGTACGCGCGCGCGGGTAAGGTCGTCGCCCGTGAGGAGCTGGTGGTGCACGTCTGGCCGGATGACCATGCCGAAGGTGTGTCCGAGGAGGCGCTGGATGCGCTGGTTCGGCGCGTGCGCGAGCGGATCGTGCAGGCAGGCGGGGAGCGCGGGTATATCGTCACGCTGCGGGGCCAGGGCTTCCGTCTCGAAATCTGATTTGGCGAGAGATGCTTCGTGGCGCGACGCGCCACCGGAAGAGGATGTCTGGGCCGCCCTACGAGACTGCTTACGTCGCCCGTCCGTCCCGCTTAGGCGGTAAAGTAGGCGCCAGCGGCCCGCATCGAACCCGCTGCTACCTACGCCTGAAGGAGGCCGAACACGCGGCGCAGCGGCACGGCGGAGTCCGTCGTCGCCTGGGGCGACCTGAGGTCGGCATCGATCTGGCTGCGGAGCCGCTCGCGGTCGCTGCGCACTTCCTGCGTCAGCTTGTCGATGCGGTTGTCTTCGGCTTCCTTCGATTTGCGGCTCACGGGGGACCTCCGTTCGTGCAGCTTGACTGACGTGTTCTCTACCAACATGAACGCCGCCGGGGCGCCGTCATAGCAGCCGGACGAGACCATTTCGGCGAGGGCTCGGCATTTCACGAGGGCTGCGTGAGGTGGCGTCGAAAACAGACGTGGGCCGAACGGTACGGGGAGGCCGTGCGAGTGGAGGTTTAAGGGCGAGTGACGCGAGTGACGCCCGCTGCTACGCGACCTCCGCCAGGAGATTCCCCACCGTACGGTACACATCCGGGTTGAACGCCATGCCGATGTGTGTCGCGGTCACTTCCCGGTTGAGCGTCTTGTCGTCCTCGATGCAGGACCGCCAGTCGACGACGCCGTCGCACTTCGAGAAGATAGCGTTGCGGGTGAATATTTCCGGCTCGGGGTCGTCCTTCAACGCGTTCACGAAGGGACAACCGCACTGTGGTGTGAAGCACTTGTTCGACACCTCGCCGTGATGCTTCCGCTCGCGGACGATGTTCGACCGCACGAAGTTCGCTGCGCTCAGCACCAGGGGATGCGCCCGGACGCTGCGGAAGGGCGAACCCATCGTGATCACCTGCTTCACCTTGGCGGCGTCGCGATGCGCCGCCGCGCGGGCCAGCAGGCCGCCGAGGCTGTGGCCCAAGATCGTCACCTGTTGGTGCGTCTCGGCGTATGCCGCGTCAATCGTCGTCACGAGACGCTGCGTCAGCAGCTCCGGACAATCGACGTTGCGGCCGATGCCGGAGAAGTACGGGCGATAGCCGATGCGGCGGAGCCAGAGATGCAATTCGGTGAGGTATCGGTCGTCCCCAAGGAAGCCGGGGACGAGGATGACCGGCTCGCCGTGACCGCGTGGGACGCCGAATCCGTAGTACACGGGGGAGGCATGCAAAGCGACCCAATCAAGCGGAAACAGCGCTTCAAGCCAGATTGGACGGCTGGTCGGCTGGTACCCTGCGAGGTCGGCTTCCACGGTTACGAGATTGGCCACCCGTCCCCCTCGTGTTAACGGCTCGTTACCATCGGCGAAATCCTTGCCGATACTGCTGCGCCGTAGTCCACTGATCATACATAATAGAATTGCCCTGCAACCGTAACAACGTTGTACCAGTCCCGCTGCACAATCTCACAATTTCGTGTGCGGATCAGTGCTATCGGACTGTGGCAGGAGTATAATCGCCCGGTAGGGGCAATAATCCACGGATGTCAAGTCGCCGCAGGGGGCGAATCCTATGCCAGAACCGACGCTTTCCCGCCGCATGAGCGCCGAAGACGCCTCCTTCATCTACTTCGAGAAGCCGGACGCACCGCTCCACATCGGCTGTGTCGGTATCTTCGAGGGCACGATCGCGTTCGAGCGCCTCTTCAAGAGCATTGATGCGCGCATGCATCTCATCCCGCGGTACCGGCAAATGGCGATCATCCCGCCGTTCTACGCTGGTCATCCCACCTGGGAGGATGACGCGACGTTCTCGCTGGAGCGCCATCTGCGCGTCGTCCGGATGCCCCCGGGCACCGACACACAGCTCCGCGAGTTGTGCAGCGAGTTCTTCGAGCCGATGCTGCCGCGCGACCGGCCGCTCTGGGACATTGTCCTGATTCACGGCCTCGAAGGCGATCGCTCGGCAATGCTGACGCGCGTCCATCACTGCCTGGTGGATGGCGTTTCGGGAGTCGAACTGCTGCTCGCCCTGCTGGATCTCGTGCCGAATCCCGAACCGACGCCGCCGCCGGCCGAACCGTGGCGCCCCAAGGCCACGCCGACGCCGCTCCAGTCGTGGGGCGACGCGATGTTCGACGAGTGGCAGCGCGGCGTCCGGAACGTAGCGGAGTTCCAGCAGAATCTGCTGGATCCCCGCGGCCAGATGCGCCGCATGACGGACCTTGCGCACGCGGTCGAGGTCGCCCTGCCGACCGCGCTGCGTCCGCCGGCCAAGGCCTCGTGGAACAAGCCCGTGAGCGGCAAGCGCCGCGTGGCCTGGGCGGAGGTGTCGTTCCAGGAGGTGCGGGGCATTCGTAGCGCCCTTGGCGGCACCGTGAATGACGTGATGCTGACGCTGCTGGGCGGCGCGCTCGGCCGCTACATGACGGCGCGCGGCGAAAAGACCGACAAGGTGACGGTCCGCTTGATGATCCCGGTCAACGTCCGAGCGGAAGACCAGAAGGGCACGTTGGGCAACCGGGTGTCGATGATGCTCCCGAATATACCCGTCGGGATTGCGGACCCGGCCCTCCGTTTGCAGGCGGTTCGCGACGAGATGCAGCGGCTGAAGGACCAATCGCAGGCCAACGCGTTCGAGGCGTTTGCCCAGCTCTCCGAGAACGTGCCAGCCGCCTTCCACGCGCTCGCCGGCCGGAATGGCGTGCCCGCCGGCGGCGTGAATCTCGTCTGCACCAACGTGCCCGGTCCGATGATCCCGCTCTGGAGCGTCGGCCATCGCATGCTGACGAGCTATCCGATGCTGCCGTTGGCGGGTGACCTCGGCCTCGGCGTTGGCATCATGAGCTTCCACAAGTCGCTCTTCTTCGGCGTCATGTCTGACCCGGCGATCGCGCCGGACGTCGAGAGCATTGCGGACTATCTCGTGGCGGAGTTCGCCGCATTGCGGGCAGCGGCCGGCGTCGCGGTGAGCGACCTGCCCGATATTGGCGCGCTGCGGAGCATGAATGGCAACGGCCACGCCGCCGAGCAGAGCGCACCTGGCGCCAACGGCCGCTCGGCCGCGCCGACGCCTGCTCCGCTTGCAGCGGCGTCTGCAAAGCCTGCGCCGCGCGCGCCAAAGCGCGCTCCGCTCGCGGCGCGAACGCCTGGCCCGCGCGCGGCGGCGTCCGCAAAGCCTGCTCCGCTCGCGGCTCGAACGCCTGGCCCGCGCGCGGCGGCGTCTGCAAAGCCTGCTCCGCTCGCGGCGCGAACGCCTGGCCCGCGCGCGGCGGCGTCTGCAAAGCCTGCGCCGCGCGCGCCAAAGCGTGCTCCGCTCGCGTCGCGAATGCCTGCGCCGCTCGCCGCGGCGGTTGCAGAGCCGACCCCGCGCGCGCCAAAGCGCGCTCCCCTCGCAGCGCGAGCGAGCGGACCCACACGAGCGCCCGATGCTCAAGCGCCAGAGCCTCCTTCGCTCGCGCCTGAGCCGGCCCCGCTCGCACCGGCGCCTGCTCCACTCGTGTCAGAGTATGCACCGCCCGCGAGAGAGGAGGCTGGACCACGCGTGCTCGAGTCTGCATCGCTCCCGCCAGAGCTTGCGCGGCGTGAGCCAGAGCCCGCTCCGTTCGTGCCCGAGCCTGCGGCGCCCGGCGAAGAACAGGGGTTGCAAGCGGTGCCCGCTGCGCTCTCAGCGAAGCCGGCTCCGCTCGCAGCAGAGGCTGCTCCGATCGCGCCGACGCCTGCGGCGCCGGTAGCGCTCATATCTGAGCGGGCGCCGCGCGCTTCAGCACCCGATGCGCTTGTGACGGCGCTGCCTCCTCCGCCTCCGGCGGCGCCTGCCCGGCGTCCGCGGGCCAAGCCCCGGCGGAAGCGAGCGCCCGCACGTCACGCCGCTGCCGCGTCGTAGGGGCGCGTTCTGTCGGGCGCGGCGCGGGCAATTCGGCAGCCTGGGTTGCTGAGCGGACGAGCGGCTACACCGTGCGCGCGAGCAGACTGCCCAGATACACCGCGAACAGTCCTACGATCATGCTGCCAGCGATGTTGAGCGACAGGGCGGCGACATCGCGAAGCTGCAGCATCTCAAACGTGTTCCACGCCAGCGTCGAAAACGTCGTAAAGCCGCCCAGAAATCCGACGACCACGAGCAGGCGGAGCTGCGGTGTCCAGACGAAGCGCTCCTCGCCCAGCGTCAAAAAGAGGCCGATCAGAAACGAGCCGATGATGTTCACGACGAAGACACCGAGATCGGCTCGTCCATTCCAGGTAGGCACGCGGCCCGTCACGTAGTAGCGCGCCAGCGTGCCGAGTGCGCCACCGGCAGCAACATAGATCAGGTTCATCCGCGCCCAAACAAAAAGCCCCTACCATCAACGCTGGTAGGAGCCATCAGCCCTTGCGGGCAAGTCAGGCGAGCCCCATCGCCCGTGACCAATGCCGGATTGTATGCGCCGGCACCGGCCACGGGCAACGGCTCCTCCAACACTACCGGTCGTGATGCTCCGTCGGCTGCGCCGTCGGCTCGGCGTCTTCACGCGGTATCAGGATGTACGCCTGGACGATCGCTGCCAGCGCTGCGCCGATGATCGGACCCACCCAGTACAACCAGGCATCCTTCCACTCGCCCTGCACCAGCGCCGGGCCGAAGTGCCGCGCCGGATTCATGGCGGCGCCCGTCAGCGGACCGCCGAGCAGGATGTCCATGGTGATGGTCAGTCCGATGGCGAGCGGCGCAATCGCATGCGCGCCGCGCGTGTCGACGGCGACGCCGTAGATGACGTACATCAGGAAGAAGGTCATGATCACTTCGAGGATCAGCGCGTGCGACCGGCCGACGATGATCCCGTCGGCATCGCCGGCATAGTTGATCTGCGGCACACCGAGCTTGGTCGCGTCACGAATCGCTTCGGGGAAGATCAGGTGCAGCACCGCGGCCGCGACCACCGCACCGGCAAGCTGGGCAACGATGTACCCCACCGACTTCATGGCCCCGATCTTGCCGCCGAGCCAGAGGCCGATTGTGACGGCGGGATTGTAGTGGCCACCCGAGATGTGCCCGGCGGCGGCGATCATTAGTCCAATGGCTAGCCCGTGGGCGAGCGCCACGAGCAGCAGCGTGCCGCCGTCGCTGAAGCCCTGCGTCTTCGCCGTCATGATCGAACCCGCGCCAATGAGGACGAGCGCGAACGGCCCGAGAAATTCGGCGATGAGCGGGCGGATCCACTCGGCCAGGAGATCCCGCGAAACGAAGTTCTCTGCGTGGAGGTCGCGGCTCGGGAACATCATGTCGTTGTCGCGCATGGAGGTTCCTCCTAATTGCTAAGAAGCGTAGTTCTTTTACTGATACCATCGTAGATTCGCGGACGATCAGTGTCAAGCGTCCGGGAGCCACGACGCTGGGCCCGGCGAGCGCGTCTGCCACGTAACATCCTCTGTGAACTGTGTGCCCTTGTATGTTCACGTCGGCTCGTGTTCGATACACGCGGGCAGGGTCCACGAGTGCGACGGACCGTTGTGTCCTGGGTCCGCAAAGAGA
>JBBRPY010000014.1:0-61359 GCA_038227375.1 Dehalococcoidia bacterium
CCGACCTGGATGTCGCGGATGCTCGGTGGGTAGTCGTGCTCGTCGATGAAGCCACGCATGAAGTCGAGGATGCTCTGCTGCTTGCCGGACAGTCCCTTCATAGCCTGCACCTCCGCTACCGGTGATCATAATCCGGCACTCTTTTGTTTCAAACGCCTGTTCTAGTGGCGATAGTACGGGAGGTGTGCGGGGATTGTCAAGGCGGCTGGTTGACCAAAACTGGCGGCCGCGGACGGGATGAAGAGTACCCCCTGTCGATCCAGCCCTCAGGCGCGGTCGCGCCATAGCAATTGTCGGGCGGACTCACAGAGGCGTCGTATGCAGGAGGCGGGAGCGCTCAGTGGCCGAACGCACTAGGCTCGTTCGGAGCGCGACAACATCACTGCCACGTGACCGAATCACCCGTTGAGTGCCATCTTCGCCGCAGGCGTTCTGCTTGACACTTAGCTTCGGCCGTTGATAGCATGTGTCGCTGTGCCCGCACTGCGGGCGCGCTTTGACGCCAGACTCACACACAGGTCGGAAGACCCCAAGGTGACAACGGCCGGCATGCAGTGACCGCAGGCCCGCGGGCGGGGCGGTTACGCCGGACTGGCTCAGCAATAAGGCTGCCGGCCTTTCGCGTGCCCCGCAACGGGCGCCCCAAAGAGCCTCAAGCAAGCTTCCGTAGTAGAAACGCAGGGTGTCGCGTGCCGACGATCAGTCAACTCGTGCGCAAGGGCCGGAAGAAGTCAATCAAGAAGACGAAGGCGCCCGCGCTGCGCTTCACCTATAACTCGCTGAAAAACCGCACCGTGCGCGGCAAGGGATCGCCCCAGAAGCGCGGCGTCTGTACGCAGGTGCGCACGATGACGCCGAAGAAGCCGAACTCGGCGCTGCGGAAGATCGCCCGTGTGCGCCTGACCAACGGCATCGAGGTCACCGCCTACATCCCGGGCGAGGGGCACTCGCTGCAGGAGCACTCGGTCGTGCTGATCCGCGGCGGTCGCGTGAAGGACCTGCCCGGCGTCCGCTATCACATCATCCGCGGCGCGCTCGACGCACAGGGTGTCGCCAACCGCAAGCGCGGCCGCAGCAAGTACGGCACGCGCAAGGCCTGAGGCCGGAGAAGACCGATGCCAAGACGAGCCAAGATTGTCAAGCGCGAGATCCTGCCGGATGGGCGCTACCACAACCGGACGATCACGATGTTCGTGAACAAGCTGATGCAGCGCGGCAAGAAGAGCACGGCGGAGCGCATCATGTACGCCGCGCTCGACCGGATCGAGGCGACCACGCGCAAGAGCCCGATCGATACGTTCGAGATGGCCCTGCGCAATTCGACGCCGACGATCGAGGTGAAGCCGCGGCGTGTCGGTGGCGCGACCTATCAGGTGCCCGTCGACATTCGCGCCGAGCGCCGGATGGCGCTGGCCATCCGCTGGCTGCTGCGGTCCGCCCGTTCGCGCGGCGGCAAGTCGATGGCCGAGCGCCTTTCGGCCGAACTGATGGACGCGGCGTCGGGCCAGGGCGCGACGATCAAGCGCAAAGACGATACCCATCGCATGGCGGAGGCCAATCGCGCCTTCGTCCATTATCGATGGTAGGGCAGTAGTCAATCCGCCTCGTGCGGATGCGCCGCCGGCGACGCAAGCGTTTCCGGCGGCAAATGTTTGCCAGCGGCATGCCGAATCCGGTGCGCCGTGCCGGCGAAGGGACAAGCGAGACCTCACATGGCGAGAGTTATCCCGATTGAGCGGATCCGGAACATCGGCATCATCGCTCACATCGATGCGGGCAAGACCACGGTCACCGAGCGCATCCTGTACTACACGGGCCGGACCTACAAGATCGGCGAGGTGCACGAAGGCACCGCCGTGATGGACTGGATGGAGCAGGAGCAGGAGCGCGGGATCACGATCACTGCGGCTGCGACCACGGCCGAGTGGAAGGATCACCAGATCAACATCATCGACACGCCCGGCCACGTCGACTTCACGGTCGAGGTCGAGCGCAGCCTCCGCGTGCTCGATGGCGGCGTCGTCGTATTCGACGCCGTCGCGGGCGTCGAGCCTCAGTCGGAGACCGTCTGGCGGCAGGCAGACAAGTACAAGGTGCCGCGCATCTGCTTCGTCAACAAGATGGACCGCATGGGCGCCGACTTCTGGCGCACCGTCGACATGATCACCGGACGCCTGGGCGCGAAGCCGATCCCCGTGCAGATCCCGATGGGCGCGGAGGCGGATTTCGCCGGCGTCATCGACCTGGTCGAGATGAAGGCGTGGACCTTCACTGGCAACCGCGACGACGCGCCGGTCGAGGGAGAGATCCCCGAGAAGTACCGCGCCGAAGCCCAGGAATGGCACGACAAGATGATCGAGTCGATCGGCGAGGTCGACGAGCAGACGCTGATCAGCTTCGTCGAAGGGCACAAGCTGTCGGAGCACGAGATCCAGGCGGCCCTCCGCCGCGTCACGCTCGACACGCCCGTCAACCCGGATCATCCGACCACGACGCCGGTGCTCTGTGGCAGCGCGCTGAAGAACAAGGGCGTGCAGATCCTGCTCGATGCCGTCGTCGAGTTCCTGCCCTCGCCCGACGACGTGCCGCCGCTGACCGCAATCAACCCGAAGACGCAACAGGAGGAGCTCCGCAAACCGACCGACGAAGAGCCCTTCGCAGCGCTCGCGTTCAAGATCGTCACCGACCCGCACATGGGGCGGCTGGCGTACTTTCGTGTGTACTCCGGCAAGCTCACGGCCGGTACCAGCGTCTACAACTCGACGCGCGAGAAGACCGAGCGGGTCAGCCGCATCATGCAGATGCACGCGAACCACCGCGAGGACATCACGGAGGTCGCGGCCGGCGGCATCGCGGCGATGGGCCTCAAGCTGACGACGACGGGCGACACGCTGTGCGACGCGGCGCACCCGGTCCTGCTCGAATCGATTACCTTCCCTGAGCCGGTGATCCACATCGCCGTCGAGCCGAAGACGAAGGACGACCAGGACCGCATGGGCGAGGCGCTGGCGAAGCTGTCCGAAGAGGACCCGAGCTTCCGCATGCGCTACGACCAGGACACCGGCCAGACGATTATCTCCGGCATGGGCGAACTGCACCTCGATGTCATCGTCGACCGCATGAAGCGCGAGTTCCGGGTGGAGTCGAACGTCGGCAAGCCCGAGGTGGCGTACAAGGAGACGATCAAGGGCTCCGCGAAAGCGGAGGGCCGCTTCGTCCGCCAGTCGGGCGGCCACGGGCAGTACGGCGTCGCTCGCGTGTCGATCGAGCCGATGGAAGAGGGTACGGGGTTCGAATTCGTCGACAAGGTCGTCGGCGGGGAAGTGCCCAAGCAATTCATCAAGCCGATCGAGGACGGCGTCCGCAGCGCCGTCGAGAGCGGCGTGCTCGCCGGCTATCCGGTGATCGACGTGCGCGTGACGCTGCTCGGCGGCGACTACCACGACGTCGATTCATCCGAGATGGCGTTCAAGACGGCCGGCTCGATGGCGTTCCAGGCGGCGATGGAGAAGGCGAACCCGGTGTTGTTGGAGCCCGTCATGCGCGTGGAGATCAGCACACCGGAGGAGTTCTTCGGCGACGCGCTCGGCGACATCAACAAGCGGCGCGGCCAGATCATCGACCAGGAAGAGCGCGCCAACTTGAAGGTGATCCGGGCGCTCGTCCCGCTTGCGAATACCTTCGGCTATGCTACCGATCTGCGCTCGCTGACGCAGGGGCGGGCGAGCTACAGCATGGAATTCGACCGCTACGAGGAAGTGCCTCGGAGCGAGTCCGAGAGAATTTTGGGGACACGCTCGAAGAGAGCGGTACGCGCCGGCGTCTAGGCGCGCGTAGAAAGCAACACCATGGCCAGGCAGAAGATCCGGATCAGGCTCAAGGCGTACGACCACCGCATCCTCGACCAGTCGGCGGAGCAGATCGTCGAGGCCGCCGAGCGAACGGGCGCCGCCGTCGCCGGCCCGATCCCGCTGCCGACCGAGATCAAGAAGTACTGCGTCATCCGGTCGCCGTTCATCGACAAGGACTCGCAGGAGCAATTCGAGATGCGCACACACAAGCGGCTCATCGACATTCTCGAGCCGACATCGAAGACGGTGGACACGCTGATGCGGCTCCAACTGCCATCCGGCGTCGACATCGAGATCAAGCTGTAAGGGACGGGCGATGCCACTCGAAGGACTGCTCGGCCGCAAGCTGGGCATGACACAGGTGTTCGATGCGAACGGCCAGATCCACGCGGTGACGGTCGTCGAGGCCGGGCCGGTGGTCGTCACGCAAGTGAAGACGCCCGTGAAGGACGGCTACACCGCGGTCCAGGTCGGCTATGGCGACAAGAAAAAGAGCAACAAGCCGATGCGCGGGCACCTCAAGAAGCTCGGCGACTTTCGGCTGCTGCGCGAGTTCAAGATCGCGGGCGATGAGGAATACACGGTCGGCGACCGCGTGGGCATCGAGCTGTTCGGCGAGGGCGATCTGGTCGACGTGACCGGCGTGTCGCGCGGACGCGGCTTCGCGGGAAGCGTCCGGAAGCACAACTTCGCCGGCGGACCGAAGACACACGGCCAGTCCGACCGCCACCGCGCCCCGGGATCGATCGGCGCCGGCACGACGCCGGGCCGCGTCTACAAGGGCCAGCGGATGGCGGCGCACATGGGCGCGGTGCAGGTGACGTCGAAGAACCTGAAGATCATCGCGAAGGATGAGGGCAAGGGCCTGCTGCTGATCGAGGGCGCGGTGCCCGGCGCCACGAATGCCGCGGTACGCGTGCGGCACGCGAAGAAGCACAGCAAGAAATAGGACGATGAAACTTTCGGTGCACAACGCAGCGGGTAAGGAAGTCGAGGCGATCGACGTCGACGACGCGGTCTTCGGCGTCGAGCCGAACATTCCGGTCGTCCACCAGGCGTTCGTGACGGCGATGGCGAACCGCCGGATGGGCAACGCCACCACGAAGACGCGCGGCGAAGTCTCGTTTTCGACGAAGAAGATCCGCAGCCAGAAGGGCACGGGCGCCTCGCGCCAAGGGTCGATTGGCGCGCCGCAACACCGCCACGGAGGCATCGCCTTCGGGCCACGCCCGCGGAGCTACGCGAAGGACCTGCCGAAGAAGATGCGGCGCCTGGCGATCCGCTCGGTGCTCTCGGCGAAGGCGGCCGACGGCAGCCTGCGCGTCGTGCAGGACCTGGGGCTGACGAAGCCCAACACGAAGGCGATGGTCGGCGTGATCAAGGCATTGGGCTTTGAACGCTCGGTGCTCGTCGTGACGGGCGAGACCGACGTGAATGTGAAAGCGAGCGCGGGCAACCTCGCGAACGTGAGTCTCGTGCCGGCGCCATACCTGAACGTCGCCGACCTGCTCGCTTCGCAGGGGCTGCTGATGACGGTGGATGCGGTCCGCGGGGCCGAGGCGCTCTGGGGCGGCGAGCGCGCCGCGAAGAAGCGCCCGGCGCCGGTGGAGGCCTAACAGATGCCAAAGCAACTCCACGCGTACGGCATCATCCTTCGTCCGCTGATCACGGAGAAGGCGCAGATCATGACCGGTCTGAACAAGTATGCCTTTGAGGTCGATAAGCGGGCGAACAAGCTGCAGATCAAGGACGCCGTCGAGGTCGCGTTCAGCGTCAGCGTCACCGGCGTCAACACCTGCATGATGAAGGGCAAAGCGCGCCGCTACGGCCGCGCCGTGACGAAGCAGCCGGACTGGAAGAAGGCGTTCGTGACGCTCGCACCCGGCGAGAAGATCGAACTGTTCGAGGGCGTATAGCGATGGCAGTGAAGCAGTTCAAGCCAACGTCTCCGGGCCGCCGCGGCAGCTCTGGCTTCAGCTTCGACGAGATCACGAAGTCGACGCCGGAAAAGTCGCTGCTGCGCACGCGCAAGCGGATGTCCGGCCGCAACAATCAGGGCAAGATCACGGTGCGGCACCGCGGCGGCGGGCCGAAGCGCCGGCTGCGCGTCGTCGACTTCAAGCGCGACAAAGCCGGCGTGCCCGGCCGCATCGCCGCGATCGAGTACGACCCCGGGCGTTCGGCACGGATCGCCCTCGTGTTCTACCGCGACGGAGAGAAACGCTACATCGTGGCGCCGATCAACCTGAAGGTCGGCGATATGATCCAGTCCGGCCCGGAATCGGAAGTGAAGCCGGGCAACGCGCTGCCGCTTCAGAACATCCCCAACGGCACGGTCATCCACAACATCGAGCTGACGCCCGGGCGCGGCGCCCAGATCGTCCGCAGCGCCGGCGCGTCGGCGCAGCTGATGGCGAAAGAGGGCGAGTACACGCTGGTGCGCCTCCCTTCCGGCGAGATGCGGCGGGTGCTGTCGCGCTGTCAGGCGACGATCGGCCAGGTGGGCAACGTCGAGAACAGCCTTATCAAGCTCGGCAAGGCGGGACGCAACCGCCATCGCCGGCGCCGGCCGCAGGTGCGCGGGTCGGCGATGAACCCGAACGACCACCCTCACGGCGGCGGCGAGGGGAAGGCCCCGGTCGGCATGCCGAGCCCGAAGTCGCCGTGGGGCAAGCCCACCATGGGCAAGCGGACACGTGGCCGCAAGCCGTCCGACAAGTTCATCGTCCGGCGAAGGAAGGCGTAAACGATGTCACGTTCCATTAAGAAGGGGCCGTATATCGACCCCAAGCTGATGAAGAAGGTCGAAGCCGTAAAGCGCACAAGCGCGCGGACGGTGATCCGGACGTGGTCGCGGGCGTCGACGATCCTGCCGGACATGGTGGGCCTGACGCTGGGCGTGCACGACGGCCGGCGGCACGTGCCGATCTTCGTGTCGGAGAACATGGTCGGCCACAAGCTCGGTGAGTTCGCCTTGACGCGGCACTTCCGCGGGCACACCAGCAAGGCAGAAAAGGCCTCGCGGCAGGGCGGCGGCCCGGCGCCGGGCAAGGGATAGACGATGGAAGTCAGCGCGACGGCGAAATATCTGCCGGTGTCGGCACGCAAGGTACGGCTCGTGCTCGATCAACTGCCCGGCAAGCGCGTCGAAGACGCCATGGTGATGCTGCGCTTTCTGCCGACGCCGCACGCGCGTCTCGTCGAGAAAGTGGTGAAGTCTGCTGCGGCGAACGCCGAAAGCAATCACGCGCTCGACACCGCCGAGCTGAAGATCAAGCGCGCATACGCCGGCGAGTCGCGCACGCTAAAGCGCTTCCGCCCGAAGGCGCGCGGCCGCGCCGGGCCGATCCTGCACCGCACGAGTCACGTGACGGTGATTGTGGAGGAGATATAGGTTGGGTCACAAGGTTCATCCCACCGGGTTTCGCGTCGGCGTCATCTACGACTGGCAGAGCAAATGGTACGCCGGGAAAAACTACCGGACGCAGCTCCACGAGGACATCGCCATCCGCAAGCGGATCATGGGCGGCACCGTGGACGCGGGTATTGCCAAGGTAGAGATCGACCGCAACGCGAACCAGCTGACGGTGACGATCCACACGGCGAAGCCGGGCATCGTCATCGGCCGCAGCGGCGCGAACGTCGACAACCTGCGCACCGAGCTCGAGAAGACCACGGGCCGTCGCGTGCGCGTGAACATCAACGAGATCCGGCAGCCGGAGTTGGATTCGTATCTCGTGGCGCGAAGCGTCGCCGAGCAACTCCAGCGTCGCGTCGCCTTTCGCCGCGCGATCAAGCAGACCGTGCAGCGCACGATGGCGCGCGGCGCGAAGGGGATCAAGGTGACGGTGGCGGGTCGGCTTGGCGGCGCCGAGATGTCGCGCCGCGAGTCCGACAAGCAGGGGCGCATTCCGCTGCACACACTGCGCGCCGACATCGACTTCGGCACGGCGGAGGCGCACACGACGTTCGGGCGCATCGGCGTGAAGGTCTGGATCTACAAGGGCGAGATCATGCCGCCGCCGAAGAAGGACCGCGCCGAGGGCGACTTCTCGGGCATGACTCAGGAGCAGATCGACGCCGCGACTGGCCGCGTCAGCGCGCCGACGCCCGCAGCGGCGGCGCCCATCGCTGCGCCCGCGGCGGAAGGACCAGCGGGCGCCACCGAAACGGCGAGCGCCGGCGAGCAGCCTGCAAAAGAACCGGCAGTCGCCGCCGAGCCCGCTGCTGAAGGACCGGCAGCCACCGCCGAGCCGGGAGCCAGCGCCGAGCCGGCAAGCGCCACCGAGCCGGCAAACGCCGCCGAGCCGGCAAGCACGGACGAACAGGCAAACGCCACCGAGCCGGCAAGCGAGTAAGAAGAGATGCTGCAACCAAAGCGGGTCAAGTATCGCAAGCAGCACCGTGGACGGCGGCGCGGCAAGGCAGGCAGCGGCAACGAGATCAGCTTCGGCGAGTTCGGTCTGCAGGCCGTCGGCCACGCCTGGGTCGACAGCCGCCAGATCGAGGCGGCGCGGCGGGCGATTACGCACGAGCTCAAGCGCGGCGGCAAGGTGTGGATTCGCATCTTTCCGGACAAGCCGGTGACGGCGAAACCCGCCGAGACGCGCATGGGAAGCGGTAAGGGCGCGCACGACCACTGGGTCGCCGTCGTGAAGCCGGGACGGATGATGTTCGAGGTCGCGGGCGTGAAGGAAGACCTCGCGCGCGAGGCCCTGCGGCTGGCGTCGCACAAGCTGCCGCTCGAGACGCGGACCGTGATCAAAGAGCACGAGGGGATCTGATGGCCGGTCGCAAGAACAAAGAGCGAGCGGACGAGCTGCGGCACATGTCCGACGACGACCTGGGCAAGGAGCTGCAGGAGACGTATCGGCGCCTGTTCACCGTCCGGCTGCAGCTCAGCACACGCCAGCAGACGAACACGACCGAAAAGACGAAGGTGGCGCGCCAGATCGCGCGCATCCGGACGCTCCAGCGCGAGCGCGAGCTGGCAGCCGCCTACGCGGCGCACGCAGCGGGAAGGTAGCACTGCCGCATGGCATCAGAAGAGAAGCTTCAGACGGGCCGCGTCATCGGCAACAAGATGGATAAGACCGTGGTCGTGCGGATCGACCGCCACAAGCGTCATCGCCTGTACGGGAAGACGATGAGCGTGACGCGCCGCTACAAGGCGCACGACGAAAAGAATGAGTGCAACCTCGGCGATATCGTCAAAATCGCGGAGACGCGGCCGCTGTCGCGCGAGAAGCGCTGGCGCGTCGTCGAGATCGTGATGAAGGGTGACGTCGCGGAGGTCGCGCCGCGCGACATCGGCGCCCACATCATCGAAGACACGCTTGCCGCGGCGAAGGCCGAAGACGCCGCACGCGCCGCCCTGGCGCCGCCGCCGGCCGCGGTGGAGGCCGAGCCTGAAGCAGCCGCTCCGGCGCTCGCGTCCGCCCCCGCTGCCGAAGAGCCCGCTGCCGCGGAAGAGCCGGATATGGTCGCAGATGCTGCGGCGACGGAACCAGCGCCCGAAGCGGGATCTGCTGCGGCAGAGCCGGAGATGGGTGCGGAGGCGGCGTCCGACGAAGCCGCTGCTGCCGCAGGCCAGGAGCCCGATGCCGCCCCTCCGCCAGCGGGCGGCTCCGGAGCGACCCAGGATGAGGTGGGCTCGTGATCCAGCAGGAGACTCGGCTCAAGGTCGCCGACAACTCGGGCGCGCGTGAGCTGAAGTGCATCACCGTACTCGGCGGCTCCGGCCGGCGCTACGCCAGCATCGGCGACGTCATCGTCGCTTCGGTGAAGGCGGCGGCGCCGGGCGGCGGCGTCAAGAAGGGCGACGTCGTGAAGGCGGTCGTCGTCCGCGTCGCCAAGATGTACGGCCGGCCCGACGGCTCCTACATCCGCTTCGACGAGAACGCGGCGGTCGTCCTCTCCGACAAGCAAAACCCCAAGGGCACACGCATCTTCGGTCCGGTGGCGCGCGAGCTGCGCGACCGCAACTACATGAAGATCGTCTCGCTCGCGCCGGAGGTGGTGTAGCCGATGCGGAAGATCAAACGCGAAGACACCGTGCTGATCATCGGTGGCCGCGACCGCGGCAAGACCGGCGTCGTCCGCCAGGTCATCGGTGGTGGTGACCTCGTGAAAGTGAAGGGACACCGGCCGAAGGTCACCGAGGACCACGTGTTCGTGACCGGTCTCAACATGGTGAAGCGGCACCGCAAGCAACAGCAAGGGGTCGCGCAGACCGGCATCATCGAGAAGGAGATGCCGCTGCCGCTCGCGAAGGTGATGCTGATCTGCAAAAGCTGCAGCAAGCCGGTGCGGGTGGGGTTCGCCTCCCGCGCCGACGGCAAGCACCGCGTGTGCCGCAACTGCGGCCAGGACGTCGACTGATGCCAAACCCAAGATTGAAAGAGCGATACGTGACGGAGCTTGCGCCCGAGCTGATGCGTGAGTTCAAGTACACCAACCTGATGCAGGTGCCGCGTGTCGAGAAGATCACGCTCAACATCGGCCTCGGCGAAGCGAAGGAAAACGCGCGCGCCGTCGACTCCGCGACGGCAGATCTGGCCACGATCACGGGTCAGAAGCCGGTGGTGACGAAGGCGAAAAAAGCGATCGCGAACTTCAAGATCCGCGAGAACATGCCGGTCGGCGTTGCCGTGACCTTGCGCGGCGCGCGGATGTACGAGTTCCTCGACCGGTTGCTGAACGCCGCGCTGCCGCGCATCAGAGACTTTCACGGCGTGCCGACCAAAGCGTTCGACGGCCGCGGCAACTTCAGCCTGGGCGTGAAGGAGCAGCTCATATTCCCGGAGATCGACTACGACAAGGTGGACCGCATCCGCGGGATGCAGATCAACATCATCACGACGGCGAGAACAGACGAAGAGGGAAGGCGGCTCCTCGAAATGATGGGCATGCCCTTCGCGAAGGAGCGTACATAGCCATGGCGAAGACCTCGGCGATCGTCCGGTCCAAGCGGGAACCAAAGTTCTCGACGCGGAAGAAGAACCGCTGCCACGTGTGCGGCCGGTCGCGCGCGTTCATCCGCTACTTTGGCCTCTGCCGCATCTGCTTCCGGGGGCTCGCGCTCAAGGGGCAACTGCCGGGCATCAAGAAGTCGAGCTGGTAAGAGCCAATCCACCCAGCGGGTCGCCGTGGCGGCCCTTTCCGGAGCTCCGATTTCGCGGACAGCACGGAAGAATGAGGAGGCGGAAGCCTTGAACATGACGGACCCCATCGCGGACATGCTGACGCGCATTCGCAACGCCGTGACGGCGAAGCACGATTACGTCAACATCCCGACATCGAAGGTGAAGGTCGCGATCGCGGAAGTGCTCAAGAGCGAGGGCTTTATCCGCAGCTTCGAGCTCAGCGACGAGGCGAACAAGAAGCTGATGCGCGTGCACCTGAATTACACGGGCAAGAAGGAGACCGTGCTGAACGGACTCCAGCGCGTCAGCAAGCCGGGTCTGCGCGTGTACGTGCAGAAGCGCGAGATCCCGCGCGTCTATGGCGGCCTCGGCATCGCCATCCTGTCGACGCCGCAGGGGATCATGAGCGGTAAGGACGCATGGCGGCGCAGCATCGGCGGCGAAGTCATCTGTTACGTGTGGTAGGGCAATGTCACGAATAGGCAAGCTACCGATCCCGGTCGCGAAGACCGTCCAGCTGGACATCAACGGCGCCAGCGTCAAGGTGAAGGGTCCGAAGGGCGAGCTCACGCGCGAGTTTCCCGGCGGCATTTCGTTCAAGCTTGAGGACGGCTCCGTATCGGTGATCCGGCCCGATGACGAGAAGCGGTCGCGCGCACTGCACGGCCTCTCGCGGTCGCTGCTCGCCAACATGATCACCGGCGTCGCCGATGGGTACACGAAGACCCTGGAGGTGCAGGGCGTCGGCTACCGCGTGACGCAGGCGGGCGACAAGGTGACGCTCGCGGTCGGCTATTCGCACCCGGTCGAGGTGAAAGCGCCGGCAGGAATCCAGCTCGAAGTCGAGGGCACAACCAAGGTCCACGTGCGCGGCATCGATAAGGAGCTGGTCGGCCAGGTGGCCGCGAACATCCGGAAGGTGCGGAAGCCGGAGCCGTACAAGGGCAAGGGTATCCGCTATTTGGGCGAGCGCGTGCGGCGCAAGGCCGGCAAAGCCGGCAAGGCAGGCAAGTAGATGAAGGGCAACAAGACAGCGAAGGCCGCGCGGGCGCGGCGTCACATACGGGTGCGCAAGACCGTGTCCGGCACGCCGGTGCGGCCGCGGCTCGCGGTGTTCCGCAGCCTCACGAACATCTATGTGCAGGTCATCGACGACGAGGCCGGTCGCACGCTGGCCGCCGCGTCGAGCATCGATAAGGCGCTGAAGGACGGCAGCGGGAATAAGAGCGAGCGCGCGAAGGCGGTCGGCGCCGCGATCGCGCAGAAAGCACGCGACGCCGGTGTCACGCAGGTGGTCTTCGACCGCGGCGGAAACCGGTACCATGGCCGCGTGAAAGCGCTGGCCGAAGCGGCGCGCGAGGGCGGGCTGCAGTTCTAGAGGACAACCTATGGTGACGGCACGACGTGACAAGATCGAACCGCGCGAGCTGGACCTCCAGGAGAAGGTGGTCTTCATCAACCGCGTCTCAAAGGTGGCGAAGGGCGGACGCCGCTTCAGCTTCAGCGCGGTGGTAGTGGTTGGCGACGGTCACGGCCACGTCGGCGCCGGCATGGGCAAGGCAAACGAGGTGCCGGAGGCCATCCGCAAGGGCTCGGCGGTCGCGCGGAAGAACCTGATCAAGGTGCCGATGAACAAGACGACAATCGCGCATCCGATCATGGCGCACTTCGGCGCCGCCCGGGTGATGCTCAAGCCAGCATCGCCTGGAACTGGCGTCATCGCCGGCGGCGGCGTGCGCGCGGTGATGGAGTCGGCGGGCATCAAGGATGTGCTGACGAAGTCGCTCGGGTCGTCGAACGCGCTCAACGTGGTGAAAGCGACGATCCAGGGCCTGTCCGAGCTGCGCGATCCCCGCGCAGAGATCCAGCGCCGCCGTCTGGCGGTGCGCCGCCAGGCCGAGGCCACCACATGACCACGAATCCGCCCGAAGACTCTCCGAAGGAAGTAGAACTGCGGTTCTTCGAGGGCTTCAAGACGCATCTCGAGGAATCGGGCTCTCAGCTCAGCCTGCCAAACCCGAAGGCGCAGTCCGGGCAGGACCTGAAGCACGAGGGTCGGCCCGGCCATCGCGTCACGGTGCGATTCGCTGCTCACCTGAAGCGGCTCGCCGTTGACCTGATGTACGAGGACCGCGACGAGTTCCGCAAGCTGGAAGAGACGCACAAGCAGGAGGTCGAAGAAGATCTCCGGCGAACGGGGCTGCAGTTCGAGGCGCCGGAGTGGGTGGCCAATCCGGATGAATCCGAATCGCACGTCCGGATCGTCCAGCACGTCGAGAGCACGGATGACGCCGAATGGCCGGCGTACCACGCTTGGCTTCGCCAACTCGCCGAGGTCGTGTTCGATTGGGGACAGAAGGAACTCGCCACGGCGCAAGCGGAACCGCCGACCAATGTCGCCGGAGCGCCTGAACCAAAGCGCAAGGCGGCGTCCAAGCCGCAGTCGAGCGCCGGGGTAGACGCGCCAAGGATCCAGATCACCTGGCAGCGGAGCGGCATCAACCAGAAGGAGGACCAGAAGCGGACGATTCGCGCGCTGGGCCTCAGGAAGCTGGGCCAGACGGTCGAGCACGACGACAACCGGACCATCCGCGGCATGGTGCTGAAGGTCCGCCATCTCGTCACCGTGCAGGAGGGTGCGTAGATGCAACAGCACGAACTGCGCCAGCCGAAGGGCGCCACGCACAAGCGCAAGCGCGTCGGGCGCGGCAACGCCAGCGGCCACGGCACCTTTTCCACGAGGGGCATGAAGGGCCAGAAGGCGCGTTCCGGTGGTGGCGTCCGCCCGGGCTTCGAGGGTGGCCAGCTGCCGCTTGTCCGCCGGATGGCGTACAAGCGCGGCTTCCGGAACCCGTTCCGCGTCGACTACGAAGAGCTCAACGTCGGCTCGCTGGCGCGCTTTGCAGACGGTACGCAAGTGACCGCGGAGATGCTCCGATCCGTGCGCCTGGTGCGGACCAACCGGCCGCTGAAAGTGCTGGGCTCGGGCGATCTGGCAGTCGCCCTCACCGTCGAGGCCGCGAGCTTCTCGAAGACGGCGAAGGAGAAGATCGAAGCGGCCGGAGGATCGATACACTGGTTGAACGGCGAGCCGGCGACTGAGGAAGCGAAGGCCGAAGAGCACGCCGCAAAGCCAAAGCAGGTGCGCGCCGCGAAGGTGGCTGCGAAGGCAGCGGCCGGCGCGAAAGCCGCGAGCGACGCCAAGAAGAAGCCCGCGAGATCCGGGACCCAGGAAGAGGAATCCGATGGCGCTGGCAGCTAGCAGACAACAGGCGGCAAGCCGTCCGCGGCTGCTGCAGGCCGTGTTCGACGCGGTCCAGCAGCCGGACATCAGGAAGAAGCTGCTCTTCACCGCCGCCATGTTGGTGGTGTTCCGCTTCACCGCGCACATCCCTATCCCGGGCGTCGACCCGAACGCTGTCGAGCGGGCGGTTAGTCAGAACCAGTTGCTCGGCCTGTTCAACCTGTTCAGCGGCGGCGCCCTGCGGCGGTTGAGCATCGCCGCGCTCGGCGTTTATCCGTACATCACTGCCTCGATCATCATGCAGCTCATTACGCCGATCATCCCTTCGCTGCAGAACCTCTCGAAGGAAGGCGAACAGGGCCGCCATCGGATCGAGCTCTACCAGCACTGGATGATGGTGCCGCTCTGCTTCGTGCAGGGCTACGCTCAGCTCGTGATCTTGAACCAGCAGGTGAATGCGACATCGCCGGGAGCGATGTTTACGCCGTCATTCACTGGCGCCGACGCGCTGCCGACCGTTACGTCGCTCTTCGCGCTGATGGCCGGGTCGATGTTCCTCGTATGGATCGGCGAGCTGATCACGGAGAACGGCATCGGCAACGGCATCTCGGTGATCATCTTCGGTGGCATCGTCGCCGGCATGCCCGGGTTGCTGAACAACGTCTTCAACTCATCGGTCGGCATCTTCGGCATCATCCTGCTGACGGCGCTGGCGATCCTGCTGATCGCGGCCATCGTCTTCATGCAGGAGGCAGTCCGTAAGGTACCGGTGCAGTACGCGAAGAGCGTGTTCCGGGCCGGGAAGATGTACCGGCAGTCCGGGCAGAGCCATATCCCGCTCCGGGTGAACTCGGCCGGCATGATCCCGCTGATCTTCGCGTTCTCGATTGTGATCCTGCCGGCGACAATCTTCCAGTACGTGCTCAATTCGTCGTCGACGCCGTGGATCCGTAGCATCGCGCGTTTCTTTCTCGATACGTTCTCACCCGGCCAGGGCGGCGGCCGCTCCGGCGGGAGTCCCGGCTTTTACATCGCCGTCTTCCTACTGGTGGTCGTGTTCAGCTTCTTCTACACGTTGGTCGTCTATCAGCAGCAGAATCTTGCCGAGAACCTCCAGAAGCAGGGTGGCTTCGTGCCCGGCATCCGGCCGGGGCGGCCGACGGGCGAGTACATCATGCGCGTGCTGGTGCGAATCACCTGGGCGGGCGCGATCTTCCTGGGCATCGTCGCCGTCATCCCCTACCTGGCGACGTCGTGGTTCAACGTCGGCTCGCTGACGATCAGCAGTACGGGCTTACTGATCGTGGTCGGTGTTGTGCTGGACACAATGAAGCAGCTCGAAGCGCAGTTGCTGATGCGCAACTACGAAGGGTTCATCCGCTAGGTGTACGTCATCTTCTTCGGCCCCCCCGGCGTAGGCAAGGGGACGCAGGCGATGGTCGTCGCCGAGCGCGCTGGCTGGGCGCACATCTCGACGGGCGACATGCTGCGCGCGCACGTCAAGGATGGCACGCCGCTGGGCCTCAAGGCGAAGGGCTACATGGACCAGGGCTTGCTGACGCCAGACGATCTGGTCATCGACATGTTCCTGGAGCGGCTGAACGACCTCGGGCCGGAGCAGGGCTTCGTGCTCGATGGCTTTCCGCGCACGCTGGTGCAGGCGCGGGCGCTGGACGAAGCGCTGGCGAAGCGAGGGAAGGCCATCGATCTGGCGATTAACATCACCGCTAGCGACGACGTGCTGCTCGACCGCATGCTCGGCCGAGCCAAGGAGTCGACGCGCGCCGACGACACGCCGGAGGCGATCGCCGTCCGGCTGCAGGTGCAAAAGCCGACCGCGGAACTGCTGGACCACTATCGCAGCGCAGGCAAGCTGAAGGATGTCGACGGCATGCCGGAGATCCCGTTCGTGACGATGGCGATCATGCAGGCGCTCGGCGCCGATGCTGCGGGCGCCAGCGCTGCTCGAAAGCAGTAAGAAGGCGCCGGCAGATGCCAATCATCATTAAGTCAGATGACGAGATCGCGATCATGCGGCACGCGGGGAGCGTCGTCGCCCAGACGTTGCAGGTGCTGGCCGACGAGCTGCGGCCGGGGCTCGTCGTGAGAGACCTCGACCGCGTCACGCGGCGCGAGTTTGAGAGACATAAGGTTGAGCCGACCTTTCTCGGGTACCAGGGGTACCCGGCGACCGTCTGCGTGTCCGTGAACGAAGAGATCGTCCACGGCATTCCGGGCGACCGCGTCATCGAGGAAGGCGACGTCGTGAGCATCGACCTGGGCTGCACGTACAAGGGCTTCGTCGCCGATTCGGCGCTCACGGTGATCGTCGGGCAGGCGGGGCCGTCGGCACAGAAGTTGGTGGATGTGACGCGGGGCGCCCTCTGCGAAGGCATTCGGCACGCGCGCGCGGGCCACCGGCTCGGCGAGATCTCGTACGCCATCCAGAGCTACATCGAGCCGCAGGGCTTCGGGGTCGTGCGCGAATATGTGGGCCACGGCGTCGGGCGGGCGATGCACGAGGAGCCGCAGGTGCCGAATTTCGGTCCGCCGGACCGCGGGCCTATGCTCAAAAAGGGCATGGTCCTGGCGCTGGAGCCGATGGTGACGGTCGGCGACTGGCACACGCGCCAGCTCGAAGACCACTGGACCGTCGTCACCGCCGATGGCAGCCTGGCGGCCCACTTTGAGCACACAATCGCCATTACCGAGGGCGATGCGGTGGTCCTGACCGCCCCGTAGCGCTCATAGAAGATGTTATTCGCGCTAAGGGAAAACGATACGGTATAGTTATCCGCTTGAGGCACTGGTCTCGGGGAAGGAGCGCATGCCAAAAAAGGACGCGATCGAGGTGGAGGGCGTCGTCAAAGAGCCTCTGCCGAACGCGATGTTCAAAGTAGAGCTCCCGAACGGCCACCAGGTGCTTGCGCACATCTCCGGAAAGATTCGGCTGAATTTCATCAAAGTGCTGCCGGGTGACCGCGTGCTCGTCGAGTTGTCACCGTACGACCTGGGCCGCGGGCGCATTACCTATCGATTCAGGTAGAGGGACCGTCATGAGAGTCCGTGCTTCGATCAAGAAGCGTTGCGAGAAGTGCAAGATCATCAAGCGGCACGGGGTGCTGCGGGTGATCTGCGAGATACCGAAACACAAGCAGCGGCAGGGGTAGAGGCACCATGGCACGTATCGCCGGGGTAGACATTCCGCGCGACAAGCGCATTGATATTTCCTTGCGCTACATCTTCGGCATTGGCGCGACGGCGTCGAAGAAGATCGTCTCTCAGACGCAGGTCAACGCCGGCACGAAGGTGCGCGACCTCACAGACGAAGAGATCAACCGCATTCGCGAGGTGATCGATAAGGAGCATGTTGTCGAGGGCGATCTGCGGCGCGAGGTGCGCCAGAACATCCAGCGCCTGATCGAGATCAACTGCTATCGCGGCGTGCGCCACCGTCGCGGATTACCCGTCCACGGTCAGCGCACGAAGACGAACGCGCGCACAAAGCGCGGCGCCCGGCGCACGGTCGCCGGCAAGCGCAAGGCGGCCGCAAAGAAGTAGCGACAGCGCCGGAACGACCGGAAGGTGCGCGCCGCCCACCCGCGCGCAAAGGAGAAGCATGGCCGAGCGGAAACCAACAACCAAAAGCAAAGGCCGCAAGCGCGAGCGGAAGTCCGTGCCGCGCGGCAAGGCCTACGTGCAGTCGACGTTCAACAATACGCTGATCACGCTGACCGACCCTGCCGGCAACGTGCTGTCGTGGGCCAGCGCCGGCGCTTCCGGCTTCAAGGGCTCGCGCAAGAGCACGCCGTACGCAGCGCAGATCGCCGCCGAGGGCGCGGCACGCCGGGCGATGGAGCACGGTCTGCGCCAGGTCGACGTCCTCGTCAAGGGGCCGGGCAGCGGCCGCGAAGCGGCGGTCCGTGCGCTGCAGGCGAGCGGCCTCATTGTGCTCAGCATCAAGGATTCGACACCGGTGCCGCACAACGGCTGCCGGCCCCCCAAGCGACGCCGCGTCTAGCTTCGAGGAAGAGAATACATGGCACGATACACAGGACCAGTTTGCCGTCTTTGCCGGCGCTACGGCGAGAAGCTGATGCTCAAGGGTGACAAATGCGTCACCAAGTGCACGCTCGATAAGCGCCCGCAGCCACCCGGCCCGCCGCAGAGCCGCCGCAGGAAGCTCTCCGACCGCGCGCTCCAGTTGCGTGAGAAGCAGAAGGGCCGCGTCTCGTACGGCGTGCTCGAGAAGCAGTTTGTGGACTACTACGAGGAGGCGGTACGGCTGCCCGGTGTCACCGGCACGAACCTGGTGACGCTGCTCGAGCTGCGACTCGACAACGTCGTGCACAAGATGGGGTTCGGCGACTCGCTGAAGGCAGCACGGCAGATCGTCCGCCACGGCCACATCATGCTGAACGGCCGCAAGACCGACATCCCCTCCTGCCGGACGAAGGCCGGAGACGTCATCGGCTGGATGGCGAACAGCAAGAAGAACGAGCAGTTCAAATATGCGAAAGAGAACATGTCCAGCAAGATGGTGCCCTCCTGGCTCGCCGTCGATGTGGAACAGATGACGGGCCGCGTGATCTCGCCGCCCGCCATCGCCGAGACGCCGTTGAAGTTCGACCCGGCCGTGATCGTTGAGTACTACTCACGGTAGCGCCAGTGTGGGCAAACGAATCGCAAGCGCCAGCGCTGGCCGTTGCGGACGAGTTTCGCCCGGGGAGGGATACATTGAACGAGCTTGAGCCCGCGCACATAGATATCGAGGAAGAGACCGAGACCTACGTGCGCCTCGTTGCGGAGCCGCTGAACGCCGGGTTCGGCACGACGCTCGGCAACGCCCTTCGCCGCATCCTCCTCAGCTCGCTGCCCGGGGCGGCAGTGACCTCTGTGCGCATCGAAGAGGTCGAGCACGAGTTCTCGACGATCCCGTTCATGAAAGAAGACACGACGGAGTTTCTGCTCAACATCAAAGAGCTTCGCCTCCGCGCACTCGCCGAGCGGCCGGCGAAGCTCTATCTCGAAGCCTCCGGGGAGGGCCCCGTGACGGCGAAGAACATCCAGGTCACGGCAGACTATGAGATCGT
Organism: Dehalococcoidia bacterium; assembly: GCA_038227375.1. Classification (GTDB taxonomy): domain Bacteria; phylum Chloroflexota; class Dehalococcoidia; order DSTF01; family JACRBR01; genus JALYKW01. The sequence goes on from JBBRPY010000014.1 coordinate 19,334, forward strand.
GAACCCGGACCTGCACCTGGCGACGCTCGATGCCCCCGGCGCACGCCTGACGGTCGAACTGAACGTCGAGCCGGGCCAGGGCTACGCGCCGGCGGGCCAAAGCGATGGCCTGCCGATCGGCGTCATCCCGGTGGACGCGATCTTCTCGCCCGTGCGGCGCGTGAATTTTCACGTCACGCACACGCGCGTCGGGCAGATGACGAACTACGACAAGCTGACGCTGGAAGTCTGGACCGACGGCACGACTTCCGGCGTCGATGCGATGAGCAAGAGCGCAGACATCCTGGTCGACGAGCTGCGGATGTTTGCCCAGCTTGGCAAGCCGCTGCCACCGACCGTCGACCGCGGCCTCGGGCTTGGCTCGTCGCTTCCGCCGGACAAGTACAACATGCCGATCGAAGAGCTGAACCTCTCGGTCCGCGCCTACAACTGCCTCAAGCGCAGCGGTCTGATGACCGTGGGGACCGTACTCGAGAAGAGCGAGGACGAGCTCCTCTCGCTGCGTAACTTCGGCCGCAAATCCTACGATGAGCTGCGCGACAAGCTCATTGAGCTCGGGCTGCTGACGCCCTCCGACTTCGAAAGCGACGGCATGGGTGGCGTCCCTCTCGGCCGCGCACCGTCGGGTCCGTCAGCGGACGGCGATGAGGGCGGCGAGGACCTGAGCCCGCTCGGCGCGGCGCTCATCGAAGCGCTCCGCGAAGCCGGCGAGGATCCCTCGGAGCTGATGAAGCGCAAAGAGAGGGAGGACTAGCGATGCGCCACAAGGTCAGCGGCCGCAAGTTTGACCGGTCCGGTAGCGACCGCGTTGCGCTCTTCAAGAACCTGGTGAAGGATTTCATGCGGCACGAATCGATCAAGACGACCGAGGCGAAGGCCAAGGAGGTCCGCCCGATTGCGGAGAAAATGATCACGCTTGGCAAGGACGGGACCCTGCACGCGCGCCGGCAAGCGCTGGCGTACATGAACGACAAGGACGTCGTGAAGAAGCTCTTCGACGAGATTTCGCCGCGGTTTGCGGCGCGTCCCGGTGGCTACACGCGGATCATCAAGCTCGGGCCGCGCAACGGCGATGGCGCCCCGATGGCACAGCTCGAATTGGTGGAGCGGGGCGTCTAGCGCGATGGCCGGCGGATCAGGCGTCCGGGCCGGCGGGCGGCGCATCGCGCTACTACTGGAGTACGATGGGACGGGCTTTTGCGGGTCCCAATATCAGGAGAACGGCCCCAGCATTCAACAGGAGCTGGAGTCGGCGATACAGAAGCTCACCGGCCGCGCGGTCCGCGCTGCGTTTGCGGGACGGACCGACGCCGGAGTGCATGCCAGCGGCCAGGTGGCGGCCTTCGATGCAGAGTCGAGGCTGACGGTAGGCGAAATACTGGCGGGACTGAATCATTTCCTGCCGCCCGCGATCGCAGTCCGGGCGGCAAGGGAAGTGCCGGTGGAGTTCGACCCGAGGCGGGACGCACGTAGCCGCGTCTATCGCTACCGGATCGACAACCGCAGTGGGCGGTCTCCGCTGGGACGCGATCGGGCGTGGCACGTGCCGAAGAAGCTCGATGGGGGCGCCATGCGCGATGCCGCGCGGTTGTTGGAGGGAAAGCACGATTTCGCCGCGTTCGCGGGCCCGTTCGACGGGCTGACGGAGCGGACGCTGCGGCGATGTGATGTATCGGCGCGCTGCGGCGGCGTGCGGGTGGAGATGGAGGCGCAGGCCTTCCTGCCCCACCAGGTGAGGCGGACGGTCGGATCGCTGGTCGAAGTCGGCCTCGGGCGCCTCACGCAAGGGGCGTTGACGTCGCTGCTCGAAGCGGCGCGGCCTTCGAGCGCGGGGCCATCGGCGCCGGCCTGCGGGCTGTACTTGATGCGCATAGCGTACGATGGGTTCGACTTCGGACCCGGCGAGGGAAACGGACAGAGTTGATGACCACCTACGTACTCAAGCCGAAGGACATCGAAGAGCAGTGGCACGTCGTCGACGCGACCGGCAAGGCGCTCGGGCGGCTCGCGTCGGAAGTGGCGTCCACGCTGCGCGGCAAGAACCGCCCGACGTTCTCACCGTCGATGTCGAACGGCGACTTCGTCATCGTCATCAACGCCGAGAAGGTCAAGATCACGGGCGATATGGTGGAGAAGAAGTACTATCGCCACTCGATGTACCCGGGCGGCCTCAAGTCGATCTCGCAAGAGAAGCTGATGCAGACGCGGCCCGAGCGGGTGGTGCAGTACGCCATCAAAGGGATGCTGCCGCACAACGCGCACGGCGCCGTGCTCCTGAAGCACCTGAAGGTGTACGCCGGCTCCGAACACCCGCATCAGTCGCAAGTGAACGCCGGCAAGGGCAAAGGCAGCAAGACGAGCGCGTAGCGCGAAGGACGGCACATGGCACCGACGACCGAGCGATACTTCTACGGCACCGGCCGCCGCAAGACGGCGGTGGCGCGCGTCCGCCTCTACCCCGGTGTGGGCGAGATCTTGATCAACGGCAAGGGGTACCTCACGGTGTTCACGCGCGGCGCGCATCAGGCGGCCGTGCTGGCGCCGCTGCGGGCTGCGCAGGCGGAGCAGAAGTTCAACATCCAGGCGAAGATCCAGGGCGGCGGCATCACCGGCTGGGCCGGCGCGCTATCCCACGGCATCGCCCGCGCCCTCGTCGCCTCGGACGAGGGACTGAAGCCGGCCCTACGCCGCCAGAGCCTGCTGACGCGCGACTCTCGCATGAAGGAGCGCAAGAAGGTCGGCCTGAAGCGCGCCCGCAAGGCCCCCCAGTACACCAAGCGCTAGCGACGCCCCATCGGCGGCACCTGTGATCGCGTCTTCGCTCACCGCGAGCGCGCCGCGGCCGTCGCCGATGCGTAACGCCCTGATGACGCTGCAGCTCATCGACACGATCGCCGCACCCTGACGAAGCCGGCGGGGTGGTAGCTGCTTGACCAGCAGTACGGCGATGTTCGCATCCGCAGAGCTAGTCGGAACATCGGCGTGAGCGCCCACACGCGTGGGACCCTCAGTTACGGCTACGCTGCAGGGTAGCCCGGCGCGGACTTGATCCTGGCGATCTGGGGGGTGTGGTCGCCGTCGTGGATGCGGAGGAAGACCGGCCACTCGAGCGCGTTGAATGCGCCGAAGTAGTAGTGCCTGAACGTGACCTCGGTGTTCAATGATGCGCCGGCGCCGCGGACGAACTCGGCAATGGCGTCGTGTGCGGCCTGGGCGGCGGCGCTCGCCTCAGCGAGGGTGTCGAAGCGCTTGACGATGAAGCCGTCCTGCATCTTCGCTTCCTCGAAGTGCGGGCCGAATCCCGCCGGCAGTTCACCCTTGCCGAGCGCGCGGGCGACGGCGCCCATCGCTTGCTTCACGCTGACTTCATGAGCGACGACGTCGAGGATCGACCAATCACCGGCGGCGGGCGTGAAGGCGGCCTGCGCCTCGGACACGGCTTCGAGCGCATCGAGCAACTCGCGCTGGCCCTCGTGCAGCAGCCCCTCGATCTCGGCGGGCGACTTACGTGCGTTCTCGCGCACGAAGGCGATCACCCACTCGCGCGTCTCGTCGGCGAGGACCATCGACTTCACGCCATCGTCCCCCACGACGTACTTCATTCCGAGATCCATGGTGGTTCCTTCGCTGCGGGTGTTGGTGTGAGGGGGATGCGTCATGGATCGCCGACGGCTGATCGCCTGACTGTCTGGCCAGACGCCGCTCGGTGAGCGCGTTCCTCAGCGCGATCTCGACCCGAGGATCATTCACCGTGTCGTCGGAGATCTTACCATCTTCGCTGAACGTGAGAGCGCCGAAACGTTCACCGATCACCCTCCGGCCCCTCACCACCGAGTGCGAGGGGAGATTGGTTGTGGTGAGCGCTCGATCCCTCCGCCATCGTCGCTGCGCATAAGTTTCAACCCAAAGCGCTGATCGAGCCGCGCGGCGCCGGAACCTCATGCTCGCTGCCAGTTCATCACCGTGAACAGCGGCACACGAAACCAGTCTTCAAACCAGGGGTCGTCTCGCAGCGACTGGTCTTCCGGCACCGGCTCAAGAAACGCCCTCAGCTCGAGCCCGGCCTCCAGGTACGCGGCCATGTAAGCGCTGAGCGGGCGATGCCAGTTCGTGATCCGGATACCTGCCCACTCGTAGACCTGCGACCACGTCTCTGCGTAGCGGTCGACGCGATGATACAGGCGCCTCCCTTCGTCATCACGCAGCCATCCCTGCGAGGCCGTCACGAAGCCGAGATTCGCGACCGCCAGTCGGCCGCCGCATCGCAACACGCGCGCGCACTCGGCAATCGCGGCGCGATAGTCGACGATGTCCACCAGCGTGACGTAGCTCACGACCAGATCGAACGAAGCGCTGGCAAAGGGGAGGGGTTCGGCATCGCCGAGGACGTAGCCATCTTCGCCGTTACGGCGCTGGGCGGCGGTGGCGAGCAGCTCTCGGGTGAGGTCAATCCCGGTGGCGCAGGCGCCGCGCTCAGCGAGCATGCGGGAGAATCGCCCTTCGCCGCACCCGAGGTCCAGTGTGCGCAGTCCGCGCACGTCGCCGCACTGCGCCAGCATGACCGGATCGAGCTGCATCGTGCGGCTGCGATCGCCCTCGTCCTGAAACGCGATCCATGCGCTCGCCGAATGTTCCCAGCCGGCAGCGCCATCAGTGTGATCGTCGTCGCGCGCTTCCGCCACGATGCCTCCCGGGGCAAAAGAAAGCGCCCACCTCGCGGCGGACGCTTCGTTTGTCGTGCTGTCCGTAGCGGACCGGCGGCCCTACGCCTTCTTCTTCGCCGCCGCGGCCGCGCGAGACGCCGTCGCGCGGGGCTTGGGTGCTGCCTTTGTCTTGGCGGCTGTCGCCTTTGTGGCCGTGGCCTTGGCGCCTGCCTTCGGAGCAGCGCCTTTTCGGGTCTTCTTGGGAGCTTCCGCCTGGGTGGCGGGGGCGCCGCTCATCTTGTTCAGGTGCTTCATCATCCGCGACTTGTGTCGCGAAGCGGCGTTTCGGTGGATGACGCGCCGCTTCGCTGCGCGATCGAGGATGCCCGCCGCTTCGCGGATCGCCGCCTGCGCTTCGTCCTCCGTGCTGCTTGTGATGGCGACATGCGCCTTGCGCGCAGCCGTGCGCGCTTCGGTCCGGGCGGGTTTGTTACGTTCGCGATGCGCCTCGTTCTGGCGCCAGCGCTTCAGTGCAGACTTTGAGTGTGCCAAATGGAACCTCCGCGCGGCGGTGCGTCGCGCCTCGAACACGTGTACCGGTCATGCTACCGGTGTCGTTCAGGTGTGTCCAGTTTCAGACGGGTGCGTGTTGTTGGCCTGAGAGTTTGTCCGCGGTAGCTGGCCTGTGATGTTGTCCTCTCATGAAGAGAGAGGCAGTCACATTGCGAAGCAGGGAAGAGCAACGGGCAACCGTCCTCAACAGCGTGCTTGAAGGATGTACGATCGACACGGCGGTGCGCAGCTGATGGCGCTCTCCACACGTAGGTGCGGCGGCTGAGGCAGGCGTATCGACGCGAGGGACCGCGAGGTTGGTGCACGGGAACCGTGGGAGGGAGCCCTGGCACGCGCTCCCGGCGGCCACCCGGACGCGGATCGCCGAGGTCACGTCCGATCCCGCGTGCGCGAGGTACAACCACACGCATCTGGAGGAGGTGCTGGCCGAGGAGCTGGCTGTGTTGGCGAGCCGGCGCTCGGTCACGCGCGTCCTGCGGGCCGCCAGCATGCGGAGCCCGCGCCGGCGGAAGACCGTCAGCACCGGACCAGAGCATGACGCCCGGCCCGTCTTTCCATTACCCAACCGCACCCTATCATGCGCTCAGCAGCACGCAGGTGGACATTCTCTCAGGCCACCACCGGACAATCTCGGTCCTACGACACGCCGGGGTGCTGCCGCACACCGGAATGTGCGGCGCTACGACCCGGGGATGAGGCCGGCGCCCTTTTCCTTGATGCGCTTCCGCTCCTCCGCCGATGACTGCGGTTTGTCCAGGCGGTACTGCTTGACGATGTTGTCGAACGAGAGGTCGGGGCTCGCGGCGTCGATCATCTTGTCGTATTTCGGGTCGAGTTGGTCGATCTGCGACTTCATCGACAGATGAAAGCTGAATTTGCTGATCATGCGGACCAGCTTCTTGCCGCCGCACTCCGGGCAGACGGGCTCAAAGGCGTCGTCCGCAACGCGTCGCGTGATCACTTCGACAAACTGCTTGCAGCCGCGGCAGGCGTACTCATAGATCGGCATGGCGACTTCCTCGGACGGCGCGCGCATGATCCTGGCCGAGTGCGTCCCGGGCCTTGCGTCGCGCGCGCCCTGCTGGTCACTCATGATAGCAGTGGCTGCTCAACGCGATGCATCGCCTCAGGCGCGCCGCTCCAGCACGTAGTCGGCGATGTCCTCGAGCGCCGACCGCGCGGCATTGTTGGGCAGCGTCCGCAGCGACGCGAGGCCGCGGTCGCGGAAGTCGCGCGCCACGTCGTACGACTCATTCAAAATGTCCGAGTCGAGCACGAGATGCACGGCCTTGGCGATGTGTTCGGTCTTCGGCTTCCGGGTGCGGAAGGCCTTCTGGATCGGATTGTCGTTCGGGTAGCGCTCCATCAGGATCAGCGACGGCAGCGTCAGCGTGCCCTGCATCAGGTCGCTGCCGATCGGCTTGCCCATCTCCTGCTCGTCGCCGGCGAAATCGAGGATGTCATCGACGACCTGGAACGCCATGCCGATGTTGAGGCCGTACGATCGCAGCGCCTCGCGTTCCGCCTGCGTGCAATGCGCGACCATCGCGCCGCCTTCTGCCGAGGTCGCGAAGAGCGATGCGGTCTTCCCCTCGATGCGTCCGAAGTACTGCATCGTGTCCTGGCCGTACTCATAGGCACTCATGTCCTGATGCAGCTCGCCGCCGGCGATCGCCATGATCGTGTACGCAAACAGCCGCACGACGGCCGGATCGTTCGTGCGCGAAATCAGCTCTGCGGAATGCGCGAACATGTAATCGCCCAGCATCACCGCAGCGGAGTTGTTGAACAGCTCGTTGGTGGTCGGCCTGCCTCGCCGCGAAGGGGATGCATCGATCACATCGTCGTGGACGAGCGTTGCTGAGTGCAGCAGCTCGATCGACGCGGCGAGCGGCACGTGCAGGTCGATGTTGTAGTCTCCGAAGTGGCCGGCCAGCAGGGCGATGGCGGGCCGCAGGCGCTTCCCGCCGGCGCCCAAGACGTGTTCGAGCATCTTGGAGAGCAGGGCCGGACTGTGCTCGACGTGCTTGATGCGGTCGAGCGTGTCCTCGACGAGGCGCAAGTCGTCCTGCACTGGGCCGTAGATCGGCGACGCCGTCACCATCGGGCGTGCCCGTCGACCGCCACGCCCGTTTCGGCCGAGACCTCTTCGTGCAGTCCGAAGAGCCGTGTCGCGTTTCGGGTGGTCGCCTCTGCGACGGCCTCCGCCGTCACCCCCTTCAGCTCCGCGATCCGCACTACGGCCTCTGAAACATAGGATGGCTCGTTGCGCTTGCCGCGATAGCGCTGCGGCGCGCCGTACGGGCTGTCGGTTTCGACCACGAGATGCTCGATCGGCAGGGCGCGCACCACATCGGCGAGCACGTTGGCCCTGGGATGGGTCACCGATGTGTGGACGGAGATCAAGAATCCCAGCTGCACGTACGCGTGGGCGGCCGCGGCGTCGGCGCTGAAGTAGTGCATCACCCCCAGCGGCCGTCCGTCTGGAAGGCGCCCGCGGATCTCGTCCGACCATTCCGTCAGCAGCGGCATCATTTCCTCGTGCGCTTCTCGCGCGTGGACCGCGACCGGCTTCCCCACGCGGCCCGCTGTCTGCAATTGTCTGCGCAATACGCGCACCTGCTGGTCGCGTGGCGACAGGTTCCGATAGAAATCGAGGCCGATCTCGCCCACAGCAACGACGCGCGGATGCTCCGCAAGCCGCTCCAGCTCGTCGAGGTCCGACTCCGTCGCGGCAACGGCATCGTGGGGGTGGACGCCCGCGGCGGCGACCACGGCCTCGCAGCGCTCGGCGAGCGCGATGGCGAGCCTGCTGTTCGCCGCATCGACTCCGAGCGCCAGCATGACGCCGACACCGGCGTCGCGCGCCCGCGCGATCGTGGCATCGCGGTCGGCGTCGAATTCGGGATCGTGGATGTGGCAGTGGGTATCGATGAGCCGCATGGTCAGGCAGTGAGCCGCGCCTCCCCCTCGGCACCCGGCGGATCGATCTTCTTGAACAAGGGCTGTGACGGCGGTAGGGCGGCGCCGGGCTCCAGCCGCGTTACGCACCACCCTGCGTCTTCGATCCGGCCCGAGAATCCCAGGTACTGGTGAATCATCTGGCTCGAGAACGGCAGATACGGGTAGAGCGCAATCTTCAGCGCGTTTATAACACAGAGCGCCGTGTAGAGGGACGTGGCGGTCCGCGTCACGTCGACCTTCGCCGTCTTCCAGGGCGCTGTCTCGTTCAGGTAGGCGTTCGCCTCCTGCGCCATCGCCATCGCCGCGACGAGCCCGGCCTTCAGGTGCACGCACTCGATCTGGGATGCGACTTCGTCCACCGCTTCCGATGCTTTTCGAAGTAGCAGCTCGTCGCGGTCATCGAGCGGGCCGGGCTGCGGCACCACGCCTCCGAAGTTCTTGTGGGTCATCGCGAGGACGCGGTTGACCAGATTGCCCCAGGTAGCCACGAGCTCGTCGTTGTTGCGGCGGATCAACTCCGCTTCCGTGAGATCGGTGTCCGAATTCTCGGGCAGGTTTGCGGCGAGGCCGTAGCGGATGGCGTCCGGCTGGTAGCGGTCGAGGTAGGTCTCGACGGAATCGCCGACTCCTTCGCTCTTCGACGCCTTCTCGCCCTTGAAGGTGACGTACTGGTTTGCCGGCACATCCGTCGGCAGGTTCAGCCCTCCGTAACCGAGCAGGATCGCGGGCCAGACAATGGTGTGGAAGGGGATGTTGTCCTTGCCGATGAAGTAGTAGGAGCGCGCGTCAGGATCCTCCCACCAACGCCGCCACGCTTCCGGCTCGCCCCTCAGTTTCGCCCACTCCTTCGATGCCGAGAGGTAGCCGATGACGGCCTCGAACCAGACATAGATGCGCTTGCCCGGCCCCAGGTCTTCGACCGGAAGCGACACCCCCCAGTCGAGGTCCCGCGTGATCGAGCGGTCGTGCAGGCCTTCCTCGACGAAGCCGATGCTAAAGTTCACGACGTGCTTGCGCCAGCCCTCGCGGCTCCGCAGCCAGTCGAGCAGCGGCTCCTGAAACGCGCTCAGCTTGAAGAAGAAGTGCTCCGTGTCACGCGGTTCGGGCGTGGCGCCGGTAAGCGTGCTACGCGGGCGGATGAGCTGGTCGGGGTCGAGGGTCCGTCCGCAGTTGTCGCACTGGTCGCCGCGCGCCTTCTCGTAGCCGCAGTAGGGGCAGTTCCCCTCGACATAACGATCGGGCAGGAAGCGACCTGCTTCCGGGTCGAAGAATTGCGACGTCACGGCCTTGTAGATATAGCCGTGCTGCATCAGGGTGCGAAAGACGTCGTGGGTGACCTCAGCGTGGTTCTCGGTCTCGGTGCTGGTGAAGATGTCGAACGACATGCCCAGCGCCTGCCAGTAGCGCAAGAACTCTGGATGGAACTGCTCGACGATCTCCCGCGGCGGACGGTGCTCCCGGTCGGCGCGGACGGTAATCGCCGTGCCGTGCGTGTCGCTGCCCGACACCATCAGCACGTCGTCGCCGCGCATCCGGTGGTAGCGGGCGAAGATGTCGCCGGGCAGATACGCGCCGGCGATGTGGCCGAGATGCAGCGACCCGTTCGCGTACGGCCAGGCGACGGCGACGAGGATGCGGCGCGGAGTATGCGGATCAGTACTCAAAGCGGGGATATTCTAACGGATTCGCGGTTCTGGGAATCGCCGATCGTGGGCCGCGGGTGGCCGCCGGGTCGTTCGGTACGAATCACAGAAGACCGCCGTCAGAATGAGCGGGAACAGCGGTTGAATCCACAGATGACACAGGAATCACAGAAAATGGGGTTGAGCAACCACCACACCTTCTGTGACCTCGGTGTCTTCTGTGGATTTGACCGTGATGCTCTGACGCCTCGCTTGGGGTCCGGTATCACTCGAAGTCTTGGAGTGACTCCACGGCGGAGATCCAACCGCCGCGCCGCATCGTAACCGTCGCAAGGCATCCCGCGAAATCGCGCTAGCTTCCATCCAGTCCATCCGGCGGACGTCCCCGCGGGTCAGGAGATTCTCATGCGTTCTGTGCTGTCGTTTCTCGCGGCGTTCGTGGTCGCCACCTCGACGCTCGTTCTGTCGCAGGGTGGCGTCGCCGATGCGGCATTCCACTGCGTGCGGATTCACTCCGTGGCGGGCGGATACAACGGGAACAACAACATCCAATTCGTCGAACTGCGCCTCGATATGCCCGGCCACCAGTTCGTCGGAGGCCACGCGATCCAGTTCTTCGATCCAGCGGGCACGTTGAAGGCGACGTTCACGTTCCCCACGGGAGTGACGAACGGCAGCGCCGGCGACTCCATCCTGGTCGCCACCTCCGAGTTCAACGCCGCCGCCGCCGGTGGCACGTCCGACTTCACATTCACGGCAACCAACACGACGGCAGCGAATGGCGGCGATTTGCTGCATCCGGTGCAGGTGCCCGGCGGCACCGTCGTCTGGGCGAGCACGTCCGGTCCCTGCTTCACGGGCGGGCCCGCTCCTGTGGACTCCGTCGCCTACGGTGCGGCGACTGCCACCTACGGCACTGCGGCAACCGCCCTGCCGAATCCGGGGACGCTGAAGGCGTTGCGGCTTTCGAACCTGAACAATCCGCCGACGAACAACTCGACCGAGTATTCGCTCACGAACGTCTCGCCGGGCACGTACACCGTAGTTGCTGGAAACCTGACAACAGACTTCACCACGCCGCGGGACAATGGCCGCAAGGTGCTCCGCCTGCCGCCGGTGTCCGTAGGCGGCGTTTCGGAGCCCGCGGCAGTCTCGGGCTCGCTGGCCGCAACGCCGGACGCGCATGGCAGGGACTCGGGCGGCTACGCAGTCGCGGGCGGCGTGGCTGCGGCGCTGCTCGGCGCCGCCGCTGCCTGGTATGCGTATCGGCGTCCGTACGCCTAGCGCGTCATCCTCATCCGCTCGCCTCTCCTCGCGGTGGAGAGGGCCGGTCCAAGACTCGGCGCGGAGAGGGGTGAGGCCGGGCGGTGCGAAGGCGCCAACAAGATCGGCCTAAGGTGCCCCGTCCAGCGGGTCGAGCAGCACGGTCGCTTCGCCCTTCACCACCGTCTCTCCGCGCTGATTCAGGCAGTCGGTGCGGACCGTGACGATGCGTTTCTCCGCATCGACCGCTGTCACCTCTGCCTCCGCGGTGATCGTGTCGCCGATACTCACGGGCAGTCGGAAGCGCAGTTGCTGTCCAGGTAGACGACCAGATGATCGGGTGCGAGTCTGGTGCCGAGCACCGCCGAGATGTAGCCGGCGGACAGCATCCCGTGGGCGATGCGGTGCTTGAAGCGCGTGCGGGCGGCGAACGACTCGTCGAGGTGCAACGGTTGATCGTCGCCGGTCACGCGGGCGAACGCGATGACGTCCTCTTCGGTGACCGTCTTCGTGAATGTGACCTTGTGGCCGACTTCCGGTAGTTCTTCGTTCATTTCGACTCCTGCTCGTTGCTCCGTCCGCGCGTACCCACAAGTCTGGTCACGCCAATCGGCTTAGGTGCATCATCCATATCGATTGACATGCTGGCATGTGCGGCCTAGGCTTAGCTCAAAGAAAGGGGCCCTGCTTGACCACCCGGGACGCCGCCACTATTGCGCCCGACGGGCGGCCCCGCAAGCTCCGGCGTGGCCCGCTCACCCGCAAACAAATCCTCGATGCCGCCCTCACGCTCTTTTCGGAGAAGGGCACAGCACGATCGAGCGTGCGCGACATCGCGCAGATCGCCGGCATCACCGATGCCGCCATCTACTACCACTTCCCCTCCAAGCGCGAATTGTTCGAGGCGCTCATCGAGGAACGCGGCTTTACCGCCGCGCTCCAATCGCTCGAGGCCGCCGAGGTCAGCGAGGCGATGGCGATTGGCCCGGGCGAAGCGATCCAGAGCATTGCCGAGGGTGCCCTCAACCTGATGTACGCCAACCGCGGGTTCATGAAGGTGCTGATGGTCGAAGCCATGGCCGAGGATCCGGTCGCGGCGGAGGAGTACCGCATCCTTGCCGAGCGCTGGGAGCGGGCGGAGGCGCGGATCCTCACTGTCTACGCAAAGCAGGGCATTCTTCGCACCGAACACATCGATGACCTCGCGAAGCAGCTCGTCGTCACCGTCATCGGCGCCTTCGCCGACTACCTGATGTCGCCGGCGACTACGGTCGCGCTCGATCCGGCGCCACCGCCCGAACTCATGCGCCAGGTCCGCGCGGCGATGCAGCATATTGTCCAGGGGATCACCTGAGCGCATGACCAGCCGCCCGCTCGAAGCAAAGTCGCCACCGCCGTCCACCATCGACGGCGCGCGGTTTGCACACGAGAGCGAGGAAGAGTTCGCCCGCCTGTTGGACTTCTACGGCGTCCGCTGGCAGTACGAACCACGCACCTTCCCGCTCCGCCACGGCGAGGACGGTAGGATTCTCGAAGCCTTCTCCCCCGACTTCTTCCTCACGGACCTCGAGCTCTACATCGAATTGACCACGCTGAAGCAGGGGCTCGTGACCGAGAAGCACCGAAAGCTTCGCGCGCTGCGCGAACTGTACCCTGATGTCCAGGTCAAGCTTCTGCACAAGCGGGATTACCTCAGTCTTCTGACGAAGTACGGGATCGGCTCCTTGAACGAACAGGAACAGATGGCGGTCCACGAGGTGCTGATCAACGCGACCGAGATCGATCGCCGTGTGAACGAGCTGGCGCTGCAGATCACGCGGGATTACGCCGGCAAGGAGCCGCTGCTTGTCGGCGTCCTGAAGGGCGTCACCTGCTTCATGGCGGACCTCATGCGCCACATCGCGCTGCCGATCAGCGTCGATTTCATGACGATCTCGTCGTACGAGGATGACCGCAGCGGCGCCGTGCGCATCGTGCAGGACCTCACGGAAAACATCCTCGGGCGCGACGTGCTGGTGGTGGAGGACATCATCGATACGGGTATGACGCTGAACCATCTACTGAAACAATTGCAGGCGCGCGAGCCCGCGAGCCTCCGCGTCTGCACGCTGCTCGACAAGCGCGCGCGGCGCCTTGTGGACCTGCCGCTGGACTACGTCGGCTTCGAGGTGCCCGATGAATTCGTCGTCGGCTACGGGCTCGACTACCGGCAGCGCTTCCGCAATCTGCCGTTCGTCGCGACGATTCGCGACGAAGGGTTGACGCAGGCTGCCCCATCGCCGTCGGCGGAATAGCGTAGGATGCAAGCGATGCCGCGGCCGTGAAGGGCTGTGTTAGGGAGAGAGCATGCCGAAGGAACCGGACGACCGGCCCGCAGGCGACCGCAAGCCGCGGCCGCGGATGCCGCGCATGGCGGATCTGCTCGAAGCAAGCGATGAGATGATCGCCTTCGTCGACACGTACCAAAAAGTGTGGGAAGCGGAGAGCAAGGCGATGCTCGCACTAGGGGCATTCATGGCAGGCCGCAGCGACTCGATGCGCCACCAGGTCGAGCTGATGCGCATGGGCAGCGGAGCCTTCCGCCGCTATGGTGAATGGTCGCAGGCCCTCCTCAGCCTGCGGCCGGATACGCTCCTGCAGTCGTTCATGCGACCGCCCGATCGTGGTCGCGCCGAGCCGACACCGCCAGAGGACGCCTCGGATGAACGCCGCTAACCGCTATGGGAAAGCGCTAACTGACGTAGCGAGATGAAGGCAGACCACGCACCCGCCCGATTCGCTCAGAGCCGCCCTGGCGAGGTGCGCCCGATCCTTCGCGGCACGCTGCACGGCGTCGCGGCCGCGCTCGCGCCGTTCGGGCTGCTGACGTTGCTGCTGCTCGCCCGCTCGCCGCGGCAGTACGTCGGCGCCGCCGTCTTCGCCACGAGCCTGCTGCTCCTCTACGCGTCGAGTGCGACGTACCATCTCGCGCCGTGGTCCGCGCGGCTGCGGCGTGTGATGATGCGCATCGACCACTCGATGATCTTCGTCCTCATCGCCGGCACCTACACGCCGTTCTGCCTCGTCGTGTTAGGCAATGGCTGGGGCATTCCGATGCTGTCGGTCGTCTGGACGCTCGCCGCCGCTGGCATTCTGCTCAAGGTGCTACGTCCCAACGCGCCGCGCTGGCTTGGTGTCGGACTCTACATCGCGCTCGGCTGGGTCGGCCTCGTCGCCGCCGCGCCGGTCGTATCGGCGTTGCCGGTGACGGCGATCGTGCTGCTGGTCCTTGGGGGACAGCTCTATACCGTGGGGGCGATCATCTACGCGCTACGGCGGCCCGACCCGTTTCCGCGGGTGTTCGGGTACCACGAGGTGTTTCACACCTTCGTCATCGCCGGAAGCGCGGTGCACTTTGCGCTGGTGGCGGCGTACGTCGTGCGATAGAAGCACGGTCGCCGCTTGCATTCAGTGGGGGAGCGCCCGTTCGCGGGCAAAGAAACGCCCCGAGTGACCTTGTGAAAGTGGTGTCGTCCCCCGGTTCCATTTCCGCCGGCTTGCGCCTGCGTACTCAAACTCCGGGTTCGTCCACCGAAACGCACGTAGCCACTCGGGACGCTTCTACGATATCAGCAATTCAAGGGTTTGTCAATCGGTTCGGGCATCTCTCGACTGCGATTTTCGCAGGACTTGTGCGTTGGCGATCTGCCGCCTCAGGGTCACCTATTCGCTGCCGCGTTCAGGAGACGCACTTTGCGATCGGCTCGCTCATAAGGCCGCACACAGGTTCATCCGGGCTACTTGATCGCTACACTTGCCCCGTGAAGAAGATCCGCCTGGACCGCGCCGATGGCCGCTATCTCTACTGGTACGCCTTTGATGCGCCGCCACCGGCCATCCTTCGCGCGGAAGAACATAAGCGCGGCGACGAGCAGATCGAGTTGCGCTGGAACGCATTGCTCGCTGAGTGGGTGATCGTTTCGACGGGGCGTCAGGGTCGGACGTTTCTGCCGCCTGCCGAGGATTGCCCCCTTTGCCCGACGCCCTCCGAGTCCGCGTTTGCGACGGAGATTCCGTCGGCAAGCTACGAGATCGCTGTCTTCGAGAACCGCTTTCCCAGCTTCCGTCCGGATGCGCCGCCGGTCCACGACGAGTCGGCCGAGCATCGGCGCGCCCCGGCGGCGGGCGTCTGTGAAGTCGTCGTCTACTCGCCGCTGCACGACGCGACGCTCGCGACCCTGCCCGAGGCGCAGATGCGGCACCTCGTCGACGTCTGGGCCGACCGCTACACCGAACTGTCGGCGCGGCCCGACGTCCGGTACGTCTTCATTTTCGAGAATCGCGGCAAGGAGATCGGCGTCACCCTGACGCACCCGCACGGGCAGATCTACGCCTTCCCGTACCTGCCACCGCGCGTCGAGCAGGAGAACGCCGCTGCCGCCGAGCATCACACGCGCACCGGCCGCTGCCTGATGTGCGAGGTCGTAGCGGAAGAGGTGGGGCATCGTCAGCGCATCGTCGCGGAGGTCGATGGCTTCGTGGCGTACGTGCCGTTTGCGGCGCGCCTGCCGTACGAGGTGCACGTGGCGCCGGTAGGGCACCGGCCGTCGCTGCTGGAACTCACTCCCGGTCAGCGCGCGCGCCTGGCGGCGTTGCTCCAACGCGTGCAGGCCACGTACGACGCGCTCTGGGGCTTCCCGATGCCGTACACGATGTCGATCCACCAGCGCGCCGCTGACGGCATACCGCGGCCGGGCGACCACCTGCACGTCGAGTTCATGCCGCCGTTCCGGACGAAGGACAAGCTCAAGTACCTGGCCGGCGTCGAAACCGGCGCCGGCACATACATCAACGACACCGCTCCAGAGGAGAAGGCGGCGGAGCTGAGGGCGGCGGAAGAGCGACAATCGCTGCCAGGCGCGAAAGTCGTGCGTCTGCATGAATTCCGCTCCTGAGCCGCGCGAGCAGCGCGTAACGGCGCTCGCCGCCGTGTTCGAGCGCGAGTTCGGCCAGGCACCGGAGGGCATCGCCGAGGCGCCTGGTCGCGTCAACCTGATCGGCGAGCACGTCGACTACAACGATGGCGTCGTGCTGCCGTTCGCCATCGACCGGAGCGTCCAGTGCGCGTGGTCGCGCCGCGACGACGATGCCGTTTGGGCGTATGCCGCCGACTACCGCGAGCAGTCGCGGTTCAGCCTGTCGAACGTGACGCGCGCGGCGCTCGGCGGGTGGGCGAACTACGTGCGCGGCGTCGCGTCGATCCTCCAGCAGACGTATCCCCCACCGGCAGGGCTCGACCTCGCGATCGCCGGCGATGTGCCCGCTGGCGCCGGGCTGTCGTCTTCGGCGGCGGTCGGGGTAGCCGTTATGGGCGCGTTCCGGGACGCCTTCGAGCTGCCTATTGCTGATGTGGCGCTGGCTCAGCTTTGCCAGCGGGCGGAGAACGAGTTCGTCGGCGTCAACTCCGGCATTATGGACCAGTTCGCTTCGGCACTCTCGAAGCGCGGCCACGCACTGCTCATCGACTGCCGCACGCTCGCCTACGAGGTGGTGCCACTGCGACTCGCGGAAGCGGGACTCTATGTCGTGATTGCGAACAGCGCGGTGGAGCGTGAGCTAGTCGACAGCGCCTACAACGACCGGCGGCGCGAGTGCGAGGCCGCGGTTGTGGAACTGCGCGAGCGGCTCGCTCGGCCGGATCTCTCGTCCTTGCGCGATGTCACCCAATCGGAGCTCGAGCGGGCGCTGTCGCGCGGCGAGACGCTGGCGCTGCGCCGGGCCCGCCACGTCGTGGGCGAGATCGGCCGCGTTGCGGCGGCCGTCGAGGCGCTGCGGGCGGACGACTTCGCCGGGCTCGGGCGACTGATGCAGGAGTCGCACCAGAGCCTGCGCGACGACTACCACGTGAGCTCGGTCGAGCTGGACCTGCTGGTGGCGCTGGCATCGGCGCAGGACTATGTCTTGGGCGCGCGGCTCACGGGGGCGGGGTTCGGCGGCTGCACCGTGAACCTCGTGCGCGCCGACGCGGTCAAGGCCTTCGAACGGGATGTGATCGCGCCGTACCGCGAGCGCACGGGCCTGCCGGCGGTGATCTACGTCACGCCCGCCTGCGACGGCCTGCGGACGTGGCGGTGCTAACGGCGCGAACGCAATTCGTCATTCGCACCCCGAAGGAATCGAACGCTGCCCCGATGTTCGTCGTTTTCTGTGAGCTCTGTGACCTCGGTGGATAACCCGTCCGAAACTTCCGGCTCGCACCGCGGCTGCTTACACTGCCCCTGATGAGATTCGCAGACCGCATCGAGAAGCTGCCGCCGTACCTCTTTGCGCAGATCAGCAAGAAGGTCGCGGCGAAGAAGGCGGAGGGCATCGACGTCGTTTCCTTCGGCATCGGCGATCCGGATCTGCCGACGCCGCCGCACATCATCGACGCGCTGTGTGCCGCCGCGCACGAGCCGGACAACCACCGCTACCCCGAGACGGAGGGCCTTCCCGATTTCCGCCAGGCCGTCGCGTCCTGGTACCAGCGTCGCTTCGGCGTCAGGCTCGACTCCGCCAAGGAAGTGATGTCGCTGATCGGGTCGAAGGAGGGCATCGGCCATATCGCGCTCTGCTTCATCGACCCGGGTGATCTCGCGCTGGTTCCGGATCCGGCGTATCCGGTGTACGAGATCGGCACAATGTTCGCGGGCGGCGAGACCTACAGCCTGCCCCTCACCGAAGCCAACGGGTTCCTGCCGGACTTCGACGCGGTGCCGCTCGACGTCGCCAGCCGCGCGAAGCTGCTCTGGCTCAACTACCCAAACAATCCGACGGGCGCCGTCGCCGGCATCGACTTCTTCGAGCGCGCCGTCGCCTTCGCGCAACGCCATGACATCTCCATCTGCCACGACGGACCGTACAGCGAGGTCGCCTACGAGGAGTACGTGCCGGTGAGCTTCCTCCAGGCGAAGGGCGCGATGGACACCGGCATTGAGTTCCATTCGCTGTCGAAGAGCTACAACATGACCGGCTGGCGCATCGGCATGGCGGCGGGCAACCCGCGCATCATCGACGCGCTGATGCGGGTGAAGTCGAACCTCGACTCGGGCGCTCCGCAGGCCATCCAACGCATGGCGATCGCCGCGCTTGATGGCCCGCAGGATGCGATCGCCGAGCACAACGCGATCTACCAGCGCCGTCGGGATCGCGTCGTCGATGCGCTGCGCAAGCTGGGCTTGGACGT
Source organism: Dehalococcoidia bacterium (assembly GCA_038227375.1). GTDB lineage: Bacteria > Chloroflexota > Dehalococcoidia > DSTF01 > JACRBR01 > JALYKW01. Next base: position 37,624 of record JBBRPY010000014.1, read on the forward strand.
GACGCCACCGAAGGCCAGCCTCTACGTCTGGGCGAAGGTGCCGGCCGGGATGACGTCGGCGCAGTTCGCCGAGCGCTTGCTGGATGAGGCCGCCGTCATCGTGACGCCCGGCAACGGCTATGGCCCGCAGGGCGAAGGCTATGTCCGCTTGTCACTGACGCTGGCCGACGCCCGCCTCGACGAGGGCCTCAGGCGCATCGCCGCGCTGCCGGCGCTCGTGTAGGACAACGCCGGTCGAATGAGCTTGATCGTGTGCCGTGCCCGGTTGATGATGAGAAGGGATCCGAGCCAGGATGTCATCCACTACGTTGACGGGGCTCCCGCTAAGAGGACAGGAGAGCAAGCAGCATGACAACATCGACGGAGCTGGCTGAGAAGTTCGAGAAGATGAACAGTGAGTTCACACGCGCGGTCGAATCGTCCTCAAACGCGGATTGGTCCGCAAATTGCAGCGAAAGCTGGTCGTTTGGCGTCACCGCCCATCACGTTGCCCAGAGCCACGCTGGCATTAGCATGTTGGCGCAGGTGATGGCCACGGGTGCGGCGATGCCGCCGATGAGCGCGGACGGGTTGAACGAGATGAACGCCAAGCACGCCAGCGATCATGCGAACTGCACGAAGGAAGAGACGACAGCACTGCTCCGCGAGAACGGTGGGTCGGCGGCGAAGATGGTGCGCGGCTTGAGCGACGAACAGCTCGCGAAGGAGGGCACGTTCCTCGGCGAGACGATGACCGCGCAGCAGTTCATCGAGAATGTCCTGATCCACCACGTCGCCGGCCATCTCGAGAGCATGAAGGCAGGCGTCGCCGGATAGCCGGCGTGGCGCCTCAACCCTCCTGAAAGGTGCGCACATCCCGGCTTCACGCAGTCACTCCACCGCCGAGCAGCGCGAGCGCGCGTATCTTGTCGGCGTCCAGCGGAACAGCGGCCGCGACGCCTGGTGGGCTGAGAACTCGCTCAACGAGCTGGCGCTGCTCGCTCGTACGGCGGGGGCCGACGTCGTCGGCTCGTCGCTGCAGAAGCTCGATGCTCCTAACCCCGCCACGTACATCGGCAAGGGCAAGCTGGACGAGATCAAGACGCAGCGCGGCGACGACGGCTACACGATGGTCATCTTCGACGATGAGCTGTCACCCTCCCAGCAGAGCCACCTCGAAGATGCCCTGAAGGTGAAGGTGCTCGACCGCACCGTCCTCATCCTCGATATCTTCGCGATGCGCGCCCGCACGCGCGAGGGGCGTTTGCAGGTCGAACTGGCGCAGTCGGAGTATCTGCTGCCGCGCCTGAAGGGCCAGTGGAGCCACCTCGAGCGCCTCAGCGGCCGAAGCGGCGCTCCCGGCGCCATCGGCGTCCGCGGCCCGGGCGAGACGCAGATCGAGACGGACCGCCGCCTTGTGCGCAAGAAGATCGCCAAGCTCAAAGATGAGATTGAGGACGTGCGCCAGCAGCGCTCACTCTACCGCCGCCGCCGCGAGCGTGAGGGCGCGGCGATTGTCGCGCTGGTCGGCTACACCAACGCCGGCAAGAGCACGCTGATGCGGGCGCTGACGCGCGACGGCGCCGTGTTCGTGCAGGACCAGTTGTTCGCCACGCTAGACCCGCTCACCCGCAAGGTCTATCTCGACCAAACGCACCCGGCGCTGCTGACGGACACCGTCGGCTTCATCCAGAAGCTGCCGACCCAGCTCGTCGCGGCGTTTCGCGCCACGCTCGAAGAGCTGACCGACGCCGCGGCGCTGCTGCACGTCGTCGACATCACCCATCCCGACGCCGCGCACCAGAGTCAGACTGTGGAGGAGACCCTTCAGGTGCTCGGGCTAGCCAACAAACCACGAGTGACCGTGCTGAACAAGGTCGACCAGCTTCCCGACGCGGACGGCAAGCGCGTCGGTGGGCTCGGGGAGCTGTCGTCGTTCCAGGCGTCGCTGGCAGAGAACGTGCCCGGTGCGGTGCTGATTTCCGCCGAGAAGCGCTGGGGCCTCGACCTGCTCAAGCAGCGGCTCATCGAGGTGCTCGAAGGCGCGGCTACGCCGGTGCCCGGCTCCGGATAAGGCCGACGAGTGGATCGACCTGACACCGCCCGCTAGGCGCTTTCACCCACAGACCCCATTCTCTGAACGCCCACTCGCAGGTTCGAACGCGAACCTGAAGGCCACGATCTCCCCTAGGCAGACTTCTTCATCCGCTTGGGCGCAGCCGCGCGCAATCGAGGGGAAATACCCCATTACCGGCCTTCGGTAGCGCCCGCGACCATGGCACACGGGGCCTCGCGACTCGCCTGCGGCGGGTAGCTCGCGCCCGGATGCCGAGCCTTCGCACGGCTGGGTTTAGGTTCGACCACGGGCGGTCTAGGGGTGTCCTCCGCAACAGGATCGCGTCGGCGGGCCGATAAGTCTCTGGGGTTCAGGGAGCCGCCGTGGCGCGTGCCAGCGGCCGGATGGGGGTGCCTTTTGCTGAAGCAACGAATCCGCGCAGTCGCCGAAAACGTCTCAATCACGCCCGTGCACTGGATGCCGCTGAGCATGATCGCCGGCGCCGCCGTCTTGACCGTCGCGCTTTCTGGCGTGATGCGGTTCCACGCGACAACGCCGGCGTTGGCTGCCTCGCGCGGCTCTCTCAGCGCCGACGACATTGTGATGATGGTCTCCGCACGGTCATTTGCCGTACCGGCGCCGATTGCGAGCGATTGGCAGGATGACCTCTCGCCGGCGGGTGGGCTGCCCAGCGGCCCCGTCGCGGACATCGCGCAGCCGGTCGACGCGTCGCCGGGGGACAGCGTGGCAGCGAGCGACGAGGGCGACGTTGTCAGCGCGCCCCAGGTGGTGGACGTGCCGGTGGTGGTTGACGGCGTCGGACAGTCAGACGCCGCCACGAACATCTCGCCATCACGTCAGATTTCGGCCGTTGCGGCGAGGCCTTCGGCCGCCGGCGGCGGATCAAGCCATCGATCGCGGCGTCCGCGCCCAGCGCCGGGCGGGGGCGGAGCTGATCCCGTGACCGCGGGCGACGTGTCCGGCGGACTGACGATACCGCCCGGCTCGGTCATTGTCCCGGCGAACGAGCCGATTGTGCCGCTCGGATGGAGCGGCGCCTACTACAACAACACGACGCTGTCCGGCGCACCCGCGCTCACACGCGCGGACGGCGACAGCATCGACTTCACGTGGCCGGGCGTGCCCGCGTCGGGCATTCTTCCGGACTACTTCTCGGTGCGGTGGACGCAGACGATGTCGTTCGGCGCTGGCAACTACGCCTTCTCGCTGACGCACGACGACGGCGGGCGTCTCTACATCGACGGCCAGAAGGTCCTGGACCACTGGTGGCCGGCCGGTGGCAACACCTACGTCGCGGATGAGGCGATGACCGCGGGGATGCACACGGTGACCTTCGAGTACATGCATCTCTACGGCGGCGCCCGTGCGGCGCTCGCGATCGCCGACGTTGGCGGCGGTCCGAGCGCGACGGCGACTGCCACGGCGTCGGCAACCGCGACAGCGACGGTGACCCAGCCTGCCACATCGACTCGGACGGCGACGGCGACGCAGACGGCGACGGCAATGCAGACGGCGACGGCAATGCAGACGGCGACCGCTACGCCGACGACCGTGCCCGAGAGCACGCCGACGCCGACCCAACCGCCGGCAACGCCGACGGCCGCGCCGCCAACGTCGACACCCACGCCGACCAGCGCGCCCGCTCAGACGCCGGCGGCCGACACGCCGACGCCGACGGCAACGGTTCCACCTGCGACGGCCACCGCGACACCGGCGCCTGCGACCGCGACCCGGACGGCAGTTCCATCCACGGCGACACCGTTGCCGGCAACCGCGACGCTAGTGCCCGTAACGGCAACCCCGACGCGCACGCCGACACCGACGCCGACGCGGACGCCTGTGCCCGCCCCGACGGCAGCGCCCACGTTGACGCCGACCGCGGCGCCGCCGCCCGCGCCGCCCCCGGGCGCGCGAGACAAGTACCTCTGGCCGTTCGCCGCTAACTCGATTTGGAACATGCCGATTGGCTCGGGCGCGGTGTACGTGGCCGCGGGCATCCAGCCTGCGAACGCATGGGCGGGCGGTGAGATCACGACGGACGATGAGCTGATCGGTTTGAACCCGAGTGATCCGTTGCGCAGCCTGAACGGCGGCACGATGGTGCACGTGCCGCCCGGGATGTCCGCCGATGGTGGCTGGAACGGTGTCGCCGCGCTCCTGACGCAGGATGGGCGTGTTGCTCAGGGCCAGCCCTTGCTGCTCAATGCCGGCGGCAACCCGAGCTGGGCCTACAACTATCCCACCGTCGACCTCTACGGCGATGGCATCGACGGCGCCCATGGCGGGTCTGGCCTCTCGTCGTTCGGCGGTTCGATCCGGAAGGGCGAACTCTCGAGCGCGAGCCCGCTGCGTCACGCGTTGAAGGTGAACCTCTTCGCGAAGCGCTTCATCGCCTACGGCGGCGGAAACTGCTACCGCTGGCCCGCCCGGCACTGCGATGCCTACGCCAGTCCCAGCAGCTACGGTGGCGGCGTCTCAGCGCTGCGGATGGGCGCGCTGCTCGCGCTGCGGCCGGATGTGAACGTCGATGCGTTGGGCCTCCAGTCGGCGCAGGCCCGGAAGATCGCCCACGCGCTCCAGGACTACGGCGCCTACGTGTCCGATGACACCGCGTGGGATGTCCACGCGATCGACCTCGAGCGCGGCGCGGAATTCGGAGATGGGGGTTCGTTCCATCAGGATCTGCAGAACATCTTCACGATGCTGAACGTCGTTGATAACAACGGACCATCGAGCATCGGTGGCGGCGGCACCCCGCGACTCCCGCTGGCGCCCACGATCGGCAACTGAGCCGGCGACCCGGACGGACATAAGCGAAAGGGCCCGCCACGGCGGGCCCTTTCGCTTCGCCTTGCAGTACCGAAACTTGACGGCCCACCCACCCCGATCGGGTCGCGCGCCGCAACGGCAGACGATATGGTGGTGCATCGCCGTCGTGAGTTCCCGAGCCGCCCCAATGCCAATGCCAATGCCGTAATACTGGGAAGGGCGCCGCGTTAGAGCGTGCGTGGGATAGCGGGCATGGTATGTACCAGACGACGCGGGCTCGCGGTTGACAAGCGACGAGAATCCACGCAAAAACCCATTGTTAGCACACCCGAGAGGTGTTATGTTCATCAATCATATCGCGCCCCGCGAAATATTCCCGTACGCCAAGCTTGCATCGCGCTCGCCTTGGCCTACTCCAGTTAGGGCGTCCGGAAACTAGTTATGCGAAGTGTTGTCACGAGGGATGCTGAGCGCGAGTTCGCTTCGATTGCGGAGGACGTGCGCTACCGGGAGCTTGGCGGCGTCAGCTACGCCATCAAGGGCATTGCCGACCGCGCGATTGCCCTGATCGCGCTGATCATCCTCGCCGTGCCGATGCTGATCATCGCGCTGCTCGTGAAGCGGTCGTCACCGGGTCCGGTGCTGGTGAAGCAGATACGCGTCGGCCGCTATGGAAAGCCATTTCCGTTCTTCAAGTTCCGCTCGATGCGTCAGGATGCCGAGCTCCTGCGTGACGACCTGGAAGAGCACAACAACCACGGCGGCGCGACCATCTTCAAGATCAAGCGCGATCCGCGCATTACGAAGCTGGGCAGCATCCTCCGCCGCACGAGCCTGGACGAGCTCCCGAACCTGTTCAATGTCTTGCGGGGCGAGATGTCGATCATTGGCCCGCGGCCGCCGCTGCCGCGGGAGGTGGCGCATTACGAAGCCCGCCACATGCAGCGTCTGGCGGCCATGCCCGGGATTACGGGCCTCTGGCAGGTCTTAGGGCGCAGCGAGCTGAACTTTGACGAGATGGTCGATCTCGACCTCAAATACATTGACAACTGGTCTCTCTGGTTCGATCTGTCGATACTCATTCGAACGCCATTCGTCGTGATCAGCGGGCGAGGCGCCTGGTAGCACGCCTGCCGGCGATGGCATACCGATCGGCATGGCTTGCGAGGCGCGCGATAGCATCCGCGCGATGACAGGCGGAGAGCAGTGAACGAAGAGAGTCGTCTTCAAGTAGAGCGGTACTTCCAGCTGCTGAACCGCAGGAAGTTCGTGCTCGCTATCCCGATTATTCTGGCACTGGCCGGCGCGGCCCTGCTCAGCTTCGTCACGGCGAAGCAGTACACGGCGACCGCCACCGCGCGCGTGGACCTCAGCGCTGGCAATGTCGATGCGCAGGACCAAAACGCTGCGGGCCGATTCCTCAACACCTACTCGGCGATCATCAAGACGACGCCCTTCATGCAGCGCGTGATCCAGGACCTCAACCTCAAGACGACGCCGGGCCAGCTCGCGGGCCGCGTTGGCACCGTACCCGTGGCTGGCACCGAATTGGTCAAGGTGACGGCGAAAGCGCCGACGGGCGAAGAAGCCGCGGCCGTCGCTAACGACCTCGCGAACCTCCTGCACGATCCCGCGTTCATCAGTCAGTTCCTGACGAACTCGACCTCCATCCTGACGACGCAAGTAGATGCGACGCGGCAGACGCTGGACGATGAGCAGTCGAAGCTCACATCGCTGCAGACATCCGGGGGCAGCGCCTCTCAGGTCGCGAGCCAGCAGTCGATCGTCGACGCCACGCGCAATTCGTACCAGAGCTTGCTGTCTCAACTGGAGCAGGCGCGCGTGAAGCAGGGTCAGGCGGCGCGTAGCTTCAGCGTCATCGAACCGGCGGAAGCGCCGGCGGTGCCCACAAGCCCGCGCTGGAAGTTCAACCTCGCCGCCGGCCTGCTCGCCGGCATCGTCATGGGGATTGCGCTCTCCTTCGTGCTCGAATACATCGACCCGACGCTCCGCGGCGTCCGCGACCTCGAGGGCGTGACGCGGCTGCCCGTGCTGGCGTCGATCCCCTTCGGCATCCGCTGGAAGTATCCGCCGCCGCCGGTTTCACCCGACTACCGGCTACTGGCGACGAAGCTGCAGACATCGCTGCAGGAACATCAGCGCCACAGTGTGCTCTTCACCAGCGCCCGCGCCGAAGAGGGGAACACGACCGTGGCCACGTACACGGCGATGGCGATGGCGCAGGCCGGATTGCGTGTGCTGCTTGTCGACGCGAACCTCAATCGCCCGGACCTCCACAAGCTCTTCAACATCCCTCTGTCGCCGGGGCTCTACAGCTTTATCTCGACGAACGGCGCGCGGCCGTCGAAGCCGATGGCGGAGGCCGCCCCCGAGATGATCCAGAGCTCGCCGGTGCCGCGCCTCAGCGTGCTGACGGCCGGCAGCAAGATGGCGGACCCGTCCGAGCTGCTCGCGTCGGCGGAGATGCGGCAGTTCCTGGACTACCTCGAGACGCAGTGGGACGCCGTCGTCATCGACGGCCCGTCGATGTCCAGCTCGGCCGGCTCGGCCGTGATCGCCGCCGCCGTTGATGGCGTCGTCCTTGTGGCGGCCGAAGGTCAGGCGAGCAGCAAGAGCGTCGAAGAGACGGTGACGGAGCTCACAAGCCTCGGCGCGCATTCCATGGGCCTCGTTTACTGCAAAGCTACTGAAGCATAGGAACGAGGCCCCGATTCCGATGACCTCCGCCGGCCATGTCGCGCGTAACAGCATCATCCAGCTTGCCGGAAGGCTGGTGACGATGGGTGGCGCGCTCGCCATTCTTACGCTGCTGTCGCGCTACCTCGGACCATACGAGTTCGGCCAGTATCAGCTCGTCATTGCCTTCCTGTTGCTGTTGAACGTGAGCGATTTCGGCATCACGACCATTGCGATCCGGCACCTGTCCTCGAGCGAGCGCGATCAGGACGACGTGCTCGGCAACGTTCTCACGATCCGGATCGCGCTCGCCGTCATCTCGACCGTGCTCGCCATTGGGGCTGGACTCTTGCTCGACTATTCGGGTGAGGCGACGCGGGCGATCGCAATTGCCTCCCTGTCATTCCCGCTGAATGTGTTTGCCGGCGGCTACACCGTCGTCTTCGCGGCCAAGCTTCGGATGGAATATGCCGTGATCGGCAACATCGTGCAGGCGATCGTCACGCTCGTGCTGATGGGCGCCGTCGCGCTGGCAGGTGGCGGGCTCGTGCGGATGCTGATCGCCTATGACATCGGCTTTCTGGCGAACAGCATCGTCTGCATCGCCTTCGCGAGGAGATTCGTCCGGCCGACGCTCCGCTGGAATCCCGCCTACGCCCGTGAGATCGCGCGCGATGCGCTCCCCCTCGGCGTGGCCGTGCTGCTCATCTCTGTGTACGGCCGCATCGACGTTGTCCTGCTGAAGGCGTTCACGAGCAGCGAATCCGTTGGTTACTACGGGTTCGCTTACCGCGCGGTGGACCTCGCGGCGCCGATGAGCCTGATGTTCATCGGGTCGGTGTTCCCGCTGCTGTCGAACCATCATGTGGCCTCCGAGCGCGACGACTTCCGGCGGCTGTATCAGCGGTCGCAGGACGTCCTCACCGTGCTCGGACTGGGGCTGCTGACGCTGATGATCCTCTTCGCGCGGCCGCTGGTCGACGTCGTCGGCGGCGCAAAGTATGCGCCGGCCGTGATGAACCTGCGCATCCTGGCGATGGCGTTCGGCTTGATCTGGCTCTCGAACCTCGTCGACTACAGTCTTGTCGCGATCGGCCGCCAGGCGGTCCTCCTTCGTATCGCCTGCGTGGGGCTGGTCGTCAACGTCTCTTCCAATCTCGTGCTGATCCCGATGTTTGGCCGCAACGGCGCGGCTATGGCAACCGTGATCACCGAGCTGGCAGTGCTGCTGCCGGCGATCGTCTTGCTCTCGCGCTATCTCGGCAAGGCGCCGTCGTTCTGGGTCGCCGGGCGGATGCTGCCCGTCACGCTCGTGGCGGGCGCCGTGGTGTATGTGTTGAACCTCCCGTGGTTCGAGGAGGCGGCGATCACCTGCGCGCTGTACGCCGTCGGCATCGCCGTGATGCGGGTTGTCTCGCTGCAGGATGTGAAGCTGGTGCTGCGCCGTCACCCCGCCACCGATGCGGCAGCGGTCCTGCGGCCGCAAGTGGAAGCTGGGGCTGCCATTGATTGAGCGGCGCCGCATCGCCGTGTACTACAACGTCGGCTGGGGCGGCGGCCGCCGCTGGTTGTACGAATGCGTCTCCCGGCTGAGGCAGTACCACGACCTGGACCTCTTCTGCATCGACCGCGACTCGATCGGCGTACAGTATCCGGACGTCCGCGAGCTTGGCCATGCATCGAAGGTGGTGCGGTTCAAGGATCTGCCGCGCCTGCAACACCCCGCCTTCAAACCGCTCGAGTTCGTCCTCAAGCTCGCCGACCTCGTGCGCTTCGACCGCGCGTCCAAACGGATAGCGGCGGAAATCGACACCGGCGGCTACGACCTGCTGTTGGCGAGCGTCGGCGGCTACACCGAGGCGCCCCTTGTGCTGCGTCACGCGACGACGAAGAGCGCGTACTACTGCCACGAGCCGATGCGCATCCTTTACGAGCCACAGGTGCCGCGCCCGTACGGACGCGGCCGCATCGCGTCGGTGGCGCGCCGGATCTGGCACGCGGCGTACTACGGCGGCCTGATGCGCGCGTGGGACCGGGAGGGGACGCGAGAGGCCGCGCTAGTCGTCGCCAATTCGCGCTACACGGCCGGCTACGCGCAGCGAGCGTACGGTGTGCAATGCGAGGTCAACTACCCGGGCGTGGACACCGATGCATTCCAGCCCGGCGGTGGCCACGAGCGATTCATCCTCACCGTCGGCGAGCTAATCGCGTCCAAGGGATTCGATGACGCCATCCGAGCCGTCGGCGCGATTCCGCCGGAGCGGCGGCCCAGACTCGTGCTGGTCTGCAACCGCATCTACGCGCCCGAGCGCTCCTACATCGAGAGCGTCGCCACGGAATGCGGAGTCGACCTGGATGTGCGAGAACGGATTCCGGATGCCGAGGTGAAGCGCCTCTATCAGAGCGCCGCCGCGCTCCTCTACACACCGAACCGCGAGCCGTTTGGCCTGGCGGCGCTGGAGGCGATGGCGAGCGGCACGCCGGTTGTCGCCGTGCGCGAGGCGGGGCCCGCCGAGACAGTGGTCGATGGCGAGACGGGATTTCTCTGCGAGCGCGACCCGCAGGCGCTCGCGGCGGCGCTGCTCCGGCTGCTGGAAGACGAACTGCTGCGCGCGCGCATGGGCCACGCGGCCCGTGAACACGTGTTGAAGCATTACACCTGGGACAGATCGGTCCGCGAATTGGCGGAGATGCTATCGGCGATGGAGGAGAGCACGCACACGAGCACGGATCGCTCACGGGCAGGCGAACCACTCGACATGTCTGGCGTACGAGCGAGGAGATGACCATGATACCCGTGTTCAAGCCGTCACTTGATCAAGAGGAATGGCTGGCGTTGAAGGAGCCGCTCGAGAAGGGCTGGCTCGGCCTCGGCCCGAAGACGAAGGAATTCGAAGAGAAATTCGCCGACTACACTGGCGCCAGGCACGCGGTCGGCGTGAACTCCGGCACGGCGGCGCTGCACCTGGGGTTCGCGGTGCTCGACCTCAACGGCGGCGAAGTGATCACGACGTCGCTCACGTACGTCGCGACGAATCACGCGATCATCTATTGCGGCGGCGTGCCGGTCTTCGCCGATGTAGAGGAAGACACGGGGAACATCAGCGTTGACGAGATCGAGCGATGCATCACGCCGCGCACGAAGGCGATCTGCGTCGTCCACTACGGTGGCCACCCGTGCGACATGGACCCGATCATGGCGCTCGGCGAGAAGCACAACATTCCGGTGCTGCAAGACAGCGCGCACGCCTGCGGGTCGAAGTACAAGGGGCGCCCAATCGGGTCATTCGGCCCGATCAACACCTTCAGCTTCGATCCGGTGAAAAACCTGGCCACCGGCGCCGGCGGCATGGTGACGCTGCAGGACGATGCCGTCGACACGCGCATGCGCAAGCTGCGCTGGCTGGGCCACTCGCGGCCGCCCGGCACGCCCGCCGACGCCGGGCAGATGGACTACTATCACGAGACGGAGGAGATCGGCTTCCGTCACCACATGAACGACATCTCGGCGGCGATCGGCATCGTGCAGCTCCGCAAGCTCGAGAAGCACAACGACCGCCGGCGCGAGATCGCCGCGATCTACGACGACGCGTTCGCTGGCCTCGACTGGGTGAGGACGCCGGTGCTCAAAGACTACGCATTCACCGCCCAGCACAAGTACGTCATCCGGGTGCCCGCGAAGGACCGCGACGCGCTGATCCTGCATCTCAAGGAGCGCGGCGTCGGTTCGCACGTGCACTTCGTGCCGACTCACCTCCATCCCGCATACAAGCCGTACCGGAGCGAGCTGCTGCCGGTGACCGAGCGCATCTGGAAGACGTTCGTCACGCTGCCGCTCTTTCCGACGATCACGGACGACGAGATCGCGCAGGTGATCGCCGGCGTGAAGTCGTACGCGGCCAACGATCGCTCGACGAACGGGCATCGCGCGGCGGGCGTGCCGTCGCGTGCCTGAACCGGGTGTCGCCACCGACGCGAGGTCGCAGATGATCAAGGGCAGGGATATCGTCTGCCTCTCGTTCGTCACGTGGGATGACCACTGGGGCACGCCGCAGCAGTGGATGAGCCGGCTAGCGAAGCACAATCGCATCCTCTTCGTCGACCAGCCGATCTCGCCGCTCTCGCTGTTCACGGGTATCCGAAAGCGCGGCGCCGTGATCCAGCAGTTTCGCCGCTGGCGTCAGGGTTACCGCGAAGTCGCAAAAAACGTGTTCGCCGCGGCGCCCCCGCCGATCATCCCGATGCGGTACGTCAAGCCGGTCAACAGGATCAATGCGTGGATACTGCGGCGATGGCTGGCGCGCCAGTCACAGCGGGTCGGCTTCCGCGACCCGATCTTCTGGAACTTCCAGCCGTCGCTGCCGGGGCTGGCGTCCGCGGTGAATCCCTCGCTTTCGGTGTACCACTGCGTCGACGAATTCTCCGCCGTCCCCTACTGGTGGCACCCGGGAGCCGCGGTGCGCGCGCGTGAGGTGGAGTGCTGCCGTGAGTCGGATGTGGTGCTTTGCACGGGCCGCAAGCTGGTCGAGTCGCGCCGGGGCTACAACCAAAACATCCACTTCGTGCCGGAGGGCGCCGATGTCGAGCTGTTCGGGCAGGCGATGCGGCCCGAGACGGTTGCGGCTCCGGGAGTCGCCGCGCTGCCCGGCAAGGTCATCGGTTACGTCGGCGTGCTCGACTTCCGGCTGGATGTCGACCTGCTTGCGTTCATGGCGGAACGAGAGCCTGACTGGTCGTTCGCGCTCGTCGGGCCGATGAAGGGCGACACGGCCGACATGGCGAAATTGACAGCGCTTCCCAACGTGCACCTCTTCGGCCGCCAACCCATCGAGGCACTGCCGGCGTACGTGAAGGCGATGGACGTCTGCACGATCCCGTACATCCTGAATGAATACACGCATCACATCTTCCCGCTGAAGCTGTACGAATACATGGCTGCCGGCAAGCCGATCGTCGCCACCGACATGGAGGAGATGCGACCGTATGCCGGCGACACGATGGCGGTGACGCGCACTCACGAGGAATTCCTCGAGGCCACGCGCGATGCCATCGAGTGCGACTCTCCCGAGCGTGCGGCCCAGCGGGCGCAAGCCGCTCGCCATGAGTCGTGGGACGACCGCGTCGAGCAGGGTTCGGCGATCCTCGGACCGCTACTCGCTGCGCGCGACCGCGTCCTCCGGCTGCCGGACGACCGTGGCGCAGGCGCGGCGGCGGGGGGATAATGGCGGCCAGCGTCGGACTTCGAAGGCGTTCTGGGTTTTCTGTGGGTGGATGGCTGCGACGCCGGACCGACATCGGTCTTGCGGTTGCAGTCGGGATGATCCTTGCTCTGCTCATGCTGGTGTTGCCCATGAAGGCAGCGCTCGCGTCGAGCGTGGTCGGCGCGTTCATCATTCTCGCGATGGTCGATACGCGCGTGGCGCTGCTCTCCCTCTTGCTGGTGCGCTCGACGATCGACGTGACGGCGACGGTACCATTGCTTTCGGCATCGGGCAGCTCCAACGTCAACGCGGCGGCGATGATGAGTTTCATCGCCATCGGTCTCGGCTTTGGCCACATCGCGATCAGCCGCATCGACGTGATGCGGGTGCCGCTGGCGAAGCCGCTGCTGATCTTCCTGGCGATCACGCTGCTCGGCGTCGCCCTGGCGCCCGATCGCAATCGCGCGCTACAGGACTGGATCCGCACGGGCAGCACGTTCATGATCTACGTGCTGGTGGTCGACCTCTTGCGCACCCGCGTCGATCTCCGGTGGGTGGTCCGGGTCATGCTGATCTCGGCGATCATCCCGATCATCGTCGGCATCCAGCAGTACATCGTCGGCGAGGGGAACCTGGATTCGCCGGGCCTCGTTCGCATCTACGGGACGTTCACCCATCCGTCCCCGTATTCCTTCTACCTGGTGCAACTGCTGCCGCTGGCGCTGGTGTTCTTCCTGCATACGCAGTCGAAGATCGCCCGCCTCTTGCTCTCGTTGATGATCCCGGCGGCGCTGTTCTGCGTGTACGCAGCGCAGACGCGCGGTGCCTGGGTCGGCGTCGTCGTCGCCATCATGGTGCTGATGACGGCACGCGCTCGCTGGACCCTGATCTTCGTGCCGCTCATTCTCGGCGCCCTGTTCTTTGGCGTGCCCAGCGTCCGGGCGCGGTTCAGCGAGGCGTCCCAATCGACCGGGTCGGTCACCTGGCGTCAGGACCAGTGGGCGGACGCCCTGCGCGTCGCCTCGCCGCCTCAATTGGTGACGATTGGCAGGGGCCTCGGCGCGGTCGATGTTGTGCTCGGGAACCTCACACACAATGAGTACATCCGCCTCTTGGTGGAGACGGGCGCGGGCGGCCTCGTCGCGATGTTCTTCGTCTACCGCGGGCTGTTCCGCATCGCGATGAAGGCATATCGCGAGGCGGCGACGCCGTACGAACGCGACCTCACGCTGGCGTTCCTGATGGCGCTCGTATCGCGCGTCGTCATCGCGCTGTCCGACAACATCATCGTCTACCCGGCGCTCGAGTGGTACTTCTGGGCGCTTGCCGGCGTCGTCGTCGCGATGAGCGGCTCCTACGAGCGGCGGCGCGTCGCCCAACGGCTGACGCCGATCGAAGCAGACGCGGCGGCCGCGGCGGCATGAGAATCCTTCAGGCGAACAAATTCTTCTACAACCGCGGCGGCGCCGAGACGGTCTACTTCTCGACGACGGATTTGCTGCGCCAACACGGCCACGATGTCATCCCGTTCGCCATGCAGGACGACCGCAACTTCGCGACGCCGTACGCCCGCTACTTCCCAAGCAATATCGAGCTGCGCGAGGATGGCGGCGGGATTACCGGGAAGCTGGCGGCGGCGGGACGGATCCTCTATTCGCGGGAGGCAGAGCAGAAGATCGATGCCCTCATCCGCGATACGAAGCCCGACATCGCGCACCTGCACAACATCTACCACCAGCTATCGCCTTCGATCATTCGCGTGCTCAAGCGGCATCACGTGCCGGCGGTGATGACGCTTCATGACTACAAGCTGATCTGCCCGACGTACACGCTGTACACCGAAGGGAGCGTCTGCGGGCGGTGCAAGGGGCATCGCTTCTACAATGCCGTCGCCCACCGCTGCGTCAAAGACTCTCGCCTGAAGAGCGCTGTCTGCGCCGCGGAGGCGTACCTGCACGGCGCCACGGGCATGTATTCCGGTGTCAAGTTATTCATCGCCCCCAGCCAATTTCTCCTCGCAAAGGTGATAGAGTTTGGGTTGGATCCCCGCAATGTCGTGTTCGTCCCGAACTTCATCGAACCTGGCGCGGCGGTGCCGGCGCCAGGCCCGGGAAGCTATTTCCTCTACGCGGGGCGATTGGAGGAGGTAAAGGGCGTGCGTACGCTGTTGGCGGCGGTAGCGGCCAGCGCGTCGGCACGGCAAGCGGAACTCTTGATCGCCGGAGACGGCGAGGATCGTCCGTGGCTGGAAGCATTCTGCCGAAGCGAGCAGCTCGAGAACGTCCGATTCCTCGGGCACCTCTCGCAGGCCGAACTCGAGCCCGTGCTTGCCGGCGCTCTCTTCGTGGTGGCGCCCTCGGAGTGGTACGAAAACGCCCCGCTCAGCGTCCTCGAGGCGGCGGCGCGCGGCAAGGCGGTGGTGGCTTCCGACATCGGCGGCCTTCCGGAGTTGGTCCGCAACGGCCAGACCGGCCTGATTTTTCCGCCAGGAGACGCCGCAGCACTCGGCGGTGCGCTCGATGAACTATTGCAACACCCGGAGCGGGCGCGTGAAATGGGGCGAAAGGCGCGCGCGTTAGTAGAGGAGACGTTCAGTCCCGAGCGGCACTATCGACAGCTGATTGCGGTCTACGAGCGAGCGCTCGCGTCCGAACCATCGGCTTCAGTCCTGGAACAAGGGGTGGCATCATGAACAGGCTTGTCTGCGTGACCGGAGGCGCGGGGTACATCGGTGTCGAGCTGGTAGATCAGCTCGTCCAGCGCGGCGATCGCGTGCGCGTCCTCGACCGCTTCTTCTGGGGCACCGCCGGCCTCGATGCCATACCCGGCGTGGAACTCATTTCGCGTGACGTGCGCGAGATGGTCGACGCCGATCTCGAGGGCGTCGACGCCGTCTGCCACCTGGCGGGCCTCTCGAACGACCCCACCGCGGACCTCGACCCCAACGCCAACTGGCAGATGAACGCCGTCGCGACGGCCGAACTGGCCGACGCCTGCATCCGCATGGGCGTGCGGCGGCTGACCTTCGGTTCGAGCGGCTCCATCTACGATGGCCTCAGCTCCAACACATTGCTCGACGAAGATGCGCCGGTCGAGCCGATCGGGGCATACGCCACATCGAAGTACGAAGCGGAGCGCCGCCTTCTCGATGCGCAGGAGCGCGGCCTGGAGGTGGTGCTGCTGCGTCAGGGGACGGTCGGCGGCTACAGCCGGCGGATGCGCTACGACCTGGTCGTCAACACGTTCCTGAAGGACGCCCTGCTCAAGAAACAGCTGTTCCTGCACGACGGCGGCCTGATGTGGCGGCCGCTGGTTGATGTAAAGGATGTCGCCACGGCGCACGTCGTCTGTGTGGAAGCGCCCGCGGACAAGGTTGCGGGCCGCGTCTTCAACGTCGCGCAGGAGAACTACCAGATCCGGGACCTCGCGCGGGAGGCCGCCGCCGCCGTCGAGCCGATCGTCGGCCCGATCGAGATCACGTCGATTCCGGCGACGGGACGCAAGCGCGACTATCGCTGCTCGAACGCGCGGCTCACTGCCGCCACCGGCTGGACGCCCTCACGCACGCCATCGGACTCGCTGAGCAGCATCCTCGCCAACGTCGGCGACATCGACGGCCAGGAGATGCTGCACCCGCGCTACTACAACCTGCGCTGGATGCAGCTTTTGTCCGAAGTGCACGAGTCCCTGAAGCCTTACTCCCGGGTCTTCTAGCCGATGCACCAGACACCCGAGGCGGGTCGCCACGGCGACCGCCCGCTCCGCATCGCGATGCTCGGCATGCGTGGCGTCCCCGCGAACTACGGCGGGCTCGAGGCCGTCGCTGAGGAAGTCGGCGCCCGGATCGTCGAGCGCGGGCACAGCGTCGCCGTGTACTGCCGCGGCCACAATGCGCCGACGGCGGCGCGCGTACATCGCGGCATGCGGCGCATCGAGCTGCCGTCGTTGCGGCGGAAACATCTTGATACGCCGACCCATACGGGCCTCGCGTCCATGCACGCCCTTCTGCACCGGTCCGATGTCGTGCACGTCTTCGGCGTCGGCAATGCGCCGTGGCTGCCGCTGCTCCGGCTCGCCGGCCGCGGCACCGTGATCTCGGTGGACGGCATGGATTGGCGGCGACGGAAATGGGGGCGCCCGGCGCGGATGCTGCTCGAGCGCTCGTCGCTGCTCGCCATCCGGGGCTCGAGCGCCTGCATCACGGACTCGCACGAGGTGGCGCACTACTATCAGGAGAAGTACAATCGCACGCCACACTACATCGCCCACGGCGTCGACACGCGTCCGATCACCACGCGCGCCGCGCTCGACACATATGGCCTGGATGATCGGGGCTACGTCCTGTTCGTTGGCCGGATCACGCCGGAGAAGGGCGTGCATCACCTGATCGAGGCGTTCAACACCGTTGAGACGGAGAAGGAGCTGGTCATCGTCGGCGATGGTTCAGGCGACCCCGAATACTGGAAATCCCTCCACCTTCGCGCGGCCGGCCACGAGCGCGTGCGGCTTCTCGGTCCGGTCTACGGCGAAGGCGTGCGCGAGCTGTTTGCGCATGCGTACCTGTACGTTCAGCCGTCCGAAATCGAAGGCACGGCCGTGGCGCTGGTAGAGGCGATGGGATATGGGAACTGCGTCCTCGTCAGCAACATCGCCGAAAATATGGAGACGGTCGGCGACGCCGGCCTGCATTTCGACATCAAGCGGCCGGTGGAATCGCTAAGGGACCGGCTGCGCGAGTTGCTGGCGGCGCCGGACGCGGTCGCCTGCCGCCGCCGGACGTCGCTGGCCTACGCGACGGAGCACTTCTCCTGGGACCGTGTCACCGACGACCACGAGCGCCTCTACTACGCCGCCGCTGCCCGGAAACGATAGCGGCGCCTCGCGTTGGACTCTGCGGGCGCTATTCGCCAGCCCACTCTCGCAACGCCCTGCGCGCCGCGCTGTCCAGCGCGACGTCGTCGAGCGGCGGATGGATCAACCCCGAACGGACGTCGCGGAAGCAGCGTTCGAGCGGATGCTCCTCGGCGAGCCCGACGCCGCCACCGATACGCAAGGCGAGGTCGGTGATGCGGACGGCGTTGTTCGTCGCGTGGTACTTCACGAGCGGAATCTGCGCCGCCACATCGCGCCGGTCCGACTTCCCTTCGACCCAGGCACGGGCCGTATCGAAGATCAGCCGCCGCGAGGCGAAGAGCAGCGCCTCGATCTCACCCAACTTGGCGCGCACCGCCGGCAGTTCGCCGATCGGCTTGCCGAGATTCGTCGGCACCCGTGTCGCAGCGAACTGCGCCACCCAGTTCCGTGCGGCGAGTGCGATGCCGCTGTAGGTGGCAGAGAACGTCAGCCCGTGCCATGGGGCGACTTCGAGCGAGGGCACGAACCGCTCGCCCGTGGCGCTCACCCGAATGACGTCGCTGTCCGGCACGAACACATCTTCGAAGACGATGTCGTGGCTCGCGGACTCGCGCATTGCGAGCGCGTGCCACGTCGGGTCGACGCGCACCCCCAGCGACGCCGTCGGTATCAGAAACTGGCCGAGCTGCTCGGGCACCCCGGGGGCGCGCACCGTTGCGCTGACAGCGCAATGCGTGAGAAACGCGCTTGCTGTCGACCACTGCTTGCGTCCGGTCACGCGCCAGCCGCCGTCCACGCGCGTCGCCGTTGTCGCTGGTAGTCCTCCACGCGCCGGGCTGCCCATCTCCGCTTCCGCCTGGCAGTTGTTGATGAGATAGCTCCCCGCGGCGGCGTCGCGCAGGAAGGCGTCGAGCCGATCAGGCTGCCACAGCCCCGACGCCAGCGAGGCGCCGATGTACTGGAGGTGCATGTTCGCGGCGAGGCCGGCGGAGCCAAACGCGGCCGAGACCTTCTCCTGGCCGATGCAGGCGTCCAGCACGCTGCCGCCGAGCCCGCCGAGTGGCTCCGGGATCGTCAGCTTCAGGTATCCGCTCGACCGCAGATCGTCGATGCAGGCGCCGAGCAGGGCCTCTCCGGCCACGCCCGACACCATCCGCTGCTCGATGCGGGCCGCTGCTTCGGCGGCGACGCCGACGATGTGCGGATCCGCCAGGTAGTCGAACGAGTCCATGCGGTCAGGGTAGCGCGAACGCGGCGCAGCGGCCGAGATGGATGCGCGCGTTTGCCGCCTGCCAGCGCCCGATCTAGGATATTGCATCTTCGGATACACCGCGCGATTCATCAGGAGTTCCCCATGGCCACAAGCACATCCCGCGGCAAGGGCACGCGCGATCAGCCCTGGACCCTCAAGACGCCGAGCGGCGGCTCGGAGTTCGAGGCGTTCCGTGACGAGACGCTCGACCCGCCCGCGCTGGTGGTGCGCGTCGGCAAGACCGAACTGCGCTATCAGCTCCGCTGCATCGACGACCTGCGAGCGATGCTGCTAGCTCACGGCGACTGGATGCCGCTGGGCAGCGCCGACGAGCAGAAGTCGGCTGCGGAGGGGACGGTAGAAGCTTGGGCGCGCTCGCCAGAGAATCCGGTGGCCGGCTGGTATGGGCTCAAGAAGGGGCTGCGCGGACGCTTCGCGATGTACGTGCCGCCGGTGATGCAAGCGCTGAAGCTCGCGGAGGTCGAGAATCAGCCGCGGAACAACCGGATGCGCGCGTTGCCGTAGGGCGGCCGCGGGCTCGCCGGCGACGTGCGGAGCGTCACCAACGGATCTTCTCGAATCTGTGACCAACCGCGGTGTCGAGCGGCAGCCGTTATGCAATCGCATCGCCATCGCGGGTGCCTATTACTTCATGTTGCCCCCATGGTGAGTACGATGGCATCCGGAGGTGACAGCAATGCCAGGAAAGCAGCACTTGCCGAGCGTCAGCGACAAAGAGCAGCGCATGTACGAGCACGTCAAGGAGAGCGAGCTCAAGCAGGGCCGCCCCACGAAGCGGGCGAAGGAGATCGCCGCGCGCACGGTGAACAAACACCACAGCGCGGAAGGTCACGCCAAGGGGAAGTAGCCGTGGCAGGCCCGACCGCCCAGGAAACTCGGTCGCTTGGAGATCAGTAGGATCGCCAGGCGACAGAAGGACACACTCAAGGGCGCCGACGCTCGGTCTGCCACACCACCCGGACCGGCCAACGGCTCCATCTTACCCCGCGGCCGCGTTAACCTTTCCTCATCTTCCGGCGTTGGTAGATGTACACCCGGCGGTGAGAGGCGGGTATTGTGCAGTTCCTTCGATCGCGCTTCTATGCGGCTTTCGTAGCGCTCGTCGTCGGCTGTCTGGTTGCGAGCGTGCTGGTGGTTGCCTTCCGCGACACCAGCGCACGGCAGGCGCTCGCCGCGCCAGATGCGGCGCCTCCCGCGAACGACAACTTCCCCGCCGCGCTCACCGTCGGGCGCGACGACACGGGTCAGCGCGTCGACCAGCTGCCCTGGGAGTCGCGCGTATCGACACTGGGCGCGACGGTCGAGACCGGCGAGACCGCGCCCTGCGGCGACATCGGCGCGTCTGTCTGGTACCAGTTCTCACCACAGACGGCCGGCAGGCTCGAGGTAACGACGGCGGGCAGCAGCTTCGATACGATCCTCGCGGTCTATACGCCGGGCGGCGGCTTCTTGCCGTCGCCACCCGGCGCGAATCTTGTCCCGGTCGCCTGCAACGACGACGCCGGCGCTCAGACCTCGTTCCTCTCGTTGCCGATGACCCAGTACGCCAGCTACTTCATACAGGTCGGCGGCAAGCACGGCGCGACGGGCGATCTCTCGGTGCGCTTCGCCTGCAATCCGTCATGCCCGCCGCCGAACGACGCTTCCGCTGCCGCCACCTATGCCTCCGTGAATATCTACAGCCCGAGGCAGACGTTCACGGGCGACACGCGCGCGGCGACGACGGAGCCGGGCGAGCCGCGGTCGTGCGGCAACATCGGCGCCACCGTTTGGTTCCAGATCAGCGCCGATCAGACGGAGAAGATCGTGCTCGACTCGGCGGGGAGCAGCTTCGACACCGTGCTTGCGACGTACGTCTACGGCGCGAACTTCCCGACGTCGCCGCCGGCTGGCTTCACGCCGCTCGCCTGCAACAACAGCGCGAACGGGACGCAGGCTCGCATTGCCTTCGAAGCGAGGGCGGGCAATACCTACTGGGTGCAGGCAGGTGGCGCGGACGGCGCCAGCGGCGACCTCGTCCTTACGGTGACGTGTGACCCCCTCTGTCCGCCGCCGAACGATGGCTTCGCCCACACCGGCACGGTGCTGCCGCCGATCCAGGACAGCGTCTCGACGGCCGCGGCGACGCTCGAGGACGGCGAGCCACGACCCTGCGGCAGCATCGGCGCCAGCGTCTGGTACACCCTCTACGTCACCGGCAACGTGATGGTGAACGCGACCACGGAAGGCAGTGACTTCGACACGGTAATCGCCGCCTACGATGGCCCGTTCAACGAGTCGGGGTTCTCTTCGCTGCATAACCTCGGGTGCAACGACAACAGCGGCGGCGCTCAATCGCGGATCAGCTTCAAGGGGACCAGCGACCGCCGCTTCTTCGTGCAGGTCGGCGGGCACGCGGGCGCCACCGGCCATCTGAAGGTCCACATCGACTGCGATCCGTCTCCGTGCCCGCCGCAGAACGACGGGTCGACGAGCGCGCAGTACATCGACGTCGGCCAACTGCCGTTTTCGAACGTCGAGGACACGCGCGGCGCGACCGTCGAGCAGGGTGAGAAGCTCGCCTGCGGGCAGATGAGTCACACGGCGTGGTTCACGGTCCACGCCGCATCGGCGGCTACGGTGTCATTCGACAGCTCGGCAAGCGACTTCGATACCGCGCTCGCCGTGTACACCACGTCGTCCTTGGCGTTGTCGCCGCCCCAGGGCGACCTGCAGCAGATCGGGTGCGGCGTCAGCGCCGGCGGCCGCCGCGCTCAGCTGTTCCAGCTCGAAGCGAACAGCACCGTGTACGTGCAGGCCGGTTCGCTGAACGGCGGTCCCGGTGGCATGTTGGCGTTGAACATAAGCTGCGTCACCGTGTGTCCTCCGCCCAATGACAACGGCGCCGATGCGTTGTTCGTCTATCCCTCGAACTGGGAGAACGACGTCGATACGACCGGCGCCACGCTCGAGCCGGGCGAGCCGCCCGCGTGCGGCGATATCGGGGCAACGGTCTGGTACCGCATCCACGCCGTCGCCGACGGCCGGGTGCGCGTGACGACGGAGGGGACGGCATTCCGGTCGGTGCTCGCCGCGTATGAGACGTCCGCCATCCCGCCGTTAGGCCCCACATCGCGGCTGGGCTGCGCCGCCGGCGGCCCGACGCTGGAGTTCGACGTGAGGGCGGGGAAGGACTATTTCGTGCAGGCGGGCGGGGTCAAAGGGGCGAGCGGCCTACTCAAGTTTCATCTGGCGTGCCTGAGTGGGTGCGTCGACATCCCGCCTCCGGCGGGCAATGTCATCGCCGGCGCGGCTGGATCGATCACGCTGCCCAACACCGGCAGCGGCGGCTACCTTCCGGGCGCGCGTCGGTAACTCAGAGCCAGTTCCATCGGCGCGCAGCCGTGGCACCGCAGACGTCCGGCGATCCCAGCGGCATTCGGTAGGAAGATGCGCCAGCCGGTACGATGACACGATGAGTCTGACAGGCGCGTCGCCGAGCGGCAGCGCAATCGGGCTACGCCGGATCCAGCGCGAGAAAGCAAGTGGTGCGATGACCCGACCCGTCGTCTTCTTCGAAATCCGTGGCAACGACCCTGCGAAGCTACAGTTGTTCTACGAGTCCATCTTCGGCTGGAAGATCAGCACCGGCGCCTTCGGCCTGCGTAACATCGAGCCGGGGATCGGCGGGCCGGAGCCGGGCGTCGGTGGCGCCCTCGCGCCGTCCGATACGCCGCGCGTCGTCCTCTACGTGCAGGTGTTGAACTTGGCGGAAACGCTGACGAAGGCGGAGACGCTCGGCGGCAAGGCGATCCTCCAGCCGGTCGATGTCCCGGGCGGGCCGACCGTCGCACAGATGGCGGACCCCGAAGGCAACATCGTCGGTCTCGTGCAGCAGTAATGCCGCCGTGGTTTGACATCCACAGAGCATCCGTGTTCTTGTGGACTGCAACGAGAGGCGATGACGTATGTCAATCCGTCCAGAAATGAATCGCCTGGCCTTCGACGGCGAGCGCCGCTTCCTTCACCGCCTCACTCAGGGTGGGGTGCGCAGCCACCGTCCAGCCAAGCTGAGCAGGCGTCGCCTGTACCGTCATCCCGAGCGACGCTTCGGCGAGCAGCTCGGTCACCATCGGGCCGATCATGTGGATGCCCAGCGTCTCGCCGGTGACGGCGTCTGCCACAATCTTGATCAGCCCGTCCGTCGCATTGATCGCCTTCGCGCGGCCGTTTGCGCGGACGGGAAATTTCCCGACCTTCACGCCATGCCCACGTTCCCGCGCCTGCTTCTCCGTGAGGCCAATGCTGGCGACTTCCGGCTGGCAATAGGTAGCGCGAGGAATGCGCTGATAGTCCAAGCTCGGTGTATCCAATCCGGCCAGGCGCTCGACCAACCTCACCCCCATCGCCGAGGCGACGTGTGCGAGGTTCATGATACCGGTGACGTCGCCAATGGCGTACACGCCGTGCGCGGTCGTGTTCAGTTGATCGTCGACGACGACGTAGCCGCGCTCCATCTGCACGCCGATGCGGTCGAGCCCCAGCCCGCCGATGTTCGCCTCGAATCCGATGCCAATCAGCACCTTGTCGGCGTGGAGCTCCTGCGGCTTTGCCGCCGCGCTGAAGGCGACGCTGGCGCGCCCGTCCGTCATTCGCGCCGAGGCAACCTGCGCGCCGGTAATGAATTTGATGCCCTGCTTCTTATATGCCCGCTCTAGTTGCGTGCTGATCTCCTCGTCTTCGAGCGGGAGCAGGTGGCCCAGCGCCTCCAGGATCGTCACCTCGACCCCGTAGGCGCGCCAGAACTGCGCGAACTCGACGCCGATCGGTCCGCCACCGACGATCACGACGTCCGCCGGCTGCTCCCGTAGCGCGAGGGCGTCGCGGCTGTTGATGATCGTCGTGCC